>NZ_DFUE01000065.1:18953-40758 GCF_002379585.1 Pseudomonas sp. UBA4194
GGACCATTCACCGCCGATCCCACTCCATACCCACAACGTCATCCCCCAGCCAACCACCGCAAAACCCCCTGCGCCACCCGACGCCCGCTGGCGAAGCACGCCGTCAACAGATACCCCCCCGTCGGCGCCTCCCAGTCCAGCATCTCACCGGCACAGAACACCCCCGGCATCGCTCGCAGCATCAATCCCTCATCCATACCCGCCAGGTCCACACCGCCAGCGGTGCTGATCGCTTCGTCCAAAGGCCGCGTCCGCACCACGCTCAACGGCAGCGCCTTGATCGCGGTCGCCAGGGCACCTGGGTCGGCAAAGGTTTCCTTGGTGGCCAACTCGCGCAACAACGCCGCCTTTACCCCATCAAGCCCCAATTGCCCCTGCAGGTGCCGAGCCATCGACTTCGAGCCACGCGGGCGCTGCAAGGCCGCCAGCACTTTGTCCACAGGCCTGTCCGGCAGCAGGTCCAGATGCAAGGTCGCGCTCCCGGTGCGGTTGATGGCTTCGCGAATCCGCGCCGAACACGCATACACCAGACTGCCCTCGATGCCGCCGGCCGTCAGCACGAACTCGCCCGCGCGCATCGGCTCACCGGCCAGGCTCAAGGCCACGTTCTTCAACGGCGCCCCAGCAAATTTTTCCCGCAGCAGTTCGCTCCATCCCGGCACTTCGAAACCGCAGTTCGATGGCTGCAACGCCTGGATAGCCACGCCGCGCTCGGCCAACCACGGCACCCAGGCCCCATCGGAGCCCAAACGCGCCCAACTGGCACCGCCCAGCGCAAGCACCGTGGCTTGGGGCTCGAGGGAGATTTCCCCCTCGGCGTGAGCGATGCGCAGGCTGCCGTCGGCGTTCCAGCCCAGCCAGCGATGTCGGGTGTGGATAACCACACCGGCGTCGCGCAGCCGCTTGAGCCAGGCGCGCAGCAGTGGCGCAGCCTTCATGTCGGTGGGAAATACCCGGCCGGAGGTGCCGACAAACGTCTGGATCCCCAGGCCATGAATCCACTCGCACAACTGCGCCGCGTCGAAGTCATCCAGCCAGCCTTGCACCTCTTCGGCGCGCTCGGCGTAGCGGGAAACAAACGCGGGGTAGGGTTCTGAATGGGTGATGTTCATGCCACCCACGCCTGCCAGCAGAAACTTGCGTCCGACCGACGGCATGCCGTCGTAGACATCGACGGCCACGCCCGCCTGGCTCAACACTTCGGCAGCCATCAGGCCGGCAGGGCCGCCGCCGATGATGGCGACGCGGGAGGAGGGTGATTGCATGGCAAAAAAGGGTCGACGGCAAAGGGTAGGGAATTCTACACGGGTGCAGCCCGTCAGCCACGCCGCGGGATCACTGTCGCTCCTGCCAGACCTTGGCCGCACTGTGATGCAGGATGCCATGGCGCCGCGCCAGCGCTTCACGGTCCTTGCTGTAGCCACCGCCAATCACGCCCATCACCGCAATGTCACGACCCAGACAGTGACGGATCACCGCCTCGTCGCGCGCCGCCACCCCGGCATCGGTCAGCTTCAGGTACCCCAGGGCATCGTCGGCGTGTACGTCCACGCCGGCGTCGTACAGCACGATGTCGGGCTGGTACAACGGCAGCAGGTAATTGAGGGTGTCATCCACTACCTTCAGATAGTCCGCGTCGTGCATCCCCATGGGCAGCGCGATGTCCCAGTCACTGTGAGCCTTGCGCGCCGGAAAGTTCTTTTCGCAATGCAGCGATACCGTGATGGCGTCCGCAGTGTCGGCCAGGATGCGCGCGGTGCCATCGCCCTGATGCACATCGCAGTCGAAGATCAGCACGCGGCTGACCTTGCCGGCGGCCAGCAGGTAATGGCTGATGACCGCCAGGTCGTTGAAAATGCAGAACCCGGAGGGGAAGTCGTAGTGGGCGTGGTGGGTGCCGCCCGCCAGGTGGCAGGCCAGGCCGTGCTGCAAGGCCTGCTCGGCAGTCAGCAATGAACCGCCCACGGCACGAATCGTGCGCCGAGCCAGCGCCTCACTCCAGGGCAGGCCAAGGCGCCGTTGGTCCTGCGGGGACAACTCGCCGCTCATGTAGCGCTCGATATAGGAAGGATCGTGAGCGAGCGCGAGGATGTCGGCCGGACACAGCTCAGGCCGCAACAGTTGGGCGTCGCTGGTCAGGCCGGTGGCCACCAGGTGGTCGCGCAGCAAGCGGAACTTGTCCATGGGGAAACGATGTTCCGCCGGAAAGTCCGGGCTGTAGTCGTCGTGGTAGATCAGCGGTAATGACATGGTGCGATCTTGCCAGTTGCAGTCAGGGCTGCGCCACCGCAATGGTGAAGAATGAGGAAGTTCGTGGATGACACCGATCATGCAACTGGAAAGTGCCCGGCTGCTGTTGCGCCAGTGGCAGGACAAGGATTTGCCCAAGTTTGCCGAGATGTGCGCCGACCCGCGGGTCATGCGTTACTTTCCGCAAACCTTGAGCCGGCTGGAAAGTGCCGCCGTGATCGGCCGCGTACGTGGGCACTTTGCCGAGAACGGTTATGGGCTATGGGCGCTGGAGCGCAAGGATAACGGCCAGTTCATCGGCTTCACCGGGCTGGGCGAGGTGGGCTTCGACGCACCGTTCACGCCCGCCACCGAAATCGGCTGGCGCCTGGCCTACGAACATTGGGGGCTGGGCTTCGCCAGCGAGGCGGCATGGACCTGTCTGCGCTGCGCCTTTGGCCAACTGGGCATGGAGGAGGTGGTGGCCTTTACCGCTCAGGCCAATCTGCCATCGGAAAAGGTCATGCAGGCCATAGGCATGGTACGGGATCTGGAAGGGGACTTCGATCACCCGAACCTGCCAGGGCATGAGTTGCAGCGCCATATGCTGTATCGGATCACACGCGAGCAATGGCAGCAAACCCTGCACGAGTAATACCACCCACAGCCCCCCCCCGTAGGAGCGGCGTAAAGCCGCGAAGAGGCCACCACTGACACCCCCAGCAAGCAAAGCCGCACCCCCTGTAGGAGCGGCGTAAAGCCGCGAAGAGGCCATCACTGACACACCCCATCAGCAAAAAGCTATCATGGCCCCCATAACGGCCCTGCCTATGCCAAGGAGTTTTGAATGAGCCACGTGTTGGACGATCTGGTCGACCTGCTGAGCCTGGAACCTATCGAAGAAAACCTGTTTCGCGGTCGCAGCCAGGACCTGGGCTTTCGCCAGCTGTTCGGCGGTCAGGTGCTGGGTCAGTCGTTGTCCGCCGCCAGCCAGACGGTCGAGCCGGATCGCCATGTGCACTCGCTGCACGGCTACTTCCTGCGCCCCGGCGACGCGCAACTGCCGGTGGTGTACATGGTCGATCGCGTGCGCGATGGCGGCACCTTCAGCACAAGGCGGGTGACAGCGGTGCAGAAGGGCCAGACCATCTTCACAGGCACCACCTCGTTTCAGTACGACGAAGAAGGCTTCGCTCACCAAAGCGTGATGCCCGAGGTGGTAGGGCCGGAAAACCTGCCCACCGAACTGGACCTGATGCAGCAGGTGGCGCACCTGATTCCTGAGCACATGCGCGACAAACTGCTCTGCGCCAAGCCCATCGAAATGCGTCCGGTGGCCGAACGCGACCCGTACAACCCCACGCCCACCGATCCGATCAAGTACATCTGGTTCCGCGCCGATGGCGCCCTGGCCGACACACCGGCACTGCACAAGTATGTGATGGCCTACGCCTCCGACTTCAACCTGCTGACCACTTCGCTGCTGCCCCATGGCAAATCGGTGTGGCACCGCGACATGCAGATCGCCAGCCTCGACCATTCGCTGTGGTTTCACGGCAACCTGGTGGCCGATGACTGGCTGCTGTATGCCCTGGACAGCCCGTGGGCCGGCAATGCCCGGGGCTTTGCCCGCGGCAGCGTGTACAACCGTGCCGGGCAACTGGTGGCGTCTTCGGCCCAGGAAGGCTTGATTCGTCATCGCAAGGACTGGTCATGAGCCTGCGCGACGTGCGTCACTGGGTGTTCGATATGGACGGCACCCTCACGGTGGCTGTGCACGATTTTGCGGCCATTCGCGAGGCGTTGGGCATCCCGCCCGAAGACGACATCCTGACCCATCTGGCGGCACTGCCTGATGCAGAGTCACGGGCAAAGCATGCCTGGCTGCTGGAGCACGAGCGCGATCTGGCGGTGGCGTCGACCGCCGCGGTCGGCGCCGTTGAACTGGTTCGCGAGCTGGCCGGGCGCGGCCATCGGTTGGGTATTCTGACGCGCAATGCGCGGGAGCTGGCGCACATCACCCTGCAGGCCATTGGCATTGCCGACTGTTTCCATCCCGACGATGTGCTGGGCCGGGAAGACGCCGCACCCAAGCCCGAGCCCGATGGCCTGTTGAAGTTGTCCACAGCCTGGCAGGTGCCGCCCCAGTACATGGTGATGGTGGGGGATTACCAAATGGACCTGCTGGCCGGGCGTGCCGCCGGCACGCGCACGGTGCTGGTGAATCTGCCGGACAATCCCTGGCCCGACCTGGCGGATTGGCATGCGCGAGATTGCGGGGAGTTGCGTGGGTTGATCCAGGGTTAGCGGAGACATTCCCGGCCCCATCGCGGGTGCAACCCGCTCCCACAACTGATCCCTCCAGTCACCCCTCCCCCTGTAGGAGCGGTGTCAAAGCCGCGAAAGCGCCCGCCCCTACACCCCACCTCCAAAATGAACCACCCAGTTCATTCATCCCTAATCCCGCAATAAACCTTCTCTTGCCGACGACTTAATCCAGCCGCCCTGCATCTTTATCATCGCGCACCATCGATCCCCGCCTTCATCAGAGATCCCATGTCCATCCCCACGCGTTACCTCGTCTGCTCCGGCCTTATCGCCTTCACTCCGCTGCTGGCCCAGGCCAGCGACACCCTCACCGGCGACTGGGGCGGCGAGCGCAGCAAGCTGGCCGCTGCCGGCATCAAGCTCAACGGCGACTACGTGTCCGAAACGATGCGCAACTTCCACGGCGGCATCAAGAAAGGCACCCGCTACGCTCAGCAGATTCGCCTCAACGCCCAGTTCGACCTGAGCAAACTGCTGGAAACGGAAAGTGCCGGGGTGGTGCAGTTGACCCTGAATGACCGGCGCGGCAACAGCGCCTCCAACGACCTGGTGGGCAACCGCTTGCCTGCCCAGGAAGTCTACGGCGGCAACTACACACGGATCTCCGAGCTGAGCTACCAGCGCCCCCTCTTCACCGATGGCCTGAGCACCAAGCTCGGTTTCATGCCCATGGGCAATGAATTCGGCGGCATGGGCGTGCTCACCAACTTCGTCAACGCCGGCTTTTGCGCCCACCCGTTGAACATGTCCGGTGGCAGTGGCTGGACCAACTACCCCACCGGCCACTGGGGCGCAGAGTTGAAATACCAACTCGATGCCGACTGGACCCTGCAAACCGCCGTGTTCCAGGTCAATCCGGTCACCAACAGCCGCTCGCGCTACGGGTTTCGCATGAGCACCGTGGGCACCACCGGGGCGATCCTGCCGGTGGAAGCGACCTATACCTACCGAGGCGAACTGCCCGGCCTGTATAAATTCGGCTGGTACTACGACACCTCCAACGTGCAGCGCATCGGTGGCGACAGCAAGGCCAGTGGCCGCAGCGGTTCGTACCTGCTGGCGGACCAGACCGTGTGGCAGGACGCTGGCGACGATGCGCACAACCTGCATCTGTTTGGCCAGGCGACCAACGCCGACGCGGCCACGTCGCCGTTCCGTCATTGGTATTCGGTAGGGCTGGTGCTGAACAAGCCGTTTGCCGATCGCGAAGGCGATACCGTTGGCATTGCCTACGGCCGCGCGGTGGTCAACCCGCGTACCCGCGATATGCAGGAGCAGGCTGCTGCCAATCTGGCGGAGGTCGACGGTATCGATAATCTGGATGGCGGCGAACAGCTGGTGGAAGTCAGCTACGGCGCGCGCATCCAGCCATGGCTGGTGGTGCGCCCCAGCGTGCAGTACGTGGTCGAGCCAGGTGCCTTCTACGGCCAGAAACGCGATAACGCGCTGCTGGCCGGGGTTCAGCTCAAGGTCGCCTTCTGATCACAGGCTCTTGGCATTGAAGGTGTCGCACTGGCTGATCTGCCCCTGGGTGAAGCCAGCCTTGAACCAGCGCACGCGCTGGGCCGACGTGCCATGGGTGAACGAGTCCGGCACCACGCGGCCCTGGCCTTGCTGCTGGAGGCGGTCGTCGCCAATGGCGTTGGCCGCGTTCAGCGCTTCCTCGATGTCACCAGGCTCCAACCAGTTCAGGCGCTTCTGCGCGTTGTTGGCCCACACCCCGGCCAGGCAGTCGGCCTGGAGCTCCTGGCGTACCAGCAAGCCATTGTCGCCTTCCATGCGCTGGCCACGCTGACGGGCCTGCTGCACCTGGGCGGACACCCCGAGCAAGGTCTGCACGTGGTGACCCACTTCATGGGCAATCACGTAGGCCTGGGCGAAGTCACCGGCAGCGCCAAAGCGTTGCGACATCTCCCTGAAGAACGCCATGTCCAGATACACCTGCTGGTCGGCCGGGCAATAGAACGGGCCGCTGGCCGCGGTGGCAAAGCCGCAGGCGGACTGCACCTGACCGCTGAACAGCACCAGTTTCGGGTCCTTGTAGGTCTTGCCGCCTTGCTGGAAGATCTGCTGCCAGGTGTCCTCGGTGTCGCCCAGCACGCTGCTGACGAACTGCGCCTGCTCATCGTTGGCGGCCGGCGCGCGGCGCTGGCTGGTATCCACCGGCGCCGCCTGCTGGCCCTGCCCGGTGAGTTCGCCGAGAATCTGCATCGGATCCTGGCCCGTCAGCAAGCCAAAGCCCACGATCAACACAATCGCGGTCAGGCTCAGGCCCTTGCCGCCCATGCGCATGCCGCCGCCACCGCTGCCGCCACCATCGCCCCGTGCGTCCACCACGTTATCGCTGCGTCGACCTTTCTTCCACAACATGGGCGGCTCCTCAATTATTCACGCATAACCATTTGGGTATGGGTGGGACAGTTCTTTTCAGTATTCGTTGTAGGACATTTCCATGAGACTAGTACGAAGCCTGAAACAGGTCCTCTATAAATCAAATAACAGGAGAACGGCATGTCTTCCCAAGACAGCAGTCGCTTCGTCATCCGTGATCGCAATTGGCACCCCAAAGCCCTGACCCCCGACTACAAGACGTCCACCATGCGTTCGCCGCGCCAGGCGTTGGTGAGCATTCCGCAGTCGGTCAGCGAGACCACCGGTCCCAACTTCTCCCACCTGAAATTCGGCGAGTTCGACCACGATCTGCTGCTCAACTACAACCACGGCGGCCTGCCGGTGGGCGAGCGGATCATTCTGGCCGGGCGCGTTTGTGATCAATTCGGCAAGCCGATTCCCAACACGCTGGTCGAGATGTGGCAAGCCAATGCCGGCGGCCGCTATCGGCACAAGAACGACCGCTATCTGGCACCGCTCGATCCGAACTTCGGGGGCGTCGGTCGCACCCTTACCGACAGCGAGGGCTACTACAGCTTCCGCACCATCAAGCCGGGACCGTACCCATGGCGCAACGGCCCCAACGACTGGCGCCCGGCCCATGTGCACTTCTCCATCAGCGGCCCGTCGATCGCTACCAAGCTGATCACCCAGTTGTATTTCGAGGGCGATCCGCTGATTCCGATGTGCCCCATCGTCAAGTCGATCAACGACCCCGAAGCCGTGCAAAGCCTGATCGCCAAGCTGGACATGGCCAATGCCAATCCCATGGACTGCCTGGCCTATCGCTTCGACATCATCCTGCGCGGACAGCGCAAGACTCACTTCGAAAACCGCTGAGGGGGAATCGACATGCCTATCGAACTGCTTAAAGAAACCCCTTCACAGACTGCCGGCCCCTATGTGCACATTGGCCTGGCGCTGGCGGCGGCGGGCATCGAGCCCCGCGAACACGAGATCTGGAACGAGATGGCCAAGCCTGGCGCGCCGGGTGAGCAGATCCTGCTGCTGGGCAATGTGTATGACGGCAACGGGCATCTGGTGCGCGATTCGTTTCTGGAGCTGTGGCAGGCGGATCATGAGGGCCACTACCACATCGATTTCGACCAGGACAAACCCTTCAACAGCTTCGGCCGAACCGCTACCACCTTCGATGCGGGTGAATGGACGGTGCAGACGGTCAAGCCAGGGGTAGTGAACAACGCCGCCGGGGTGCCGATGGCGCCGCACATCAACATCAGTCTGTTTGCGCGCGGGATCAACATTCACCTGCAGACGCGTTTGTATTTCAGTGATGAAGCCGAGGCCAATGCCAAGGACCCGGTGTTGAACCTGATCGAACAGCCGGCCCGGCGCGAGACCCTGGTGGCGACGCGGTGTGAGGTGGATGGGAAGACGGCGTATCGGTTCGACATGCGGATTCAGGGGGAAGGGGAGACGGTGTTCTTCGATTTCTGATTGGGTTGAATCAGAGGGTTCTGGGGTGCCCAATCGGGCCCCATCGCGGGCAGAGCCCGCTCCCACATATCCCGCGTCGCACCCCCCATCGCGGGTGAACCCCCTCCCACTACCGATATCCCTGTGGGAGCGGGTTCTACCCGCGATGGGGGCGCCTCGGTCCCCTTGCCCTACCTCAATCCCACTTCGGCGCGAAATCCGGGTTTACCAGGCGTTGGTCCTTGGGCAATGCCGCGATGATTCGACGGTCCTCGTCGTCCAGCTGCACCTTCAGTGAATCCAGGTTGCTCTGCTGGTTGGCCTTGCTCGCCGCCTTGGGAATGGCCGCCACATTGGCCTGATCGAGCAACCACTTCAACGCCACCTGCGTCGGCAACACGCCATGCTTCCTGGCGATCTCCTGCAGCTGTGGAATCTCCGACACCTTGTTGCGCACCAGAGGGCTGTAGGCGGTCAGCGCCATGTCGTGCGCCCGGGCATAATCGAGCAGGGCATTCTGACCCAAGGTCACGTGGTACTCGACCTGGATGGCCGCCAGCGGCGCCTTCAATTCTTCCACCACGTGACGCAGCAACGGCAGCGGAAAGTTCGCCACGCCGATGTTCAGCGCGCGCCCGTCCTCTTTGAACGACACCAGGGTGTCGATGGCCGCTTTCACGTCCCAGCCTTCCTGGCCCGGCCAGTGGATGAGAAACAGATCCACATAATCACTTTGCAATGCGCTCAGCGTGTTCTGGAATGACGCGCGCATGGCATCGGGTTGCAGTTTGTCCCACCACACCTTGCTGGTGACATGCAGATCGCTGCGCAGCACGCCGGATTCAGTCAGCGCCCGGCCAACCGCGGCCTCGTTGTTGTAGCCAGCCGCCGTATCGACGTGGCGGTAGCCCAATTCCAGCGCCTGGATGACAGCCGCGGTGCATTCGTCGCCGAGCATGGGCCAGGTGCCGAGGCCCAGTTTAGGCATCTTCAGTTGCTGTGCATTGGTGATGAGTTGCATGTCGATCTCCTTGTCTACTGGCGATTATTCGTAGTGCGTCGCCCCAGCGATATGGCGGGCGGCAACGTAGCCGAATGTGGCGGCGGGGCCCAGGTTGATGCCCCCGGCGGGGTAGTGGCCACCCATGATGCTGGCCATGTCGGTGCCGGCGGCGTAAAGCCCGGCGATAGGCTGGCCTCGGTTGTCGAGTACCTGAGCATGTTGATTGGTGCGCAGGCCGGCGAAGGTGCCGAAGCTGCCCGCTTCAACCTTGACCGCATAAAACGGCCCCTGTTCGATCGGTGCCACGCAGGGGTTGGGTCGATGCAAGGCATCACCCTGTTTGCGGTTGTAGGCCGTACTGCCGCGGCCGAACTCCGGGTCGTGGCCAAGGCGGGCGTGGCGGTTGAAGTTATCCACAGTCTCGCGTAGCCCGACGGGGTCGATACCGCACGCAGCGGCCAGCGCTTCGAGGCTGTCACCGGTTTTCAGGTAGCCGCTGTCGATATGCGGACCCACCGGCAGGGGAAAGGGCCGGGAGATGCCCAGGCCATAGCGGCGCTGGAAGCGATGGCTGCAGATCAGCCACGAAGCGACTTCATTCCCTGGCGCCTGTTCGACCATGGCCCGGGCGTAGTCGTAGTAGCCGTTGGCTTCGTTGACGAAGCGCTTGCCGTTGGCCAGCACCCCGATGATGCCGGGCTTGCCGCGCTCGATGATGTGGGGGAAATGGCCAACGCTGCCATCGCGGTATGGCACCCGCGACACCGGGCACCAGGCGGCGGCCGAGGCCAGATCGGTGGCGACCTGACCGCCTGCGCTTTCCCCCAGGCGCAAGCCGTCGCCGCTGGCGCCCAGAGGTGGCAGCGCCAGGTGTTCGTGCCCCGTGGGCGTGCGCGGAAACAGCGCTCGTCGGCGTTCCATATCGTTCGCAAAGCCACCGGCGGCCAGCACCACAGCCTTGCGCGCACGGATGGCGACCTCGCCTTTGGCGGTCTGCACCACCGCGCCGGTTACCATGGCACCGTCCATGGACAGGCGCCGCGCCGGGGCCGATTCCCACAACAGCACACCCAGATCGTCGGCGGACCTGGCCAAGCGAGCGATCAGCGCCACGCCGTTGACCAGGTGCATCGCACGGCCATGCAGGGTCAGGTCCAGCAGGTGTCGAGTCACGCGCTTGCCCACATGCAGCAGCGAGCGCCACGAGCGGGTCAAGGTGAGAAAAGCGCTGAGGTCGGCGCCCGCCATGATCGGCATGCCGAGAAAAGAGGTTTCCCGCATCGTCCGTCGCAGGCGCTTGAGCAGCTTTCTGTCCATCTGCCGGGCGTCGAAGGGCGCGGCGATCACAGAGCGGCCACCGGTGCCGGCACCCGGGGTATTACCGTGGATGTCGGCAATGGCGTTGCCGTCGGCAAATTGCAGATGGGTGTGCTTTTCGAAGAAGCTGACCATGTGCGGCGCCGCTTCGAGGAAAGCATCCACCCGCGCGGCGTCGAATTGCTCACCCAGTTCGTGCTGCAGATAGGTACGCGGCAGGGCCGGGTCTTCATCGATGCCCGCGCGCCGCGCCAAAGGATTGCGCGGCACCCACATCCAGCCCCCGGACCAGGCCGTGGCCCCGCCGAACACAGGGTCCTTCTCCACCACGATCACCTGCAGTCCGTGGTAGGCGGCGGTGACGGCAGCGGCCAGGCCGGCGGCACCGGAGCCGATCACCAGCACGTCGCAATCCAAGGTTGTCGTCACAGCGCTTTGGGCAGACATCGAGGTATCTCCAGGCTATCGCAGTTCAGGGATTTGTATTTTTCTAGAACCATGTTCCATATTCTATGGATTGCTGCGGTGATCGCCAAGTGTAGAATCGGCGAAATTTTTCAATGCGTTCCACCTTCCAAGAGAGCCTTACCATGGCCGGCAGTCAGATCGAACGGGCCCTGAGCCTGCTTGAAAGCCTCACCCACGAGCCCCGCGGCCAAGCCCTGCAAGCTTTGGCCGAACAGCTGGACATGCCCAAGAGTGCGGCCCATCGCATGCTGGCCGAGTTGACCCGCCTGGGCTACGTGCGCCAGAACGGCGAGACGTTGCGCTATCACCTGTCGACCAAGCTGGTAGCGTTGGGCTTCCAGTATTTGTCCGGCAGCGGTGCCGATATCGTCCAGCCGATTCTCGATCAGTTGGCACAGGACACCGGCGAACTGGTGCGCCTGGGGGTGGTGGAGGGCGACCGGCAGACCTGGATCGCCAAGTCTCAGGGGGCCCGCTCGGGCCTGCGTTACGACCCGGAAATGGGCCGCGATGCGCCGCTGTTCTACACCGCGTCCGGGCACGCCTGGCTGGCCAGTCTCAGCGATGCCAAGGCGTTGGCGCTGGTGGAGCAGCAAGGCATTGCCAACCGTGAAGACTTCGGCCCCAATGCCCCGCGCTCCAATGCCGACCTGCTGGAGCGTCTGCGCATCGCCCGCGAGGCAGGCTATGCCTGGGTGGTCGAGAGTTCGGCACTGGGGACTTCGGCGTTGGCGGCGGTGATACGCCATCCGGTGGATGGGCATGTGGTGGGGGTGTTGAGCGTGGCCGGTCCCAGCGCGCGGTTGTCCGAGGCACGTATGCATGCGTTGGCAGCGGGCTTGTTGGCGGCGGCTGGGGAGTTGTCGCGGGTCAGTGTGGCATCGGAACTGTTCAGTTAGGTTTGGGGGCGGTGGTGCGGCCTTCGCGGCTGTACGCCGCTTCTACGGGCCGCTTCTGTAGGAGCGGCGTCCAGCAGCGAAGGCGCCCTCAACTCCCCAAAAAAGACCCCTTGAAAAATTATAGAACTCAGTTCTAAATAACTGGAGAAAACAAAAACCAAGGACCTCATCGTGACCACCCCCCTGCGAATCGCCCTGATCGGCGCCGGCATCATGGGCCGCCAGCACTACCATCATCTGCACTCCCTGACGTCGGCTCAGCTGTGCGCCATCGCCGACCCAGGGCCCCAAGCTGCCGCCTTCGCCAGCGAATGCGCCGTGCCCTGGTTTGCAGATCACCGGCAGATGCTCGAGCAGGTGGCGCCCGACGCGGTCATCGTCGCAAACCCCAACGCGTTGCATGTCAGCACTGCCCTGGACTGTGTCGCCGCAGGGGTCCCGGTGCTGCTGGAAAAGCCGGTGGGAGTGAACCTGGACGAGGTGAGCGAACTGGTCGCCGCCAGTGCTGCCAGGGGCGTGCCGATTCTGGTGGGCCATCACCGCCGCCACAATCCGCTGATCAAACGAGCCCATGAGCTGGTGCACAGTGGGGTGCTGGGGCGTCTGACCACGGTCACCGCGCTGTGGCAGCTGCAAAAGCCCGACAGCTATTTCGATGTCGCCTGGCGCCGCGAGGCGGGTGCGGGAATGCTGTTGACCAACCTGATTCACGATCTGGACCTGCTGCGTCACCTGTGTGGCGAGGTCCGGCAGGTGCAGGCGTTCACCAGTAATGCTGTGCGCGGCTTCGGTAATGAGGACAGTGCGGCGGTGCTGTTGCAGTTCGAGAACGGCGCCCTTGGCACGCTGACGGCGTCCGATGGCGTGGCGGCGCCGTGGAGTTGGGAGCTGGACTCGGGCGAAAACCCGGTGTATCCGCGTCAAGCCGACCAGCCCTGCTATCTGCTTGCAGGCACCGAGGGCGCTTTGAGCGTGCCGCAGCTCAAGCGCTGGCATTACGCGGACACGGGGGCTGGATGGCATGAGCCGCTGTTGCAGGTGCAAGAGACGTTCACCGCCGACGAAGCGCTGCGTTTGCAGTTGTTGCATTTCATCGAGGTGGCACAGGGCCGTGTGCAGCCGCTGGTAAGCGTGGCGGATGGCGCCCGGACGTTGGCGCTGGTGGAGGCCATCGCCGAGGCGGGGCGCAGTGGGCGGGCCTGTGTGCCGAGGGTGGTGGGGCAGGGTTGAGATTTGTGGTGAATGGTCCCCTCACCCCAGCCCTCTCCCTGAGGGAGAGGGAGCTAAAAGCGATCGAGGTGGTCCGGACACCGCCGTACGGCTCCCTCTCCCTCGGGGAGAGGGGGCTAAAGGCGATCGAGGTGGTCCGGACACCGCCGTACGGCTCCCTCTCCCTCAGGGAGAGGGCTGGGGTGAGGGGACCATCCACCACAAATCCCCCGCCAAGCCCCATCCCACCAACACCACCAACGCCACCAACGCCACCAACTCCCCCACCAGGACCCCAACCATGCCCCAACGTCCCATCTCCCTCGCCGCCCTCACCGTCCTCGAAATCTCCCCTCCGGACATGGTCGAAGTCGCCGCCCGCGCCGGCTACACCCACGTTGGCCTGCGCACCGAGCCCGCCACCCCCGAGGAATACCACTACCCCCTGCTGCGCGACACCTCCCTGCAACGTCAGACCGCCGAGCGCCTGCGCGACACCGGCATCAAGGTGCTGGACATCGAAATTCTGCGCCTGAAGCCCTCCACCCAGGTCGCCGATTTCGAAGCCCATCTGGCCCTGGGTGCCGAATTCGGGGCCAGCGAACTGCTGGTGGCCGGCAATGACCCGGACCTGCAGCGGGCCAGTGACAACTTCGCCCAGCTGTGCGACCTGGCGCGCCCTTATGGCATCCGTCCCCACCTGGAGTTCATGCCCTGGACCGACAGCCCCGACCTGACCAGCGCCATCGAGCTGGTGGAGCGGGCTGGACCCGACAATGGCTGCATCCTCATCGACGCCTTTCACTTCAACCGCTCCGGTTCGCGTCTGGAAGACCTGCGGCAGGTGGCGCCGCAGCGCATGCACTATGCCCAGTTGTGCGATGTGGCCGGGCCGCGGCCTGATGACATGGCCGAGATCCTGCGCCAGGCGCGCCAGGAGCGGCGCTTTCCGGGAGAGGGCGATTGCGATTTGCTGGGGCTGTTGCGTGCTTTGCCCAAGGATATTGCGTTGAGCCTGGAGATCCCTACAGCGCGCTTGTTGGAACAGGGAGTCAGTGCCTATGAGCGGGCGAAGATGGCCTTGGATCGGACGCGGGAAGTTCTGGGGCGGGTGTAGGGTGTAGGGTGTCAGTGGCGGACTCTTCGCGGCTTTACGCCGCTCCTACAGGGATGGTGGGCGATGGGTGAGCGCAACCTGAACTCGGGTACAAAAAAAAGGAGGCCACCAGGGCCTCCCGAGAGGTCAAACCTGCATCACGAAACCTGAGGCACCTTGCGCGGCGCCATCAGGTACAGCCAGATCAGAGCAATGAAATACATCGCCGGAATAATCAGGAACAGCACCGTGTAGTTGTTGTGAGTCACCGTCAGGATGTAGCCCACCACCTGGGTCATGAACATCCCGCCCA
The DNA here is from genome assembly GCF_002379585.1 of Pseudomonas sp. UBA4194. Taxonomy (GTDB): domain Bacteria; phylum Pseudomonadota; class Gammaproteobacteria; order Pseudomonadales; family Pseudomonadaceae; genus Aquipseudomonas. Next base: position 33,644 of record NZ_DFUE01000065.1, read on the forward strand.
CTGCGGCGCACATCCCGCCGAAGCCGAACACGGTGCTCATCATGTGCTTGGGCGTGTAGTCCATGACCACACTCCAGATGTTCGCGGTCCACGCCTGGTGCGCGGCGATGGCCAGGGAAATTGCCGCCACAGCCACCCACAGGTTCGTCGCGCCGGCGGCGAACACCACGCTGATGATCGACACGGCAAACACCAGCATCGACAGCAACCGCGCCTTCACCGGCTGCATGCCGCGGCCGATCAGGAACGACGACAGCACACCGCCGCCCACGCTGCCCACGTCGGCGCACAGGTAGATGATGATCAACGGAATACCCATCTGGGTCACGTTGATGCCCAACTGGTACTGCTGATTGAGGAACGGCGGCAGCCAGTACAGATAGAACCAGAACACGGGCGCGGTCATCATGAAGGCGCCCGCGAAGGCCCAGGTGCCGCGCATGGTCATGATCTTCCAGAACGGCACGCCCGGCTGTTCCGGCTCGGCCTCGTCCTGAATGTAGTCCAGCTCACTGTCCTTGACCCGCGGGTGCTTGTCCGGGTCGAAATACTTAAGTCCCCAGAACACTGCCCAGGCCAGGCCGAGCAGGGCGATGGTCAGAAACGCCGCCTGCCAGCCCCAGACACTGAGGATCAACGGCAGCATCATCGGCGTGAGCAGCGCGCCAACGTTGGTGCCGGCGTTGAAGATGCCGGTGGCCACGGCGCGCTCCTTGGCCGGGAACCACAGCCGGGTGGTCTTCACGCATGCCGGGTAGTTCGCCGCTTCGGTCATCCCCAGAATGAACCGGCAGACCATGAAGCCCACGGCCGAGGTGGCCAGGCCATGAGCGCCGGTGGCCAGGCTCCACAGCAGCACGGCGCCGAAGAACACCCGCTTGACGCCGATCTTGTCGATTAACCGACCTTGCAGCAGGAAGCCGATGGCGTAGCCCACCTGGAACCAGAAATTGATGTTGGCGTAGTCCATCGCCGTCCAGCTCATCTCCTTGGCCAGGATCGGCTGCATCACACCCAGGGCGGCGCGGTCGATGTAGTTCAGGGTGGTGGCGAAGAACACCAGCGCGAGCATGCCCCAGCGGGTCTTGCCCACGGCGGCACCGGCCTTGACCATGTCCTTGAAGCCGACTTTGGCAGCGGGTGCCTGTGGGGCACGGGGCAGGGCAGAACTGTTGGGTTGAGTCATTGCGTTGGACCATCCGTACTTGCGCGGTGGACATGAGCCACCGCCGAACTTCGACTGAGCGCCAGGCGTCTTGGCGGTGCGCCGCACTTTCGGCACGACGACGCAGTCTGATACAGGGCGTGCACGGTATCAGAGACGCAGGGGAATTGGCGCGCTCGGCGCGAGCAAACGTGCTTAGTGCAGGTTTGGCGCCAGCAGCGGTTCGCGGTGCAAGGAGGGGGGAGCTGACACGGAAAGTAGGCGCATGAGTGGTTACCTGATTCTTGAAATTTTTATGGGGTCTGTACCGAAGCGCCACGTTGCACTTCGGTTCGTCGGTTGGCGCAGTGCCGTTCGACCAGCTTCACTGTTGGGGTGGATGTTGCGCACTGAGGCCGTTTGGCGCAATCGATCAGGGCCGTAAGTGGTCGATAATCGCACGCAAAACTAACTGGTTCGTACGTGTCCAATTGAGGTATAAAATCCTCACAAATAATTCCTTCACCACGGTTTCGTTGGCCTGCAGAGCAGCCGGCGGGGCTGATATAAAGGCTCGTCGTTGAGGCCGCCACGCACATCGCGTAAGACCTCGAGCAGCCTATTGGAGCTTGCCCATGCAGCGTTCGATCGCCACCGTCTCCCTGAGCGGTACCCTGCCGGAAAAACTCGAAGCCATCGCCGCAGCGGGCTTCGACGGCGTCGAAATATTCGAGAATGACCTGCTCTATTACGACGGCAGCCCACGGGAAGTACGGCAGATGTGCGCCGACCTGGGCATCGCCATCACCCTGTTTCAGCCGTTTCGCGACTTCGAAGGCGGCAACCGCTCGCGCATGGCGCGCAATTTCGATCGGGCCGAGCACAAGTTCGACCTGATGCAGGAACTGGGTACCGACCTGGTGCTGGTGTGCAGCAATACCGCGGCCGATTCCCTGGGCGAGCAGCAGATTCTGGTCGACGATCTGCGCCAACTGGCCGAGCGTGCCGACAAGCGTGGCTTGCGCATCGGCTACGAAGCGCTGGCCTGGGGCCGTCATGTGAACACCTATCAGCAGGTGTGGGACATCGTTCGGCAGGCCGACCACAAGGCACTGGGCGTGCTGCTCGACAGCTTCCATACCCTGTCGCTCAAGGGTGACCCGAGCGCCATCGCCGACATTCCCGGCGACAAGATCTTCTTCGTGCAGATGGCCGACGCCCCGATCCTGGCCATGGACGTGCTGGAGTGGAGCCGTCACTTCCGCTGCTTCCCGGGCCAGGGCGAATTCGATCTGCCGGGCTTTCTCGCGCCTATCATCAAGACCGGCTATACCGGCCCGCTGTCGCTGGAGATCTTCAACGACGGCTTCCGCGCCGCGCCACCTCGGGCCAATGCCGCCGATGGCCTGCGTTCGCTGCTGTATCTGGAAGAGAAAACCCGCAAGCTGCTGGAGCAGGAAGCCACCCCGGTGGCGAACCTGGACATCCTCTTCGCGCCGCCCGAAGCCGATGAGTACAAGGGCATCGAGTTCCTCGAGTTCGCCGTCGACGAAGCGCTGGGTGCCAAACTCAGCCACTGGCTGCAACAGCTGGGCTTCGCCAAGGCCGGCCAGCACCGCTCCAAGAACGTCAGCCTGCTGCGCCAGGGTGACATCAACCTGATCCTCAATGCCGAACCCTATTCATTCGCCCACAACTTCTTCGAGTCCCATGGGCCGTCGTTGTGTGCCACGGCGCTGCGGGTCAAGGACAGTGCCAAGGCGCTGGAGCGGGCAGTAGCCTACAAGGGTCAGCCGTTTCGCGGGCTGGTGGGTCCGAACGAGCGCCAACTGGCAGCCGTGCGCGCCCTGGATGGCAGCCTGATCTACCTGGTGGACGAGGCCAGCGAAGGTCCGACCATCTACGACACCGATTTCAGCCTCAGCCCACAGGCCCCAGCGCCTGGCCTGCTCAAGTCCATCGACCACATGGCCATGGCCATTCCGCCGGACACGCTGGACAGTTGGGTGCTGTTCTACAAGACCGTACTGGATTTCAAGGCCGACGACGAAGTGGTGCTGCCCGACCCCTACGGCCTGGTGAAAAGCCGCGCAGTACGCAGCCGCTGCAGCTCGATCCGTCTGCCCCTGAACATTTCCGAGAATCGCAACACGGCCATTTCCCATGCCTTGTCGACTTACCGTGGCTCGGGTGTGCACCACATTGCGTTCGACTGCGACGATATCTTCGCGGCGGTCAGCAAAGCCAAGGAAGCCGGTGTGGCGCTGTTGGACATTCCGCTGAACTACTACGACGACCTGGGCGCGCGCTTCGATTTCGATGACGAATTCCTCAGTGAGCTGGCGTATTACAACGTCTTGTACGACCGTGACGCGAACGGTGGCGAACTGTTTCACGTGTACACCGAACCGTTCGAAGAGCGTTTCTTCTTCGAAGTGCTGCAGCGTCGCGGTGGCTATCAGGGTTACGGCGCCGCCAACGTTGCCGTGCGCCTGTCGGCCATGGCCAAGGCCCGTGCCGGTGGCGTGCGTCACGCCAAGCTGTAGCCGGGCCAGCCCGTGCCGTTGCCACGGTGCGGGCTTCCCATGGCCGCGCGTGGCGCTTCATAATTGCCACTGACCAACGAAGGCCGTGACCCAGCATGACAATAATGACAGAGGCCAGCGTGGAACCCGCCGAAGCGCCTCGCAAGCCGCGCAAGAACAACCCCGAAAAAACCCGCGAGAACATTCTGCAGGCCGCCATTACCGAGTTCGTTCAACAAGGGCTGGCGGGCGCGCGGGTGGACGCGATCGCCGAGCGCACGCACACTTCCAAGCGCATGATCTATTACTATTTCACCAGCAAGGAGCAGCTGTACCTGGAGGTGCTGGAAAAACTCTACGGAGACATTCGCGGCACCGAGGCCAAGCTGCACCTGGATGAGCTGTCGCCGGTGGAAGGCATTCGTCGGCTGGTGGAGTTCAGCTTCGATCACCACGACCGCAACGAAGATTTCGTACGCATCGTGTGCAACGAGAACATGCACAAGGGCGAGTACGTCAGGAAGTCCAAAAGCATTCGCGAATTGAACAAGACCGTGCTGATCGCCCTGGGCAACCTGTTGCGCCGCGGCACCGAGCAGGGCGTGTTTCGCCCGGGTCTGGATGCCATGGACGTGCATTTGATGATCAGCTCGTTCTGCTTTTACCGAGTGTCGAACAAACACACCTTCGGTGAGCTGTTTCAGGTGGATTTCAACGAGGCGGGGCTCAAACAGCACCATCGCGAGATGCTGTGCGAATCGTTGTTGCGGTTCATCAAAGTCTAAGGCCAGGCATGCCGACGCCTTCGCGGCTTCACGCCGCTCCTACAGGCGCCCCCCTGTAGGAGCGGCGTACAGCCGCGAAACCGCCCCCCCCCCGCCCCCACAAATCCCACCCCCACCCACAATCCCCTGTGGGAGCGGGTTCTACCCGCGATGAGGCCCGCCCGGCCTACCCATTCATCTCGGCAAAATGCGCCATCATTCGCTCAGCATCCGCCTGCGCACCACTGAACAACTCAAACGCCTTCACCGCCTGAAACACCGCCATGGTGCCCCCGTCCAGCGTGCGGCAACCCAGTGCCCTGGCTTCGCGCAGCAGTTCGGTTTCCAGCGGAAAGTAAACGATTTCAGCCACCCACAACGGCTCCCGGAGGGCTTCCTTGGGCACCGGCATACCGGGCAGTTTGGCCATGCCCATCGGCGTGGTATTGACCAGCCCATCGGCCTCGGCGAGGGCCTCCAGCAAATCACCGCCCACTTGCGCGGGGTTGCCGGAAAAGTGCTGGTTGAGGTTGTCGGCCAGCGCCTGCGCCCGCGCTGGTTCCACGTCGAAGATGCTCAATTGCTGCACACCTTCCAGCAACAAGGCATGGGCCACTGCGGCACCGGCACCGCCGGCGCCCATCTGCACCACGCGGTCACGCTTGGCATCGTGCATGCCGCGGCGAAAGCCTTCGGCAAAGCCCAGGCAGTCGGTATTGTGGCCAACACGCTTGCCGTCCTTGAGCACCACGGTATTGACCGCGCCGATCCCGGCCGCCTCGGGCGACAGGTCATCGAGCAGGGGAATGATGGCCTGCTTGGCAGGGAAGGTAATGTTCAGGCCGGTGAAACTCATGCGCTGGGCGGCTGTAAGCAGATCTTCCAGCGCGCTGTTATCCAGCTTCAGGACATCCAGGTCGATCAGTCGATAGACATAGCCCAAGCCCTGGGCCGCCCCTTCACGCTCATGCATGGCGGGGGTGCGGGACTGTTGAATACCGGCGCCAATCAGGCCCGCCAGAATGCTGTTGCGGCTCATCGGGTGACTCCATTGTTATTGTTGGATGCAATGGAGATAAATTGTACTAACCGGTTAATTACGTCAAATCATTTTGTCGAGGTCGTCGCCTTGCCCGGATGACCGGAGACATTGGCACCGGCATCCTTGGGCAGTTTCCACAAATCGAACATCGACACCAGGGTCAACACACCGACCATGGCGAACGCCAGGTGATAGCTGGCCAACGATTCACCGTCCACCCCCAGCACAGATTCGCTCAAACGCAGGAAAATCACCGCCAATGCCACACCCAGACCGAATGCCAATTGCTGAGTCATGCTGAACAGGGTGTTGGCCGAGGACATCAAGGGTGCGGGCATATCGGCGAAGGCCATGCTGCTGTAGGCGGTGAAACCCATGGACCGGGCCATGCCCGACACCAGCAGTACCGGCAGGATGATCGTCAATGAGGTGCCGGGAGTCATCAATGCGCAGGCAAAAGTGGTAGCGGTGAGCACCAGGCTGCTGCCGATCAAGGTGGTACGAAAACCGTGGCGGCGCAGTACCCAGGCGGTCATCGGTTTCATGCCGATGTTGCCGGCGAACAAGGTCAGCACCAGCAGGCCGGCGGTGAAGGCGTCATAGCCGAAGCCGAGCTGGAACATCAAGGGCAGCAGGAACGGATGGGCGCTGACCATGGCGCGAAACAGCGAGCCGCCATTGAAGGTGACCGAGTAGGTCTTGATCTTCAGCGCATCGAGTTTCAGCAGCGGCGTTGGGTGGCGATTGAAGTGGCGAAACATGGCCCACAACAGGATCGCGCTGGTGGCCAGCATGACGTACCCGTGCCAGTCCCGCGGCGCCTGGCCCAGATAATCGAGACCAAACAGCAGGCCGACACAGGCCAGGGCACACAGTACGAAACCCAAGGTGTCGAAGGGCCTGACCTGGCCTTCCTGGTGTCCGCCGGGCATGAGCTTGTAGGCGCATACCAGAGCGATCAGACCCAGCGGCAGGTTGAGCAGGAAGATCCAGTGCCAGGATGCGTAGGTGGCAATGAAGCCGCCGATCGGTGGCCCCAGCACCGGTGCGACCAGTCCGGGCCAGGTGATGAAGGCAATGGCGGTGAGCAGATCGGATTTTTCGGTGTTGCGCAGCACCGCCAGTCGGCCCACCGGCACCATCATCGCCCCGCCAATGCCTTGCAGCACCCGCGCGGCGGTGAATTGCCAGAGCTCCTGGGAGGCGGCGCACAACACCGACGCGAAGGTGAACAGCGCCAGCGCCGCCATGAACACCCGACGATGCCCCCAGCGGTCGGCCACCCACCCACTGCCGGGGATGAAGATGGCCAGGGTCATGACATAGGCGGTAATGCCGATGTTGAGGTCCACTGCAGTGGCGCGGAAAGACTTCGCCATGTCCGGCAAGGCGGTGACGATAACCGTAGCGTCGAGGTTTTCCATGAAGAACGCAGCGGCCACGAGCAGGGCCATGAGGCGGGAGCGCGACGCGGACAGCCGGGGGATGGCGGGAGCGTTCAAATGGGAGTCTCCGTGACAGGTAACATTTGGTTACTTTCTATCACGGATGGGGAGGGGTGGGGCTAGGGTGGGTGCGGAAATCTGCGGATACAGACGATCCGCTTTTAGCCCCCTCTGCCTCAGGGAGAGGGTTGGGGT
>NZ_DFUE01000065.1:40797-55729 GCF_002379585.1 Pseudomonas sp. UBA4194
GGGTTGGGGTGAGGGGACCCTTCACCACCCATTCACATCGAGCCCCAATGCACGATCAGCGCCGAACCAACAACACCCCCGACTCCATATGATGGGTATACGGAAACTGATCGAACAACGCGCATTTCGCCACCCGGTGGGTGTCATGCAACTGCGCGATGTTCGCTGCCAGCGTTTCCGGGTTGCAGGAGATATACAGAATGTTGTCGAAACGCCGGGTCAACTCGCAGGTGTCCGGGTCCATCCCGGCTCGCGGCGGATCGACGAACACGCTGCCGAACGCGTACTCCTTGAGATCGATACCCTGCAGTCGGCGAAACGGCCGTACTTCGTTGAGTGCCTCGGTCAGCTCTTCGGCCGACAGGCGCACCAAGGTAACGTTGTCCACGCCATTGTCTTGCAGGTTATGCAGCGCGGCTGCCACCGAGGTCTTGCTGATCTCGGTCGCCAGCACCTTGCGTACCCGGGTGGCCAGCGGCAGGGTGAAATTGCCGTTGCCACAGTACAGCTCCAGCAGATCGTCCTCACGCTCGCCCAACGCCTCGAAGGCCCAGTTGAGCATCTTCTGGTTCACCGTGCCGTTGGGCTGGGTGAAAGCGCCCTCCGGTTGGCGATAGCGGAACGTGCGCCCGGCCACTTGCAGTGCTTCGACGGCATAGTCGCGGCCGATCACCACGCGCTTGCCCTTGGAGCGGCCGATGATGCTGACATCCAGTTCGGTGGCCAGTTGCTCGGCGGCGCGTTGCCAGTGCTCGTCCAACGGTCGGTGATAGCACAGGGTAACCATGGCGTCGCCAGCCAAGGTGGTCAGGAATTCCACCTGGAACAGCTTGTTGCTCAGCGCCGCATCGCCTTGCCAGGCGGCCTTCAGGCGCGGCATCAGCGCATTGATGCGCTGGCTGGCGATGGGGAAGCTGTCGATCAGGATGGGCGTGTGCTTTTCGCCGGGAGCGAACATCGCGTAGTGGCGCTGGCCCTCTTCGCGCCACAGGCGAAACTCGGCCCGCAGGCGATAGTGCTCGCGCGGTGAATCGAACACGCTCGGCTCCGGCGCATCGAAAGGTTGCAGCAGCGCGCGCAAACGCGCGACCTTTTCGTCCAGTTGCTGGGTGTAGGAGGAGGGGTCGAATGCAGCACTCATGGATACCAGCCCAGTTTCACAACGAACAGAATGGAAAGAATCACCAGCGCCGAATTCAACTCGCGGGTACGGCCCGACAGCAGCTTGATCACGGTCCAGCTGATGAAGCCGAAGGCGATGCCATTGGCGATGGAGTAGGTCAGGGGCATGGCCAGGGCGGTGACCACCACCGGCGCAGCCTCGGTGATGTCATCCCAGTTGATTTCCGCCAGGCCCGAGGCCATCAGCACGGCAACGAAGAACAGCGCGGGCGCCGTGGCATACGCCGGCACACTGCCGGCCAGCGGTGCGAAGAACAAGGCCAGCAGGAACAGCACTGCCACCACGATGGCGGTCAGGCCGGTGCGCCCGCCTGCGCTCACGCCGGCAGCCGACTCGATGTAGCTGGTGGTGGTCGAGGTGCCCAGCAGCGAGCCGGCCATGGCCGCGGTGCTGTCGGCGATCAGTGCCCGGCCCATTTTCGGCATGTGGCCGTCCTTGCCCATCAGGCCGGCACGCTTGGCCACCCCGATCAAGGTGCCGGAGTTATCGAACAGGTCGACGAACAGGAAGGCGAAGATCACGCTCAGCAGGCCGATGTTCAGCGCGCCCTGGATATCCAGTTGCAGGAAGGTCGGTGCAAGGGATGGCGGCATCGACACCAGGCCGTTGAACGGGCTGAAACCGAGCAGGATGGACACCAGCGTCACCGCCAGGATGCCGATCAGCACGGCGCCTCGCACTTTCAGGGATTCCAGGGCCACGATCAGGAAGAAACCGAGGATGGCCAGCACCGCGCCGGGTTTGCTCAGGTCGCCCATGCCCACCACCGTGGCCTGATTGGCGACCACGATGCCAGCGCCCTGCAAGGCGATCAACGCCAGGAACAGGCCGATACCGGCGGCGATGGCCGAGCGCAACGGCAGCGGGATGCTGTTGACGATCCATTCGCGGATACGAAAGATCGACAGCAGGAAGAAACACACCGCCGAAATGAACACCGCACCCAGCGCCACTTGCCAGGTGTGGCCCATGTGCAGCACCACGGTGTAGGTAAAGAAGGCATTGAGGCCCATGCCCGGCGCCAGCGCGATGGGATAGTTGGCGATCAAGCCCATGACCGTGGAACCGATGGCGGCGGCCAGGCAGGTCGCAACGAACACCGCGCCTTTGTCCATGCCGGTTTCGCCGAGGATGCTCGGGTTGACGAACAGGATGTAGGCCATGGCCAGAAACGTGGTCACACCCGCAAGAATCTCGGTGCGAACGTTGGTGTTGTGCGCCTTGAGTTGAAACAGCCTTTCCAGCATGCCTGCTCCCTGTGACGCTTGTGCGCGCCGTTATAGTGTCGACCCTGATAGCAAAGCACATCCGGGGCGTAAAAAAAGCCGCGCATCATACCGCAGGGGAGGGTAGTGGTGAATGGGCCCCTGACCCCAGCCCTCCCGATCCACCGCGATCCGCTTTTGCTCCCTCTCCCCCCGGGAGAGGGCTGGGGTGAGGGGACCATTCACACCCCCTCTGACGCCATGCATGACAGATGCCCCTACCAACCCCCATACCAGCCAAAAGTAAACCCGGTGAGACAACCCGTCGCGCGGCACTAAACCACACAGGCCGCGCACCGAAATAGGGCTACTCTTTGAAAGTACCTTGATCCATGTCGACGCCTTGCCAGGCGGGGCATGGCGGCCAAACGGCCACAATCCCTGCGACGTGGAATCCACTAGAACGATGTCTTCAGACCGCGCTCCACTTTCGCAGGGGCCGCTGGCGCAGGCCGCACGCCCGCGTCGGTTCACCTGATAGAGGAAGCACCATGTTCGGTTTAGAGGCAATCGATCTCGCCCGAATGCAGTTCGCGTTTACGGTCTCGTTCCATATCCTGTTTCCTGCCATCACCATCGGTCTGGCCAGCTACCTGGCTGTGCTGGAAGGCATGTGGCTGAAAACCCGCGACGACACCTACCGTGACCTGTATCACTTCTGGTCGAAGATTTTCGCAGTCAACTTCGGGATGGGCGTTGTGTCCGGCCTGGTCATGGCTTATCAGTTCGGTACCAACTGGAGCCGGTTCTCGGACTTCGCCGGTGCGGTGACCGGACCCTTGCTGACCTACGAAGTGTTGACCGCCTTCTTCCTGGAAGCCGGCTTCCTCGGTGTCATGCTGTTCGGCTGGAACCGCGTAGGCCGTGGCCTGCACTTCTTCTCCACGGTAATGGTGGCCATCGGTACGCTGATCTCCACGTTCTGGATTCTGGCCTCCAACAGCTGGATGCAGACCCCACAAGGTCACGAGATCATCGACGGCCGGGTCATTCCGGTGGACTGGTTTGCCGTCATCTTCAACCCCTCGTTCCCGTTCCGCCTGGCACACATGTCGATCGCCGCGTTCGTCGCCACCGCGTTCTTCGTCGGTGCCTCGGCCGCTTGGCACCTGCTGCGTGGCCGCAACACGCCGGCCATTCGCCGCATGTTCTCCATGGCCATGTGGATGGCCCTGATCGTGGCGCCGGTGCAAGCCTTCGTCGGCGACATGCACGGCCTCAACACCCTGGAACATCAGCCGGCGAAAATCGCCGCCATCGAGGGTCACTGGGAAAACAAGGGTGACGAGCCTACGCCGCTGATCCTGTTCGGCTGGCCCGACATGGAAGCGGAAAAGACGCGCTTCGCCGTGGAAATTCCGTACCTGGGCAGCCTGATCCTGACCCACAGCCTGGACAAGCAAGTCCCGGCGCTCAAATCCTTCCCGCCTGAAGACCGGCCCAACTCGACCATTATCTTCTGGTCGTTCCGGGTCATGGCTGGCCTGGGCATGCTGATGATTTTCGTCGGTCTGTGGAGCGTCTGGCTGCGCAAGAAAGATGCACTGTTCACCTGCCGTCCGTTCCTGTACCTGACCTTGTGGATGGGACCGTCCGGCCTGATCGCCCTGCTGGCCGGCTGGTTCACCACCGAGATCGGCCGTCAGCCGTGGGTGGTCTACGGCTTGATGCGCACCGCCGATGCCTCGTCCAACCATAGCGTCAGCCAGATGACCATCACCCTGGTGATGTTCGTGGTGGTGTACTTCTCGCTGTTCGGCGTTGGCCTTGGCTACATGATGCGCCTGGTGCGCAAAGGTCCGAAGGCACACGAAGAAACGATCAACACCGGTGGTCCTGGTACCCAGCGCACCCCTGCACGTCCTTTGTCTGCTGCCCATGAAGGCACGGAAGAAGGCCACACCGACACCTTGAGCAAGGGGCACTAAGCATGGGTATCGATCTTCCACTCATCTGGGCCGTGATCATCATCTTCGGCATCATGATGTACGTGATTATGGACGGCTTCGATCTGGGCATCGGCATCCTGTTTCCCTTCATGAAAGATGAAGGCGACCGCGATGTGATGATGAACACCGTGGCACCGGTCTGGGACGGTAACGAAACCTGGCTGGTACTGGGTGGGGCGGCGCTGTTCGGCGCCTTCCCGCTGGCCTACTCGGTGGTGTTGTCGGCGCTGTACCTGCCGCTGATCCTGATGCTGATGGGCCTGATCTTCCGCGGCGTGGCCTTCGAGTTCCGCTTCAAGGCCACCGCGGCCAAGCGTCACATCTGGGACAAGGCGTTCATCGGCGGCTCGCTGGCGGCAACCTTCTTCCAGGGCGTAGCGCTGGGCGCGTTCATCGACGGCATTCCGGTGGTCAACCGCAACTATGCCGGTGGCGGTCTGGACTGGCTGACGCCGTTCAGCCTGTTCTGCGGCCTGGCGTTGATCGTGGCTTACGCGCTGCTGGGCTGCACCTGGTTGATCATGAAGACCGAAGGCAGTCTGCAGCGCGCCATGCACAAGCTGGCGCCGCCGCTGACCTACGGGCTCTTGGTTGTGACCGGTATCGTCAGCATCTGGACCCCGTTGGCCCATGATGACATCGCCACCCGCTGGTTCAGCACGCCGAACCTGTTCTACTTCCTGCCGGTGCCGATCCTGGTGCTGGCGACGGTGATCGGCCTGCTGCGGTCGGTCAAGCGCAACGCGCATTACACGCCGTTCCTGCTGACCTTGCTGCTGGTGTTCCTGGGTTACAGCGGTCTGGGTATCAGCCTGTGGCCGAACATCATTCCGCCGTCGATCTCCATCTGGGACGCGTCGTCGCCGCCACAAAGCCAGGGCTTCATCCTGGTGGGCACGCTGTTCATCATCCCGATCATCCTGGTGTACACCTTCTGGAGCTACTACGTGTTCCGCGGCAAGGTGACCCATGAGGATGGTTATCACTAGTCCAACCGCTTGCGCCCGGGCCCGATGGCCTGGGTGGGGCAGGAGTAGAGAGCATGAGCGAGAAACCGATCGTTGCGCAGAGTGAAGAGAAGAAGCCGTTGTGGAAACGGCTCGGCTGGCTGGTGGTGATCTACGCCGGCAGCATCGTCGCTCTGGGGATATTTGCCATGTTGATCCGCCTGTTCATGACGGCGGCGGGAATGAAATCCCATTGAATCCCATCAGTGCTGCCTTGGCAGTGCTTTTTTACAGCCCTCCGTTTGGAGGGTTTTTTTTGGGTTGGATTTTTTTTGGGGGGGGATCTGCGGTGAATGGTCCCCTCACCCCAGCCCTCTCCCTAGGGGAGAGGGAGCTAAAAGCGGATCGCGCATACCCGCAACACCACCGTACGGCTCCCTCTCCCTCAGGGAGAGGGGGCTAAAAGCGGATCGCGCAAATCCGCAACACCACCGTACGGCCCCCTCTCCCTCAGGGAGAGGGCTGGGGTGAGGGGACCATCCACCGCAGATCCCCAACCAGCCCCATCACTTGCGCGCCCGCAACACCACGAACTTCGCCGTCGCCGCCACCTGCTCCACCCCTCGAAACAACCGCGCCAGCTTGCTGTGATAACCCAGATGCCGGTTGCCGACGATATACAACTCACCGCCCACTACCAGCGCCTCGCGCGCCTGCTGGAACATTCGCCAGGCGAGAAAATCCCCCACCACCTGCTGCTGGTGGAACGGTGGATTGCACAGCACCACGTCCAGCGATTGTGGCGCCTGGCCGGCCAGCCCGTCGGCGGCGCGTACGCTGACCTCGCGTGAGCCCAGCGCTGCCTGCCAATTATCCCGCGCTGATTGCACGGCCATGAACGACTCATCCACCAAGGTGTAGTGCGCATCGGGATTGGCCAATGCGCTGGCGATGGCCAGCACGCCGTTGCCGCAACCCAAGTCCGCCACCCGTGCTGCGCCCAGGTTGCGCGGCAGGTGCGGGAGGAACGCGCGGGTGCCGATGTCCAGCCCTTCGCGGCAGAACACGTTGGCGTGGTTGAGCAGTGTCAGTTCGGGTTCATCGAGCTGATAGCGAGTGGGGTAGGGCGATGCCACGGGGGCTTTGTCGGCGTGGGTCGCGATCAGTAGCCGGGCCTTTTTCACGGCCAGCGATGCGCGCATCGGGCCGATATACTTGTCCAGCAAATCGCCGGCGGCGTGGGGCAGATGCTTGACCATGCCCGCCGCGACCACCTCGGCTCCAGGCGCCAGCTGACCTTGCAGGCGGAGCAGTTGTTCCTCCAGCAGCGCCAGGGTCTTGGGCACCCGCACCAGCACGCGATCGAATGGGCCCTGGGCCGGCTCACTGGCCGGCACGAAGGTCACGCTGTCGAAGGGCTGGCCATTACGCGCCAGGTTCTTTTCCAGACCCATGCCGCCGAGGAAGGAGTCGCCGCTGCTGACCACCTGCACGGCTGCATTCAGGCTGATGGCCAGGGCACCGAAGCTGTCGTTGAGGACCAGTACCCGCGCCTGCGCCGCCAGCGGATGCTCGGCCATGTACGCCAACAGGTACTCGTCGGCAGCGTCGAACGCCTGCAATGGTTCATTGGGCTGATCGGGTTGGCGAATCAGGTCGAGTTCGGCGAAAGGCGAGGTCAGCACGGGCATGGCAAAGTACGAAGGCAGCAGGAAAGCCGCAATTCTACGGCTTTTTCCCCAAACCCGCCCCTGTAGCACCGGCGTAAGCCGGGTCACCCCACCCCATATACCCCAAAGACCCCCAAGACCCGCCGTATCGCAGAACAGGTCTTATAGGTGGCCACACAAAGCGGTGGTGTTTATCCGCCGTGGATTGCGGGAAACTAGGCGCATCTGAACCATGGAGCCCGTCATGACTGCCAGCGCAGACAAATTCACCCGTCAGACCATCCTCGAGGTGACGCCGCTGACCCCCAGCCTGTTTACTTTGCGCACCACCCGTGATGCAGGTTTTCGCTTCGTCGCCGGCCAGTTCGCGCGGTTGGGTGTGACCAAGGCCGACGGCAGTGTGGTGTGGCGTGCGTACTCCATGGTGTCCTCACCCCACGACGAATTTCTCGAGTTCTTCTCCATCGTGGTGCCCGATGGCGAATTCACCAGCGAGCTGAGCCGGCTCAAGGCGGGCGACGAAGTGCTGGTCGAGAAGCTTGCCACCGGCTATCTGACCCTCGACCGTTTCGTCGACGGCCGCGACTTATGGATGCTGGCCACCGGCACCGGTGTCGCACCTTTCGTATCGATCCTTCAAGACTTTGCCGTGTGGGAGAAATTCGACACCATCAAGCTGGTCTACAGTGCCCGCGAGGGGCAGGAGTTGGCCTACTGCGATCTGATCGCCGAGCTTGAGCAGCGCGACTATCTGGCCGAGTTCGCGGGGAAATTGCAGTTCATACCGGTTGTCACACGGGAAGATTATCCCGGCGCGTTGCGCGGACGGATCACGGATCTGATTCAAAACGGGGAGTTGGAAAAAGCGGCGGGTCTGGAACTGACCCCAGAGCATTCGCGGGTGATGATCTGCGGCAATCCGCAAATGATCGACGACACCCGGCAAGTGCTCAAGGGTCGCGACATGAACCTGAGCCTCAGCCGGCGGCCGGGGCAGGTGGCGGTGGAGAATTATTGGTAGGGCTGGTGGGCCCCTTCGCGGCTGCACGCCGCTCCTACAAAAAAACCCAAAACACCCCGGTCCCCCTGTAGGAGCGGCGTGAAGCCGCGAAAGCCGCCCTGCGATACTAAGGCTGCAACCCAGGCGCCGGCGCCGTGGTCACCACGGGCGCCTTGCCATTCTGCTCTTTCAGAATGTCGCGAATCTCACCCAGCAGCAGCTCTTCCTTGGTCGGCGTCGGTGGCAAGGTCGGTGCCTTGGCCTCTTCGCGTTTCAGGCGGTTGATCGCCTTCACACCCATGAAGATGGCAAACGCCACGATGATGAAGTCGATCACGGTCTGAATGAACTTGCCGTACGCCAGCACCACCGCAGGCGCGGCCCCTTCGGCAGGTCGCAAGGTAATGGCCAGGTCACTGAAATCCACGCCGCCAATCAACAGCCCCAACGGGGGCATGATCACATCGCCCACGAAAGATGAAACGATCTTGCCGAAGGCTGCACCGATGATGATACCAACGGCCATGTCGACTACATTGCCTTTGACCGCAAAGGCCTTGAATTCACTTAGCACGCTCATGAGGTTATTCCTTGTTACAGATGAGGTTGGTCAACGCAGTGTAAATCAGCTAGCAGCTTGATGTTCTACGCCTGCTGCAAGTGACCGGGGTTAGCCTGAGAAGTTTTGTCGAATTAGAGACTAGACGCATTTCTTCATCGCAACAGCTTGATTTGACCTCTCTTTCAGGCAGCTCCGTTATCATGGGTTCTTTTTCCGAACAGAGATTTTCATGGCCAAGGCTAAGCGCATGTACGGCTGCACCGAGTGCGGCGCCACCTTCCCCAAATGGGCCGGCCAGTGCGGCGAATGCGGGGCGTGGAACACCTTGGTGGAGACCGTCATCGAAAGCGGCGCCGCCGCGCCCCCCAGTGGCCGCACCGGCTGGGCCGGGCAGCAGGCACAACTCAAGACCCTGGCCGAAGTCAGCATCGAAGAGATCCCGCGCTTTTCCACCGCTTCGGCCGAGCTGGACCGCGTGCTCGGCGGCGGTCTGGTGGATGGCTCGGTGGTGTTGATCGGCGGCGATCCCGGCATCGGCAAATCCACCATCCTGTTGCAGACCCTGTGCAATATCGCCACGCGCATGCCGGCGCTGTACGTCACCGGCGAAGAATCGCAGCAGCAGGTCGCCATGCGCGCCCGCCGCCTGGGCTTGCCTCAGGACAAACTCAAGGTGATGACCGAAACCTGCATCGAAAGCATCATCGCCACCGCCAAGGTCGAGCAGCCCAAGGTCATGGTGATCGACTCGATCCAGACCATCTTCACCGAGAATCTGCAATCGGCGCCTGGCGGCGTCTCTCAGGTGCGCGAAAGCGCGGCGTTGCTGGTGCGCTATGCCAAGCAAAGCGGCACGGCGATCTTCCTGGTCGGCCACGTCACCAAGGAAGGCGCCCTGGCGGGCCCACGCGTGCTCGAACACATGGTCGACACCGTGCTGTATTTCGAAGGCGAATCCGACGGTCGTCTGCGCCTGCTGCGTGCCGTGAAGAACCGCTTCGGCGCGGTCAACGAACTGGGCGTGTTCGGCATGACCGACAAAGGCCTGAAGGAAGTTTCCAATCCCTCGGCCATCTTCCTCACTCGCGCCCAGGAAGAAGTCCCCGGCAGCGTGGTCATGGCCACCTGGGAAGGTACCCGCCCGATGCTGGTGGAAGTCCAGGCACTGGTGGATGACAGCCATCTCTCCAACCCGCGCCGCGTGACCCTGGGCCTGGACCAGAACCGCCTGGCCATGCTGCTGGCCGTGCTCCACCGCCACGGCGGCATTCCCACCCACGATCAGGACGTTTTCCTCAATGTGGTCGGCGGGGTAAAGGTGCTTGAAACCGCCTCCGACCTGGCCCTGCTCGCCGCCATCATGTCCAGCCTGCGCAACCGCCCGCTGCCCCACGACCTGCTGGTGTTCGGTGAAGTGGGTCTGTCCGGCGAAGTCCGCCCGGTACCCAGCGGCCAGGAGCGCCTGAAGGAGGCCGCCAAACATGGCTTCAAGCGTGCCATCGTCCCCAAAGGCAACGCCCCGAAGGAAGCACCGCCTGGGTTGCAGATCATTGCCGTGACAAGGTTGGAGCAGGCGTTGGATGCGTTGTTCGAGTGATCGTGGGTACGAAGTTCGGTAGTGAGCTAAGGTTGTAAGGCAGCGCCGACGCCATCGCGGGCTCTGAACGCGATGGGGCCGGTACGGACAACACAACAACACGCACCTGCCCGAGGCTCTCGACCCATGCATGTTCGACCTTCACCCCTGGCGGCCCTGGCCGCTGCCTGCCTGTTCTCACTCTCCGCCCACGCCGCAGACATCCCGCCGGCCGAGCTGCTCAAGCAGGCTCAAGCCGAACAGCCCAGCTATCTGGAAACGGTCAAGGAACTGGTCTCGGTGGACAGCGGCACCGGCACCGAGAAAGGCCTCACAACGATCAGTGCCCTGCTGGTCAAGCGCTTGAAAGACCTTGGCGCTACCGTGGAGACCACCCCGGCCACGCCGTCGGTGGGCGACAACATCGTCGGCACCTTCAAAGGCACCGGCAGCAAGCATTTCATGTTGATGGTGCACTACGACACCGTGTTCGGCCCGGGCACGGCGGCCAAGCGGCCGTTTCGCACCGACGATGCTCGCGCCTATGGGCCGGGTGTGGCCGACGCCAAGGGCGGTGTCGCGATGATTCTGCACGCGCTGAAACTGCTCAAGGCCCAAGGCTTCAACGATTACGGCACGCTGACCGTGCTGTTCAACCCGGACGAGGAGATGGGCTCGGGCGGTTCGAAGAAGGTCATCGCGGAGCTCGCGGCCAAGCACGACTACGTTTTTTCCTATGAGCCACCGGACAAGGATGCAGTGACCACTGCCACCAACGGCATCAATGGCCTGTTCCTGGAGGTGAAGGGCCGCTCTTCGCACGCCGGATCGGCGCCGGAGGAGGGTCGCAATGCGCTGATGGAATTGGCCCATCAGTTGGTCCAGCTCAAGGATCTGGGTGACCCGGACAAGGGCACCACGGTGAACTGGACCATGGCCAAGGCCGGGGAAAAGCGCAATATCATCCCGGCTGTTGCCACCGCCGAAGCGGATATGCGCTATTCCGATATCGAGGAAACCGAGCGCGTGCTGGCGTCGGGTCAACGCTTGATTCGCAAGGGCCTGATCCCGGATACCCAGGTTACCCTGCGGCTGGAGAAAGGCCGCCCGCCGCTGGCCAAGAACAGTGGTTCCGAGCAACTGGCCGGCGTGGCGCAGAAGGCCTATGCCGCCATCGACAAGTCCATCGAACCTATAGCGATGCGCTTCGGTACCGACGCCGGCTATGCCTATGTGCCGGGCAGTGACAAGCCTGCGGTGCTGGAAACCATGGGCGTGGTGGGGGCGGGGTTGCATGCCGATGACGAGTACATCGAGCTGGGGAGTATCGCCCCGCGCCTGTATCTGACGGTGTCGATGATTCGAAGTTTGTCGGTGCCTTGATGGGGCTGGGGTGAGGGGGTCATCCACTACAAATCGCAAACCAGGCCCCGCTCACCCCAGCACCTTTTTCAGCTCGACCGACAACTGCGCTGCGCTCGCCTGCAATTGCCCACAGTAAGCTTCCACAAATGCCGAAGCCGGCCGATGTTGCGCTCGCACCAGCACCACCTGATACGGAATCGATACGGCCAGCCGCCGCACTTCCACCCCGCGCCCTGCCTCCTCCAGGGCGCTGAGCGGGTTCATGATCGTCACCCCCAACCCGTGCCGCACCATGGCGCACACCGACGCGGAATTATTGGTCTCGACCGTTACGTGCCGCTCCACCCCGGCGCTATGGAAGCAGTCATCGACCCGTTGCCGGTAAATATCCAGCCCTGACAAATTGATGAAATCCACCCCTTGGAAGTCCGCCAACGTCAATACCGCCTTGGCGGCCAACACATGTCCGCTGGGCAGCACACACACCATGTCCTCTACCAGCAACCTGTGCATGGACGTGCCGCCCAGCGCACCGTCGCCTTCCACCAGGCCAAGATCATGCCGTTGACCACTGAGGGATTCCTCCAGCAGCGGCGACTCCTGCGCCGTGACGCTGATGCCAATGTGCGGATGCTTGCGCCGGAACGCGCTGGACGCCCGGGGCACGATGGTCTGGGAGAATAACGGCAGGCAGCTGAGGGTGAGCTGACCGTGCTCGAAACGGCGGATCGCCTCGGCCGTCTTGCGCACGCGTTCCAGCCCAACGTACGAGCGCTCCACTTCCTCGAACAACATCAATGCCTGGGCCGTGGCGTTCAGCCGGCCACCGCTGCGTTCGAACAGCGTCAGCCCGCACACCTGTTCCATGCGAGCGATTTCGCGGCTGACCGTTGGCTGCGAGGTGTGCAACAGACGCGCCGCAGCGGTCACGCTACCGGCGTGCATCAATGCGCGGAAGATCTCCAGATGGCGGATGGACAGTTCCACGGGTCGCTCCAGGCATATCAGGAATGAATGGCTGCTCGATCATAAGATATTTTTCTGAAAGCGCCTAAGACGCCATCATGCCTGCAACCTTCATTGGAAACCGACGTGATGCCCTATCAACACCTTGTCCAAGCCGCCCGCCAACATGGCACCCCATGCTGGGTATACGACGCCAGCGTGATCCGTGCCCGCATCCGACAGTTGCGCGGTTTCGATGTGATTCGATTTGCCCAGAAAGCCTGTTCCAACATTCATATCCTCAGGTTGATGCGTGAGCAGGGCGTCAAGGTCGATGCGGTATCGCTCGGCGAGATCGAGCGGGCGCTGCTCGCAGGGTTCACGCCAGGGCTTGAGCAGGCCGAACTGGTGTTCACCAGTGACCTGATGGATGAGGCCACGCTCAAGCGGGTGGTGCAGCTCAAGGTCGAAGTCAACGCTGGCTCCATCGACATGCTTCATCAGCTGGGGCCCGTGAGCCCAGGCCACCGGGTGTGGCTGCGGATCAACCCCGGTTTCGGCCACGGCCACAGCCAGCAGACCAATACCGGGGGGCCCAACAGCAAACACGGGATCTGGCACGAACAGCTGGGCGAGGCGCTGGCCGCGGTACGGGACAACGGGTTGCATCTGGTCGGCATTCATATGCACATCGGCTCCGGAGCGGATTATCAGCACCTGCAAAGCGTGTGTGCGGCCATGGTCGAGACGGTGAAGCGGCTGGATTACCCGCTTGAAGCCATCTCTGCGGGAGGCGGGTTGTCCACCCCCTATCGCGATCAGGATGAACCCGTGGACGTGGCGCGCTATGTCGAGGTCTGGCAGCAGGCGAAGGCCGAGATCGAAGCCGTTCAGGGGCATGCGCTGCGATTGGAGATCGAGCCCGGGCGGTTCCTGATGGCGGAGTCCGGCTCGCTGATCAGCGAGGTTCGGGCGACCAAGAACATGGGCGAGAACCATTTCGTGCTGGTCGACGCTGGCTTCAACGACCTGATGCGCCCGGCCATGTATGGCAGCTATCACCGCATGACCCTGCTCGATGCTGAAGGCGCGGCGCCTGAGCGACCGTTGCACGCTACCGTGGTGGCCGGGCCGTTGTGCGAATCGGGTGACGTGTTCACCCAGAATGACGACCACTGCATCGCACCGCGCCTGCTCCCCGAGGCTCAGGTGGGGGACCTGCTGGTGATCCATGATACGGGTGCCTACGGCGCGTCGATGTCGTCGAATTACAACAGTCGTCCGCTGCTGCCCGAGGTGTTGGTGGACGAAGGCCGCAGCCGGTTGATTCGTCGGCGGCAGACCTTGGGGGAGTTGTTTCGGTTGGAGTTGGAGGTGGAGTGATTTGCGGTGAACCGGGCTGACGCCTTCGCGGCTTGACGCCGCTCCTACAAAGGGATGCGGTGTGGTGGTGGGCGGTTTTGTGGCTGTAGGGGATGCGGTGTGGCGGGTGGCGCCTTCGCGGCTGGACGCCGCTCCTACAGGGGGATGCGGTGTGGCGGGGGGCGGTTGCGTGGCGGGACGCCGTTTCATCGGCGGGGTGAGGTCTTTGTAGGAGCGGCGTGCAGCCGCGAAGGGGCCTGCCCTGCCTACCGCGACCTTGCTCAACCCCCGGCTCCCCCAGTACGCTGACGCCCCCACTACCGACTACGGGAACAAGCCCTATGAACACTGCAGTACCGGGCATGGGCCCAGTCAAGGCTGTCATCTTCGACATGGACGGCCTTTTGCTGGATACCGAAGGTATCTACACCGAAGTCACGCAGATGATTGCCGAGCGGTACGGCAAGGTCTTTGACTGGAGCATCAAGCAGAACACCATCGGCCTGGGCGCCAATGACCTGTCCACGTATATCGTCACCACGCTCGGCTTACCCCTTACGCCCGCTGAATTCATGGAAGCGCGGGCGCCATTGATGGCGGAGCGTTTTCCCCATGCTCAGGCGATGGCGGGCGCTGAAGCCCTGGTACGGCACTTGAAAGCGCATAACGTGCCGATTGCGGTGGGTACCAGTTCGTCCAAAGGGCATTTCGCCATGAAGACGACGCTGCACAAAGAGTGGTTTGCGTTGTTCGACACCATCGTCACCGCCGACGATCCTGAGGTGGGGGCTGCCAAGCCTGCACCGGATATCTTTCTGGTGGCGGCCAAGCGCTTGGGTGTCGATCCCAAGGATTGTCTGGTGTTCGAGGATTCGCCCTTTGGTGTGACAGCGGCGAAGGCAGCAGGGATGTTTGCCGTGGCAGTGCCGGACGCGGCGATGGCGCCCGAGCGCTATCACCATGCCGACCACCGGCTGGAAAGCCTCTTGGGGTTCGATCCAGCGCAGTGGGGGTTGCCTGCGCATTTGGTGTAGGGCTCCAGACCGCCATCGCGGGTAGAACCCGCTCCCACAGGAACTGCGGTGGACGCGGGATCTGGTTGGGGCCA
>NZ_DFUE01000081.1:0-1486 GCF_002379585.1 Pseudomonas sp. UBA4194
GTGAGGGGACCATTCCCCCCATAATCAACGCCAACCACCCTAACCACCATAATCACCCCCCCCCAAAGGAGCCCCATGCCACACCCCACCCCCCAACCCACCATCACCCCCGTGCACCCCCACGACATACCGGAGTTGCTGCCCTTCCTGCTGGCCGCCCGCGCCGACATGTTCCCCAAATTGCACAACACCCCCATCCCCGCCGACCTGGCTGCTTTCGAACAGGTATACCTGCGCGGCCAAGGTCGCTTCCTGGTGGCCAAGGCCCAGGGCCGGATAATCGGCGCCATCGGCTACCTGCCCTACGACCGGCGCTTCCCGGGGTTGGATTATGTGGATCTGCAGGTCGTGGAAGTGGTGCGTCTGTTCGTGCTGCCGGAGTATCGGCGGGGAGGGATAGCGCGGGGCTTGTATCAGGCGTTACAGGACATGGCGCAGGCGGCAGGGGTGCAGGTCGTGTACTTGCATACCCACCCCTTCCTGGCCGGCGCCGTGGACTTCTGGCACCGGCAAGGTTTCGAGCTGATCGGGGTAGACCCCGATCCGCTCTGGCAGACGACGCACATGCAGCGGCGTCTGCCTAGTTGATGCGTGGATGCTGCTGCACCAGATTCTCGCGCTTGGCCTCCAGGGCGGCGATCTCGGCATCGATGTCTTCGATCTTCTGCTCGATATTGTCGTGGTGCTCCTGCAGCAGTTCACGGGCTTCGTCGAGGTCGGACGCAGCCGGTGCGGCGCCACGCAACGGCTTGTTCGCCGTTTCTTTCATGGTCAAACCCGTCACCAGCCCCACAACCGCGATCACCATCAGGTAATACGCCGGCATGTAGAGGTTATTGGTGCTCTCGACCAGCCACGCCACTGCCGTGGGGGTCAGCCCAGCGATCAGAACCGAAACGTTGAAGGCACTGGCCAGGGCACTGTAGCGGATGTGCGTCGGGAACATGGCCGGCAGCGTAGAGGCCATCACGCCGATGAAGAAGTTGAGGATCACTGCCAGCACCAGCAGGCCGGCAAAGATCAGCCCGATCTTGCCGCTGTTGATCAGCATGAACGCAGGTACCGCAAACAGGAACAGGCAGATGCTGCCAACCACGATGAAGGGTTTGCGCCCGATCTTGTCGCTGACGAAGCCAATCAGCGGCTGTACGAACAGCATGCCGACCATGATCGCGATGATGATCAACACACCATGATTTTCGCTGTAATGCAGGTTATGCGTCAGGTAGCTGGGCATGTAGGTAAGCAGCATGTAATAGGTGACGTTGGTCGCCGCCACCACGCCGATGCAGGTCATCAAACTGCGCCAGTGCTTGGTCGCCACTTCCTTGAACGACACCTTGGGTCCACCGGCCAGTCCTTCGCGGTCGCCGTGTTCCAGTTGTTCGACGTGTTGCTGGAAGGCTGGGGTTTCCTCCAGGGCGTGACGCAGGTACAGGCCGATGATGCCCAGCGGCAAGGCGAGGAAGAACGGCAGACGCCAGCC
>NZ_DFUE01000081.1:1668-3373 GCF_002379585.1 Pseudomonas sp. UBA4194
GCCGATGGAGGCATAGGAGGGGATCAGGCCGATGGCAAACGTGCTCAACGACATGATCACGATGGTCGCCGCCAAAACCTTCTGCCGACCGTATTTGTCACCCAGCGCCCCGAAGAACAACCCGCCCAGAGGACGGATCAGGAAGGGCACCGAGAACGTCGCCAGCGCTGCGATCATCTGCACGCTGGGCGAGGCATCGGGGAAGAACACTTTGCCCAGGACATAGGCTACGAAGCCATAGACGCCGAAGTCGAACCATTCCATGGCGTTGCCCAGCGCGGCCGCGGTAATGGCCTTGCGCATCTTGGCGTCATCGACAATGGTGATGTCCTGCAGGCCAATGGGGCTGACCTTTTTTTTCCGTGATTTCATGGGAATTACTCTGCAACTGATCTGGGTATGCACCCTGGCCCCAGCGTCATGCGAGGGCGGGTGAGTGGGCCCGTTGGCCGAGCAGTCATTGCGCGGGTACGGGCTCTACAAGCTCAGATATAAAAGGACACTAAATAATTCAGTGGTGAGAGGTTATTTAGTGTGGGTGGCAGGCAGAGTGCCACCGGGATCAAAAACTGTATCGCGCCGTCACCATCACATTGCGCGGATCGCCATAGGAATCACCGCCGTACTGCACAGAATTGGCAATCGACTGGTAATACTTGCGATCAAAGATATTGTTGGCGTTGAGCTGCAGATCCAGATTGCGGTTGACCTTGTACCCAGCCATCAAATCGGTGACAGCGTACGCACCTTGTTTCAAGCGTGCGCCTGAACCGTCGAGCAAGGTGAGGTCGTTATACAGCCGGCTCTGCCAGGAGACATTGCCGCCCACTCGCAGTTTCTCCAGGGAGCCCTGGAAGCGGTAGACGGTGGACAATTTGAACAGGTGCTCTGGTGTGTCGGTGTCGAAGCGCTGATTCACATTCTGCGGATTGGCGTCATCCTTGATAGTGTGCACCCGCGCGTAGGTGTAGCCGCCGCCCACCTGCCAGTGCTCGGTCAATGCGCCTTGCAGTTCCAGATCGATACCTTGGCTGCGAACTTCGCCCGACGCGTCATAGCAGGTGGCCTGGTCGGCCTGGCACACGGTACGGTCGGTCACTTCCACGGCGCGGTTTTCCTGATCGACACGGAACAGGGCCGCACTGGCGTTCAATGCGCCATCGAAGTACTCGCCTTTGATGCCGATCTCGTAGTTCTTGCCCACAATGGGCCGCAGCGGCGTACCGGAAGAGCCTTCTTCACTCTGTGGGGTAAAGATGTCGCTGAAGCTGGCATAGACCGAGTGATGATCGTCCAGATCATAGATAAGGCCGGCGTAGCGGGTCACGTTGCGGGTGACCTTGTAATCGCCGGTGCCATCGCGGTTGTCGTAGTCATACCAATCCAGCCTTCCGCCCAGGATCAGTTTGAGGGGGTCGGCCAGGCTGATGCGAGTGGTCATGTACACTCCGTCCTGGGTGGTCACCGAACGGCTGTTGCTGGTATGCACGAAGTTTGGCTTGCCCGCGTTCAACGGCCAGTTCAAGTCGTAGGGGGCATAGTTGTGGTCGGTGTTGTCATAGATCCTGCGGCTGGCGCCCACCACCAGTTCGTGGGTGCGACCGAACGCTTCGAATGGGCCGCTGGCGAAGGCATCCAGACCGGCCTGGTTCTCGTCCGAAGATGACTGGTAGACCGTACGGCCCAGGGAATTGTCGCTGGCCCA
>NZ_DFUE01000081.1:3379-5723 GCF_002379585.1 Pseudomonas sp. UBA4194
CGGGATTGGTAGGAGCCTGAGAACAATGCATTCTGCTCGGCGTAGTTGGCATTGACCTGGAGCTTCCAGTCGTTGGCCAGGTTCTGACGCAGTTCGGCGAAAACCGTGTTGGTTTCCTGGTCCTTGTTCTCCCAGTCGGTACCTGGGTTGTAGGATCGGGGCAGGTCCAGGTGGTTGCCGTCGAGGCCAATCATGGTGGCGCCCCAGAAATAGTTGGTCTTGTCCTTTTGATGGGAGAAGCCAATCATCAAGCTGGTGTCTTCACTCAGGTCCGCCTCGGTCACGGCGTAGAACAGGCCATGGTCCTCCTCGGCATTGTCGACAAAACTGTTGGCGTCCTGATAGGACGCTACCACCCGACCACGCAGGGTGCCGGCGTCATTGAGCGGACTGGAAGCATCCACTTCACCGCGGTAGTTGTCCCAGCTGCCTGCTGCGCCGGTAAAGGTGAGCTTCTGTTCAGCCAGTGGCCGTTTGCGCACCAGGTTGATGGCCGCCGAAGGGTTGCCCGCGCCTGTAACCAGACCCGTTGCACCGCGCACCACTTCCACCCGATCGAACATTGCCAGGTTCGGCTGCACCCCTACCGACACGCCGTTGTACCCACTTGGAATGCCGTCGTACATCAGGTTGTCGATGTTGAAGCCGCGGGCCGTATAGGCCTGTCGACCGGGACCATTGCCGTAATCCAGAAACAGCCCGGGCGTAGCGGCAACCACGTCGTTGATGCTGGTCATGTTCTGGTCGTCCATGCGTTGACGCGTGATCACCGTCACGGCCTGAGGCGTCTCGCGCATGGTCAGGGGCAGCTTGGTGGCGGTCGACATGGCACCGGTGGTGTAGGAGTCTGACCCTTCGGTCACGCTGCCCAATTGTGTCCTGCTGATCTCGGTGGCACCCAGTTCGACCACGCCGGGGCTAGCGGCAGCGTCACTGTCTTCTGCCCAGGCTGGGTTGAGCGTCGCCATGCAGACGGCCATGGTCAGTAAATGGCGGGGCGAGTGGAGCGGGCGCAGCGAGACAGAGCGGGACATGAGTAGCTTCCGAGCTTGATAGGCGAATGGTGTTAAGAATCGTTACCATTCATTTTGTCAGAATCTTCCTACCCGATAAAGCTCTTCTTCCCACTGCAGGCGTCGGCCCATTCGTTTCCATTCATCGCTGCCGCCCCAACATCTATAAAGTGGTCTCGGCGACTCCGTGACTGCGGTCGTAGGCATTGACCTCCGGTGCCTGCCACCCCGCGGGCGTTCGTGCTGGCGAATAGATTTCCACCAGCAACGGATAACACCGGGCTTCGTCCGAAGAGTGCTTGCTTGAGCAATCGCCGCCCGGACAGGCAGACAAGCAGCCCAGCAGATCGATTTCAGCGAAAAACTCCAGGTAATCGCCAGGTCGTACCGGGCTGGCTTTCATGAAGTACTGGCCTGTGTCGCGGGTGAAACCGGTGCACATGAACACATTCAATACGTCGTGCACATGCGGCTCGGCTTCACTCGTCGCCAGCCCAGTGGAGTTGGCCAGTGCACGGGTCAGGTTGGAGTGGCAGCAATAGTGGTACTGGTCGCCGCCACTGAGCAGGTTATGGGTATAGGGATCGCAACGCGTACCGATCACGTCATGCACTGAGCCGCCGTACTCGTCGAAGCCGTACCAGTCCAGTGAGTCGTGGGTAATGGTGGCCATGGGGCGCAGGTAGGGGAAGCTTGAAAACAGTTGGTCGCCCACCCCCAGATGAGTGCCGTTGAGTGCGCGGGTCTTGCCGGTATAGAAGCGCTCGGTCAGGTCGTGCCGATTGAACAGGTTGAGGTCGCCAACCTGTGGACCGTCGATGGAGATGATCCGAAAGAAGCTACCTGCCGGTACGGTGAACGTTGCGGCATCGCGAGCGGGTACGCGGACAGTGTCGACTAGGGTCAGCTCATCGCGAACGGCCCTGTACGCGCTGACGTCGGGGCGGGGCAAGCTCTGGGTCGGGTAGCACAGCACTGGCTTGATGGCCTTGCGCTGCTCGGCATCGGTTGGCGCAGTAGATAAAGGGACGGGCTTCATGCAGTTCTCCGAGGTGTAATCGAGTCAATCAATAGCTCCGTAAGAGTAACTCCCATGCAAGCACGCCGCGGCGTGCCGATAGGGCGTAGGCGAGGTCTTCGAAGCATTTTGCAAAAAGATTTCAAGAGGGGGTTGACCGTGTTTTCACATCCTGTATTATTCGCCTCCCGAAGACGAGCAGCCTCGTGTTGAATCTTCCCTAACTTACTGATTTGATTGAAAAAATTAAATTGTAAAGGGTTGACAGTCAGAAGGAAGCGCACTAAGATGTGCGCCTCGGTTGAGACGAAAG
>NZ_DFUE01000003.1:0-316 GCF_002379585.1 Pseudomonas sp. UBA4194
CCCCTGTGCCAACACCAATGTGCCGACCATCATGATCGCCGGGCGGATTGCGGACATGATCAAGGTTGGCTAGTGCACGTACTGTGGGTGGCTTTCGGGAACGAGGTGGGGGTCGGTGGTGAATGGTCCCCTCACCCCAGCCCTCTCCCTGAGGGAGAGGGAGCCGATCACCGCTGGCCGACCTACCTCGATCCGCTTTTAGCGCGCTCTCCCCCAGGGAGAGGGCTGAGATTGCCGATCTGACCACGGGCGCGAAGACCGAGTTGGATGCGGCGAAGCAGCGGCCGAATGCTTGATTGAGTGGGGGGCGGGTGAG
>NZ_DFUE01000003.1:524-57548 GCF_002379585.1 Pseudomonas sp. UBA4194
CCCCAGCCAACTCCTCAACGATTCAAATACCCCAACGGCAGCTGCGTCGTCGACTTGATCTTCTCCATCGCGAAACTCGAGCTGATGTCGGTGATCCCGCTGATCTGGATCAACTGCTTGTACACCGCGTCATACCCCGCAATATCGGGCACCACGATCCGCAACATGTAGTCGGTATCCCCTGCCATACGGTAGCACTCCACCACTTCCGGCAATGTCCCGATAGCGTCATGGAACGTCGCCAGCCATTGAGCGTTGTGCTGGTTGGTGCGCAGGGCCGCGAACACGGTGACTGGCACATTCAGCTCGGCGGCATCGAGCAAGGCCACCCTGCCCCTGATCAGCCCACCCTCCTCCAGCTTCTGAATACGCCGCCAACACGCCGTACTGCCCAGCCCGATCTGCTCGGCCATGTCGGCCACTGGCCGGGTGCAGTCGGCCTGCAGCAGTTGCAGAAGGGCTACGTCGAATTTATCCATCACTGCCGCTCTTTCGGTGATCGAATGCCGCTACAAGGCACCAAGGCGAACAGTATTGCGTATATCGCCTCCTGACCGGAATGCTTTTGCGCATAACGTCCTCGATGACGACCACAAGTCAATTTTTTTCACCCGAATTGGCGTTAGCATTTTCTCAACCAAAACAGCCTCGCCGAGACCCGTTCATGAATAGCCTTCCCGTGTACCTCGACTATGCCGCCACCACCCCAGTCGATGACCGCGTCATCCAGGCGATGGTCGACTGCCTTGGCCGCGGGGCCACCTTTGGCAATCCCGCCTCGAGTTCCCACGCCTACGGTCAGCAGGCACGCCAGGCCGTAGAGCATGCCCGTCGCCAGGTTGCCCAGCTGATCGGTGCCCAGGCCCAGGACCTGATCTGGACGTCCGGCGCCACCGAGTCGAACAACCTGGCAATCAAAGGTATCGCTCAGAACGGCGGCCACATCATCACCAGCGTGCTGGAACACAAGGCCGTGATCGACACCGTCCGCCAGCTGGAGCAAAACGGCTGCGCGGTCACCTGGCTGGAGCCGGACGCCCGAGGCTTGATCCAGCCTCACGCCGTGCAGCAGGCGTTACGCCCAGACACCGTGCTGGTCTCGCTGATGTGGGTCAACAATGAGCTGGGTACCCTCACCGACGTTGCCAGCATCGCCGGGCTGGTCCGTGAGCACGGCGCTTTGCTGCATGTAGATGCTGCCCAGGCAGCAGGCAAGGTCACCATCGACTTGCGTGGCCTGAGTATCGACATGCTATCGCTGTCGGCGCACAAGGCCTACGGCCCCAAAGGCATCGGCGCGCTTTACGTGGGCGCGCGGGCGAAGCCACGATTGCAGGCGCAAATGCATGGGGGTGGTCATGAACAGGGGCTGCGCTCGGGCACGCTGCCAACCCACCAGATTGTCGGCATGGGCGCTGCGTTTGCCTTGGCCGCCGCCCAGATGGACAGTGAAAATCACAAGATTGCCCGCCTGGCAGCGCAGTTGCGCGAAGGCTTGCTGAATTTGCCCGGTGTCAGCATCAACGGCTGCCCGGACCAGCGCATTGCCCACACCCTCAACGTGTGCGTGGACCATCCGGGCTTCAATACGGCAGCGCTGGCCAGTCGACTGGCGGTGTCATCGACATCCGCCTGCAACTCCGCCAGCGCCGCTGCATCCCACGTGCTGCTGGCGCTGGGTCGTAGTCAGACCCAGGCGCTGCGCAGTGTGCGCCTGAGCGTGGGCCGATATTCCGAAGCCGGCGATATCGACACTGCAATCCAGGTCATCGGCCAGGCGCTGGCCGCGCCGGCAAACCCATGGTGAGCACCGACTTTACTGGGTCTTGAGGGCGAAGCTGCGATCGAACGTCGGCGTGACGTCCAGGCGTTTGGGGATCATTCCGCTGTTGAGGTAGAAGTCCGCTGCGGCCTGCTGCTGGCTGACGATCTCGTCTGTCAGCGGCTGCCATTGCAGCTTGCGGCGCTCGAATTGCAGTTTGGCCACTTCCACCGGGAAGCCGATGATCCGCGCCAGGGTCTGAGAGTAGCTGTCGATATTCTCGTAGCCCCAGCGCTGCGCCGCCGCCAGGCGATCGAGGTAATCCTGCAGGGCGGCATGGCGCGCCGGGTCGGCCAATGCTACGTCAGTGGCTGCCAGGTAACTGTTGCCCGCCCATAGCCCCCGGCCATTGACCAATACCCGCGCCTTGTCGACCAGCTCCGATTGCGCCGTATACGGCTCCCACGTGGCCCAGGCATCTACCGAGCCGTTGGCCAGGGCCATCTTCGCATCGACCGGTCCGAGGAAGCGCAGGTCGACGTCCTTGGCCGTCAGGCCTACCGAGGCCAGCGCTTTGAGCGCGATGTAATGACCGATCGAGCCACGGCGAGTGGCAATACGCTTGCCCTTGAGATCCGCCGCCGACTGCAGCGGCGAATCGCCCCGCACGATGACCGCCGTACCGTAGGGGTCGGATTTGTCCACGGCAATGGCCTTGACCTCGGCGCCCGCTGCCAGGGCGAACAATAGCGGGCCGTCGCCGATGATCCCGGCGTCCACGGCTTTGGCATTCAGGGCTTCGGCCAGCGGTGCAGCGGCGGGAAATTCGGCCCACTCGATGCGATAGCCCGGCAGGTCCTTCAGGCCATCGGCGGCTTCCAGTTGCGCGCGCATATTGCCCTTCTGGTCGGCAATGCGCAGGGTCACTACGTCAGCAGCAAAAGCCTGAGCACTCAGACCGATGGCCAAAGCCAGGGCAGCGAACAATCGGGTAGGCGTCCTCACTGGGAAACCTCCCGCGAAGAGGTTTTAGCGTGGTCCAGGTAAGGCGAAACAGTGAACATCTGAGGGCACTCCCGAGGCATTGGCGGTTGGGCGCTGTTGCGCCCTCTTCCGCTTGACTGACGCTTATACGTTAGCGTTTGGTCAGGGCATTTGGAAATGCGATAAAGACATAAGCTAATATTCTATGCGCTGATCTAAGCCTCCAAACATGATGCCATATGCGCATGATTCGCGGCTACCCGGCTTACCCAGCGTTGCGCTCAAGCAGCCACCCTTTCAAGTCGGCTATCTCCTGCGGGTTGATGGAATGGGTCAACCCCGGATAGGTGCGCATTGCTGCTTGCAAGCCATGCTGCCTGAGAAATTCGTCGGCTTGAGTCGCACCCGCGAGCGGAATGCGCTGATCGGCGGTGCCATGACCGATGAACACCGCCAGATTGCCAAAGCCCTGGATGTTCTTCAGTTCGTTGCGCAGCACGGGGAGGATCTTGCCGCTCAAGGCGGCGATGCCGCCGACCTTCTCAGGCGCGCGCAGCGCTAGTTCATAGCTCATCATTGCGCCCTGGCTGAAACCCACCAGGTAGACCTTGCGCGCCGGTGGGTGGTACTTGTTCACGGCCTGGTCGATGAAGCTGCTCAACGTGTGGGTCGATTGGGCCAGATCGGCGGTTTCGCCGTTGTAGTCGCGCTCGTTCGAGGTCTGTCGGAACCACTGGAAGCGACCCGGCGCCAGGGTGATGGGTGCACGTACCGACAGATAGGTGTAATCGGCAGGCAAACCGGTGTACAGCGCAAACAGGTCGAGCTCGTTGCTGCCGTACCCATGCATGAAGATCACCAGCGGCTTGCCGGCCGTTTCCGGCGCAGCCTTCTCCACGTAGCTAAGGGGAAGATCGGTGTGAATCGGCAGATCGGCGTTCGCCATTCCTGAAAAAAGCAGCAATGCGAGGGCGAGTTTTTTGATCATCACCATGGGCTCCTTGGATTGATCGAGGATCGAAAGCGCAGTGAGGGTAACACTACCGTTGGTCGGCTAGCGGGCACCCTTCGACGAGCGGCGTTGCCTTAATTCCGTGTAATCCCACAACGGAGAAGTACCATGATCACAAGAAAGATCGCTCACTTTGCCCTGATCGGGCTGCTGTCTGCCGGTTCCATGGCCGCTGTCGCAGGTTCTGTCCCGCCTGGCAAGGAACCTACTCCGTCCACCCCGAGCACCAGCAACGATGTCCGTACCGGTAACGAGATGGGCAACGGTCGCAGCAACGACGCCAACAGCAGCAGTGGCAGTGCCACCAGTGGTCAGGCCCCATCGGGCCAAGGCTCCATGAGCAACGGCACCGGCAACAGCAGCGGCGCCAACAAAGGCTCGATGGGCACCGGCACTGGCAACGGCGCAAGCTCCGGCCAGGGTACGGGCAGTGGCGCGGGCGGCGTCAGCAACTAAAGACGAGCCAGCACGTCTGCGCGAGTGAGGTGCAAGTCCGTTGCCTGACCGAAATGGGTCAACAGCTCATCGACCACCACCTTCACTCGCCGCGCCATATGCTGGCGATGCGGGTAATACAGCACCATCTCGCCCTCCCCGGGGTGGTGCAGATCCGCCATAACCAATTTCAATGCTCCAGAACGCAGATACGGCCAGGCAACATTCAGCGCCAACTGTGCAATCCCCACATCGGCAAGTACCAGATCCAGCAGTGCGTCCGGGTCGCTGGCGACCATCTGTGCCCGCGGTGTAATGGCCACGACCGAGCCATGCCCGTCCTTGAAATGCCAAGGGGAAACCGGTTTGTCAGTCCAGCGCATGCAGATGCAGCGGTGGTCGATCAGCGCCTCGGGTGTGGTGGGCATCCCTGCTTCCGCCAGATAGCCCGCGCTGGCCAGCAGTACCAACGGTTGTTCACAAAACCTTCGGGCCACCAGATTGGAAGGCTCGACCACGCCGCTGCGCACGGCTATATCAACACCACTGGCCAGCAGGTCGACCGGCCGGTTATCCAGGTCTACCTCGAGCTTGAGCTGGGGATATTTTTCGGCCAGGCCAGGCAGGAGCGGTATCACCCAGCGCCGGCCGAACGACATGCCGACCGAGATGCGCACCGTACCCGAAGGTGATGCCTGAGCCTGGGACATCTTCGCGACGGCCTCCTCGAGTAGGTGCACTGCCGACCCTGCCATGTCCAGGAACACCTGGCCTTCATCGGTGAGCGAAAGACGTCGGGTGCTGCGGTTGAACAGCCTCACCCCCAACTGCCGTTCCAGCACAGCCACGTTCTTGCTCACCGCGGCAGTGGACACGCCCAGGCGCTCGGCCGCCACCGTGAAGGTGCCGCTGTTGACGGATTCCAGAAAGGCGCTGATCCCATGCAGGTTCTTCATTGGCTGCTCAACTTTCCCTTGAAAATCTTTCAACCCTGAATCGCTTCAGGTTGAAGCATACGTGGATTAAATTAGCGCTGTCAGCGAACTTTCAATAGTTATGAACCTGTTCTCATATTGGCTTGATGCCGCACTTTTTTGTTGCAGTGTCGCGCCATTTCCGTGCGCCGACTCGCCGATCGTGAGAATGAAACATCCCTCTGTTACTGTAATTCGTTAGATTTGATCGTCTCAATCCAACCGACTTCGGAGCCTTTCAATGCGCAACGTCTGCGGCAGCATTCTGACCCGCCCTTTGCCTCGATCGCCATCTATCCCACAACTAAATAGAGCAATGATACTAACTAGTTCATGTTTAGCGTAGAGCCATGACTCTAAAGACAAAGAATAAAGCATTGTGCCACTACTTGGGCTAGAGGTCCCGTAAGCCCCGGCCGCTGTGATGTGCAGCATATTGCGCATTGTTACCCGCGATCATTAAGCGCTTTTCATTGACAACTCCCCTGCCCCATTGTGCAAAAGGCCTCGCGCGCAATGGGCGATGTTGTCGCACCGATGGTCTACTTGCGAGATATCAAACATGCTTCCGCAAACCGTCAATAGTTCGAACGTGGAAAAATTACTGGCCTATAGCCAGCGCCGCCGCTTTGGCGCCAACTCACATATTCAATGTGTGGATGAGCGCCGTGAAACACTGTCTTTTATCATTAAAGGCTCCGTCACCCTCTTCATCGAGGACGAAGACGGTCGCGAGATGATCATTGCTTATTTGAACCCCGGGGACTATTTCGGCGAACTTGGCTTGTTTGCCACCGCCCACCAGCACACGGGCAACAGCCCTTGGCTCAGGGCTCGAACCGAATGCGAAGTGGCGGATATCAGCTATCAGCGCTTTCGCGAGCTGGCCCGACGCAATCCGGTGATCCTCTTCGACCTGGGCAAACAGATTGCTCAGCGCTTGCGGCGCACCACGCGCAAGGTCGGTGATCTGGCCTTCGTCGACGTCAGTGGCCGCATCGTCGGCTGCCTGCTGGATCTGTGCAAGCAACCGGAAGCCATGACCCATCCCGATGGCATGCAGATACGCATCACCCGACTTGAAATCGGCAGTATCGTGGGCTGTTCTCGGCAGATGGTGGGGCAAGTGCTCAAGGAACTGGAAGAACGCAGTCTGGTGCACGTACGCGGCAAGACGATGGTGATCTACGGAACGCGTTGAGTGAGCGAGGGGCCCAGGCCCCTCTTCTCTTGCTTCACACCCGCCCCCCCTCAAGGCTGCACGGGCACCTCGCTGGTGGTTGCCGGCGCGGGCCCCAGAGGCGCCTGCTCGCCCTGGATGTAGCGCTCCGCCGCTCGCCCCAGCGGCGCCGACAATGTGGGCCCCATGGTTCGTCCCCGTTGCAGATCGGCGCTGCGTTCGGCCATGCGCTGCAGGTTGAGGTTGTTGGCGCAGCCCATGGGCAGGCGTAGGGTCTGGTTGGGTCCCGGCTCGGCCTGCCCCAGGCAGGCGGCAGGCACCGTGGTGGCGCCCTGGCGCGTGTAGTCCGAATCGTAGGCCGGCACCTCCAGCTCCGTGGCGCAACCGCCCAGTACGACGCACAGCAATGGCACAGCCAGGCGATCAATCGACATAGAAACCAAACTCCGAATGAGTGGGCAGTGTGCCGGTACCCGCTGCCAGCTGGCGCGCCGGGTTGTTGCCATCACTGTCCAGCGGCGTGGCCAGATCATGCGTCGAGCTGGGTTCGACCAGATACGGGGTGATCAGGATCACCAGTTCGGTCTCGCTACGCTGGAACCGCTTGGACTTGAACAGGTTGCCCATCACCGGGATGTCCCCCAGCAGCGGCAGTTTGTCCATGTCCTGGGAATTGCTGCGCTGGAACAGTCCGGCGATGGCGAAGGTCTGGCCGCTGCCCACTTCCACCCGGGTGTCGGCACGACGCACCTGGAAGCTGGGGATGCTGAAGCCGGCGATCTGGACCGGGTTGACCGTAGACAGGCTGCTGACCTCTGGACGCACCTGCAGGCCAATGCGGTTGTTCGGCAGCAGGGTTGGCGTGAATTGCAGGGAGACCCCGAAAGGCTTGTATTCGATGCCCACCAGTTCGCTGTTCACCGGTACCGGCACCGGAATCTCGCCGCCCGCCAGAAAACTCGCCGTCTGGCCGCTGACGGCGGTGATATTGGGCTCGGCCAGAATCTCCAGGAAACCGTTGCTTTGCAGGGCGTCGAGCAGCACGTCGATATTGGCGCTGCCGCTGCTGAACCCGGCGCCGATGGCGTTGGTGGCTCCGGCGGCGGCAGCGCTGGCCAGCGGTCCGCCGGTGACCAGGCCGAAGGTGAAGTTGCCACTGCTGATCAGCGCGTTCCAGTTCACCCCGTATTGCAGCAATTGCTGACGTGACACCTCGGCAAAACGCACGCGGATGTTCACTTGTGGCGAGCCGCGGGCGTAGGTGGTGGTGTTGATCGGCGGATCTTGCGGGCTGGAGCCGCTCACCAACATGGCATTGAGTTCCAGCGCCGAGGTGACGTCGGCCGTGCTGCCCTTGGCCAACAGACGCTTGCCGGCAGGCTGCACCTCGACCAGGTTGGCTGGGTTACGGTCCCGCATGGCTTGCGCGGCAGCCGGGGCAACGCGCAGCTGGACCGAGCCCTGGGTGCTCTCGTCATCGCCCAGGGCAATCAGGTTGGTTTCCCCGCTGGCCTTGCCGTACACGTAAGCCACGCCCGGCGACACTACGCGGATATCGGCCACGGCAGTGTCGGCGACAAACACCGATTCCACCGGTGAGGCGAAGCGCACGATGCGGCCTTCGCCCAATCCGATATCGATGCGCCGCCCCCCATTGGGGTCGACCTCCAGAGCCTGGGCTTGCAGCACCCATAAGGCGGTGGCGAGCAGCAGCATGAAGCGGGGCCAGAGGTAGGGTTGGCTCATTGATGGATTCCTGGGGTTGGCAGGTGGGGATGCGGTGTCTGGGGACTCATTGCGCCAGGGCTCGCTCGGGGGCGCCGTGCAGACGTCCGAGCGTGCCTTCGGGCAAGCCGATGGCGGCCAGCGACTGCAAGGTGTATTCGCGGGTCAGATCCTGATAGCTCAGTACCGGCACATCCAGGTCGTGGCGCACCAGCATCTGCCGCAGATAGCGGCGCAGGTCGGCGGAGGCCATGACCACCGCATCCAGGTCGCCGCTCATGCCATCGAACTCTTTGCGCACCCGCTCGACCACCGCGCGCGTCAGGTCTTCCGGCAACCCCGCCGCACGCCCTGGTTCGGCTCGGCGCAGGGCCTGACGCATCGCATCCTCTAGCGGGCGATCCAACACGTAGGCGCAGATCACCCGATGGGCATCGGCATGCTGGTGACAGATATGCCGGGCCAGCGCCGAGCGGGCGTGCTCACTGATCACGTGCAACTCCAGGTCCCGCGGCCCCCACTCCACCAGTGCTTCGAGTAATGCCCGCAGGTTGCGCACGGGGATGCCCTCATCCAGCAGCCGACGGAAAATCTCCGCCACCCGCTGGATCGGCGTGCAGCGCAGCGCCTCCTTGACCAGCTCCGGATACTCCCCTTCCATCTGGGTCAACAAGGCTCGGGTTTCCTGGATGCCGAGGAAGTCGCCGGCATAGCGGCGCAGGGTCAGGCGCAGGTACTCGCCAATGGCCTGGTCCATGTGCAGGTAACCGATACCGGCCTCTTCCAGTGCCTCGCGCTGTTGGGCCTTGACCCACAGCGTGTCGCGCTTGCGCTGCAGCGCGGTGCCGGGTTGAAACTCCACGCCCAACAGTTGCAAATGGACCGCCTCGTCCAGTGCCAGCACGTGCCCCAGTGGCAGCGCGGAACCAGAGACCCGCACCCCCTCCAGGTCGATGCTGAAGCGCTCGGCCGCCGCCTGCTTGTCGACGCGCACACCGACCGCAGGAAACTGGATGCCCAGTTCGAGCATCAAGTCCTGACGGACGTCCTCGGCACGCTCACGCAATTGCGTCAGGGTGCACTCCTGACGCAGCGCCTCGCTGACCCAGAGCACCACCCGGAACGAGCGGTCATCCGCTTCCTCGCTTTCCACATCCGGTGGGGTGCTCACAGGCTGCAAGGCCTGGGCGCTCATCGTTTCGGCGGCGACCTGACTGGCCTGCGTACGCCGGTGCATGGCGAACGCCGCGCCCCCGAGAATGGCCGCTATGACCAGAAACACCGGGGCCGGGAATCCGGGAATGAACGCCATGCCCAACAGAATCAGGGAGGTGAGCGCCAGCGCACGCTGATTGGCGCCGAGCTGGGTGACGATTTCGGTGCCCAGGTCGCGGTCGTCTTCGGAGGCGACGCGGGTGACCACGATGCCCGCGGCCACGGCGATCAGCAGCGCCGGAATCTGCGCGATCAAGCCGTCGCCTACGGTCAGCAACGAGTAGGTGTGCACGGCGTCGCCGAACGCCATGTCGCGCTTGACCATGCCTATCGCCAGCCCACCGAACAGGTTGACGAACAGGATCACCAGGCTGGCGATGGCGTCGCCCTTGACGAATTTCATCGCCCCGTCCATGGCCCCGTATAGCTGGCTTTCACGCTCCAGCCGACCGCGACGCAAACGCGCTTCCTGTGGCTCGATGTCACCGTTGCGAAGGTCGTTGTCGATGCTCATCTGCTTGCCGGGCATGGCATCCAGGGTGAACCGCGCCGCCACTTCGGCCACCCGCTCCGCGCCCTTGGTGATGACCAGGAACTGGGCCACGGTGATGATCAGGAATACCACCAGACCAATCACCACTTCGCCGGCGATCACGAACTCGCCGAATGCAGCCACGATCTCCCCAGCGTCGCCATCGAGCAGGATCAGGCGGGTGGTGGTGATCGACAGGGACAGGCGGAACAGCGTGCTGAGCAGGATGATGGGCGGTAACGCGGAGAAGTCCACGGAGCGTGCAACGTAGAACGCCACCACCAGGATCAGCAGGCTGAAGGCCATGTTGAAAGCGATCAGCACGTCCACCAGTCCAGTGGGCAGCGGCATGATCATCATCACCACTGCCAGCATCATGAACGCGGCGATCACCACGTCACTGCGCTGCGAAGCCAGTTGCGCCAGGCGGTTGAGGGGGGCCAGGGTCATGGGCTGCTCCTGTGATCCGGTTGCTCGGTAGCGGCGTCGCGGGTGCTCTGCAGGTAGTCGCGAAAGCACCGTCGTGCTTCGACGTGGTCGCCCATCACCCACAGTGCTCGGCACCGCAGCAGTTGCTGGCTCAGTGTGGGGCCTTCCAATTGGCTCAAGCGGCCGATGGCGCTCAAGGCACGCTGGCCGTCGCCGTGGCCGGTGAACACCCCGGCCAGGCTGCGCAGCACATTGATGTCGTCCGGCGCGATGCGGTTGGCCATCAGCAGATAGGCCAGGCCTTTCTGATGCTGACCACTGCGCGCATACAACGCACCCTTGGCGTGCAGCCACTGGGTCACGTCACGCTCGCGCACACTCACAGCGGTTCGCTCACGGCCAACTGCTGTTCCAGGGCGCGATGCTGGGCGATCTCGTCTTCCAGCAGGCTGATGGCCAAGGCCTGCACCTCGGGTTCGGCGCCCATCTGCGGCAACAGGGTATCGATCAGATGCTGGAGGATCTCCAGCGAGCGGGTCGGCGTGAAGATGCCCGGGTCGTCGATCACCGGTTGTGCCAGGCGCTCGATCTCGCGGCGCAGGGCACCACTGCTGGCGGCGCGGCGCGCACGCAAGGCCTGCTCGAATGCGGCGCGGGCCGGGTCGGCAGCACTGGGTGCAGATTTTTCCAGGGCCTGGGGTCGTGTGGCATCCAGGCGCAGCAGTTCACCGAGTCGGCGGGGGTCGATTCTCAACGGCGCATGCTCATAGGGACAATTTGAACTCGTTGCCGTTACGGCTCAGTACCAGTTGCTCAGGCTCGATGCGTTGCAGCACCCACCCTTCGGCCATGGCCGCGCCGGGATACAGCCGTTCGCCCCGCTCGCCCACCACATAAGGCTTGTCACCCAGCCACACGCCCTGGATGCGCACTCGCGGCTGTGCCATCGGCGCGCGCAGGGTGACGGCATTGTGCAGCAGGTAGTCATGGCCGTAGTGGCTGTCGAACCATTGCTGCACACTGCCCCAGCGTGCGCGCTGGTCGGCATCGAGCTCGCCGCTGACCCGCAGGTAATTGTCTTCGGCGGTCACGCTGAGCATCGGCAGACGCGCCTCGCTCAGTTGCTGGCGCAGCGCCTGGGCCACGTCTTGCTCACTGGCAGGCGGCGGGACCGGGGCCTCCAGCGCCGCCAGATTCACCTGAGGCTGGGGCGCGGACTGACTGACGCTCATCGCCGAGTACAGGCCGACGGTCAGCGTCACCGCTGCCATGGCCAGCAGCGGCAGATGCCGTTGCGCCCACAACAGCGTCGGTGGCAGTGGCGCGGCCAACGGTTGCGGCGCGCTGATCTGTAGCAGGGCCTGACCGATCTGAAGTTGCACGGGCAATGGGCAGCGATACCCGGTGCCTCGAGCCACGGTGCGTTCGCCCACTTGCACATCGCCGGCGACAGCTTCGACGGCTATGCCGCGGCCCTTGAAACGCAGCATCGCATGGCCCGGAAGGACGCCGGAGTCGGCCAACAGGATGTCGCTGTCGACATCGGTTCCGATCCGGTACCCCGGCCCGTCCAGCGCCAGGGTAACGCCGGCATGCAAGCCGCCGATGACGCTCAATTGCGGGGCAGTGACAGCGGGATTGGCGAGCAAAGCGATCACAGTCAGTTCTCACTCTTGCATGTTCGAAAAGGTGTCGCCGCTATCGGCGCCACACTGAAAATACGTTTGAGGCGGGATCGATCGCGCAACGTGCTGCGCAGGTTGCAAGGTGCCGTTGCGCCACGCACTGCGCAAACGGACAGGCGGGCAACGCTGAACGTTGCCCGCCTGAGAATCAGTTCTGAGGACGCTGTTTCGCGGCGTCGAGCTCAGTCTTCTTCTCGGTGGTGACTTTGGTGATCTCTGCCGATTTCTCGATTGCGGAATCGAAGGCAGCGGTCATTTTTTCGATGGCTGCATCAGCGCCGCCGCCAGTGGAACCGGTTGTTGGAGTGGTGCTCATCTCAATGTTTCTCCTTGCTTAAGGGAAGGACAACATGTCCAAGGTACTCTCACCGAAACTGCATGTTGAAGCGTGCTTCGAAGCCCGGGTCCGAAGCGCGTTTCGACACGAAAGAAAGTACACCGTACGCGTGTTGCGTTCAGCGTCGCCGCTGTTGAAATGACCGGTAGGTCACAGTAAATACTGAAGATAAATTTATTGCGCGGCGTCGGGAACATGGCGTCAGAAACGGCGAGGCAGATGCGTGCCAATGATCGCGGTGAAACATGGCCAAATGCTTTTATCAAGAACGGCGTCACCTGATTACTCCGTGGCTGGACGTTCATATCAAGCGCGCCCCCACCAGGATGTCAGCTACGGCCTGGAAGGTGTCATCGGGGACCGCTTCGCCCACTGCCTTGACGGCGATGCGCTGCGCCAATCGGCTGTTCACCGCCCGGGCGATGCCGTGCTGGCTGGCCTCGGCCACCAGCTTCGCCGAATCCTCCGGCCCCGCCCGACTGACGATCACCGGCACTGGGGTTTCGCCCCGCACATAGCGCACCGCAACGGCCCAGCCACCCGCTTCGCCGATGATCAGCGTGGCGTTGTGCACGCCGCGCTTGGTGGCCAACGCCTGCATCGCCCGCCGCTGACGGTGGCGTTCACGCTTGATCAGTGGATCGCCGTCCGAATCCTTGTTTTCGCGCTTCTGGTCGCTCTTGGTCATGCGCATTTCCCGGCCGAACAGCCAGCGCTGCATCAGCACGTCGAGCAGGCCAACCGCCAGGAAGGCGATGATCCCGGTGATTACCAGAGGCGTCAGCAATTGGAAGAACGATGAGTAAACGCAAGGTGCGCCGCAGCGCGCGGACTCCATCAGGCTCTGCAAGCCGGTGCGATACACCAGCACGAAGGCCACGCTCAGCACCACCAGCTTGAACAGGGTCTTGAGCACTTCGATGACGCTGCGCATCGAAAAGATCCGCTTGAAACCCTGCACGGGATCGATACGTTCGTATTGCGGCTTGATCGGCTCGCCAGAAAAAATCACCCCGCCCATCACCGTGACGTTGGTCAGGATCACCGTTGCCACAGTCACCGTGAGCACCGGCCAGGCGGCGGCGAACAGCAGTTCGATGGCCAGCCCTTGCACCCGCGGCCAGACACTGGCAAACGGCTCGACGTAGATGCGCGCCACCAGCTCCAGCAGCTCCCGGGCCTTGACCACGACATCGCTGGCGGTAGCGGCCAGGCATACCGTGCAGGCCAGGATCACCATGCCGGTGACCAGGTCCTGACTCTTGGGCACCTGGCCCTTGTTGCGTGCATCGCGCAGCTTCTTCGTCGAGGCCGGAAGCGACTTCTCTTCGCTGCTGTCATTGCTCACGTGTCATTGCTCACGATGCAGGGCCCTCAGCCGTTGACTGCCGTTTCCAGCACCTGGAACAGTCCGCGCATATTGCCCAATTCGGCCAGCATGTAGGGCACCAGGAACGCCACGTAGACCACCATCAGAAACGAGAACAGCAAATTCTTCAGCGGCAGCGACAAGTCGAAGACATGCAACTGCGGCGCCATGCGCGATACGTAGGCCAGCAGCAGATCCGCCACCAGCAAGGCGATGACGATGGGGGCGACCATCAGCACGCCGATCTCCATGACCCGATCCAGGATGCGCATGATTTCCAGTGCCGTGCCCTGCCCCACCACCGGCATGAATTCCAGTGCGGGCCACAACTGATAGCTGCGGTACAGGCCATCGATGGCCAGGGTGAACCCGCCGGACATGAAGAACAACGCGATCAGGGTGATGCTCAGCAAGGTCGAGGTGATGCTGGACTCGCCGGCGCTCAGCGGGTCCAGCAACTGGGCCATGGTCGAGCCACGTTGCAGGTCGATCAGTTCCCCGGCCACTTCCGCCGCCCAGAACGGAATGCCAAACACCAGGCCAACCAGCAGGCCAATGGTCATTTCCTTGATCATCAAGCCCATCAGGGCCAGCGTCGAGGGGTCCTGGCCCGAGGTCAGGGCTGCAAACACTGCCGGGGCCACCGGCAGCGCGATCACCACCGCGACGGCAGAGCGAATCATGCCGGTCAAGCCCAGCCGATTGAACGCCGGGGTGATCAGCACCATGCCCAGTGCCCGGGCGACTGCCAGGGACAGCGCCGTCAGGTAGGGATAGGCCAGTTCGAAAAGGGCCGTGGTACTGGCGAAGTTCACTGGGCCATGACCTTAGCGGGTCCACACGGCGAAGTTGTCCAGCACATGGCTGGCCAGATTCACCACCTGTCCGGCCAGCAAGGGCCCAACGAAGATCAGTACCAGAAGCACGGCCACCAGTTTCACCGCCTGGGGCAAGGTCTGGTCCTGGATCTGGGTCAGCGCTTGCAGCAGGCCCACGCCAAAACCGATCAGGATGGCCACGGCCAGGGCCGGCGCCGACAGCAGCAACACCGTCATCAGCGCATCGTTGAGCAGCCCGAGGAAGACGTCCTGGCCCACGTCAGCCTCCGTAACTCATGATCAACCCGTGCATCAGCCGCGACCAACCACTGACGGCAACGAACAGGAAGATCTTCAGGGGAATCGAAATCAAGGTGGGCGACACCATCATCATGCCCATGGCCATGAGCACATTGGACACGATCAGGTCGATCACCAGAAAGGGGATGTACAGCAGAAAGCCGATCTCGAAGGCGCGGGTCAGCTCGGAACTGACGAATGCCGGGATCAACACCACCAGGTCATCGTCGCGAAGGTCGGCCCGCGCTTCCTCGCTCCAGACGCTTTCGGTGGCCTGCATGAAAAAGGCTTTCTCGGTGTCGGTGGTGTACCGGTTCAGGTGCGCCTGCAGCGGGCCCCGCAAGGCGTCTGCGGTTTCGCCGATGTCTTCGACGCTCTGCAGGCTCATGGGGCGGTTCTCGAACTGCCGAGCCATTTCACCCACCAATGGCGTAGTGACGTAGACGGTCAGGATCAAGGCAATGCCATACAGCACCAGATTGGGCGGGGTCTGCTGCACCCCCAGAGCGTTGCGAATCAGGAACAGCACCACCGAGATCTTCAGGAAGCCGGTCATGGTCACCACCGCCAGCGGCACCAGGCCGATGGTGGAGACCACCACGATGATCTCGATCAGGTTGGGTTGCACTTCATTCATGGGCAAGGCTCGTTACCCGCACACCCAGACCTTCGCCGATGCGTACCAGCTCACCGCTGCCGATGACCTGGCCGTCGACGCACAGCTGCACCGCATCGCCCTGCCCGCCTGGCACGGTGAGGACGCTGCCTTCGGCCAAGGTGCGCAATTCGGCCAGTGGCAGCTGCCAGCGACCGACCTCGCACACCAAGGTCAGGGGGGTGGTGTCCAGCGGCTCGGTGGGGGGCGTCGGCATGGGGCAAGTCCTTGGGGTGGAATCGAAATCGAGGGAGGTCAATAATTGCAGGGTGTTGGGCCCCTGGAGCGCGACGGCAGCGCCGTGCTGGTGGTTGACGACCAGACGCATGCGCGGCTCGAGCATCACCACCGCCCCCGGCACCAGCTCGGCCCAGTCGCCGGGTTCCAG
Source organism: Pseudomonas sp. UBA4194 (assembly GCF_002379585.1). Taxonomy (GTDB): domain Bacteria; phylum Pseudomonadota; class Gammaproteobacteria; order Pseudomonadales; family Pseudomonadaceae; genus Aquipseudomonas. The sequence goes on from NZ_DFUE01000003.1 coordinate 16,325, forward strand.
GCGCTGCCAGCCGCGCTCCAAGGCCACCGGCAAGGCCAGGTGCGGCCAATGGCCCGGGCGGGCCGGCGTGCAGGTCTGCCAATGCTCGGCCAGTCGCTGTAGCAGGCGCGGGCCCAGTACCAGGCTCAGAGTGTGCTCATCGATACGCAGCCCTACGGCGACCGCCTCGGCGAGCTGCTGTGGGCCCTCGGTGAAGATCACCGTGCTGCCCAAAGCCGCTTCCACAGGGTTCAGGGCGTCGAGCAAGGCGAATTCGAACAGCAGGGCCCGTTGGCCAGGATCAGCCGCCTCCAGGGCGGCGGCCAGATCAGGCGTCAGGCTGTGCAGGGCGTCGGCGCTCAGCCACAGACAACCCGGCTGTTCATCGCAACTGAACGGCAAGCACAGGGCGTCACCCGCACTCGTCGGGGCAGCCATGAAGCTGACCTGTCGCACCTGGCCAGCCCAGTGCCAGCTCAAAGGCTCGCGCGGCCGCAACAACAGGTTCAACGCGTCGATCGCCGTGGATGGCATCACTGGCAACTGCAACGCCTGGGGCGCGTCAACGGGCGACATGGTGGGGGATGTCCTCATTGATCAAGTCGGCCAGGGTTTCAGCGCGGTGCTGCTCGAGCCGCTGCTGCCGGACGCCGAGATCCGCCAGCGCCTGCACCTGGCGTTGTCGCTGGGCCAGTGCCGCCTGCCGCTGCGCGCACTCCTGCTCGCTGGCGTCATGGGCGGCGATGGCCTGGTCGCGAGCGTTGTACAGCGCTTGCAGGCCGGCCCGGCCCTGGGCCTCACGGTCCTGGAAGGCTTGCAGTTCCAAATAGCCCAGCGGCTGGCGCAGTTGCTCTTGCCAATCGGCATCACGCTGCGCTTCATAGCGCTGCTGGTAGAGGCTGCACGCCTGCTCGGCGGCCTGTCGCTGGTGACACAGCTCGGCGCTTTTGGCTCGCTGTTCGCTTAACGCCCGAGCGGCCTGGCGCTCGCGAAGGGTACGCAGGCGGCTCAGGGCGGTCAGATCAGCGGCGGAAACGATCATTCCAGAAGCCCCGACATGGCTTTGAGGGTGTCGCCGAAGCTTACGTACTGGTCGGCAGGCTGGCGCAGGAACGCCTCAATGGCAGGTTGTCTAGCTACGGCGGCATCGATGCCCGCGTCCGTGCCGCTGCGGTACTCGCCCACCCGCAGCAGCAGCTCGACTTCGTCGTACTGGGCCATGGATTCACGGATGGCAGCGGCGCAGCGGCGTTGCAGCGGGCGACTGACCGCCTCCATCAGGCGGCTGCGGCTGCGCAGCACATCGATGGCCGGAAAATGATTGCGCTGGGCCAGGGCGGCGCTGAGGACGATATGACCGTCCAGGATCGAGGTCACTTCTTCGGCCACCGGGTCGAGGCTGCCGTCGCCCTCCACCAACACCGTGTACAGCCCGGTAATGGTACCCATCGCGCCGGGGCCGGCACGTTCGAGCAGCCTGGGCAATGCGGCGAAAAACGACGGCGGAAAGCCGCGGCGGGTCGGCGGTTCGCCAGCGGCCAGGCCGATCTCTCGTTGCGCCCGGGCGAAACGGGTGACGCTGTCCATCAGCAGCAACACGTGTTTGCCCTGGTCACGAAAATACTCCGCCAGGCTGGTGGCAACGTGGGCAGCTTTGACCCGTTCCATGGCGGGACGGTCCGAGGTCGCCACCACGGCCACCGTGCGGGCCCGGGCCGCCGCGTCCAGTTGTACGTCGAGCAACTCGCGCACTTCCCTGCCCCGTTCGCCGATCAGCCCCAGCACGATCACGTCGGCGTCGGTGCCCTTGACGATACTGGCCAGCAACGACGACTTGCCCACCCCCGGCTCACCGAAGATGCCCACACGCTGGCCGCGGGCGACGGTCAACAGGCCGTCGATGGCGCGAATGCCCAGTTGCAGCGGATGCTTGATCAACAGTCGGCTGAACGGCGCGGGCGGTTCGGCGTGCACCGGGTAGCGCTGCACCTGCAGCGGCTGGGTACCTCGGTCGCCGTCCAGCCATTCACCCAAGGGACTGATGACCCTGCCCAGCAGATGCTCGCCGACGGGCACGCTGAGCAGCTCACCGGTGGGAATCACTTCGCAGCGGGTGGACAACCCTTCCAGTTCGCCGATGGGCGTGAGCACGGCTTCGTCATTTTCGAAGCCCACGACTTCGGCGGGAATACCGCGGCCGGTGACCGGGTCGTACAACTGACACAGTTCACCGATGCGGGCCATGGGCAGGCTGGCGTAGACCATGATGCCGCGAATGCGCCGCACCCGGCCGCGCACCGGTCGAGGTTGGGCGCTGTGCAAGCGTTGCGCGAGCCTTGGGACGATGGCGGCGAAGTCGAACGCCGCACTCATCGCGCCAGCCCCAGGGCGTTGCGCAGGCCCTGCAGTTGCGCGTCCAGGCTCAGGTCGATCACCGCCGCCGGGCTGCTCAGCAGTGCCTGGCGTGGACCGAGCGCCGCGTCCTTGAGTACTTCGATACGCGGATCATCACCGAGCAGTTCGCCTACCGCCCTGTGGTGTTCGGGCGCGACGCGCAGGGTCAATCGGTGTTCGTCGCGAAAGGTCGGCAGGGCCTTGCGCACCAGCCCGGCCAGCAACGCTTCATGGTCCTGGTCTTCGAGCAACTGGCGCACGGCGTCCAACGCCAGCGCCGCCAATTGCCCCTCCAGCCCTGAAAGGTAACGGTCTACCTGCCCATGAGTGGCGAGCAACAGCGCTGCTGCCGCCGCAGCGCCCTCTTCCCGGCCTTGCGCAAAGCCTTCGGCGCGCGCTTGCTCGACGGTTTGCGCGGTGCCTTCGAGCAACGACGCCGCTTGCTGGCGAGCCTGCTCGAGGAACGCGTAACCTTCGGTCCAATGCTGCGCTTCGGCGGGGCTGAGGATGCGCTTGCCGGGCTGGCTGGGCAGTTGGCTCACAGGCCGCCCTCGCCTTGGGCGTTGCGCCATTGCACCACGCTGCGCATGATCGCCGGGCCGCGTTGCAGTACCGGTTCAGGCAGACTTTCGGTGCTGCGCCGGTCGCGGACTTTCAGACGCTGCCAGGCGCCCAGTGCGCGAGGTTGATCATTGAGCCAGGCATGCAGGCAATTCTCGCCCTCGCGGCTGACCGCTTCGTCCAGCGCTTCAAGGCCGGCGGGCAGCGGCTCGTCGCTGGCCAATTCGCGGCTGTTCAATGCCAACTGATACAGGGCGTCACCAAACCTCTCACGCAATTGCAGAACCTGCGCTGCGCGGATCTCGCCGGTGAAGGCGCGGGCCCAGTACACCACCCCACAGGCACGGCTGAGCGCGTCGATGTCCATGGCGGGCAGCATTGACGCGGGCACATCGGCAGCGACCGGTGGGGTCAGTTGGTCCAACGGCGAGAGGCCATGACGCTGCTCCAGCAACCGTGTCAGGCGGCTTTGGAACCGGGGTTGCTCGAGCATGGCCTGCAAGGTGGTCAAGGGCAGGCCCAGGCCTTCGAAACAGGCCTGCAGGCGGCTCAGGTGCACAGCGCTCAGGGGTTGCGCGGCGAACTCGGTCCAGTCGGGTTGCAACGGGGTGTTCAGGGCAGCACTGCTCATGGCATGGGTACTCATGGTTGCTGAACGAGGGCGTAACTGTGGGGCCGGCGGTCGCGGCGAATCAGGTAGATCAGCGCACCCGCCAGCGCGACGATCATCAGGGCCATGATGCTGAATATCAGGGTGGCCAAGCTGCTGCTGGAGGCGAGAATCCAGATGCCCATGAAGGATTTGAGCGGCGGCGCCACTTGCTCTGCACTTCTGGCTGCCGCTTCCACGGGGATCACCGAGACGCCGTCGTAGCTCAGGCCGGAGATGCCGTTGGCCACCAGCGTCTTGATCTGTGGGATCAGTCGCTGTACGTCCATACCGGCCTCATAGCGGATGAACACCGACGCCGAAGACGGGGCCACATTGCGCTTGAGCAGATCGTTGTCCGGCAGCACCACATGGACGCGGGCCGAAACCACGCCATCGACTTCGGAAACGGTGTGCGCCAGTTCTTCGCTCAGGGCATAGATCAACTGCGCCCGCTCCTGCACGGGCGAGGACACCAGGCCGTTGCTCTTGAACACCTGGCCCAGGTTGGCAAAGTCCTGGCGAGGCAGACCCGCCTCGTCGAGGATGGTCATGGCTTCGGCGAAGCGGTCTTCGGCAACGGTCACGGTCAGACGCCCGTCCTTTTGCACCACCCGGCCCGCCGGAATGCCCTGGTGCAGCAAGGCGGCAACCATGCTGTTAGCCTCGCGCTCGGACAAATTGGTGTAGAGCTCGGTCTTGCAAGCCTGCAGCATGCACAGCAATGCTGCCAGGGCGATCAATCGGGCCAGTCGTCTCATGCCTTGTCGTCCATCCTGAGCGCTGTCATTGGCCACGCAACAGTGTGTTGGCGGCGCCTGATACCTGGGTGGCACCGCGCACCACCATCTGGGTTTCGATGGAATGGTCGAACATGACGCTCAGGGAATCGACCACTTGCTTGAGCTGCTGGTCGGTGGTTTTCGGTTGCCCGCTTTCAGCGCTCTGGCCGGGTTGCGCGGGCGGCTGCATGGGCGATTGCTGTGGCGCCTGGCCGGCTCCGTGCGCAGCGAAGCGTTGGCTGCGGTCGATGAACCCGTCCAGGTTGTCCATGACCTTGGCCCCCAGCTGGCTGGGGCTCGCACCTTGCGGCACGGCCTGGGCCTGCTGGGCCATGTGCTCGAAAATACTTTGAGACGCGGGGCTGGCGATGTCCTGGCCAACGGTGGGCGGTGGAAGCGGCAAACTGGTGGTAACAGGCAGCGTCATGGCCAATACCCTTGCAAGCGGAAGAAGAAACGGGGCGCCCGGGCTCGCCCCGACGGTTTACTCGTCGGACATGCCTTCGTTCAGAATCTCGTTGGCCTTGGGCATGATGATCATTTGTCCGGCAACAGTGATGGCACCGGTGATCATGGTGTCGGTGAACTCTTCGTCGGTCATGCCAGTGGCACTGTCGACGGCGGCGTTGAACTCAGTTTCGCCGCTGGCGGGTTCGGCGCCTGCGGCGCTGGGGTCGATCGAGTTGACAGCCATTTACGTCTCCTTGCGGGTGATGGCCTGACGGCCTGGGTGGGTAAAGGAATGAAGTGGAAGTCAGCGGCTCTGGGACACCACCTGGGGCTCGGCGCCACCGCGGAAGACCCGCACGCCCCGTTCGGCGCCCGGGCCGGATACCTTGGGCCGCAGCGCTGCCAGACGTTGGTCGACCATCGCCACATAGCCCGGCGGGCCCGACACGCTGACTACCGAGTGGGCGGCGTCGTAATCGACGGCGATGCGTTCGCCGTTGAACGCCAGTTGCTGCAGGGTGGCGTCCACCGCCAGTGCATTGAGCCTGGAGGTGTCGAAGATGCGGTTTTGCAGATTCTTGTCCGAGTCGACGAACAGGGTACTGCCGTCGAAATACCAGACCAGACCATTGGCACTGGTCACACGAGAAATGAATTCGTGCACCGAGCCGGCCTTGAGCTTGCCATGCACCTTGCCCTTGACCTGCTCGGTCATGACGACAGGCACATTGAGGTTGCGGCCCAGCTCGCCGAGCACGCCGCGCACGTCCTGGTCGATCACCAGATAGTCGTAAGGCTGCAGCAGCCAGGGCTCATCTTCCTGCGCGGCGACGCTCGACGCTGCGCAGAGCACCGTCGCCAGCACCCAGGCCCTGGCGGCCCACTGCTTGAAGGGGCGTAAACAACGAACTGGAATCATCGATTGGCGCCATCCACGATCGAGGCTTGGGCTTCAAGCCGGCTTGGCATTTGTGCATTTACAGTGCGCAGAACGATTCATGCGCGCAATCGGCGATGGTGGTTAATGTGTCGGACCTGACACTTTCGGCCCGAGAAATGCGCGATAGTGAACTTAACCCGGGTTGTCCAGTCACCCATGGGCTGCATCAAGCGCTCATCTGTGTAGAACATTCGATCGATGGCCGCCAGGCCTTCGTAAAGGAGTCGTGTTTGTCACCACTGCATTGGCCACACCTGTCGCTTTTTGCTGCTTGCGCCGTACTCGCGGCGTGCTCTTCCACACCTTCCAACACTTCGGCCACTGGCCCCGCCGACGAGCAGGCACGGCTGCTGCAACTGGCCAGCGACGTCGAACGACGGGGCGATCCCGGTTCGGCGGTGGCGCTGTACGAGCGTGCCGCCGTGGTGTCCAATCAGGACCCTCAGGTGATGCGCGAACTCGGCAGTGCCCGCCTCGCCGCAGGTGACGCCCAAGGCGCCGCTCGGGCGTTTCGCGGCGCGTTGGCCAAGCAGCCTGACGATGCCCAGGCCCTGCTGGGGCTGGGCACCGCGCAGTTGCAGGCGGGCGAACCGACCGGCGCGGCCCAGACCCTGAGCCGTGCGGCGCCTCGGGTGGACAGCGCCAGCGCCTACAACCGCTGGGGCGCGGCCGCCGTGATGGCGGGCGATACCGAAGCCGCTGTGAATGCCTTTCGCCAGGCCAGCCAGCGCGAGCCGGGTAATCTGGACATTCGCACCAACTTCGCGTTGGCCCTGGCGCTCAATGGCGAGTTTGCTCCCGCTCAAGCCGAGATCGCTCAGGTCGTCCGCTCGCCCCTGGTCAAGCCCAGCCATCAGCGTCAACAGTTGCTGATCCTGACCTTGGCCGGCAAGGACGTGGAGGCCGGCCGGGTGTTTGCCGACATGCCCCGAACACAGCGCGATCGGTTGCTGACCCAGGCCAGAGCCATCCGCGCGCTGGATGATCCCGCCCAGCGCGCCAGGGCCGTCGGCGTGCTGGCTCGCGACGCGCGCTGAAGGCGTGCCCGGCAGCCCACAAACCTCGGATAATTCGGTATTCTTGGCGCCCTACCGCGCCCATGCCTCTCAAACAAGGAACACCGAATGTCGCAGATCATCCTCGTCCTGAACGGCCCGAACCTGAACATGCTGGGCCTTCGCGAGCCTGCCGTGTACGGCCATGAAACGCTGGCCGACGTCGAGGCCATGGCCACCCAAACCGGTGAAGCCCACGGTTTCACCGTGGAGTGCAAGCAAACCAATCATGAAGGCCAGATGATCGACTGGATCCACCAGGCCCGCCAGCGCGTGGCCGGGATCGTGATCAACCCGGGCGCCTGGACCCACACTTCCATCGCCATTCACGACGCCTTCATTGCTGCCGAAGTGCCGGTGCTTGAGGTGCATATTTCCAACGTGCACAAGCGCGAAGAGTTTCGGCACCTGTCCTACGTGTCCAAAGTGGCTGTCGGCGTGATCGCAGGTTTCGGCACCCATGGCTACAAGCTGGCCATCGATCACTTCGCCAAGCTGCTCAAGTGAGCGCTGAGCGACAGGTCATCTGATATGGTTTTTTAACAGCCTTCTGCCGCTGTTATGCAGTGCAACAACCGTCCATATTCATACCCATCACAACGCAATGTTTGAGAGGTGTGTTATGGACGGTTTGATCATGTTGACCATCATCACCGCAACCCTGGGTTCCTTCGGCTATGTGATGTACCTGATTCACAAGGAGAGCAAGGAATCCTGACAGGCCGACAGGTCTGAACCTGTCGGCCCGAGGGCGGCGTTACTTGATGAAGTTGTCCACCAGCAGGTGTTTGACATCATCGGCTCGACCACTGAGCACGGCCTTGGCCGAGTACAGCGCCATGTTCGATACCTGGGAGAACTCCACCTTGGGTGGCATCACCAATTCTTCCGGGTTGACCTTCACGTCCAGCAGCGCCGGGCCAGGATGCGCGAGGAAGGCCTGCACGGCCTCCTCCAGGCTCGCGCCGTCACTCACCTGCTGGCCATAGAAGCCCATCACCTGCGCCAGCTTGGCGAAATCCGGATTTTTCAGGTCGGTGAAATTGTCCAGCAAGCCTTCGACCTTCTGCTCGATCTGCACGAAGTTCAGCGAGGCATTGTTGTACACCACCACCTTGATGGGCAGTTGCTCCTGCACGGCCGTCAGCAAATCCCCCAGCAGCATGGCCAGCCCGCCGTCGCCGGACAGGGAAATCACCTGGCGCTCGGGGTAAGCCTTCTGCAGGCCCAACGCCTGGGGCATGGCGTTGGCCATGGTGCCGTGGCGCAGGCTGGTCAGCGTACGACGCTGCCCATTGGTGTTGATGTGCCGCAGTACCCAGACCATGGGCGAACCGCCGTCGGCCGTGAACAGCGCGTCGCTGGTGGCATGCTTGTCGATCAAATGGGTCAGGTATTGCGGGTGAATCAGATGGCCGTCGGTGTGGCGCTGATCGTGCAGCAGGGTTTTCAGGGTCTTCTGGCGGACCTTCAGGCATTCCTCCAGGAAACTGTACTCGGTGCGCTCCGGCAACAGCGGCAGCAAGGCCTTGAGGGTCGGCAATACGTCACCGATCACGCCGAGGTCGATCGGATGACGACGCCCCAGGTGAGCGCCCTTGCGGTCGACCTGGATGATCCTGGCGTTCTGCGGGTAGAACTGCCCCCAGGCAAAGTCCGCTCCCAGCAACAGCAGCGTGTCGCATTCCATCATGGCGTGGTAGCCGGATTCGACACCGAACACACCGGTCATACCCATGTTGTAGGGATTGTCGTATTCGACGAAGTCCTTGGCCCGGGAGGTATGTGCAATGGGCGCCTTGAGGCGCTCGGCCAGTTCGATCAGCTCGTCGTGGGCACCCTCACAGCCGAAGCCGGCATAGATGGCGATCTTCTTGCCCTGCCCCAGCATCTCGACGATCTCTGCCAGCTCCGCGTCATCCGGGCGCAGCACTGGCCGTGGCTGATGAACCGAAAATGGCCGGTCGTTCTTGACCTCGGCACTGCTGAGGTCAGATGGCAGGATGATCACCGCCACCCCGCCTTCATTGAGCGCGGTCTGGGCGGCCAGGGTCGTCACCCGGCGTGCCTGCTCCGGGGTGTAGACCTGTTCGCAAAACACTGTACAGCTGCCGTAGATGGCCTTGAAGTCGACTTCCTGGGGGAAATCCATGCCCAGTTCGCTGGTCACTACCTGACTGGCAATCAACACCATGGGTGCGTGGTTGCGCTGGGCCTCGAAGATACCGTTGATGAAATGCAGCCCGCCAGGCCCGCAGGAACCGGCACAGGCCGTCAGGCGACCACTGATGAACGACTCGGCGCCCGCCGCGAACGCAGCGGCTTCTTCATGGCGAACATGAACCCACTCGATGTCGCTGCGTTTGATGGCATCGGTCACGTAGTTGAGGGTGTCACCGACAATGCCGTAGCAATTGCGCACACCGGCTTCCTGCAGGGTCTGGATGACGATATCCGCCACTTTCTTGCTGGCCATGAGGCCTCCTGAGTCGTTGGGTCATGCAGGCTTAGGCTGGGGGTGCTGGTGGGAGTTCAGCCGCGCTTGGTGAAGAAGCCCCGTTGATCGCTGGCGCACAGGCATCTGGGGCATGCTGGTCAGGGCATTAATATGATAAAAAGCACGCACTTTTTTCAGGGAGTCCGCTGATGGGCAAGTTGCGCGTAGGTATCGTCTTTGGGGGCCGCTCGGCCGAGCATGAGGTGTCTTTGCAGTCAGCGAAGAATATCGTCGACGCCCTGGACCGCGAGCGCTTCGAGCCGGTACTGATCGGCATCGACAAACAAGGCCAGTGGCACTTGAACGATGCCAGCGATTACCTGCTCAACGCCCATGATCCCAGCCTGATCGCCCTCAACCGCTCCAACCGTGGCTTGGCGCTGGTGCCGGGCGAAACCGAGCGGCAGCTGATCGAACCGGGTGCCGCCGCGCCGTTGGCGGCCATCGATGTGATATTTCCGGTGGTGCACGGCACCCTGGGTGAAGACGGTTGCCTGCAGGGGCTGCTGCGCATGGCCGACCTGCCGTTCGTGGGTTCCGATGTGCTGGGTTCTGCCGTGTGCATGGACAAGGACATCGCCAAGCGCCTGCTGCGCGATGCGGGGCTACCGGTCACGCCGTTCGTGACCCTGACCCGGGCGAGCCTTGCCCGCCACGACTTCGCCAGTGTGGCGGCTCGGCTGGGCCTGCCGCTGTTCGTCAAGCCGGCCAACCAGGGTTCCTCGGTGGGTGTCAGCAAGGTGGAAGATGCGCCGGGCTACGATGCGGCCGTGGCGCTTGCCTTGAGTTACGACACCAAGGTGCTCGTGGAGGCTGCTGTGGTTGGCCGGGAGATCGAGTGCGCGGTGCTTGGCAATGAGCAGCCTCAAGCCAGTGGCTGCGGCGAGATTGTGGTAGGTAGCGGGTTCTATTCGTACGACAGCAAGTACATCGACGGCGATGCCGCCCAGGTGGTGGTGCCGGCCGACATCGGCACGGAGCAGAGCGAGCGTATCCGCGCAATGGCGGTCGAAGCGTTCGAAGTGCTCGGGTGCAGCGGACTGGCCCGGGTCGATGTGTTTCTGACACCCGGTGGCGAAGTGCTGATCAACGAGCTGAACACCCTGCCCGGCTTCACCCGCATCAGCATGTACCCGCAACTGTGGCTGGCCAGCGGGATGAGCTACACCGAGCTCGTCAGCAAGCTGATCGACCTGGCACTGGACCGCCATCAGGCCCGCGCGGGCCTTAAAAGCACCCGCTGACAAAAGCCCCAGAGCGCCCGTTCGAGCACTGCCACCTTCAGCATGTGTGTGGTCCGCGCTGGCCCTATCGCGGGTAGAACCCGCTCCCACAGGGTGGTGTGTTGGGGCTGAGGTAGGTGGGGACTGTGCTGGCGCCATCGCGGGTAGAACCCGCTCCCACAGGGTGGGGTGGTGGGGCTGAGGTATGGGCGGGTTGCGTGGTTGGTGTGGGAGCGGGTTCTACCCGCGATGGCGCCGACACGGTCCCAGGTCTGGCAGGGATCAGAGCGGCAACGCGGTATCCAGCAGCAGCTTCACATTGAGCACCACGATCAATCCGGCAATCAGCCACGCCGTGCCCGTCAACCAGGGCCCGGTCACGAAATGCCCCATCTTCTTGCGATCCGAAACGAAGCGCACCAGCGGAATCACCGCAAACGGCAACTGCATCGACAGCACCACCTGGCTGAACACCAGCAACTGCGCCGTCCCCTTCTCTCCATACAGAGCAGTCACGATCACCACCGGCACAATCGCCAGCCCGCGGGTCAACAACCGACGCATCCAGTTGGGAATGCGCAAGTGCAGGAAGCCTTCCATGATGATCTGCCCGGCCAGCGTCGCCGTGACCGTGGAATTCACTCCCGACGCCAGCAGCGCCACCGCGAACAGCGTCGAAGCAATCCCGACGCCCAGCATGGGTGACAACAGTTCATAGGCCTGTTCGATCTCCACCACATCGGTACGGCCGGCGCTGTGGAATACCGCGGCGGCGGTGATCAGAATCGCAGCGTTGACGAACAGCGCCAGCATCAGGGCGATGGTGCTGTCGGTGACGGCCCAGCGCAGCCCCAGCTTGCGCCCGGCATCGGTCCGAGGATAGGCGCGGGTCTGCACGATGGATGAATGCAGATACAGGTTGTGGGGCATCACCGTCGCGCCAATGATGCCAATGGCGATGTACAGCGCCGCGGGATTGGTGACGATCTCGGCCTGAGGGATGAACCCCGCCATGATCGCCGCAACGCTGGGCTGCGCCAGCACCATTTGCGCGGCGAAACAGGCGAAGATCACCGTAAGCAGTGCCACCACGAAAGCTTCCAGCGCGCGGAAGCCACGGTTCATCAAGAGCAGAATGAGAAACACGTCCGCCGCACAGATAATCGCCCCCCACAGCAAGGGAATGCCGAACAACAGCTTCAGGGCAATGGCAGTGCCGATGACCTCCGCCAGGTCACAGGCGATGATCGCCAACTCGCATGCCAGCCACAGCACTATGCGGGTAAATTTCGAATAGTGGGCGCGGCAGGCCTGGGCGAGGTCCATTCCGGTGACGATACCCAGCCGTGCGGCCAGTGCCTGCAGCACGATGGCCATCAGGTTCGACAGCAGAATCACCGACAGCAGTGTGTAACCGAACTGCGAGCCGCCGGCCAGGTCGGTGGCCCAGTTGCCGGGGTCCATGTAGCCCACGGCAACCATATAACCGGGCCCGGCGAAGGCCAGCAAGCGACGAAACCACTGCCCGCCACTGGGCACCGGGATGCTCGCGTTGAGTTCGCCGAGGCTGGGCCGCGCGCCGACGCCGTGATGCTCCAGCAAGGCCGGTTCACCGTCATTGGCGCGGAAATTCAAAGGTTCTTTCTTGTTCGCCAAGGTCCGGTCTCCGACCAATTGCGTCATTTGAAGCTGGCCAACCCTGAATAGGCTAGCCGAGACATCCTGTAACGATAACGAGCGGGTGTTAAGGAACTTTACCGCTCGCCATGCGAATAGACAGCGATGGCGTCGAGATGATGCCGCATTCATGACCAACGGCAGCCTGGGCATGAGTTGCCGTTGCGCGCCGTTCATGGTTTATTGCCCGCTTTTCCTTGACCCTAGGCCATTGCCATGACTGCCAAGCACCTGCTCGCCGCTGTTGCCCTGACCCTTGTTTCACCGCTGGCGTTTGCCCACGCCCACCTCAAGGCGCAGGAGCCGGCGGCGGATGCCACAGTGGCTACGCCGGCCCAGCTGACCCTGAGTTTTTCCGAAGGCATCGAGCCAGGCTTCAGTAGCGTCAGTGTCACGGCAGCCGACGGCAAGCACGTCGAGCTCAAGCCCTTGACCACTGCTGCCGGTGACAAGAAGACCCTGATAGTGAGCCCCGCCGAGCCGCTGGCTGCGGGAACCTATCAGGTGTACTGGCAGGTGCTGTCGGTGGACACCCATAAAAGTGCCGGCGACTACCGCTTCACGGTGGGTCGCTAAGTCATGAGTGTTTTGGTCATTCTGCGTTTACTGCACTTCACCAGCCTGATGCTGGTGTTCGGCGCATGCATGTTCAGGCCCCTGCTGCTGACCCATCCGGGCCAGCAGAAGCGTCTGCGCAACCTGCTCGACCCGTTGGTCTGCCTGCTGGCGGCGCTGGCGTTGATCAGTGGCGTGGCCTGGCTGTTCGCCACGGCCTATGAAATGGGCGGCTCGCTGGACATGGCACTGGTGCGGCGGGTGTTGGCCGAGACGTTCTTTGGCAAGGTCTGGACGCTGCATTTGATGTGCTGCGTGGCCCTGTTGGTATGCCTGCGGATCGCCAATCCCAAATTGCAGGTCGTGGCGCGGCCGCTGAGCGCCTTGGCGCTGGCCACCCTGGCCCCGATTGGGCATGCCGCGATGCTCGATGGAACGGCGGGGCAGTTGCTGGTCGTCAACCAGTTGATCCATCTGCTGTGTGTCGGGGCTTGGTCGGGTGGCTTGATGCTGCTGTTGTTCGTGCTTGCCAGCCCAGGGGGCGAAGACGTGCAGCAACTGCTGCGTCGATTCAGCGGTGTGGGCTTGGTGCTGGTGGCCGGCGTGCTGATTACCGGGTTGATCAACGTGCGCGTGCTCACTGGGCAATTCTGGCCCATGCCCGGGGAATCGGGTTTCGCAACGGTGCTGGCGGTGAAGATGGTGCTGGTGGCGGTGATGCTCGGGTTGGCGTTGTACCACCGCTGGCGGTTGGATCAGGAGCCGATGGATGTGGCGCAGATCAAGCGTACCGTGGCGGTGGAGTGGTGCTGCGGTCTGGCGGCGGTGGGAGCCGTGTCGTTGCTGGGTACATTGGCGCCGGTGCCGTTGGGTTGAAGTCAGTGAAATGTGCGTCGCCCGTGCGGCCGCCATCGCGGGCAGAGCCCGCTCCCACAGGGGGGCTCTCACAGGGGGACTCCGACAGGGGGCTCCCATAGGGGCGCCCTGAGGGGGGCGCACAGGGTTGGCTGAGAGGCTGCGGGTGGCGCAGATCCAGTGTGGGAGCGGGTTCTACCCGCGATGGGGCCAGTCTGGATCAACCAATCTTCAGCTGCCGATCACAGACAGGATCTTGCCATTTCCGTCCAAGCCGTGGTGCCTTTCCATTCAGTCGGCAACCGAACCTCGACCTTCGACCCCTCCGCCGCAGGCGCTGCCTGGGCGGTGGCAAAGGCATGGGTAAAACCGGCCGTCACGGTGGTCAACCATACATCACCGTTCTGCGTGACCTCGCCATTGCGATCGAACTGCTGCCACTTTGGCGCCAGGCATTGGGTATAGGCTTGGGGGGATTTGGTGGAGGTCTCGGCGAGTGCCGGCTCCGGGTATTCAAGCTGGGCCGAAGAGCAACCTGCCAGCAAGGCCAACGCTGTAATGCCCATCAATGTTCGCATGGTATTCCCTCGAATTATTTGTATGCCATGTCTACAGCGGCGCACGTTCGACAGCGAAAACCGCCTCACGTGCGACGTCCTGCAAACGCCATGCAAAAAAAAAAGGGGCCGTACTCCCCTGCAAGAGTACAGCCCCCAAGATCACTTGAACCTTGACGAGAACACCACGACGTTGCGCGTTGGGTGCTGCACCTAATGTGCAGCAAGATTGTTACAGCTTGGCGATGGACACCTCGGTGGATTTGACGAAAGCAATCACTTCGCTGCCCACTTGCAGCTCGAGCTCATGCACCGAGCGGGTGGTGATGACCGAAGTGACGATACCGGCTGGCGTTTGCACATCGATCTCCGAAACGACGGGGCCTTCGATGATTTCCTTGACGATGCCCTTGAACTGGTTGCGTACGTTGATCGCTTTGATGGTCATGCCGGTTACCCTCTTTAAGTATTCGGTTGCACCGCAGTGCTTGAGGGAGAGATTGCACTGGATTGGGAATATTTAAAAAGAATAAATAATGCTTTTTATATAACTGGAAGGTTGGTGGTGGATGGTCCCCTCACCCCAGCCCTCTCCCTGGGGGAGAGGGAGCTAACTGCCAAATGCATCAATCGACCTTGAACCGCAATCCCTGCCGGATGCCGTTCACTTCAGCCTCCAACTGCGGATACCCCACTACCGAACCTGCGTAACTGAACCCATAGGCCATGCCCGGTTGCACAGCCGCCACCAACGTCTGGGTGATCACATGGTTGCCGTTGAGGGTCACCTTGCAGGTGGTTTGCGCCGCCGGCAGGTCGCCCAGGGTGGTTTCGCGCACCTTGGTGCACAGGCTCTGATAGCCACTGCGGGAAAAGTTGATCTGGATCGCCTTGCGCATTTCCAGAAGCACCGCTTCCAGGTTCACCGCATGATCCTGCGGCACCGCGCCGCGGGTCATTTCCACAATCATCAAGGGGTCGCCGTTGGCATCGTTCTTGGTCGCCCGCTGGCGGCTGCCGCTGGGTTGCCCACCGGCGCCATCGGCGCTGGGCAGTATCTGCACCTGCCAGTCAGCGGGCCATACGATCAGGCTGTCTTCGGCGTGGGCCACGCCACAGGCGAGCAGGCACAACAACAGGCAGTGTCTGCCAGGCAGCAAAGGCATGGTTCATCGATCCACAGGGACAAGGGCCGTCAGTCTCGCAGAGCCACGGCCAAGGTTTCAATGCGTGACGTCAAATACCGGGGGCCAGCTGCAGGCGGCGTGCGGCGTCGAGGGTGTTCTGCATCAGCATGGCGATGGTCATCGGCCCTACTCCACCCGGCACCGGAGTGATAGCTCCGGCGATGGGGGCCACAGCCGCGTAGTCCACATCGCCCACCAACCGCGAGCTGCCGTCGGCGGCCTCGACCCGATTGATGCCCACATCGATGACCACAGCCCCCGGCTTTATCCAGTCGGCCTTGACCAAACCCGGCACCCCCACCGCCGCCACGACGATATCGGCCTGTCGACACAGCACTTCCGGCGACGGCGTACGGCTATGCACCAGCGTCACCGTACAGTCGTGCTGCAGCAACAGGCTGGCCATCGGCTTGCCGACGATATTGGAGCGGCCGATCACCACAGCGTGCTTGCCACTGAGGTTGTCGCCGAGTACCCGCTGAATCAGGTGCAGGGCGCCGAGCGGCGTGCAAGGCACCAGTGCATCTTCCAGGGCGCCGGTAGTGAGATGACCGACATTCACGTAGTGAAAACCGTCCACGTCCTTGCGCGGATGAATCGCCTGGATCACCTTGGCGGCATGGATCTGCGGGGGAAGCGGCAGTTGCACCAGAATGCCATGGATTTCCAGGTCGCCATTGAGTTCGGCAATCAACTCCAGCAACTGGGTTTCGCTGGTGTCGGCAGGGAGATCGTACTGACGCGAAACGAAGCCGCACTCCTTGGCGCGGCGCGACTTGTTGCGCACATACACCTGACTGGCGGCATCCGCGCCTACCAGGATGACCGCAAGCCCCGGTTGCAGCCCTTCGCGAACGACCGCGTCGCGCACCTGGGCCACCACCGCCTCGGCAATGGCCTTGCCGTCGATGACGGTGATCTCGGCGCCGGCATCGGCGGGCTGTTCAGGTGAGGCGAGCGTGGTCATGGCGAGGCATCCGGGGCAGGTAAAGCGCTGATAATACGGTAATATCGACAGGGATTTAAGGCATGGGCTCATGAGGTGCGGCTTGGCAGGACAACGAACGTTCAGCGGCGGTGGGCAAAGCAAGAATCTGCTGTACCTGGCCGAAGCCGGTGACGCCCTGCGCGATCCACACGCCAAGCCTCAGCGAGTCGGTTTCATTCTGCTCGAGCATTTTTCCCTGGCAGCGTTCACCGCCACTCTGGACACGCTGGTCACCGCCAACCTGATCCATCGCGGCGCCTACGTCATCCGTTCCTTCGGGCTCAGTGAAGGCCAGGTGCTCAGTGACCTGGGTATTGGCCTGCAGCCCGACGAACCGATGACCCCAGCGGCGCTGGAGCATCTGGACCTGCTGATCGTATGCGGCGGCTTTCGTACGCCCTTGCGCGCCCTGCCCGTCCTCAGTCGCCTGCTGGTCGAAGGCGCGCGCCGGGGGCTGGCCTTGGGCGGGCTGTGGAATGGTGCCTGGTTTCTGGGGCAGGCTGGCGTGCTCAAGGGATATCGTTGCGCGGTGCACCCGGAGAACCGCGCATCCCTGGCCGAGATCAGCCCGCAGACCATGGTCACCCCGGCCAGCCATGTGATCGACCGGGACCGCATGACCGCCGCCAGCCCCAATGGCGGTTTCACCCTCATGATGGAACTGATCCGCCAGCACCATGGCGAAACCCTCGCCCAGGGCATCGAACAGATCCTCGCGTTCGAGGGGCTGCGCTTTCGTCGCGCAGGCTCTCAGGCCATGGAGAAGCTCAGCCTGCCCTTGCGCAACATCATCGATCTGATGGAGACCAATCTGGAAGAGCCCCTGTCGCTGGATCAACTTGCCGAGTTCGTCGGCCGCTCGCGGCGGCAGATCGATCGGCTGTTTCAGGAGCAGTTGGGCACCTCTCCGCACCGTTACTACATGGAGCTGCGGGTCACCGAAGCACGGCGACTGCTGCAGCACTCGCAGTTGTCGATCATGGAGGTGGCTATCGCCTGCGGCTTCGTTTCGGTCAGCCACTTCAGCAAATGCTACAGCGGCTATTTTGGCCACTCGCCATCACGGGAAACCCGCTTGGTAGACTGATCGGCTGGGGAAACAGGGGAACCTGTGCGGGCATTTGCCGGTCGACTCCAGTTCATGCCGCTGCGAGCCTTCGACCCATGGAATACATGCTTCCCGAATCCTTGCTGGCCCGCGTGCCGCTGCCCTGGCTGAGCACGCTGATCGCCGCCGTCCTGGCGGTATGTCTTATATTGCTGATCCGCTGGGTCGGACTGATGATCCTGCGCCGGGTTTCCAAGTCGTTCATCCTGGCGCAACAGCTGATTGCCAGGGCCGAGCAACCGACGCTGTGGCTGCTGCCGTTGATGGCGCTGCAAGCGGTATGGACATCGGCCCCGGACGACTTGCTGATGATCAATACCGTGCGGCATATCAATGGCATGCTGGTGACTGCGTGCCTCACCTGGCTGGGCCTGCGCTGCGTCAAGGCGGTGGCCAATACCATGGCCATCAAGCATCCGCTGGACATGGAGGACAACCTGGCGGCGCGGCGTATTCAGACCCAGGTGCGGGTGCTGGTGCAGTGCCTGAACGTGCTGGTGCTGATCTTCGGTATCGCGCTGATCCTGATGACCTTTCCGGCGGTCCGTCAGATTGGTACCAGCCTGCTGGCGTCGGCGGGCTTGGCGGGGCTGGCGGCCGGTTTCGCCGCCAAGCCAGTGCTCGGCAACCTGATTGCGGGGCTGCAGATCGCCATTTCCCAGCCCATTCGCATCGATGATGTGGTGATCGTGGAGAGCGAGTGGGGGCGAATCGAGGAAATCACCGGGACCTATGTAGTGGTGAAGATCTGGGACGAGCGCCGCATGGTGGTGCCGTTGCAGTATTTCATCGAGAAGCCCTTTCAGAACTGGACGCGCAGCACCTCCAGCATCATCGGCTCGGTGTTCCTGTGGGTGGATTATTCCGTGCCCCTGGACGCGCTGCGTGAAGAGACCCAGCGTCTGTGCGATGAGATCCCGCATTTGTGGGATGGCCGGGTTGTGGTGCTACAGGTCACTGACACCAGCGAAAAGGCCATGCAGCTGCGGATATTGCTGAGCTCGCTGGACTCTTCGCGCAATTGGGACGCACGCTGCCATGTGCGGGAGCGGCTGATTACCTTCGTCAATGACAAGTACCCCGAGTGCCTGCCACAACTGCGGGCGGAAATGTCGACGCGCACCGTGCATCCACCCTCCTCCGATGCCCCCGTAGAAGTTGCACGGCAGCCCCCGGTATGAAGATCCCCACCGCACTCTGTAGGAGCGGCGTCAAGCCGCGAAGGCGCCAGCATAAACGCCACATAATCCAAAATATGCATTGACCCAGCTGACGCCTTCGCGGCTTGACGCCGCTCCTACAACGGCGGGATCGTCATCACTCCTGCCAGGCAGGCTTACGTTTATCCAGAAACGCTCTCAGACCCGCCTGCCCTTCAGGGCTGATGCGAATCAGGGCAATGGTTTCCTCGGTCTTGTGCCTGAGCGCGTCGCTCAGCTCACCACTGCCTACCTCCTGCAACAGTGCCTTGGTGGTGCGCATGGCGTGAGGGCTGTTGAGCAACAGGTTATCGACCCATTCACGCATGGCGTTTTCCAGCGCGCCGGTGGCGTAGGTTTCCGAGAGCAACCCGAGCGCGTGGGCACGGGCACCGTCGAAACGCTCGGCGGTGAGCGCGTAGCGCCGCGCGGCCCGCTCGCCAATGGCTTGCACCACATAGGGACTGATCACTGCCGGCGCCAGGCCGATGCGCACTTCCGACAGGCTGAACTGGGCATCGCCACTGCCGATCGCCAGGTCGCAACAGCTGACCAGGCCCACGGCGCCGCCGAACACGGCGCCTTGCACCACCGCCAGGGTGGGCATGGGCATGTGGTAGAGGCGCTGCATCAGCTCGCTCAGTTGCCTGGCATCGTCCAGGTTGGCCTGGTAATCGAGCTCGGCACAGGCCTGCATCCAGGCCAGGTCCGCACCGGCGCTGAAGTGTCGGCCACGACCGCGCAGCACCAACACTCGTACGGTAGGGTCCTGCTCTATCTGCTCCAGGGCCACCAGCAACTCGCTGATCATCTGTGCATTGAAGGCGTTGTTCTTGTCCGGGCGGTTCAGCCACAGGGTCACGACTGCGGTGTGCGGCCGCTGCAATTCGATGGTTTGGAAAGGGGTCATGGCATTACTTCCTGAACAGGCCGAAACGGGACGAAAACTGCTTGTCCCAATTGCGATGGGCCATGCGGCGCCACTCAGGCAAGCGGCCAAGCTGATCGAGCATCGCCGCCGGGTTGGCCTGTAATTCAGGGGTGTACGCACGCAGCGCGGTCTTGAGCACGCTCATCATGACAATCCTCTCGTTCGTATTGTTATGCTTTACGTTAACGTAAAGGCGCCCAAGAGGGTTGTCAATCAGCGGTCATTTGGCGTCGGCGGCTTCCTCGTCCTGACGATCCGACTCGAACAACCTGGCCAATTCGGCGCGCGCCTCCTGCGCCGTCTGCATGACTTTGGCCTCATCGTCGTAGATGCCGTGCTGGGCTTGCAGCACTTGCTCGTCGTGCCGTTTGAAACGGCTGATGCGGGCATCGGCCTGGGTCTGGCTGAGCCCGAGCCCCACCAGGGTACGGCGGGTGATTTCCAGGCTCGAATAGTAGGTTTCGCGCACGGCCACCGCGCCGTGGTCCACCAGTCGATGCACATGCTGACGGTTGCGGGCCCGGGCGATGATCTTGATCTGCGGATAGAGGCGGTGTACCAGTTCCGCCGTCTTGATGTTGATCTCGGGATCGTCGGTGGCGATCACGAAGTATTCGGCCTGGTCGACCTTGGCGGCTCGCAGGATCTCCGGGCGCAAGGGGTCACCGTAGAACACGGGCAGGTGACCGAAGCTGCGGGAGAACTCGATGGACTCCACCGAAGTGTCCAAAGCGACGAAGCTGATCTTCTGCGCTCGCAGGATACGGGCAACGATCTGGCCCATGCGGCCCATGCCCGCGATCACCACGCGGGGCCGGTCGCTGTCGATGTCGCGGTATTCCTCGGGCACCTCGACTGCCTTGGGCTTCTGCCGTGCCAGGCGCGCGCAACCCAACAGCAGCAACGGCGTCAAGGCCATGGACAGGGTGATGGTCAGAAGCAAGGTGTCGTACAGGCGTGCATCGAACAGGCCTTGATCGCGGCCTATCTTGAACACCACGAAGGCAAACTCACCGCCTGCGGCCAGCACCACGCCCAGGCGCACCGCGCTCAAACGCCCCAAGCCGCCCGCCAGACGACCGATCAGCACCAGCAATGGCAGCTTGATGCCCACCAGCAACAAGGTCAGACCCAGTACGATGGCCGGGTTTTCCACCAGCAGGCTGAGGTTGGCGCCCATGCCCACGCTGATGAAGAACAGGCCCAGCAGCAAACCCTTGAACGGTTCGATCTGCGATTCCAGCTCGTGGCGGTATTCGGAATCGGCCAGCAGCAGGCCTGCCAGGAATGCGCCGAGGGCCATGGACACCCCGGCCAGGTCCATCAGCCATGCCGTACCGATCACCACCAGCAGCGCGGTGGCCGTAGACACTTCCTGCAACCCCGTGCGGGCGACGATGCGGAAAACCGGACGCAGCAGATAGCGACCACCGATGACCACCACGGCAATGCTGCCTAACACCCGCAGGCCATGGTCCAGCGAACTGCCCGCTTCGGCATCGGCTCCACCGCCGGCGAGCAGCGGCACCATGGCGATCAGCGGAATGGCGGCGATGTCCTGGAACAGCAGGATGGCAAACGCCAGGCGTCCGTGGGGGCTGTTCAGCTCCTTGCGTTCTGCCAGGCTCTGCAGCCCGAAGGCCGTTGAAGACAACGCCAGCCCCAGGCCCAGCACGACGGCGCTGTTGAGCGGCTGGCCGAAGCCGAGTAGTGCCACCGCGCCTACCACAACGCCGGTCAGCAGCACCTGCGCCAGGCCGACGCCGAACACCGATTTACGCATCACCCACAAGCGTTTGGGTGACAGCTCCAGGCCGATGATGAACAGCAGCAGCACGACGCCCAGTTCGGAAATGTGACTGACCGCCTGGGGGTTGTTGACCCAGCCCAGCACCTGCGGGCCGATGACCACGCCAGCGAACAAATAACCCAGTACGGCGCCTAGTTGCAGGCGCTTGGCAAGAGGGACGGTGATGACCGCTGCGAACAGGAACACGACAGCGGCTTGGAGCATGTTGCCTTCTTCAGGCATGGGACCTCCTTGGTTTGTAGGGTGGGCGGGTGGTTCGGTGGTGAATGGTCCCCTCACCCCAGCCCTCTCCCTGAGGGAGAGGGAGCAGACCGCCGACATCCGCTGCACCGCGCACTGCTTTCAGCCCCCTTTCCCTCAGCGAGAGGGAGCAGACCGCCGACATTCGCAGCACCACGCACTGCTTTTAGCCCCCTCTCCCTCAGCGGGAGGGGGCAGACTGCCGACATTCGCAGCATCACGCATTGCTTTTAGCTCCCTCTCCCTCAGGGAGAGGGCTGGGGTGAGGGGACCATCCACACAAAATGTAACTTCATTCTACAGAGCTTCCCGAACATTGACGCCGCCCCCACTCCATGATTTGCTACACCCCTTCGTTTGGGTGCCCTTCACAGGGTGAAACGGGAAACCGGTGCAAGTCCGGTGCTGCCCCCGCAACGGTAAGCGAGAGAAGCGTCAGATCCACTGTGCCCATGGGCATGGGAAGGCGATGCTTGAAGGTAGGCCCTGTGCCCTGCCCCTCGTGAGTCCGGAGACCGGCCCAAGCTGTCTGTACCTGACAAACTCGCGGTGGGCGAGCGCTGTTGCGGGCTCTGTGCGCATGCACGGCGGCCCTCTTTTGCGCATGCCTGGTCGCTACCATCAGCCGTTGCTCCAATCGAAAGAGGGAACGCCATGTCCGCCACTGTCTCCACATCCCGTGCCAATGACGCCGCCGTCACCCAGACCCAGCGCCTCGCCATTGCCATCAGCGCCGCGCTGCTGGGGGCCTGCCTGGTCTGGTTCGCAGGTTTTTCGCACATCGAAGCGGTGCACAACGCTGCCCACGATACTCGTCACAGTGCCGCGTTCCCTTGCCACTGAGGGCGAAAAAATGATCAAGCGAATCGCTACGACTGCGGGATTCACGGGCCTGCTTGCCGCCCTATTACTGACCGTGCTGCAAAGCCTGTGGGTCGCTCCGCTGATCCTGCAGGGTGAAACCTATGAACAGGCCCCGGCAGCCGAGCTGCATGAACATGCCGACACCGCAAGCGCTGCCCACAGTCACGATGCCCAAGCGTGGGAGCCGGAAAACGGCTGGCAACGTGTGCTGTCCACCACCGGCGGTAATCTGGTGGTAGGGGTGGGCTTCGCGCTGATGCTTGCGGCGCTTTACACCTTGCGCGCACCGGGGCGCACCTCCGAAGGTTTGCTCTGGGGCCTGGCCGGCTTCGCCGTGTTCTGCCTGGCGCCCAACCTGGGCCTGCCGCCTGAACTGCCTGGTGCTCAGGCAGCCGATCTGAGCCTGCGCCAGACATGGTGGATAGGTACGGCGGCGTCTACCGCCGTGGGCCTGGCGCTGCTGGTGTTCGGTCGCAGCTGGCTACTCAAGGCACTCGGCGTAGCGATCCTGGTGGTGCCCCATATCATCGGTGCGCCCCAACCCGAACAGCATGGTGGCCTGGCACCCGAAGCACTGGAGCAGCAATTCATCGTGGCTTCGCTGGTGACAAACGCCATTTTCTGGCTCGGCCTGGGCCTGATCAGTGCCTGGCTGTTTCGTCGTCCACAGGCATGACATCAGCGCCGTTGTGGTTGGGGTTTGGCTGCCGCCGCGGCTGCTCGGCGTTGGAAATGGGTGCCCTGCTCTTCGACGTGCTGAGTACCCATCGGCTCAAATTCGACCAGCTCCACGGCATTGCGAGCCTTTCGATCAAGGCCCAGGAGCCCGGGTTGCTGACGCTGGCGAACCAACTGCAACTGCCGCTGATCACCTTCAGTGCCGCGGAACTGGCACCCTACACCGACCGTTTGAGCCACCGCTCGGCGCGCGCCTACGCCGCGACGGGCTGCTTTGGCGCCGCGGAAAGTGCTGCCCTGGCACTGGCCGAACGCCGCACCGGAGCCAGCGCCCACCTTCTTGTCACCCGACATCACACGCCCATGGCGACGCTGGCGATCGCGACCGTGCCTGCGCCATATACCGCTACTCGTTCAGCAACTTGAAATCCATTCAAGCGCGCGTGCATTCCAGAGACCTTTCATGACTGTCTACTTCATAGGTGCAGGCCCCGGCGATCCGGAACTGATCACGGTCAAGGGGCAACGGCTGATCCGTACCTGTCCGGTGATCATCTACGCCGGCTCCCTGGTACCCGAGGCTGTGCTCGCGGGCCACACGGCCCGCCATCTGCACAACAGCGCCGAGTTGCACCTGGCGCAGATCATCGACTTGATTGCGGCAGCACATGCCCGCGGCGAAGACGTCGCGCGGGTGCACAGTGGCGACCCGAGTTTGTACGGCGCCATCGGCGAACAGATTCGGGCGCTTCGCGCGCTGGGAATCGACTATGAAATCGTCCCGGGCGTGACGGCCACCGCCGCTTGCGCGGCACTGCTTGGCGTCGAGCTGACCTTGCCGGACGTTTCCCAGACCGTGATTCTCACCCGCTACGGTGACAAGTCGCCGATGCCCCCAGGCGAGGACCTCGCAAGCCTGGCTCGCCACGGCGCAACCATGGCCATTCACCTGGGGGTGAAGAACCTGGCCAATATCGTTGCCGAGTTGGTGCCCTCCTACGGCGCCGACTGCCCGGTGGCAATCGTGCACAAGGCCAGTTGGCCGGAGCAGGATTGGCTGCTGGGCACTTTGGCGACCATCGAAGCGTTGGCCGCGACCAAGGATTTCCGCCGCAGCGCCTTGATTCTCGTTGGCCGTGTGCTGCAGGCTGACAGCTTTGCCGAGTCGGCGCTGTACCGAGCGGGTCACGCGCACCTGTATCGCCCCTGAGCCCCCCTCGCCCACTGCGTTGCAACAGGAAGTGCTGCCATGAAAACCATTGCCTGTCTGGTATATCCAGGTGTCATGAGCCTGGACGTGACAGGGCCCATGCAGGTCTTCGCGTCGGCCAACGTGGAGCTGCGGCGTCAGGGTTTGCCTGAGGCCTATGCGCTGGTACTGCTGGCCCAGGCGGCGGGCCCCGTGGCTACTTCGGCCGGGCTGCGCCTGTATGCGGACCGGGCGTTCGAATCGGTAGCGGCTGCCGAACTGGATACCCTGCTGGTGCCAGGAGGCAGCAGCGATCTCGAGCAGTGTGCCAATACGGCGTTGCTGGATTGGCTAAAGACCTGCGCCCCGCAACTGCGACGGCTCGGCTCGGTGTGCTCGGGCGCCTTGATTTTGGCCAGCGCCGGGCTGCTGGATGGACTCGTGGCCACTACCCATTGGGATGATGTGGCGGCACTGCAATGCTTCGCCGCGGTAAATGTGCAAGGCGACCGCCTGCACACCTTCGACCCCTCGGGGCGCAACGGGCATAGCCATATCTTCACTTCCGCCGGGGTCACCGCGGGCATTGACCTGGCGTTGGCGCTGGTCGAAGCCGATCTGGGGCGGCCCCTGGCCCTGGCGGTGGCTCGACGCCTGGTGCTGTTCCTGAAACGCCCCGGCGGGCAGGCGCAGTTCAGCCCGCATCTGGCTCAGTGCAATGGCCCGACCTCGCGACTGACAGAATTGCTGGAGTGGATCGCCGCCCACCTGGACGCCGATCTGTCTTTGGAAACGTTGGCAGCGAGGGCCAATATGGCGCCTCGTACCCTGCATCGGGTGTTTCTGAGCGAACTGGACACCACTCCAGCCCGGCATGTCGAACGGGTTCGACTGGAAGCGGCCAGGGCAATGATCCAGAGCGGACAGATGTCGCTGCAGAACGTGGCCAGGCTATGCGGCTTTGGCCATGTGGAAAGCTTGCGACGAGGCTTCCAGAAAACCCTGGGAGTAAGCCCACAAGCCTACGCCCAGCGTTTCGGCCGCTGAATTGACAGCGCCCCCACCGCCACCATCGCGGGTAGAACCCGCTCCCACAAGGGGGCGGTGTTGAAACCTAGAAACCGGGTGCCCCGCAAATCCCCTGTGGGAGCGGGCTCTGCCCGCGATGGCGTCGGCATGGGCGGTACAGCATTCGGAAATGGCGGCGATCATACTGCCGCCATCGCGGGTAGAACCCGCTCCCACAGAAGGCGGTGTTGAAACCCAGAAACCCGGGTGCCCCGCAAATCTCCTGTGGGAGCGGGCTCTGCCCGCGATGGGGCCGGCATGGGCGGTACGGAATCCGGAAATGGCGGCGATCATACGGCCGCCATCGCGGGTAGAACCCGCTCCCACAGAAGGCGGTGTTGAAACCCAGAAACCGGGGGTGCCCCGCAAATCCCCTGTGGGAGCGGGCTCTGCCCGCGATGGCGTCGGCATGGGCGGTACAGAATTCGGAAATGGCGGCGATCCTGCTGCCGCCATCGCGGGTAGAACCCGCTCCCACAGAAGGCGGTGTTGAAACCCACCATCCCGGCTCCCCCGCAAATCCCATGTGGGAGCGGGCTCTGCCCGCGATGGGGCCGGCATGGGCGGTACAGCATTCGGAAATGGCGGCGATCATGCCGCCGCCATCGCGGGTAGAACCCGCTCCCACAGAAGGCGGTGTTGAAACCCAGAAACCGGGGGTGCCCCGCAAATCCCCTGTGGGAGCGGGCTCTGCCCGCGATGAGGGCGGCATGGGCGGTACAGAATTCGGAAATGGCGGCGATCATACTGCCGCCATCGCGGGTAGAACCCGCTCCCACAAAGGGGGGGCTGTGTTGAGGGCGGCATCCAGACCAACCCACAAGGGGGGTGTGTTGGGGGCTGTGTTCAGCCCCCGGGCAACTCCCCTTTTGGGACGTGGTGCCTTAGTAGTAGGCGTTTTCTTTCTGGGTATGGTCGGTAACGTCGCGGACGCCTTTGAGCTCTGGAATGCGCTCGAGCAGGGTGCGCTCGATGCCTTCCTTCAGAGTGACGTCGGCCTGGCCGCAGCCCTGGCAACCGCCGCCAAACTGCAGTACGGCGATGCCGTCCTCGACTACGTCGATCAGGCTGACCTGACCACCGTGGCTGGCCAGCCCCGGATTGATCTCGGTTTGCAGGTAGTAGTTGATGCGCTCGTTGACCGGACTGTCGGCGTTGACGGTGGGCACCTTGGCGTTCGGGGCCTTGATGGTCAGTTGGCCGCCCATGCGATCGGTGGCGTAATCGACCACCGCGTCATCGAGAAATGGCTCACTGACAGCGTCGATCCAGGCCGTAAAGCTTTTCAGGCCGAAAGCGGTGTCTTCCGGTTTTTCTTCACCTGGCTTGCAATAGGCAATGCACGTCTCCGCGTACTGGGTGCCTGGCTGGGTGATGAAGACCCGGATGCCGATGCCCGGCGTGTTCTGCTTGCTCAGCAGATCGGCCAGGTAATCGTGTGCAGCGTCGGTAATCGTTATGGCACTCATAGTGGTTCCTCACAGACTTGCCGGCAGTTTACGCGAAACTGCGACGCCTGACAAAGCCTGACTGTTTTGGTCGGGAATACACGCCCCGACAGTCACCGCCGCCCCTCTCAGCTCGACGGTACCGAGGCCGAACGGCTCAAGCGCGCGTCGGCCCAGGCCTTCACCTGACGATACAGACGCTTCTCTATCCATACATAGCTGGCCCAGGAGACCCCTGCAATCAATGGCACACAAACCGCGAACACCCAGTAAGGGTTGAGGTGCCAGTGCACGCTGGCCAGCCAGCCGCCATACAGCACCAGCACATGCACCAGGTAGACGGAGTATGAACAGTCACCCAGGTTCTTGAGTACCCGACTGCCGCGAAAGTGCGGCTCCATCGCCACGCAGGCCATGACGATCAGTGCGCTCGGCAAGCCCCAGTGCAGCAGACGATCGCTGGAGTCCAGATGGTAGATCGCTAGCACCGAAGCGACGATAACCGCCAGTGGCAGCCACAGACCTTGGCTGATGAGGCCACGGCGATACAGCACGCCGATGCCGATACCCAGCAGAAACTCGTAGATGATGTTGTTCTGGTAGAAGCGGCTGACCACACCATAGCGACCCAGCACTTCGCTCACGGCGAACAGCGCTGCCGCCACGATCAACGGCCGATAGCGCTGGGGTACGGTGAATACCAGCGAGAACAACAGGTAGAAAAACATCTCGTAGTTGAGCGTCCAGCCCACGTTCAGCGTTGGATAGAGCCCGTAACCGCCGGGGTTTTCCGAGGGGATGAACAGCAGGGACAATACGAAATGCGGCAGGTCGATGGCCGAGTGCGGCATCCATTGCCCCAGGAATACCAGCATAAGCCCCATCAATACGGTGTAAAGCCAGTACGCCGGCACGATGCGAATCGCTCGATTGAGCAGAAAACGCCCCGCGGGCATGTGTTTGTCCTGGGTGGAGAGGTAGATTACCAGACCGCTGATGACGAAGAAGATATCGACTCCCACCGCCCCCCGATCGGTAAAGAACTGGCCAATGGGGCCGGAAGCGTGAAAATCGAAAAAGATCTGCATGAAGTGATGACAGACCACCATCCAGGCTGCCAGGGCCCGTAAAGCTTGAAGCGAAATCAGCATGCGTACCGCCCTTTGAATCGGAATCCGATGCCCCTTTTGGGGGCGCTCTCAGGGGGTCGGACTACAGAAAAGACGGAAAGGTCAGATTTGGGGTGGGGGATCGACGGAAGGTGTGGGGTGGTTGGGGGGGGCGTTTTCGCGGCTTGGACGCCGCTCCTACAGGGGCGGGAGCGGCGTGAGGGGGCATCTTTGGGCTACAGGTTTTCATACCTGTTCATGTCCAATACCCCCGCTTCGACCGGGGTTTTTTCCTGCAGATACTGGGTCAGGTCATGGAAATAGGACCAGAACTGGGGATGGCTGCGACGGATGCCCCACCGCTGTACCACTTGCTCGAACCCTGTACGGTCGGTCACCGCGCTCAGTGCATCGACGAACTGCGGGACCTGCTCGGCCGGGACGTTGAACATGAAATTCGGATAGCTGGTCAGCACCCCGGGATACAGCGTGAGGGTATCCAGCCCTGGCTGAAAGCGATAAGACTCGCCCAGCAAGAACGCCACGTTGCTGTGCGCGCGGTTGCGCAGCAGGCTGTAGATCTCGCGTTTGCCGTCTTTTTCCTGCACCCGCAGCAACGTCGCCTCGGGCATCAACTCGATCATCTTCAAGCCGGCCGCGGGCCGTGATACCAGACGACTGAGGGCCTGCTCGGCAGCCTGGATCGGCGCCGGTACGCCGTCGCGGGAGCAGAACGCGCCGGTACACCGATTGATCGGATCGGGGCTGGCATTGAGGCCGGCATAGCGCTGCAACAGCTGCAGCGCGAAATCGCGCTTGGGGTTCTTTTCCCCCAGGCTCAAGGCGGTCGGCGTGTCGTCGTCGATATTCTGGTAGTCCAGCCACATCTTCAACTTGCCACCGTTCTGGTACCAGTCATCGAGCAGCCCCTCGCGACTGTCCGGCGGCATCAGGCGCAGGAAGTTGACCTCTGCGCCGTTGCGGATCAGGTCGAAATACAAGCGGGTCTGCGCCTGGTGAGAGACGTTGCCGAACACGTCGAAATTCACCGCCAACTGGTAATAGGTACGTTCCAGCAGCGGATAGTCGAACAGCCACAGGGTCTGCGGGATCTCACCGATCAGGCCCTTGCTGACCGTGGCACTGTCGAAATGCCGGAAGATGGTCAGGATGGCATTGTCGTTTCCGGCCCACAGGCTGCTCCAGTCCGGCGCAGGCGCATCGGCGTACACCGCGCTGCGCAGCGCTTCGTATTGATTGCGCTTGTCACGGTAGCGCAGCCACAAGCCAAGTACGCTGCCGACGTCATCGTTCTGGCCGGGCATGGCCAGGAGCGGTGTGGCCTGCGCCTGATAGTTGGCATCGGTGATGTACAGGTCGCGGTCCGGGGCCTGGAACATCGTCCAGAACTGGTCGCGGATAACATCCGTGGCGATCTGGCCACGGCACACGGGGCCACGAATGAAGGTATCGACGAAGTATTTGGCGTCGTCGAGCATGAACTGATAGCGGGCTCGCGCCGGAATCTGCTGAAAGGTCTCGAACGGATTGGCGCGCCGCTGCGGCCCATAGCCTGGCAACTCACTGACCTGCCAGTCGCCGGTGTACAGCAAGGCCTTGACCCGTGCCAGCTTGGCGGCATCGAAGTTGTAGGTAATGTGGGTCTTGTAGACGATGGCGCCCTGCACCGGGATCAGCCGATAGTAGGCGTGGGTACCCGGATCGTCGTTCGGCCGCCGGGTGGCGATCAGGTCGACCGGCTGGCCACTGGGTGTGCGCGAGCGTACCCACTGGAAATAATGCCCACTCTTGCCGCCGTCGAAATACATATGGGCCAGGAACCAATGCTCGTAGAGCCAGCGCGCGACCAGTTGATTGCGCGCGCCATCGGCGTTGAGCAGTTGTTCCCACGCGCTGATGTGCTGCGCTTCTTCAGCGCTGGGCTGCAGGCTCTGCTCGTCGATCGGTGCGCCCTGTGCCAGCCATTGCTGCAGGGTCTGGTACTGCGCGCCGGTCAGGCCAGTTACGGCCAGTGGCATGCCTTCCTGCGGGTGCGCCGCGGCATAGGCATCGAATTCGCCGGGCGTGGGGCACATATTGCTGCGGCTCAGGCCCAGCACGATGGTGTCGGGCAGTTTGGCATTCGGTTGCAGGGGCGCGGCGTTATGGCCCAGCTCAAGCATGCGCGCCATCAATGCCGCCTGGCTGCCTTGGGCGTCGAGCACCGAATAAAAGCCTTTGCGCGCCCAACCGGCAGGAGACTGGGCATCTATATAGAGCCGAGTGGGGTCTTGCGCCTGGGTGCGATCGCCATTGTAGACCGGCATTTTCGAGGCGCCGCGCGAAGCCCCTTCGCCGCCGCCCAGGTTGAGCTGACAGGCAGAGTCGTAGCAGGCATGGCACGCCACGCATTTCTCGGTGAAGATCGGCTGGACATCTTTGATGTAGGAAACAGCAGGACCCTGCGCCTGCGCGAGGCTGCAGACCAGCAGCCACGCGGCGCCGAGCATGGAACGGTACGACATGGGAGGGTCCTGGTATGAAATCGGCGGGTATTGTACAGAGAGATGGGGGGAGTGGGTACGGGCGTACTGGGTTGGGGGGATGGGGGTGCGATGTCGGGGTGGGATGTGGGGTGAGGGGACCATTCACCACCACCCACCCAACATGAACCAAATTCATGCAAACCCCTCCCCCGATCAAATCCGACACAGGTTTGCTATCATCCGCACCCTGAAACAGCGCCCGAATTTTCTGAAAGAGTGGTTCCCCATGTCCGACCGCAGTGCTCGCCTCCAAGTCCTCCAGCAAGCCCTCAAAGAGCGCATCCTGATTCTTGACGGCGGCATGGGTACGATGATCCAGAGCTACAAGCTCGAAGAAGAAGATTATCGTGGCGAGCGTTTCGCCGACTGGCCCAGCGACGTCAAGGGTAACAATGACCTGTTGCTGCTCAGCCGCCCGGACGTGATCGCTGCGATTGAAAAGGCCTACCTCGATGCCGGCGCCGACATCCTGGAAACCAATACCTTCAATGCCACCCAGGTGTCCCAAGCCGATTACGGCATGGAATCGCTGGTCTACGAGCTCAACGTCGAAGGTGCCCGAGTGGCCCGGCGGGTCGCCGATGCCAAGACGCTGGAAACTCCCGACAAGCCGCGCTTCGTCGCCGGCGTCCTGGGCCCTACCAGCCGCACGTGTTCG
This sequence comes from Pseudomonas sp. UBA4194, assembly GCF_002379585.1. Classification (GTDB taxonomy): domain Bacteria; phylum Pseudomonadota; class Gammaproteobacteria; order Pseudomonadales; family Pseudomonadaceae; genus Aquipseudomonas. Next base: position 47,522 of record NZ_DFUE01000003.1, read on the forward strand.
CTGTCGCCCGACGTCAACAACCCCGGCTACCGCAACGTTACCTTCGACGAACTGGTGGAGAACTACACCGAGGCCACCAAAGGCCTGATCGAAGGTGGCGCCGACCTGATCCTGATCGAAACCATCTTCGACACCCTTAACGCCAAGGCAGCGATCTTCGCCGTGCAAGGTGTCTACGAAGAGCTGGGCTTCGAATTGCCGATCATGATTTCCGGCACCATCACCGATGCTTCCGGCCGTACGCTGTCCGGGCAAACCACCGAAGCCTTCTGGAACTCGGTGAGCCATGCCAAGCCTATTTCCGTTGGTCTGAACTGCGCTCTGGGCGCCAGTGAGCTGCGTCCTTACTTGGAAGAACTGTCCAACAAGGCTGGCACCCATGTGTCGGCGCACCCCAACGCAGGCCTGCCGAACGCCTTTGGCGAGTACGACGAACTGCCGTCTGAAACCGCCAGGATCATCGAAGAGTTTGCCCAGAGCGGCTTTCTCAATATTGTCGGCGGTTGCTGCGGCACCACCCCGGGGCACATCGAAGCCATCGCCAAGGCTGTAGCCGGCTATGCGCCGCGGCAGATTCCGGACATCCCCAAGGCGTGTCGCCTGTCGGGCCTGGAGCCGTTCACCATCGACCGCCAGTCGCTGTTCGTCAACGTCGGCGAGCGCACCAACATCACCGGCTCCGCGCGCTTTGCCCGCCTGATCCGTGAAGAGAACTACACCGAGGCCCTGGAAGTCGCCCTGCAGCAGGTGGAAGCCGGCGCCCAGGTGATCGACATCAACATGGACGAGGGGATGCTCGATTCGCAGAAGGCGATGGTCACCTTCCTCAATCTGATCGCCGGTGAACCGGACATCTCGCGCGTGCCGATCATGATCGACTCGTCGAAATGGGAAGTGATCGAGGCCGGCCTCAAGTGCATCCAGGGCAAGGGCATCGTCAACTCCATCAGCATGAAGGAAGGCGTCGAGGCGTTCATCCACCACGCCAAACTGTGCAAGCGCTACGGCGCCGCGGTGGTGGTCATGGCGTTCGACGAGGCTGGCCAGGCCGACACCGAAGCGCGCAAGAAAGAGATCTGCAAACGCTCCTACGACATTCTCGTGGACCAGGTCGGCTTCCCGCCCGAAGACATCATCTTCGACCCGAACATCTTTGCCGTGGCCACGGGTATCGAGGAGCACAACAACTACGCCGTCGACTTCATCAATGCCTGCGCCTACATTCGCGACGAGCTGCCCTATGCCTTGACCAGCGGCGGCGTGTCCAACGTGTCGTTCTCGTTCCGCGGCAACAACCCGGTGCGTGAGGCGATTCACTCGGTGTTCCTGCTATACGCCATCCGCAATGGCCTGAGCATGGGCATCGTCAACGCCGGGCAACTGGAGATCTACGACCAGATTCCGGCCGAGTTGCGTGACCGCGTCGAAGACGTGGTGCTTAACCGTACTCCGGAAGGCACCGATGCGCTGCTGGCCATTGCCGACAAGTACAAGGGCGACGGCAGCGTCAAGGAAGCCGAAACCGAAGAGTGGCGTGGCTGGCCTGTGAATCAACGCTTGGAACACGCGCTGGTCAAGGGCATCACCACCCATATCGTCGAAGACACCGAAGAATCGCGGCAGTCGTTCAAGCGCCCGATCGAGGTCATCGAAGGCCCGTTGATGTCCGGCATGAACATCGTGGGCGACCTGTTCGGCTCGGGCAAGATGTTCCTGCCCCAGGTGGTCAAGTCTGCGCGGGTGATGAAGCAGGCGGTGGCGCACCTGATCCCGTTCATCGAACTGGAAAAAGGCGACAAACCCGAGGCCAAAGGCAAGATCCTCATGGCCACGGTCAAGGGCGACGTGCATGACATCGGCAAGAACATCGTTGGCGTCGTCCTGGGTTGCAACGGCTACGACATCGTCGACCTGGGCGTGATGGTGCCGGCGGAGAAGATTCTGCAGGTGGCGCGCGAACAGAAGTGCGACATCATCGGCCTGTCCGGCCTGATCACCCCGTCCCTGGACGAGATGGTTCACGTGGCCCGCGAGATGCAGCGCCAGGACTTCCACCTGCCGTTGATGATCGGCGGCGCGACCACCTCCAAAGCCCACACGGCGGTGAAAATCGAACCCAAGTACAGCAACGACGCGGTGATCTATGTCACCGACGCTTCCCGCGCCGTGGGCGTGGCAACGCAGTTGCTGTCCAAGGAACTCAAGCCAGCGTTCGTCGAGAAGACGCGCCTGGAATACATCGATGTGCGCGAACGCACGGCCAACCGCAGCGCCCGCACCGAGCGTCTGAGCTACGCACAGGCAGTCGCGGCCAAGGCCACGTTCGATTGGAACAGCTATGCGCCGGTCAAGCCGACGTTCACCGGCGCCCGGGTGCTGGATGACATCGACCTCAACGTACTGGCGCAGTACATCGACTGGACCCCGTTCTTCATCTCCTGGGACCTGGCCGGCAAATACCCGCGCATCCTCACCGATGAAGTGGTGGGTGAAGCGGCCACCGCGCTGTTCGAAGACGCCCAGGCCATGCTGCGCAAGCTCATCGACGAACGCCTGATCAGCGCCCGCGCGGTGTTCGGCTTCTGGCCGGCCAACCAGGTGCAGGACGATGACATCGAGCTGTATGGCGAAGACGGACAGCCGCTGGCACGGCTGCATCACCTGCGTCAGCAGATCATCAAGACCGACGGCAAACCGAACTTCTCCCTGGCCGACTTCGTCGCACCCAAGGACAGCGGCGTGACCGACTATGTCGGCGGCTTCATCACCACCGCCGGTATTGGCGCCGAAGAAGTTGCCAAGGCGTATCAGGACAAGGGCGACGACTATAACTCGATCATGGTCAAGGCTCTGGCCGACCGTCTGGCCGAAGCCTGCGCGGAGTGGCTGCACCAGCAGGTGCGCAAGGAGCACTGGGGCTATGACAAGGAAGAGACCCTGGACAACGAAGCGTTGATCAAGGAACAGTACAAGGGCATCCGCCCTGCCCCCGGCTACCCGGCGTGCCCGGATCACACCGAAAAAGGCACCCTGTTCGAGCTGCTGGACCAGAATGGCCAAAGCGGCGTGACCTTGACCGAGCACTACGCGATGTTTCCGGCAGCAGCGGTGAGCGGCTGGTACTTCGCCCATCCGCAGGCGCAGTATTTTGCGGTCGGCAAGGTGGACAAGGACCAGGTGCAGAGCTATACCCAGCGCAAAGGCCAGGAGTTGGCGGTGAGCGAGCGGTGGTTGGCGCCGAATCTTGGGTATGACAATTGATGTGAGGTAGGTGAGGGGACCATTCACCACAGACCCAACCCCGAACACACCACCAAAGGGCTCAGCCATTCCCCCCCCCACCTTCCGGCAAATGCTCCAAAGCACCCCCGCTGCCGCCCAAGACGTTCAGAGCCAGAAGAGCGGCCGGTACTTCGCCCATCCGCAGGCGCAGTATTTCGCGGTCGGCAAGGTGGACAAGGACCAGGTGCAGAGCTATACCCAGCGCAAAGGCCAGGAGTTGGCGGTGAGTGAGCGGTGGTTGGCGCCGAATCTTGGGTATGAGAATTGATGTGAGGTAGGTGGGGGGGAATTTGCGGTGAATGGTCCCCTCACCCCAGCCCTCTCCCTGAGGGAGAGGGAGCCGATCACCGATAGCCGTCACACCGCGATCCGCTTTTAGCTCCCTCTCCCCCAGGGAGAGGGCTGGGGTGAGGGGACCAGACACCACAGACCCAACTGCAGAACACCCCACCAAAGGACTCAACCATGTCCACTCCACCCACCTTCTGGCAAATGCTGCAAAGCATCCTCGCCGCCGCCCTGGGCGTTCAAAGCCAGAAGAATCGCGAGCGCGATTTTACCCACGGCAAGCCCCTGCACTTCATCGTGCTCGGGGCGCTGTGCACCTTGATCTTTGCGGTGATGCTCTACGGCGTGGTTCAGTTGGTGCTGTACGTGGCCGGTGCGTGAGGTTACTGGTGGCTGACCCAGTACACCGCCGTCGCCACCACTACCACGATCATGAAAAATATGGCCCAGGCATCGACATGACTGTCGCTTTTGCGAGTTTTCACGGAATTGCTCATCGGCATCGTCTCTTGTGATTTTTGTTGGACGCTGGTTCCAGTAAAGCCCAACAAAAGCCATTCCACAAGTAGGGTCAATGCCTTACCAGGCGCAGCCGAACACCGCTTTCAGTTCCTCGATCGCTGCATCGCTCAAGGGCGCGGGTCGTGGCTGGGTCATCAGCCACAGCCGCGCAGTTTCTTCCAGTTCCTCCAGCGCGTGGCTGGCCTTGGACACCGAACTCTCCCACACCACAGGGCCCAACCGCTCCAGCATCACCCCCCTCACCTGCCGGGCCAGCGCCGCCACTTGAGTCGCGACATCAGGCGAACCTGGGCGCTGATAGCCGACCAGTGGGATATGCCCTACCTTCATCACCTGATAAGGCGTGAGCGGCGGCAGGATGTCCTGGTTGCTCCAAACCCCGGCCAGGGTCAGCGCCACCAGGTGGGTGGAATGGGTGTGCACCACGCCGTTGACCTCGGGATTACGGTCGTACACCTGCCTGTGCAGGGCCAGGGTCTTGGACGGCTTGTCACCGCTGACCCATTCTCCGGCTGTGGTGACCTTGGCGATGGTCTGCGGTTGCAACCGACCCAGACAGGCGTCCGTGGGCGTGATCAACCAGCCGTCGTCCAGGCGCGCGCTGATGTTGCCAGCACTGCCCACGGTGTAGCCACGCTGAAACAGGCTCAGGCCTACTTCACAGATTTCTTCGCGCAGCGCTTGTTCATCTCTCACTGGAAGTCTCCCGCCAGACGGACCAAGGCCTTGGCAAAGAAATCCACGCTGCCGAAATTGCCCGATTTGAGCGTCAGCGCCAGCGCCGTATTGCCACCAAAAGCAACCGTGGCCGGCACGCCAGGATCGATCTGGCGACCGATGCGCAACCCTTTGACCTGCAGCGCCTGCACCACCGACCCAGACGTTTCCCCGCCCGCAATCACGAAGCGGCGCCAGCCTTTGCCTTGCAGTTGCGCGGCGACCTCGCCCAATACCCCTTCGATCATGGCCCCAGCCTGCTCGGCACCCAATTCACGCTGAACGGCGGCCACCTGGTCCGGGCTGCTAGTGGCATACACCAGCACCGGTTCGTCACGCTCGGCGAAAGCCACGGCCTGTGCCGCCACCGGCTCGCCACGGGCGATTGCCAGTGGATCGACGCGAAACGCCGGGCGACCCGCCTCCAGCCATGCAGCCACTTGACCATTGGTGGCCTTCGAGGTGCTGCCCGCCAGCACCACGGCACGGCCGTCGATGACCGGCATTGCCGACGCATCGCCGTCACGCAGCAGGCCCTTCCGACGAAAATTCTCCGGCAGGCCCTGGGCAACACCCGAACCGCCGGTGATCAACGTCAGGTCAGCGCAGGCGCGGCCCAGCGTTTGTAGATCGCCATCGCTCAAGGCGTCGGCGATGGCCACGCTGACGCCTTCTGCGCGCAGCGCCTGAAAACGGGCTGCCACGGCGTCGGCACCTTGCGCGACGACGTCGTAGCGCACCAGGCCCACTGCGGCCGTGGTTTGCGCGTCCAGTACACGCACCAGATTGGCATCGGTCATGGGCGTGAGAGGGTGATGCTGCATGCCGCATTCGCTGAGCAGGCTGTCCTGGACGAACAGATGGCCGTGGAACAGCGTGCGCCCGGTTTCCGGAAACGCCGGGCAGGCGATGGTGAAATCAGTGCCCAGCGCCTGCATCAGCGCCTCGGTCACCGGGCCGATATTGCCCGTCGCCGTCGAATCGAACGTCGAGCAGTACTTGAAGAAGAACTGCTGGCAGCCACGCTGACGCAACCACTCCAACGCCTGCAGCGACTCGGCCACGGCCTCGGTGGCCGGCGTGGTGCGCGACTTCAGAGCGATGACGATGGCGTCTGCTTCGCTGAACTCGGCCAGGTCTCTGTCCGGTACGCCAATCGATTGCACGGTGCGCATGCCGCCCCGCACCAGAATGTTGGCAAGATCGGTCGCGCCGGTGAAATCGTCGGCAATGCAGCCGAGCAAGGGGCGATTGGCAGTGGTCATGGGGGCGGTCTCCTGCACAGGTCACCGTGAGTGCCACGGTGCATGTTAATTATTGGTTCATCTGATCGTTCGGATGGCCCAATACTACAATCGAAATAGGCAACAGTGTTAATCCCTGTGAAATAAATTGACCTATATGTGAATTTCACACTATCGTGCTGGCACTCGGGAGCTACGAATCCATAACAAATATTGTTCATCCGGTGGTCGCTGCCGATCTTCCCTTCACCGAGGACGAACCATGAATTTCGAATTGCTGTTCGCTGCACACGCCGACCAGGCTGTACGTTACGCACTCACCGGCGCCAAAGGTGGTTTCTCGCGCACCCTGCTGGCGCAGACCCGGCTGATGCCCAACCTGGTGCCGGCAGCCCTGTGCGACCTGGACGTTCCCGGCCTGCAGGCCCTCTGCCTGGAACTGGGCTTTCCCGCCCAACAGCTGCATGTGTGCAACGATGCCGCCGCTGTAGCCAGCGCGCCCGCCGATGCCATTGTACTGGTTGCCGATGTTGCGCTGCTGCAAGCTGCCCGCTACGACATCCTGGTAGAAGCCACCGGCAACCCCGCCATCGGCTATCAGGTCGCCCGCCGAGCCATCGAAGATGGTCGCCACGTGGCCATGGTCAGCAAGGAAGTCGATTCGGTCGTCGGTATCGCCCTCTCCCGCCTGGCCGCCAAGCACGACGTGGTGTACACCACGGCCGATGGCGATCAGCCGGCCAACCTGATCGGCTGGGTCAGCTGGGCCCGTGTGCTCAAGCTGGATATCGTCGCTGCGGGCAAATCCAGCGAATACGATCTGGTGTTCAACCCCGAAGACGGCAGCATCACCCAACTGGACACCACCATAAGCGCGCCAGCCATGAGCGAGCTGTTGCGCCTGGGCGACGACATTCCCGCCACCCTGGCCGCCCGCCGCGCTGCCCTCAATGGCTTGAAGACGTCCGCCACCGCCGACTACTGTGAAATGTCGGTGGTCGCTACCAATACCGGCCTGGTGCCCGACGTCGAACTGCTGCATTACCCGATTGCCCGCACCAGCGAGCTCGCCGACATCTACGCGCTGCGTGAGGACGGTGGCATATTGGGCCGCAGTGGTGTGATCGAAGTGTTCAACGTGCTGCGCCTGCCAGACGAAGCGAGCTTCGCCGGCGGTGTGTTCGTGATCATCCGCACCCACGACAAGCCGACCTGGGAACTGCTGGCGCAAAAGGGCCACGTGGTCAGCCGCAATGGACGCTACGCCTGCCTGTACCTGCCGTATCACTTCATGGGCGTGGAAACCCCCATCAGCCTGCTCAACGCGGTACTGCACAAACGTGCATCCGGCACCGACAAGCCGAGCCAGTCGACCATTCTTGCCGGCCGGGCCACGGTGGACATCGCCGCAGGCACCGTGCTGAACATGGGTGGACATCACCATGACGTCACTGGCGTCCAAGCGGTATTGCTGGGTCGCCCAGACGCACCCAACGACATCGCCCCACTGTACCTGACCGCCCACGCCACCGCTGCGCGGGACATCAAGGCGGGCGAGCTGTTGCTGATGGCCGACATCGAACACTACAACGCCGAGCTGCACAGCGCCTGGCAGTCCGGCCTGCAGTCGGCCTGACCGCATACCCGGCCTTGAGCCGATACCGGTGCCCATGACGGGCACCGACGTCCACTTCACAGGTTCCATAAAAACATGAATAGCGAACTGCTGATTTTCGCGATGGCTGCCGGTGCCATCGTGGTGCTGATTCTGCTCATCACCAAGCTCAAGCTCAACCCGTTCCTGGCGTTGACCCTCACCGCCATCGGCCTTGGCCTGCTCAGCGGTGCAGGCGCTGGCGAGACCATCGACAGCTTCGCCAAGGGCTTCGGCTCAGCATTGGCCAAGACCGGGCCGGTGATAGGCCTGGGCACGTTGCTGGGGGGTATTCTGCTGGGTTCTGGCGGTGCCGACCGCATTGCCAATGCCTTCATCGGCCAGCGCCCGGTACAGTACGCGCCCTGGGCGATCTGCGCCGCCGCGCTGTTGATCGGTATGCCGCACCTGTTCGATGTCAGCTTCATCATGCTGGCACCGCTGGTGTACACGGTGGCCAAGCGCACCAATAGCCATCTGCTGTATATCGGCCTGCCCCTGGCGGCCGGCCTGTATGTCTCTCATGGCCTGCTGCCGCCGCACCCGGCGCCGACCCTGGCTGTCGCCGCGTTCCATGCCAACACCGGCCTGACGATTTTCTACGGCCTGTTGATCGCCGTACCCACTGCGATCATCTGCGGCCCGATCTTCACGCGCTTCATCAGCCCCTGGTTCGGCCCCGCACCCGACCTCACCGCAGGCCCTGTAGGCGCCCGTGAAGTCAGCCCGGACCAACACCAGGTGTCGTTGCTGTCGTCGATCATCGCGGTCCTGCTGCCACCGGGGCTGATGCTGATCGGCACCTTGGGCATCGCTTTCAGCGCCAAAGGGTCGCTGGCCTACGCGGTGTTCAATGCCCTTAACAATCCGATCCTGTCGCTGTTGATTGCGGTCATCTTCGCTTTCTTCGCCCTGGGTCTGCGTGCCGGCTTCAACCTGGGCCAGGTGCAGAAGATGGCCAGCCAGGGGCTCGCGCCGCTGGGGGCGATCGTGATGATTCTGGGCGCCGGGGGTGGTTTCAAGGAGATGCTCACCACCATTCACCTTGATGCGTTGATCACCCACCACGCCTCTGGTTGGGCCGTGAATCCGCTGATCCTGAGCTGGGGTATCGCTGCACTGCTGCGCATCTGCGTGGGCTCGGCAACGGTAGCTACCGTGGCTGCAACCGGCATCGTCGCGCCGTTGGCGCTGGCCTATCCGGGCTTGTCGCCGGAGCTTCTGGTACTGGCCACCGCGTCGGGTGCCGTGATGCTGTCCCACGTCAACGACTCGGGTTTCTGGCTGTTCAAGGAGTACTTCCAGCTCACCGTGGCCCAGACGTTCCGCACCTGGACGCTGATGCTATGCCTGCAATCGATCATCGGCTTGCTCGGCGTTCTATTGATCGAAGCGGTGATTCGCTAATATGGCCGCCTGATCACCTGCCCTGCACGCTACGGAGCCTGAATGCCCACCGACGAGGACCTCGCCTTCACCGGCGCCGCACCGATGATCCCGGACCAGCGCCGGGAACAGATCCTGCGCCAGTTGCGCAAGCACCAGGTGCTCAGCGTGCACCAGTTGACCGAGATGTTCGACTGCTCGCACATGACCGTGCGCCGCGACATCAGCGTGCTGGAACAGGAAGGCCGGGCCTACTCGGTGCCCGGTGGGGTACGCATCGCCAGCCAGTTGCACAGCGAGCCCAGCCATCAGTCCAAAGCGGTAGCCGAGCAGCCGCAGAAGCAGGCCATGGCGCGCCTCGCTGCAGACTTGCTGCGCGATGACATGACGGTGTATCTGGACGCCGGCACCAGCACCCTGGAGATCGTGCCGCATATCGTTGCGCTGTCGGGCATGACGGTGGTCACCAATGACTTCGGTATCGTGCATGCACTGGCCGAGGCGGTGCATGTGGATGTGATCCACACCGGCGGCCTGCTCGACCACCCCAACCGCTCCTGCGTGGGCGGCCTGGCGGTAGCTACCCTGCGCCAGCTGGCCACCGATATCGCCTTCATGTCTACCAGCTCCTGGGACTTGCAACGAGGCATTACCACGCCCTCGGCGCTCAAGGTGGAGGTCAAGCAGGTGGCGATGCAGTCGGCGTCGCAGCGGGTGCTGATCACCAGCAGCTCCAAGTACGGCACGTTCGGGATGTACAGGATCGCAGGGCTGGAGCAGTTCGATGTGATCATTAGCGACGGTGAATTGACTGAAACGGCGGCGGAGGCGATTCGCAAGGTGGGGGTGGAGGTTTTGCTGGCCTAGGGATTGGTGGGTTGGGGTCGATTGGGTTGAGATCGGTGGTGGATGGTCCCCTCACCCCAAATCCACC
>NZ_DFUE01000078.1 GCF_002379585.1 Pseudomonas sp. UBA4194
CCGCTCCCACAGGGGGGGGTGGGGGGGGGGGTTGGGGATCTGCGGGTGGCGCAGATCCCGTGTGGGAGCGGGTTCTACCCGCGATGGGGCCCGTATGGCCTCAGGTGATGTCGGCCTTGGCCGGTTCGTCCAGGCCCATGGCATGCAGGCGGGCGTAGAAGCCGTTTTGTGCCAGCAACTGGTGATGGGTGCCGCGCTCGACGATACGCCCCTGGTCCATCACCAGGATCTGATCGGCCTTCTCGATGGTCGACAAGCGGTGCGCGATCACCAGCGTGGTGCGGCCTTTCATCACATGATCCAGCGCGGCCTGGATATGCCGCTCGGACTCGGTATCCAACGCCGAAGTGGCCTCGTCCAGAATCAGCAACGGCGCATTCTTGAGCAAGGCGCGCGCAATCGCCAGACGCTGGCGCTGGCCGCCGGAAAGCAGCACGCCGTTCTCGCCCACCTGGGTATCGAAACCCTCGGGCAGCTGGTCGACGAACTCCTTGGCATAGGCATCGGCTGCCGCAGCGACGATATCCTCGCGGGGCGCATCGGCCAGATCGCCATAGGCGATGTTGTTGGCCACAGTGTCGTTGAACAGGGTGACGTTCTGGGTCACCAGCGCAATGTGCTTGCGCAGGTTGCGCAGCTGGTAGTCCTCGATCTCCACGCCATCGAGCAGCACTTCGCCCTGGCTGTGGTGATAGAACCGCGGAATCAACCCGGCCAATGTCGACTTGCCGCTGCCGGAACGCCCCACCAGCGCGATCATCTCGCCCGGCTTGGCGGTGAAATTGATATCGCTCAATACCTGGCGCTCGGTACCCGGATAGGTGAAGTTCAGGTTGCGCACTTCCAGCAAGCCACTGACCCGCGCACGTTCCACGGAACCGGTGTCCAGTTCGGGCTCGACATCCAGTTGCTCGAAGATGCTCTCGGCCCCGGCCACGCCCTTCTGCACGGTGGAGCTGACTTCCGACAACTGCCGAATTGGCTTGGGCAACAGGCCGGCGGCGGTGATGTAGGCCACCAGATCACCCGCCGTGGCGTCACCGCGCATGTACAGCACCAGGAACATCAGCACGGCCATCGCGGTGTAGATCACCAGCTGCAGCATGGGCGTATAGATGGCGCCGGTCTTGGTCATGCGCAGCTGCTTGTCGGTGTTGCCCTGGCTGGCCTTGGCGAAGCGGGTTTCTTCGTACTGCTCGCCACCGAAGCTGCGCACCACCCGATAGCCCTGAATGGTTTCGGAGGCCACATGGGTGACGTCGCCCATGGCCACCTGGATCTTCTTGCTCTGCTTGCGAAATTTCTTGCTGGTGCTGCCCACCATCACGGCGATCAGCGGCAGGATGGCCAGCATCACCAGCGTCAGCTTCCAGTTCATCCAGATCAGGTAGATGAACAGGAACACCACCGTCAGGCCTTCGCGGATCACCACCTTGATGGCGTCGGTGGCGGCGCCAGTGACCATGGTCACGTTGAAGGTGATGCGCGAGATCAGGTGCCCGGAGTTGTGGGTGTCGAAGTAGCGGTTGGGCAGCACCAGCAGTTTGTTGAACAGCTCGACCCGCAGGTCGTGCACCAGGCCCAGGGAAACCTTGGCCAGGAAGTAGTTGCCCAGGTAGGAACCCAGGCCCTGCCAGGCCGCGATCAGCACGATCAGGATCGGCACCGCTTGCAGCAATTGCAGGTCGCGCAGGTAGGGAACGTTGGGGAACAGCACCGCTTCGGGGTTGCTCAGGCCATCGACGAAATACTTCAGGATGCCGGCCAGCATGGGCTGGGTGGAGGCGAAAATCACGAAGCCGATGATGCTGATCAGAAACATGCCCACATAGGGACGCACGTAGCTGAGCAATCGCAGGTAGATTTTCAGGCTCGAATCCTGTTCCGCTGGGCGCGGTGAATCACTCATCGTTGAACTCACTGTTGGCGTAGAGCGGGGATTTTATCACAGGGGTGGGGGGCTGGGTCTTGTGGTGGACGGTCGCCTCGGTGCAGGCGCCAAACCCCAGCAACAGTAGAACTGCCCACCCTTTTTCGGCATCATGCCACCCGCCCTCTTCACTCAAGGCTTTATCACAATGCAATGCACCCGGCTGCCCCAGGCTGCTTTTGAAACGCTCGTCGCCGGCGCCAAGGTATTGGAAGCCGACAGCCATGGCGCGAAAGTCTACCTGCTCGCCGACGGGAACATACTCAAGCTGTTCCGCCGCAAGCGGTTGCTGTCATCGGCCCTGCTGCGGCCCTATTCGGCGCGTTTCATCAGCAATGCCGAACGCTTGCACGAATTGGGCATCCCCACCCTCAAGGTGCTGCAGCACTATCGCCTGGACACACCCGGTATCACCGCGGTGCTCTACGAACCGCTGCCCGGCCGGAATCTGCGCCAGCTGATGGACACCGCCGAATTCACCTGGCAGCAAAGCCTGGAACCCTTGATTGCGATGGTCCGGCGGCTGCATCGGTCCGGGGTGTATTTTCGCTCGCTGCACCTGGGCAACATCATCGTCACGCCCGAGGGGACGTTGGGGCTGATCGACATGGCCGACATGAGCTTCACCCGCGGGCCGCTGTCGCGGCGGCTGATCAAACGCAATCTGGAGCATTTTGCGCGGTATTTGCAGCGGGAGAAGCTGACGGAGTGTTTTCCGTTGGCGGAGATGCGGCGGGCGTTGTTGGGGTAGGGTTGGGATCGGGGGTGGGTGGTCCCCTCACC
>NZ_DFUE01000037.1:0-656 GCF_002379585.1 Pseudomonas sp. UBA4194
AAAGCCGCGAAAGCGCCAGCCAGTTCACCACCAAATCCGAAACCTCCACCGCCAAAAAACCGCTTCTACGCGATCAACCGCCTTGCTTCTACACATCCTGCCAATGTTCATACGGACGCATTGCAAGGCCGGCGGCTAATCTTGGGCCTTTGCCATGGAGGCTCGGATGTCCCGCTACTGTAACGAAGACCTGCGCAAAGGCCGTTTCTCGGAGCACGGTCGTATCTACCTGATCACGACAGTGGTCAAGGACCGCGAGGCTGTTTTTGACGATTATGAACTGGGGCGTTTGGTCGTAGCCGAGCTGCGGAACGCAGAACGTTGGGGCCAGGCACATTCGCTGGCGTGGGTGGTAATGCCGAACCACCTCCACTGGTTGTTTGAACTGCATCGCGGGGAGCTTCCTGACTTGATGCGCCAGGTCAAATGCCGCTCCAGCAGAGCGGTTAATCGCAGAGCCGGACGCGAGGGTAGCCTGTGGCAGGCCGGCTATCATGATCGCGCATTGCGCGCAGACGAAAATGTTCAGGCCGCCGCGCGTTACATCGTGGCCAACCCTTTGAGGGCTGGTTTAGTCGAGGGGATTGGAGATTACCCGTTGTGGGACGCTGTATGGCTTTGATCATGCGTCGCCAAGGATGGCCTCTTCGCGGCTG
>NZ_DFUE01000037.1:786-7732 GCF_002379585.1 Pseudomonas sp. UBA4194
CTGTACGCCGCTCCTACAAGGATATCCGCCACGCCGCAGATCCCTGTAGGAGCGGCGTACAGCCGCGAAGGCGTCAGGCGATTCAACGCTGGATCTGGGAGGTACGATGTCAGGATGGCCTCCCAGCCACGCCACGGATCCTTGTAGGAGCGGCGTCCAGCCGCGAAAGCGTCAGGCGATTCACCGCAGGATCTGGAAGGTGCGTTGTTAGGGATGGCCTCTTCGCGGCTTGACGCCGCTCCTACAGGGATATTTGCCAAGGAGCTGCGAAGGCGTTGTCAAAGTCAGCCACGCCACGGATCCTTGTAGGAGCGGCGTGCAGCCGCGAAGGCGTCAGGCGATTCGCCGCAGGATCTGGGAGGTGCGTTGTCAGGGATGGCCTCTTCGCGGCTTGACGCCGCTCCTACAGGGATATCCGCCAAGGCGTTGTCAAAGTCAGCCACGCCGCAGATCCCTGTCGGAGCGGCGTGCACCCGCGAAGGCGTCAGGCGATTCGCCGCAGGATCTGGGAAGTGCGTTGTCAGGATGGCCTCCCAGCCACGCCACGGATCCTTGTAGGACCGGCGTGCAGCCGCGAAGGCGTCAGTCAATTCACCGCAGGATCTGGGAGGTGCGTTGCCAGGGATGGCCTCTTCGCGGCTTGACGCCGCTCCTACAGGGATATTTGCCAAGGCGTTGTGAAGTCAGCCACGCCACGGATCCTTGTAGGAGCGGCGTACAGCCGCGAAGGCGTCGGCCGGCTCACCGCAGGATCTGGACGGGTGGGGGAGTGTCATCATACAAGTGCGTGCTATATGATCGGCACAACCTCAATCGGTAGCTGCTACCCCATGACCAACGACATTGCCAGCGACATCACCCGCCGCAAACCCGGCAGCCTGGCCCAGAGCCTGGTGGATGACGTCTGTCGCATGATCAGCGATGGCGTGGTCAAGCCCGGTGACAAGCTGCCTACCGAGGTGGAGCTGATGGCGGTCGGCGGTGTCAGTCGGGCGACGGTGCGTGAGGCGTTGTCGCGTCTGCAGGTCAGTGGGGTCGTGGAAACCCGGCGGGGTATCGGCACGTTCGTGCTCAATGTGCCCGGTTCTTCAGTCTCGCGGCTGGACCCTGCCACCATCGTCACCCTACAAGATGTCATCGCCATCCTCGATGTGCGCATGAGCTTTGAAATCGAAGCCGCAGGGCTGGCGGCGTTGCGTCGCACCGACGAGCAGCTCGAGCGTATCCGCGACGCGCTGGACCGCTTCGAACAGGCCTCGGACACCAGCGGCTCGCTGGTGTCCGACTTCCAGTTTCACCTGCAAGTGGCCACTGCGGCCAACAACCGCTACTTCGTCGATATCGTCACCCACTTCGGCACCAGCATGTTCCCCCGCGCGCGACTCAATTCAGTGGCCATCGCCCGGCTCGACCGCCAGCAGAAGCATGAACGGCTGGTGCGCGAACACGAGCACATCTACGATGCCGTCGCGCGCCGGGACTACGACGCCTCGCGCGCTGCCATGCGTGTCCACCTGGCCAACAGCCGCGCCCGCGTCGTCAGATCCCACGAAGACATGGCCTGATCGGCCCGCCTCAGCTCGCCCATACCCCCTCATCTGCTTGGGTTGTACGGTAAAAATCACCAGTAGTACGATGACTTCTCGTCATAAACCCTGCATACCGGTAAATATTTCATGTTCCCGGGCTAGATATACCTGCCGTTGTACGATAACGTAACTGCAGTTTCGGCAAAGACCGATCTCCCCCTAATAATTCCAACGCCAGGGTGCTGTAACCATGATGCCATCAATCGTCACATCTCCGTCCTACCCTCCCTTGTTGTCCGACAACTCCCGTTGCTGTAGCGCCAACAGTTGTTGAGCCTGGCTTGATAGCGCGGCGCGGCTGAACGCCAGTAGCACACGTTCCCACAGGATCTGGATGCGACACCCTGTGGCAAGCGTTTGAACCTGCGATGAAGCTCGCCTGACACACCAAGATCTCTCTACCCGCATAAAAACAACTCGTGGGAGTACTCCGCATGCAAGCGGCCAAAAAGACGCATGTGCGTTACATGATCCTGTTTCTGCTGTTCGTGGTCACCACCCTGAACTACGCTGACCGCGCGACCATCTCCATTGCCGGCGCCAGCCTGCAGAAAGACCTGGGTATCGACGCCGTCACCCTCGGCTATATCTTCTCCGCCTTCGGCTGGGCCTACGTGCTGCTGCAGATCCCTGGCGGCTGGCTGCTGGACCGCTTCGGCTCGAAGAAGGTCTACGCCTGGAGTATCTTCACCTGGTCGCTGTTCACCGTAATGCAAGGCTTTGTCGGCTACCTGCCGATGGCCAACGCGGTGATTGCACTGTTCATGCTGCGTTTCCTCGTCGGTGCGGCTGAAGCCCCATCATTCCCCGGCAACGCCCGCATCGTTGCGGCCTGGTTCCCCACGGCGGAGCGGGGCACGGCCTCGGCGATCTTCAACTCGGCGCAATACTTCGCCACCGTGCTGTTTGCCCCCTTGATGGGCTGGATCGTGCACGCCTGGGGCTGGGAGCACGTGTTCGTGGTCATGGGCGGTCTGGGCATCGTCTTCTCTGGCGTCTGGCTCAAGTACATCCATAACCCCAAGGAGCACCCCAGCATCAGCGAGGCCGAGCTGGAGCTGATCGCCAACAACGGTGGCCTGGTGGATATGGACAACGCCGACAAGGGCGGCAAGTCGGGCCCGAAATGGGGTTACATTCGCCAACTGCTGTCCACTCGCATGATGTTGGGCGTCTACCTGGGCCAGTTCTGCATCAACGGCATCACCTACTTCTTCCTGACCTGGTTCCCGGTGTACCTGGTGCAGGAGCGTGGCATGACCATCCTCAAGGCCGGTTTCATCGCCTCGCTGCCGGCTATCTGCGGCTTCATCGGTGGGGTACTGGGCGGCGTGATCTCCGATGCGCTGCTGCGCCGCGGCCACTCGCTGACCTTCGCCCGCAAGACCCCGATCGTCTGCGGTCTGATGCTCAGTACCACCATGGTGATCTGCAACTACGTACAGGCTGAATGGATGGTGGTGGCGTTCATGGCGCTGGCCTTCTTCGGCAAGGGCGTGGGCGCACTGGGTTGGGCGGTGGTGTCCGACACCTCGCCAAAACAGATCGCCGGCATCAGTGGTGGACTGTTCAACATGTTCGGCAACGTCGCTTCGATCACCACCCCAATCGTTATCGGCTACATCATCAGTGCCACCGGGTCGTTCAAATACGCCTTGGTGTATGTCGGCGCCAACGCCTTGGTAGCGGTATTCAGCTATCTGGTGATCGTCGGGCCGATCAAGCGTGTGGTATTGCGCGAAGAGAACGGCGACATGATCGTCGACGAACCCCAGGGCAAGCTTGCCGACAGCCGCTCGTAAACCCCTGGTAGCGGCCATAAAGACCGCGGCCCGCAGTGACGGGCACGCGGTCACCGATTCAGCCTGAGTGACCGAGAGGGCAAAGCCATGCAGTTGATCGAACATTCCGATTCTCCCCGTTACGTGCGCCTGCACGAGAGCGACAATGTCGTGGTCGTGGTCAACGACCAGGGCGTCGCCGAAGGCAGCCGCTTTCCGGACGGCCTGACCGTGGTCGAAGGCGTGCCGCAGAGCCACAAGGTCGCCACGGTGGATATTCCCGAGGGCGGCAAGGTGCTGCGTTATGGTCAGATCATCGGTTATGCCCTTGAGCCGATCCGCCAAGGCAGTTGGGTCAAGGAATCCCAGCTGGCCATGCCTTCGGCGCCGCCACTGGATAGCCTGCCGATGTCGGACGCCGTGCCAGCGCCGCTGCCGGCGCTGGAAGGCTTCACCTTCGAGGGCTTTCGCAACGCCGATGGCACCGTGGGCACACGTAACATTCTGGGCATTACCACCACGGTGCAGTGCGTTACCGGTGTGCTGGACCATGCGGTCAAGCGCATCCGTGAAGAACTGCTGCCCAAATACCCGAACGTCGACGACGTGGTGGCCCTGACCCACAGTTATGGCTGCGGTGTGGCCATCAATGCCAGGGACGCCTACATTCCGATCCGCACGGTGCGCAACCTGGCGCGCAACCCCAATCTGGGTGGCGAGGCGCTGGTGATCAGCCTGGGCTGCGAGAAGCTGCAGGCCGGTCAGGTGATGCACGAAGGCGATCCCTCCGTTGACCTCAGCGAACCCTGGCTGTATCGCCTGCAGGACTCCGGTCACGGCTTTGGCGAAATGGTCGAGCAGATCATGGCGCTGGCCGAGACACGCCTGCAGAAGCTCGATCTGCGCCGCCGGGAGACCGTGCCGGCCAGCGAGTTGATCCTGGGCATGCAGTGCGGCGGCAGCGATGCCTTCTCCGGGATCACCGCCAACCCTGCGCTTGGGTTTGCTTCGGATCTGCTGATACGGGCGGGGGCCACGGTGATGTTTTCCGAGGTTACCGAAGTCCGCGATGCGATCTACATGCTCACCTCCCGTGCCGAGACGCAGCAGGTGGCGCAAGAACTGGTCCGCGAAATGGACTGGTACGACAATTATCTGGAGCGCGGCGCAGCCGACCGCAGTGCCAATACCACGCCGGGCAACAAGAAAGGCGGGCTGTCCAACATCGTCGAGAAGTCCCTGGGATCGATCGTCAAATCGGGCAGCAGCGCGATCAATGGCGTGCTGGGCCCGGGCGAGCGGGTCAAGAGCAAGGGTCTGATCTATTGCGCGACGCCCGCCAGCGATTTTGTCTGCGGCACACTGCAACTGGCCGCCGGCATGAACCTGCATGTGTTCACCACAGGGCGCGGCACGCCGTACGGCCTGGCGATGACGCCGGTGGTGAAGGTTTCGACGCGGACCGAGCTGGCCGAGCGCTGGCCCGACCTGATAGACGTGGACGCCGGGCGGATCGCAACCGGGCGGGCGACGATCGAGGAGTTGGGTTGGGAGCTGTTCCACTACTATCTGGACGTGGCCAGCGGCAGGAAGCAGACGTGGGCCGAGCGGTATCGGTTGCATAACGACATTACGTTGTTCAATCCGGCGCCGATTACTTAAGGCTGTGGGTCGGTGGTGGATGGTCCCCTCACCCCAGCCCTCTCCCTGGGGGAGAGGGAGCTAAAGGCGGATCGCGTCGCCTGGAGCTGCGGTGAGGGGACCATCCACCACAAAACCCCAACCAACACCCAATCCCACATCCAACCCACACCCAACCCGTCAAACAACGGAATCAAACGCCTACCTCAAGTGTCCAAGTGCCAGTAAACTGTCACCCATACCCCCTGACACCCCAAGAGAGGTTTTGCATGAAGCTCAGTCCGTTTGCGGGCAAGCCTGCTCCAGCCCAGTTGCTGGTCGATATCCCGCGACTGGTCACGGCCTACTACACCGGCCAGCCTGACGCCTCGGAACCGACTCAGCGGGTGGCATTCGGCACCTCCGGCCATCGCGGCAGCTCGTTCAACCTGAGCTTCAACGAGGCGCACGTTCTGGCCATCAGCCAGGCGATCTGCCTGTATCGTCGGGAGAAGGGCATCGATGGCCCGCTGTTCATCGGCATCGACACCCATGCACTCTCCACCCCGGCCGGCGCCAGCGCGCTGGAAGTGTTTGCTGCCAACGGCGTCGAGGTGATGATTTCCAAGGATGACGAGTACACGCCGACCCCGGCCGTGTCCCACGCGATCATCTGCTACAACCGAGGCCGCTCGAGTGGCCTGGCTGACGGTGTGGTCATCACGCCTTCGCACAACCCGCCGCAAAGCGGCGGTTTCAAATACAACCCGCCCAACGGTGGCCCGGCCGATACCGACGTCACCAAATGGATCGAAGCCAAAGCCAACGAACTGCTTGCCGACGGCCTCAAGGGGGTCAAGCGCATCAGCCACGAGGCAGCCCTGAAGGCGCCGACCACGCACCGCCACGACTACGTCAGCACCTATGTGGCGGACCTGATCAACGTCATCGACTTCGATGCCATCCGCGCTGCCGGTCTGCGCCTGGGTGTGGACCCGCTGGGTGGAGCAGGGGTGCGCTACTGGTCGGCCATCGCCGAGCATTACCAACTGAATCTGGAAGTGGTCAATACCGAGGTGGATCCTACCTTCCGCTTCATGTGCGTGGACTGGGACGGCCAGATCCGCATGGACCCGTCCTCCAGCCACGCCATGCAAGGGCTGATCGGCCTGAAGGATCGTTTCGACGTGGCTTTTGCCTGTGACCCGGACCACGACCGCCACGGTATCGTGACGCCCACCGGCGGTCTGCTGGCACCGAACAACTACCTCGCAGTGGCCATTGACTACCTGTTCCGCAATCGCCCGCAATGGCGTGCGGACGCGGCTGTGGGCAAGACAGTGGTCAGCAGCGGCCTGATCGACCGTGTCACCTCGGCCCTGGGTCGTCGTCTTCACGAAGTGCCGGTGGGCTTCAAGTATTTCGCCGATGGCCTGTTCGACGGATCCCTGGGCTTCGGCGGCGAAGAGAGCGCCGGGGCATCGTTCCTGCGCAAGGATGGCACCGTCTGGACCACCGACAAGGATGGGCTGATTCCGGCGTTGTTGGCCGCTGAAATCACCGCTCGTACTGGCCGCGATCCTTCGCAAGCTTACAAAGCCCTGACCGAGAGCCTGGGTGAGCCCTTCTCGACGCGTGTCGAAGCCAAGGCCAATCCTCAGCAGAAGGCGGCGTTGAGCAAGCTGTCGCCCGAGCAGGTGAAGTCCACCGAGCTCGCCGGCGAGCCGATCGAGCAGATCCTCAGCCATGCGCCGGGCAATGGTCAGGCGATTGGCGGGCTCAAGGTGATGACCGCCAACGGCTGGTTCGCCGCGCGACCTTCGGGGACCGAAGACATCTACAAGATCTACGCCGAGAGCTTTATCGATGAGGCGCATCTGCAGCGTCTGGTAGGTGAGGCGCAGGTGTTGGTGGATTCGGCGATCTCCTGATTGGGGGTTGGGTGGATTTGGGGTG
>NZ_DFUE01000037.1:7839-36192 GCF_002379585.1 Pseudomonas sp. UBA4194
TGGGGTGAGGGGACCATACACCGCCGATCCCACCAAATAACCCCCAACAACCCTCCACCAACTTCTCCACTTCGTCGCCTAACCCCATGACCCACCACACATAACTGGAAAATCCCCCGCTTTCCAGCCACCATGCCCCTGCCAATCTTTACCTAGCAGGAGCCACTGTGTCGTCGTCCAACTCAGACAAGCCCGCTCAGCCACAATCCAATGACAAACCGCCATTGCTCGACCGCCTGGCCGGGACCTTGGTAGGCCGCGGTTGGCGCTGGCTACGTGCGCAGGAACGCGACTCGTGGTTTCATGCCCCGCTGATTGAGCCGCCCGCGACAGCACCTGCACCGAAGCCAACCCGCAAGCCCCGGCGCGGCGCCCCCGTACAACCCGCACAAACATCCACCGAGCCGCTGTTCGAAGACTGGCGTCTGGACCTGACGCCGGCCCTGAAGAAACAGATCAAGAGCGAAGTCACACTGCGCCTGCCCGACCATGCCCAGCCCAGTGCCGCGCAATGGAAGATGATCTTCAGCACCACGCCGTCCACCTGCGTAGTGGCGGGTGCGGGTGCGGGCAAGTCGACCTCGTTGGTGTTGCGGGTATTGGTGCTTCATCATTATCTAGGTTACGAGCTGGACAGCTTGAGCGTGGTGACATTCACCCGCGAATCTCGTCGAGACTTTATCAAGAAGCTGTGCCAAGTCTTTGATATATGGGGATTTTCGTATCAATTCGAGAAACTGCGTGAGGTCGTGCGCACGTACCATTCGCTGATTCTGCCGATGGTCCAGGCATTGCCCGAGCATGCCCAGGTCCGAGCTTTCGAGAACCTGGGGGCCGATGGCGCCGCAGCGGCCGAGGCCAACCCATTCGACCTCCGCCTGAACGATACCCAGCGGCAATTGATGAACCACTGCTATAGGGACCTGGTGGTGGCCGAACCGGAATTCGCGGCACAGATTGCCAAGCTGAAGCTGCAAGCCGCGACCTTGCGCAAACTCGACGCCGAAAATCCGGATGTACAGAAAAGGGTCAAGGCCCTGGGGCTCGCCAGTAAACGTGACATTGAACTGTGCGACATCATCGAAGCGCAATGGACTGCAAAAGGACAGTGGCCTATAAAAGGAATTAAGAATGTTAGGCAACCCATTGATATAAAAGGTTTTACATTTCATGCCCACGGCTACCTCCCCAAGCTGGATGCTTGGGTGGTGCTTGGCCATGACCCATCGGCGGACCCCGAAGCACGGCGCCCTGGGTCCAAAATCCCGCTGTGGGGAGAATGGGCCGTCAAGCGCACCCTGTTTCAAGCTTTCTGCGATAAACCGTTGATATGGCTAGATAATGTTTCTGAAGCTAAGCAACTGCTCAGCGCGGTAGGTACTCGAGCAGTGACGGGGCCGGGCTTCGACTACCAGCCCAACGGAGAACTGGCTCCGGCGCCGCTCCTGGACTGCTTCGTCGCCGCCGCCAGCTTCATCGAGAACCTGGGCCTGCAGGTTCCCGACGCAATTACTGCCATGGAGCTGACCGAGCAGGATGACGATCACGCGTTCTTCGCCGCGCTGAAGCTGTATTGGCCGGCGCTGGAAATGACGCTTGGGCAACAGTCTCCCCCAGTAATGACCTTCAACCGCATGTTCTCACTGTTCGGGGAGTCGAGTTCCGAGCAGTTGCGAACGCTGCCCGACGATGTCCTGCGCCCGATGTCACACCTGATGGTCGACGAATTCCAGGACATCTCACCTCAGATCGTCAGCTGGCTGCGGGCATCCCTGGGCGAGATATTGCGTCGCGGCAGCGCATTGGCCGGTGATCGCGCGGCCCGCCATAGCTCATTGCTGTGCGTGGGGGATGACTGGCAGTCGATCTACGGCTGGCGGGGCAGTGCACCCAAGTACTTCATCGATTTCAACAAGACATTTCCTGCCCACGCCAGCACGCGGGTGATGCTGGGAGAGAACTACCGCAGTCACCAGCACATCATTGATGCCGCCGAGCATATCGTGGCGTCGGTGCCCACCTTGCCCGGCAAGAGGGCGGTGGCCTGCGGCACCCAGGCCGAGGCCCCAGTGCCGGTGACAGTGCTGACGCGGGACCTGGCGGACCTCGCGCGACGGGCCAGCGAGCACTACCACGCCGGCGACAGTCTCCTGCTGCTGTACCGCAAAAGCACCGATCGCCAGGCCCTGGCCGAGCACATTCAGGGCCTGATACTGGCGGATCAGGCGCTTCCCACCGAACAGCGGCGCATCAAGCAACTGACCTACCACAGCGCCAAAGGTCTGCAAGCGGATGCCGTGTTTCTGCTGGGCGATTGCCAGCACCAGACCCGCTCGCCCTACAAGAATCGAATCTACGCGCTGGCTGGCCTGGGGCAGCCGGGTGAAACCGAAGGGTATGACCGAGCACAGCACGAAGAAGCTCTGCGCCTGGCCTATGTCGGCATCACTCGGGCTGTTCGGCATTGTTACTGGTATGTGGAGGCCAAGGCCCGACCGGGCGCCAAGGCCTCGGACCTGGTCGATGGGCGCAAGCCGTTCTTCAGCGACCTGCGGATCAAGGCCTGAGGGCGTCAGGCCTCGATCATCTCCCGGACCTTGGCGGTGAGCAGATCGAAGGCAAACGGTTTGGTGATCATCTGCATGCCGGAGTCCAGAAAACCGCCGCGCACTTCGGCGTGCTCGGCATAGCCGGTGATGAACAGCACCTTCAGGTCGGGTCTGGCCTGGCGTGCAACCTCGGCCAGCTGACGGCCGTTCATGCCGGGCAGGCCGACGTCGCTGATGAGCAGGTCGATGCGCTGTCCGGAGGTGAGAATGGGCAGCGCCGCGGTGGGGTCGGCCGCCTCCATGTAGCGATAGCCCAGCTCACGCAGCACTTCGCACACCAGATGGCGCACTGCGCTGTCGTCCTCGACGATGAGCACGGTTTCGCCGTCCCGGGCCAGAGGTGACTCACCCACCACCACCGGCACCTGCGGCTGTTCGCTGGCATAGCAGCGCGGCAGGTACAAACGCACGGTGGTGCCGTGGCCCAACTCGCTGTCGATGGCCACGTGGCCACGGGACTGCTTGCTGAAGCCGTAGATCATCGACAGCCCTAGCCCCGTGCCCTGGCCGATGGGCTTGGTGGTGAAGAAGGGATCGAACGCGCGGTTGATCACCGCCTGTTCCATGCCGGTGCCGGTGTCGCGCACGCTGAGCATGACGTAGTCACCAGCGCTGAGGTTGGGCTGCGCGGCAGCGAAACTCTCGTCCAGGTACTGGTTGGCCGTCTCGATCAGCAGCTGTCCGCCATTGGGCATGGCGTCGCGGGCATTGATCACCAGGTTGAGCAGGGCGCTCTCCAGTTGATGAGGGTCGGCTTCGGCAATCCAGAGGTCAGGCTCCAGGCGCATCTGCAAGGTGATGCTTTCGTTGAGGCTGCGCTGCAGCAACTCATCCATCGAGTGCACCAGCTGATTGACCTGCACCGGCTTGGAATCGAGCGACTGGCGCCGCGAGAACGCCAGCAGCCGGTGCGTCAGCGAAGCCGCGCGGTTGGCCGATGTGACGCCCAGATCGATCAGGTTGGGCAGGTCTTCGAGGCGTCCGCGTGACAGGCGTCGGCGCATCAGCTCCAGGCTGCCGATGATACCGGTGAGCATATTGTTGAAGTCGTGGGCGATGCCGCCGGTCAACTGCCCGACAGCTTCCATTTTCTGCGCCTGACGCAAGGCCTCTTCATTGACCCGTGCCTGTGCGGTGCGCTCTTCAACCTGCTGCTCGAGGTTGCCGTTGAGCTGGCGCAGCTGGTCCTCGGCATTCTTGCGCTCGGTGATATCACTGGATACACCGACCAAGGCGATTACGTTGCCGTCGTTGTCGGTGATCGCCCGTGCCCGTACATCGACCCAATTCAGCGAGCCGTCGAGCCATTGGTTGCGAAACTGCACGACGAAGTCGGCGCCAAACTGCAGGCTGTCCTGCAACGCCTGCTGCATGGGCAACTGGTCTTCGCCATACACGCACTTGAGCCAGTCGGAATAGTCGAACGGATCTTGTGGCCCCCGGCCGTAGTGGGCCTTGGTCATGGCCGAGCAGTCCAGATGCAGCGGTTCGCGAGTCAGTTGCCAGGCGCCCAGCCGTCCCGCCGTCATCGCGTGGTGCAAGCGTTGCTCGCTTTCGCCAAGATCCAGCAGTCGGTCGCGGGCCTCGTACTGGCGCTTGCGACCGCGAATCGCGGTGGTGGCCAGGCTGACCAAGGTCATGGGATGAAACGGCCGCTCGACGAAAGTCACGTTGCCCAGGCGGGCACCCAGTTGCATCGACCGAGCCTGATCGGCGGCACGCTGATGGGTCATCAGCACGATGGGCAAGTCTGACCATGCAGGCTGCTGGCTCAAGTACATCTGTAACGGCTGCAGGCTGCTTTCGACCAGAGCCTCGTTGGCAATGATCGCCATGCCGGCGCCGTCGCGCTGCAGTTCGTCACATAGGCCGTAGACGTCCTTGACCACCGTGGCGTGGATGCCAGCTTCGGCCAGCAGTTGTACGGCCACCTGGCTGTCCCGTCCCATTGGCGCCAGTACCAGCGCGCGCTCGGAGGGCGGTATCAGGGTGTTCACTGGTCATCTTCCGCAAGCAAGGGAGGCATTTCCCCGACATAGGTCGGGACTCCGCGCAATACGCCCTGGAAAGCGCTCAGGGGTTTGCCGACAGTCAGGCCGTGGCTACCGATCTTGTATTCGCGAATGGTGGACTCGTGCCCGCCAAAACGTTTCTTGATGACCGACACCGCGCGGCGGACTTCGCCCAAGGCTTCGAAATAGCGCATCAGAATCACGGTGTCGGCCAGGTAGGTGATATCGACCGGCGCTTTCATGTCGCCGACCAGGCCTTGTTGAGCCACGGTCATGAAGGTGGCCGCGCCCAGACGATTGAGGTACAGCAACAGTTCGTGAATGTGCAGTACCGGCGAGCTTTCCCCCAGCATGGCCGCGTGATAGCCGTTGATGCTGTCGATCACCACCGTCTTGATGTTGTGGTCGTCGACGCTGCTGCGCACCAGATGGGCGAATTCGCCTGGGGATTGCTCGGCGGCGTCGACCTGCTGGATGACCATATTGCCGTCGCGCTGGTGAGCTTCCAGGTCGATGCCGAGCGTCTTCATGCGGTCGAACAGCAGGCCAAGTTCTTCGTCGAAGATGAACAGTGCGACCTTTTCCCCGCGCGCCACGGCGGCTGCGGCGAAGACCATGGAGATGAGCGACTTGCCGGTGCCTGCAGGGCCAATGATCAGCGTGCTGGAGCCGTTCTCGACACCGCCGCCGAGCAGCGCGTCGAGCTCGGCAATGCCGCAGGACAGTTGAGTGCGCTCGTAACGGGCGCGATGCTCGGCGGCCACCAGCCGTGGGTATACGTGAATGCCATCGCGGTGGATGGTGAAGTCATGGTAGCCACCGCGGTATTTCTGCCCCCGGTATTTCATGATCCGCAGACGCCGGCGCTCTGCGCCGTAGTCGGGAGCCATTTCCTCGAGGCGGACCACGCCATGCGCGATGCTGTGCAGGGTTTTGTCCAAAGGTTCGCTGGTCATGTCGTCCAGCAGCAGCACGGTCGCTTTGAATCGCGCGAAATAATGCTTGATGGCCAGGATCTGACGGCGGTAGCGCAGCGATCCCTGGGCCAGCAGGCGCACTTCCGAGAGGCTGTCCAGAACCACACGATCGGGTTTGACCCGGTTGACCTCGTCGAAGATCTGCCGCGTGGCTTCGCCCAGCTCCAGATCGCTGCTGTAGAGCAGGCTTTGCTGTTGCTGCACGTCGAGGATCATTTCCGGCGGCGTCAGCTCGAACACCTGCATGCGCTCGTCCAGTTCCCAGCCGTGGGAGAGGGCGCCTTCGCGCAGTTCCTTGGCGGTTTCCGACAGGGTGATATAGAGGCAGGTTTCGCCTTGTTCGATACCGTGCAGCAGGAATTGCAGCGCTACGGTGGTCTTGCCGGCGCCAGGTTGGCCTTCGAGCAGAAAGATGTGGCCGCGGCTCAGACCGCCGCCCAGAATGTCGTCCAGCCCGGCGATGCCGGTGGCTGCTTTGGCCGTCGTCAAAAGGGTACCCTCGGGGTGACGAGAAGATTAAACGCGCGTGTTCGATCGCAGGCGCAGCATTGTCTCTGGACCGTGGCGCCTACGCGCAGTTCAACCCAGTCCAGGCTTTTGTAGCGCTTGTTGCAGGCCCCGCCTTACAAGCCTTGCTGCAGGCTGGGGTCGTCGGGATTCTGCTGCTCCAGTTCGGCCTGCAGAATCTGCACATTCTGCAGTTGCCCGGTCTCTTTCCAGTAGTCGATCAACAGCACCCGTGCCTTGCGATTGGCCGGATCGCGCCGCAGGATTTCTTCCAGCTGCTTCTGCGCCGCTTCCACTTGCTCCAGGTCGTGCAGGTTGGTCGCCAGCACATAACGGTAGTCGTTGTTGTCGGGCTCCAGCTCGACTGCCCGGGCCAGCGCCAGCAGCGCGTATTCATCCTCGTCGTGGGCCATCAGCCACAGGCCCAGTTGTTGTTGCAGCAGGGCCGACTGTGGGTGACGCAACAGTTGATCGGCGAGCACCTGTCGCGCCTGGTCGCCTTTGCCCTTAGCTTCGAGGACCTGCACCTGGATCGGGATGGCGGAAAGGTCCATGGGTTGCAGCTCGGCGTGCCGGGCCAGCGCGCGGCCGGCTTGCTGGTAATCCCGTTCGTGGAGGTAGATGCGCGCCAGTTGCAGTTGACCGTCGGCGTCGTCCGGAGCGGCTTCCAGGGCTTTGACGTAGGCGTCGAGCACCTCTTGCAGTGGCCCCAGATAGAGCCCTAGTTCGTCGCCGCTAAGGCCGATCAGTCCGCGGGCGGCGTGGAACGCCACGGCGCTGTCGTCATCCTCCAGCAATGGGCCCAGTAACAGGCTGCGCTGAGCCCCAGGGACCAGGCCGATCAGCGCATCGATGGCAGCGTGGCGCACCAACGGCTCGTCGTTGTGCAGGTCGGCAGTGGCCAGTTTCAGTGCCAGGGGGCTGGGGTAGTTGGGCAGTTCGGCGTACAGCGTGGCGCGGCGTATGTCCGACAGGTCGGTGCGCGCCAGTTGCTGATAGAGCACACGGGCGGCGCCAGGCTGACCGTTATGCGCCTGTTCCAGGGCCTTGCTGTAGCTGTGCTTGAGCGCCGGGGCGGGCGGGGCAACCGTGGGGCGCTGGGCGAACCACAATGCCGTCAGGCCCAGGAGCACGAAAAGGGCGATCAGCAGCGAGCGATAGCGTCTGTGCATGCGGGTGTCCGTTGTACCGCTGGGTTTTGCAGGGTCGAACAGCTTGCGGCCGGTGGGCAGTTCAGTCAACCGGGGCGAGTACTGGCACCAAACGCGGGACTGCGGTTTACTACTGCCACCTGCCTCACACCGCAAGGCCTCCGATGGACCGCTATGCACGCCGCGACTGGCTGCCCCATGAAAAACCCAATCTGCCGGGTTCGCCGTCCACGCCACTGCATTCCAATCCCAAGCGCCTGGCGTTCGGCGTGGTCGGATTGCTGGTCGCACTCACCGGTGGGCTGGGCAACGCGCTGGTGGTCGCCAATTTGCAGTTTCTGCAAGGCGCACTGGGCGCCACCAGCGCCGAGATGGCCTGGCTGCCAGCGGCCTATGTGATGACCAACGTCTCCATGAACCTGCTGCTGGTGAAGTTTCGCCAGCAATTCGGGCTGCGCACCTTCACCGAGCTGTTCCTGATGCTGTACGCGCTGGTGACGTTCGGCCACCTGTTCGTCAACGACCTCAACTCGGCGGTGGCCGTGCGCGCCGCGCATGGCATGGTCGGGGCAGCCCTGAGTTCTCTGGGGCTCTACTACATGATTCAGGCCTTCCCGGCGAAATGGAGACTCAAGGCCCTCGTCCTGGGCCTGGGCACCGCCCAGTTGGCGCTGCCGTTGGCCCGGGTATTTTCCGAAGACCTGCTGCAGATCGCCGAATGGCGCGGCTTGTACCTGTTCGAACTGGGCCTGGCCTTGCTCACGCTGGGCTGTGTCTTCCTGCTCAAGCTGCCCCCCGGCGATCGGTTCAAGACCTTCGAGCCGCTGGACTTCCTGACCTTTGCCATTCTCGCGTCGGGCATTGCCCTGCTGTGCGCGGTGCTGTCGCTGGGGCGTATCGACTGGTGGTTGGAGGCCCCCTGGATCGGTTGGGCTTCGGCCGGGGCTATCGTGCTGATCTTCACCGGGGTGGCCGTGGAGCACAACCGCAGCAACCCCATGCTCATGACCCGCTGGCTGGGCAGTGGCGTTGCCATTCGCCTGGCCCTGGCCGTCATCCTGACCCGCATGGTGCTGTCGGAGCAGTCCACCGGCGCCGTGGGTTTTCTGCAGACACTGGGCATGGCCCAGGAACAGATGCGTACCTTGTACGCGGTCATGCTGCTGGGCGCAGTGCTGGGGTTGGCCGTCAGCGCCCTGACCATCAATCCGGAGCACCTGTTCATGCCGCTGGTCATTGCCTTGGCACTGATGGCGGTCGGCTCCGGCATCGACAGCTTCTCGAGCAATCTCACGCGCCCCGCCAACATGTATTTCAGCCAGTTCCTGCTGGGCTTCGGCGGCACCTTCTTCCTGGGCCCCACCATGGTCCTGGGCACACGTCATGTGCTGACCAACCCGCGCAACCTGGTGAGTTTCTCGGTGCTGTTCGGCATCTGCAACAACCTCGGCGGGCTGATCGGCGCGGCATTGCTGGGTACCTTCCAGATCGTGCGGGAAAAATATCACTCCAGCATGATCGTCGAACACCTGACCCTGATGGACCCGCTGGTGCAGGCTCGGGTCAGCAGCGCCGCAGCCAGCTATCTGGGGCAGATCGCCGACCCTGGGCTGCGCAACAGTGCCGGCATTCGGGCGCTGGCCACGGCCGCCACTCGTGAAGCGAACGTGATGGCCTATAACGATGTCTTCATGCTCATCTGTATCATCGCGGTGCTGACCATGCTGTGGATCTTCCTGCGCAGCCTGTGGCTGATGAGCACCACCCAGGCGGCCACTCCCGCCGCGACACCTTCCGTTTCCACCAGCGGCGCAAGCACTTCATGACCGAACCGACGTCCACCACCAACGCCATCGCTTCGACTCCGGAAGGGCAGACCCCGCCGCCCAATCCCGCCGCCACCGAACCGCGCTCGCGGCGGGTCAGGCTGCTGTCGAGCCTGATCTTCGCCAGCATCGCGGTGGTCGGCGTGTTGATTGTGCTGTACGCCTGGCAACTGCCGCCTTTCACCAGCCATATCGAAAGTACCGAAAATGCGCTGGTGCGGGGCCAGGTCACCATCATTGGGCCTCAGCTGGCGGGCTATGTCTACGAAGTCCCCGTGCAAGACTTTCAGTTCGTCAAGGCCGGTGACCTGCTGGTGCGCCTGGACGATCGTATCTATAAGCAGCGCCTGGACCAGGCCTTGGCGCAGGTGCAAGTGCAGAAGACCGCGCTGGCCAACAACGTCCAGCAGCGGCGCAGTGCCGAAGCCTCCATCGCCCAACGTCAGGCCGCCGTGGCGGACAGTGAGGCCCAGGTGCAGAAGAGTACTGCCGACCTGCGCCGCAACCAGGAGTTGATCTCCGACGGCTCGGTGTCGCGCCGCGAACTGGACGTGACCCGGGCCGCCAATGCGCAGGCGCTGGCCGCAGTGGCCCAGGCCAAGGCAGCGTTGGCGATTGCCCGCGAGGATTTGCAGACGGTGATCGTCAATCGTGATTCGCTGGCCGCCAGCGTGACCAATGCCGAGGCAGCCGTGGAACTGGCGCGGATCGACCTGGACAACACCCGCATCGTCGCCCCCCGTGACGGCCAGTTGGGCCAGATCGGCGTGCGCCTGGGGGCGTACGTGAATTCCGGGGCGCAATTGATGGCTCTGGTTCCCGATGCCCTGTGGGTGATTGCCAACATGAAAGAGACTCAGATGGCCCATGTGCGGGTGGGTCAGCCGGTGACGTTTACGGTGGACGCCTTGAACCATCTGCGTCTGAAGGGCCACGTGCAGCGCATTTCACCGGCTACGGGCTCGGAGTTTGCGTTGTTGCAGGCGGATAACGCGACCGGCAACTTCGTCAAGATTGCCCAGCGGATACCGGTACGCATCACGGTTGATGCAGGACAGCCCGAAGCTCAGCGCCTGCGACCGGGGATGTCGGTGGTGGTCAGCGTGGATACGGCTTATGTGGTGGAGGGGGAGCGGCTGGGTGGAGACTGAGCCAGACACCGCCACCCCCGCTATGCTAACCTCCCGCCTTCGAGGTTCTCCGCCCCGGCGGAGCTAAGAAGGGAACGCGGTCCAAGCCGCGGCTGCCCCCGCAACTGTAAGCGATGAAGGTTTCGGCAACGCCACTGCGCCAGCGCGGGAAGGCGCCGAAGCCACGGCCCGCCAGGTCGGCGTCGCAAGCCAGGAGACCTGCCTCGCCAGTTTCTTCAATTTCAACCGGGCGGGGTGATCCGGTGGCGAATGTTCGCGCAGGCTCTGCCGCGCGACGCGTCCCGTGCCCTGCCAAACAGACCCAGGGCGCTCGATGAAAACACTGTCCAAACTCCCCGTCACCATCGTTACCGGCTTCCTCGGCTCGGGCAAGACCACCTTGCTGCGGCACATGCTGGACAACGCCCAGGGCCGACGCATCGCGGTCATCGTCAACGAATTCGGCGAACTGGGCATCGACGGTGAAATCCTCAAGCAATGCAGCATCGGCTGCACCGAAGAAGAAGCCAGCGGCCGCGTCTACGAACTGGCCAACGGCTGCCTGTGCTGCACTGTGCAGGAAGAATTTTTCCCGGTGATGCGAGAGCTGGTGGCCCGTCGCGGCGACCTGGACCACATCCTCATCGAAACCAGCGGCCTGGCCTTGCCCAAGCCCTTGGTACAAGCCTTCCAGTGGCCGGAAATCCGCAGCGCCTGCACGGTGGATGCGGTAATCACCGTGGTCGATAGCCCGGCAGTGGCGGCGGGCACCTTCGCAGCGTTCCCGGACCAGGTCGATGCCCAGCGCAAGCTGGACCCGAACCTGGATCATGAGTCGCCGCTGCACGAACTGTTCGCCGACCAGTTGGCCAGTGCCGACCTGGTGATCCTCAACAAGGCCGACATGATCGATGCGCAAACCCTCGCCGCAGTACGCGCCGAAGTTGCCGAGGAACTGCCGCCGGCGGTCAAGGTGATCGAAGCCAGCAGCGGCCGCTTGCCGTTGGAGGTGCTGCTGGGCCTGGGCGCCGAGTCGGAGCAGCACATCGACGCGCGGCGCACCCACCACGATCACCACGAAGGTGATGACCATGACGATCACGACCATGATGCCTTCGACTCGATTTCCATCGAACTGCCCGAAACCAACGAGGCGGCTTTGCTCAAGGCCCTGAACGATCTGGTGATTCAGCATGGCATCTTGCGGGTCAAGGGCTTCGCGGCCATTGCGGGCAAGCCGATGCGCCTGTTGATCCAGGGTGTGGGCACCCGTTTCGACAAGCATTTCGACCGCGCCTGGCGCGCCGACGAATCGCGTACCACGCGGCTGGTGCTGATCGGGCAGGAACTGGATGCCACCTTGCTGGAAAGCGCTTTGCGCGCCGCGCTGGCGGCCTGACCCATGCATCTGCTGCGGACTCAGCCTGGCGGCTTCGTGCCGGACGACAGTATTGCCGACCTGGGTCAGACCCCGGCCGACATGGTGATCCTCTGCAGCGGCGATTCACACCTGGCGTTGCTGGCAGAGGCGGGCGGGCAACTGCCCGACGACTTCCCCAGCTTTCGCCTGGCCAACCCGATGCAGGTACAGAATCACGCCTCGGTCGATCTGTACGTCGACCAGGTGCTGCGCCATGCCAAGGTCATTCTGATTTCCCTGCACGGCGGCATCGGCTACTGGCGGTATGGCGTCGAGCAACTGATGGCGCTCGCCGAACGTGGCGTGCAGATCATTCTGGTGCCGGGCGATGACCGCCCGGACCCAGAGCTCGCCGACCTGTGCACGGTACCCGCTGCGCACGCCGAACAGCTGTGGCAATACCTGCGCCAGGGCGGCATGGGCAACGCACTTTCGTTGTTCAACTGCCTGGCCAACACCTGGTTCGACCACCACTACCCCTGCGCGCCGCCCCAGGCACTGCCGCGCACGGTCATCTACCACCCGGACCGGCCAACTGCTGATCTGGCGTATTGGCGAGCGCACTGGCAAGCGGATCAGCCGGTGGTGCCGGTGTTGTTTTACCGCTCCCATCTGCAGGCTGCCAACACTGGCTTCGTCGACACGTTCTGCCAGCGTCTGCAGGCAGGCGGTCTGAATCCCTTGCCCATGGCGGTGGCGAGTCTGAAGGAAGCGGCCTGCCTGGAGCAGGTACAGGCGTGGATGGACGAAGCCGGCGCCGCGGTGATTCTCAACACCACCGGTTTTGCTCAGTCGAGTCCGGAAGCGCCTCATCTGCGACCGTTTCGTCGCGACATTCCGGTTATCCAGGCGATCTGCGCCCAGGACAACCAGCCGGGCTGGGAGGCCAGCGAGCAAGGTCTGGGCTCCCGTGATCTGGCCATGCACATCGCGCTGCCGGAACTGGACGGGCGCATCATCAGTCGCGCCATCAGCTTCAAGGACCTGGCCTGGCGCAGCGAACGCAGCCAGTCGGACGTGGTGTGCTACAAGCCCCACGTCGAGCGCATGGAATTCGTTGCCGAACTGGCGCGCAAATGGGCGCAACTTGCCAAACTGCCCAACCCGGACAAGCGCGTTGCCTTGATTCTCGCCAACTATCCGACCCGTGATGGGCGCATCGGCAACGGCGTGGGCCTGGACACTCCGGCCGCCGCGCTGAACATCCTGCGTGCCATGCAGGGTGAGGGCTACCCGGTCAGCGAGCTGCCGGCCAGCGGTAGCGCATTGATCCATGCACTGCTCGGAGGGGTGACCAACGACCTGGACGGCATCGACGCGCGGCCGTGTGCCCAGAGCATGGCGCTGGACGACTATCTGGCGGCGTTTGCCCGCCTGCCTGCGGCCAATCAGGCGGCAGTGCGCCAGCGCTGGGGCGAGCCGGCCGCGGACCCGATGTTTCGCAGCGGACGCATGATGATCGCTGGCCTGCGCTTTGGCCTGACCTTCGTCGGCATCCAGCCAGCGCGGGGTTATCAGGTAGATGTCAGCGCGGTGTATCACGACCCGGATCTGGTACCACCCCACGGCTATCTGGCGTTTTATTTCTGGTTGCGTCACAGCTACGGCGCCGATGCGCTCATCCATGTGGGCAAACATGGCAATCTCGAGTGGCTACCGGGCAAGGGTGTCGGGCTCTCCGAGCAGTGCTGGCCGGACGCACTGCTGGGGCCTATGCCCAATATCTACCCGTTCATCGTCAACGATCCGGGCGAGGGCGCCCAGGCCAAGCGCCGCACCCAGGCGGTGATCATCGACCATTTGATGCCGCCCCTTACCCGGGCCGAAACCTATGGACCGCTGCGCGACCTGGAGCTGCTGGCTGACGAGTACTATGACGCGCAATTGCTGGACCCTCGGCGGGCCCAGGCGCTGGAGAAAGACATTCTCAAGCTGGTGCGCGAAACCCGCATCGATCACGAACTGCAACTGGCTGCCGACGCCGATTCAGCCGTATGGCTGCCGCGCCTGGACACCTATTTGTGCGACCTGAAGGAATCGCAGATTCGCGAC
The DNA here is from genome assembly GCF_002379585.1 of Pseudomonas sp. UBA4194. Classification (GTDB taxonomy): domain Bacteria; phylum Pseudomonadota; class Gammaproteobacteria; order Pseudomonadales; family Pseudomonadaceae; genus Aquipseudomonas. The sequence continues at coordinate 21,524 of NZ_DFUE01000037.1, forward strand.
GGCCTGCACGTCTTCGGCGAATCCCCCCAGGGCCGCCTGCGCATCGATACCTTGCTGGCCCTGCTGCGCATTCCCCGTGGAGATGGACGCGGTGCCCACGGCAGCCTGCTCAGGGCATTGAGCAAGGCATTCGCCCTGAGCTTCGATCCCCTGGATTGCGATCTGGGCAGCGCCTGGTGCGGCGCTCGGCCAGACGCCCTGATGAGGGTGAGCGACGCCCCGTGGCGTACCGCCGGGGACAGCCGTGAACGCCTGGAGCTGTATGCTGCGAGCTTGATCGAGGCAGCGCTGGCCGGTCCGCTCGAGCTGGACGTAGGCTGGGACGAGGTCGCCGCCATTCTCGACCATCTGCGCCAGGCGGTGGCGCCGCGCCTCGATGCCTGTGGGCCAGCCGAAACCCAAGGCCTGCTGGCTGCACTGTCGGGGCGTTTCGTGCCGGCCGGCCCCAGCGGCGCGCCAAGCCGTGGACGCCTGGACGTGCTTCCCACCGGCCGCAACTTCTTTTCCGTTGACGTGCGCAATCTGCCCACGGCCACCGCGTGGCGGATCGGTTTTGCCTCAGCCAATCTGATTCTCGAGCGGCACCTGCAGGACCACGGCGACCACCTGCGCCAGCTGGGGCTGTCGGTGTGGGGTACGGCCACCATGCGTACCGGCGGTGACGATATTGCCCAGGCCATGGGTTTGATGGGGGTGCGCCCAGTGTGGGCCACCGGCAGCCAGCGGGTGGATGATTTCGAGATCCTGCCCCTGAGCCTGCTGGACCGCCCACGGGTGGACGTGACCCTGCGCATATCCGGATTCTTTCGCGACGCATTCGCCAACCTGCTGCGCCTGTTCGATGCGGCGGTGCAGGCGGTGGCTGCGCTGGACGAACCCGACGACCTCAATCCGCTGGCAGCCAAGGTGCGTGCCGAACGCGCGCAGCTACTGGCCGCCGGCGTGGATGCCGAGCAAGCGGGTCGGCAGGCGGGCTGGCGCATCTTCGGCGCCAAGCCCGGTGCCTATGGTGCAGGCGTTCAAGGGGCGATCGACGGTCGGTTATGGCAAAGCCGCGAAGACCTGGCCGAGGTGTACCTGAACTGGGGCGCCTATGCCTATGGCGCCAATGATGAAGGTACGCCGGCCCGCGAGCCATTCGCCAAACGCCTGAGCCAGGTGCAGGCGGTGGTGCAGAATCAGGACAACCGCGAGCACGACCTGCTCGATTCCAACGACTACTACCAGTTTCAGGGCGGTATGCTGGCGGCCGTCGAGACGCTGGGTGGCCAGTCGGTCGCCAGCTATCATGGCGACCACAGCCAACCCGACGTGCCGCGCGTGCGCACCCTGAAAGAAGAACTCAACCGCGTGGTCCGCGCCCGTGCGGCCAACCCCAAGTGGATAGAAGGCGTGAAGCGCCACGGCTACAAGGGCGCCTTCGAGCTGGCGGCAACGGTGGACAATCTGTTCGCCTTCGACGCCACCACTCATTTGATCGACGACCACCAGTATGCCTTGCTCGCCGATGCCTACCTGCTGGATGGCGACACCCGCGAGTTCATGCAGCAGCATAATCCTGCGGCCCTGCGCGACATGGCCGAGCGCCTGATCGAGGCGCAGCAGCGTGGCTTGTGGAGCGAGCCTGGCGACTATCGCCAGGCGCTGGAAGACCTGCTGCTGGACAGTGAAGAAGATGCCTGACGAGACGCCCGAGATGACCGACATCCCCCATTTCCCCCTGGCTGCCGTGGTGGCCGCCGATTCGTTGAAGCTTGCCCTGTGCCTGGCCGCCATCGACCCACGTATCGGCGGCGTGCTGATCGAGGGGCCCCGCGGTATGGCCAAGAGCACCCTGGCCCGCGGGCTGGCCGATCTGCTCGCCAATGGCCAATTCGTGACCTTGCCCCTGGGCGCCACGGAAGAGCGTCTGGTTGGCACCTTGGACCTGGAAGCCGCCCTGGGCGAAGGCCGCGCGCAGTTCTCCCCCGGCGTGCTGGCCATGGCCGATGGCGGCGTACTGTATGTGGATGAGGTAAACCTGCTGGGTGACCATCTGGTTGATCTGCTGCTGGACGTGGCGGCCAGCGGCATCAATCGTATCGAGCGCGACGGTATTTCCCACCAGCACGGCGCCCGGTTCGTGTTGATCGGCACCATGAACCCGGAAGAAGGCGAACTGCGCCCTCAACTGTTGGACCGCTTCGGTCTGAACGTAGCGTTGCAGGGCCCGATCCAACCCAGCGACCGCAGCCAGATCATTCGTCGACGGTTGGCGTTCGACAGCGACCCGGTGGGCTTCTGTGCGCAGTGGTCCAGCGCTCAGCAAGCGCTGCAAGAGCGTTGCCAGCAGGCTCGGGATCGGCTGGCGTCGATTCCACTGAGTGATCAGGCGCTGGAAATCATCACCGAGCGGTGTTTTGCCGAAGCGGTCGATGGCTTGCGTGCGGACCTGGTGTGGCTACGCGCGGCCCGGGCACATGCCGCCTGGCGTGGCGCCGAGCGTATCGAAATGCAGGATATCGACGCGGTGGCCGAGTTTGCCCTGCGTCATCGGCGTCAGCAGCGCGGCCAACAGCCACCAGCGCCTCCCGCGCCGACGCCACAGCCGCAGCCGCGGCCTCCGGAGAATGCTGCTCAAGGTGGGCAAGGGCAATGGGGCGAATTGCCGCCGCAGGTGGTACCGGTGGGCGCGCGTCGCGAGGTCCCGACCTGGCCAAAAAAGCCCTGAGCATCCGCCCTCGACAAGCGGATGCACGGCCTCGCAAGGGCTTGTCCAGACTGGGGCGCGTGGGCACTGCGCGCGACGCACGGGGGGGTGCGGTGCACTGGCCGGCGACCTTGCTGGGTGGCAGGCCTCGCCGCCTGGCCGATCTGCGCTGGCAGCAAAGACAAGCGGCCAGCCATGAGTTATGGCTGGTGATTGTCGACGCCTCGGCGTCCACCCGACGGCATCAGGCACTGACGGAGGCCAAGGGGGTACTTGCCCAGGTGTTCGATGACGCCTATCGCCGACGTGCTCGCCTGGCGCTGCTCACCGCGAGCGGCGCCCGTCCTGTCTGGCAGCGGCACGGCTTGAAGGCTTCGGCAGCCTTGCAGCCTTGGCTGGCCGCACTGGGGGCGGGGGGTGGCACACCCTTGTTGGCGGCATTGGGCGAAGCGGTGGTGTGGCTTGAAAAGCGTCGGCGGCTTTTTCCGGATGAGATTCAGCGCTGCCTGGTAATGACCGATGGGCGTTTGAAGGCCTTCAATGAGCTGGCGCCACTGGAATGTCCGACTCTGCTGCTCGACATCGAAAAAGCCCCCATCAGACTGGGTCGCGCGCGGGAGTTGGCGGTACTGCTGGGCGCCGACTATCAGCACGTGGATGAGCTGGCGCTCGTGTAGGCGCGGCGTTCAGCCGCGAAGTAGCCAGCTTCGCCCAGTCAACACCCCGGCTTCACACCGCCCGCGGATTGCACAACGCCTTGCTCCACACATGCTTGCCGCACCGCGGGCACTCCGGCTTCTGTCCCGGACTCACGGGCTCCACCTGGCCGCAATACTCGCACGCATACAACCCATTGGTTTCCGCCTCGGCCAGTGACACGCGGTGATCGCGGGGCAGTATCGACAACCCCGGCTGAACATCCTGGCGTTCATGGAAGTACAGACTGACATCCCCATTGACTTCCAGAATGCCGAGCCGGACCTGCCCCAGGTGCTCCACACCATGCAGCCGCAGCTCCATCAGAAACTCGGCATGGGTGATGTTGCCACTCTGCAAGGCCGCCAACTCGAACTGGCCGTCACGAATGATCAGCGCCGGCTTGCCCTCCAGCCATTCGCCGAAGCGCGTGCTGCGTTCGGTCAAAAAGGTGGTCAGGCGATAGAAGCTGATCATGGCGATGAACACCACGATCACCGGCAGAATGGGCACGTCCTCGTAGAAAGTGACGTCGCCGGCGGCCGAGCCCAAGGTCAGGATCACCACCAGCTCGAACAGCGACAACTGCCGTACGCCGCGCCGCCCGGCGATCTTCAGGAACAGGAAAACCACGATGTAAGCCAGCAGGGTCCTGGCGACCACTTCGCCGAGAAAGCCCACGCTGACTTCGTCGAGCAGAATGCGGTGCCAATCAAACGCGCTCATCGACAACCTGCAGGCAAGGGGGAGGGGGATAGGTCGGGAAGCCGGCCGGGGCTGCGCCACGCGGCCAGCAGGGCAGTCACACCGCTGTGGCGGACATGCTCCAGGGCAGCAGTGTGTAGCCGCCGTCACTCAACTCGCCGCGTACCTGTGCCAGCAGTTGCGCCAGCTGTTCCGGGTCGGAGTAGGTCGTGCAAGGAATCTGGGTATGGCCGATTCGCGTGCTGGTGCGGTCGATGACGGTCAGGCTGAGTTCGCCATTGCCATCCAACGGCGCCCAGGCGACGCATTGAAAAGGCTGCAAGGCGCGGCCGGCGATCAGAAGTGCTTCGTTGACACGGAGCGGGGCGTTCATGGGGGTCAGTCTCTCTGTGTGCCCAAACAAATGTTCATCGGGACCTACACAGTCTGCAGGTAACGAATTACTTGTAGTGATGCCTCGAGACACACTACGAGTCACACTTGGGCTGAAAATTTAGCTGCCGTTATTTTTCGGGGCCTTTTTCGACACCCTTGGGACGTTGAAAAATCAGGAAAATTCCTGGCCTGCAAAGCGTTCAAACTCTGGCCTGACCAACGGTCATCAGTGGCGTCAAATATGTTGCTACTGTTACTTTCAGTCCCGGCAACCGGCTGTTTTGCCTGTCTTTTTGACGTTCGTCTGCACCAGGAACGGCCATGCTCGACACCGTGAACAACCGCCGGCTGCTGATCGTCGACCCCTGCGTGGATTGCCACGGCTTGTTGCCAGGCCTGCGCACCGTGGGCTGGGACGTCGACAGCTGCGACCTGCAATCGGCTTTGCAACACCGCTGCGACGTGGGCTTGATACGTTTGCAACCCTTCCACCTGGAGCACCCCGAGGCCGTCAAGGAGCTGATAACCCGCAGCGGCACCGAGTGGATTGCTGTGCTCAACCACGACGTGCTGCGCATGCAGAACGTCGGCGATTTCGTCTGTGAATGGTTCTTCGACTTCCACACGCTGCCATTCGATGTCTCGCGGGTTCAGATCACCCTGGGTCGGGCGTTCGGCATGGCGCGCTTGCGCGGGCAGGGCGCTGCTGCCTATCCGGCGCCCGACGACGAATTGCTCGGCGACAGCCACCCCCTGCGCGAACTGCGTAAACTGATTGGCAAACTGGCGCCTACCGAGTCGCCGGTGCTGATCCGTGGTGAAAGCGGCACCGGCAAAGAGCTGGTTGCGCGCACCCTGCACCGTCAATCGCAACGGGCGAGCAGGCCATTCGTTGCGATCAATTGCGATTCGGTAGCGGATCATCTGCTGCGCTCCGAGCTTTTCGGATACGAAAAAAGTGCTTTGACCGGTGCCCTTCAACACAAGACGGGCCGCCTGGAGGCCGCCGACGGTGGCACGGTGTTCCTCGATGAGGTCGGCGCGCTGCCGCTGGATGTTCAAGGCAGCCTGCTGCGTTTTCTGCAGGAGCGGCATATCGAACGGTTGTCTGGTGAACTGCCGCTCAAGCTGGATGTGCGTGTGCTGGCCGCGACCCACCTGGACCTCGAAGCCGAAGTTGCCGCAGGGCGCTTCCGCGAAGATTTGTACTATCGGCTCAACGTGCTGGAGGTGCTGATCGCCCCGCTGCGTGAACGCCATGGTGACCTGGCCATGCTGGCCAACCATTTTTCCCATTACTACAGCGGCGAAACCGGCCGTCGCCCGCGCAGTTTCAGCGAAGAGGCGTTGATCGCCATGAGTAAGCACGACTGGCCGGGCAACGTGCGCGAGTTGGCCAATCGCGTTCGCCGTGGGCTGGTGCTGGCCGAGGGTCGGCAGATCGAGGCGCGCGATCTGGGGCTGGTCAGTCAACAGGACATCACCTTGCCCATGGGCACCCTGGAAGATTACAAGCACCGTGCCGAGCGTCAGGCATTGTGTGACGTACTCAACCGCCACAGCGACAACCTCAGCACGGCGGCAAAAGTACTGGGCATATCGCGCCCCACGTTCTATCGGCTACTGCACAAGCATCAGATTCGCTGAACGTCGCCGGCCGAAAGCAAGCGCTCCAGCATCGCCATCACCGCGGTCTCACGCTGCGTCCAATCCCCCTGTATCACCTCATAGCGCTGCCCATGGCCCTTGAGCCATTGCTCGCTGTCTGCGAAGAAGCGCTGCCGCGCGGCGATGTCCGGTTGGCAACGCTGCCCGTCCGCCACCCACTGCACCTCATCCGGCGACAACAGCAGGTGCAAGTCATACTCGCGGGCCAACAGCGCCGTTTCCAGCCAGGCCGGGCAGTCACCGAACAACTCGCGGCTCCAGAGCATATTGCTCAGCAGGTGGGTATCGAGGATCAGCAACTCGGGCCGCTCCAGTCGCGCCGCGTCTTCCCATTGCAGCTGACCCTGGGCGATGGCAGGGATGTCGGCATAGCAGGTGTCACGGTTGTGCCGGTCGATGAACCAGCGCACGTATTCGCCCACCACCAGCCCACCAAAGCGGTGCTGGATGCGTCCTGCCAGCCAGCTTTTGCCCGTGGATTCGGGCCCGCACAATACCACCACCTTCATGCTGTCACCGCCGGATCGCGGCGCCACTGCCACCAGCCCTGAACGGCCAGCAGGGTAAACAATGCGTACAGCGCGGCGGTGAGGTACAGCGACTGGTAGACGAACAGGCCGACGAAAATGACGTCGAGCACGATCCACAACGGCCAGCACTGCACCCGTTTGTTGGCCATCCACCCTTGCGCCACCAGGCTGAAACCGGTGAGAAACGCATCCAGCCAGGGCTGGGTAGCGTCGCTCCAGGTAGACATGGCCGCACCCAGCAACACGCTGGTGGTCAAGCCAACGAGCAGGCCGGTCAGTACTTCGCGATGGCCCAGGTAGCTCACCGGGCGACCATTGTCGGCCACGCCGCCGCGGGTCCATTGCCACCAGCCGTAGACCTGCACACCGGCATACACCACTTGCAACAGCATGTTCGAATAGAGCTTGTAGTCGTAGAAGATCCACGAGTAGATCAGCACCATCACCAGCCCGATCGGCCAGCACAGCGGGTTCTGCTTCACGGTCAGCCAGACCGCCAGGACGCCCAGGGCAGCGGCGAACAGTTCTATGTTGGACATCGACATTCCTTGGCCAGAACGGCATTGCGAGGTGGCAAGTGTAACCCGCGCCGTGCTGGGCTCGCTCGCGGCCGCGGGCGGCCAACATGAAATTAAGTTTTTGTGCACCCCTGGCTGCTCTGGGCTAGGGATTTGCATCGAGCGGTCTGGTAGCATCGCGGCGCGCCCGTACGCTAAAGAGAGCTCGTCAACTAACAGGACCTCGCCATGAAGCGAGTCCAACTGGGGGAATAATGGATTTGTGGACCGCCATGCAGGCGCTGATCCTTGGGATCGTGGAAGGTTTGACCGAGTTCTTGCCCATATCGAGTACTGGACACCAGATCATCGTCGCCGATCTGATCGGCTTCGGCGGAGAAAGGGCCATGGCCTTCAATATCATCATCCAACTGGGTGCGATATTGGCTGTGGTGTGGGAATTCCGTCGCAAGATCCTTGAGGTGGTCACCGGACTGCCGACGCAACGCAACGCCCAGCGTTTTACCGTGAACCTGATCATCGGCTTCCTGCCCGCGGTGGTGCTGGGGGTAATTTTCGCCGACAAGATTCACGAATACCTGTTCAACCCCATCACCGTGGCCGTTGCACTGGTAGTGGGCGGCATCATCATGCTGTGGGCTGAAAAGCGTCAGCACGTGGTGCGGGTCAACCACGTGGATGAAATGCGCTGGACTGATGCCCTGAAGGTCGGTTTCGCCCAATGCCTGGCGATGATTCCGGGCACCTCGCGCTCCGGCTCGACCATTATCGGCGGCCTGCTGTTCGGCCTGTCGCGTAAGACCGCCACCGAATTCTCGTTCTTCCTGGCCATGCCAACCATGGTCGGGGCGGCGGTGTACTCGGGCTACAAGTTCCACCACCTGTTTCAACCTGCGGATTTCCCGGTGTTCGCCATCGGTTTCGTGACCTCGTTCATCTTCGCCATGATCGCGGTGCGTGGTTTGCTCAAGTTCATCGCCAACCACAGCTACGCGGTATTCGCCTGGTACCGCATCGCGTTCGGTCTGCTGATTCTGGCCACCTGGCAGTTCGGCTGGATCGATTGGCACAATGCGCAAGGTTGAGCAATCGAGGCGACGTCCATCAGGTCAACCCGTGCAGCACCTCGGGTTCAAATGGACAGTTTTTGTACTGTTGCTGGTATTGCCGCTGCTGGGTGGCCTGAAGCTTTCGATGGCAGGGCATTACCTGCCATTGGCCGCTTACGGGCTGCTCAGTGTGGTGACGTTTGGCCTGTACTGGCATGACAAACGTCGCGCCATGGCCCAGGGGCAGCGCACGCCGGAAAACCTGCTGCACGCCAGTGAACTGCTGGGTGGCTGGCCCGGCGCATTGATTGCCCAGCAGGCGTTTCGGCACAAGACACGCAAGGTGTCGTACCAGTTGGTGTTCTGGCTGATAGTGCTGGTGCATCAGGCGTTCTGGGTGGATCAGATCGTGTTGGCCGGGCGGTTTCTGGGGCGGGGTATATAGCCTCACCGCAGCACCCACCTACACATACCGCTGATCATGCTCGTCGAACACCTTCGCCAAATGATCGATCCAGGCCCGCACCGCTGGCAACACACCACGGCGATGCGGGTACACGGCCTGCAGATGTCCGCCTGGTAGCCGCCATTCAGGCAACAGCTGCACCAATGCGCCGCTGGCCAGCTCCTGGTGGCAGTGCATCATGGGCAGCAGGGTGTAGCCCAGATCGTCCAGGGCCGCCGCCTTGCGCACCACGAAGTCCTCGATGCCCAGCCGGGCCTCCTGCACCAGGTAATATTTTTCACCCTTGGCACCCAGCAAGCGCAGATGCACCTTGCGGTCGGCCTCCAGGGCTGCCAGTACGGGCAACCGCGTGAGGTCAGCAGGGCTGTCTATCCGGTGCGACGCCGCCAGCGTCGGGCTGGCAACCAGAATGGTGCGGGCTTCGAGCAAGCGCACGGTCACCAGTCCCAGGTCTTCGTCGCCTGGTTCGCGTACGCGCAGGGCCACGTCGATGCCTTCGCTGATCAGGTCGACGCGGCGATTGAGCAGCACCATGTCCAGCTGAACCTGGGGGTACGCCTTGAGGAAGCCGCTGATGATGTCTGGCAGAAATTCATGGGCCAGGCCCACCGGACACGACACCCGGAGTCGCCCTCGCGGTTCGCTCGACAGACTGGCGACGACCTCGTCGGCCATCTCCGCTTCGAGCAACATCGCCTGACAGTGCCGCAGGTAGCGTTCGCCGACGCTGGTCAGGGTGAGCTGACGCGTAGTGCGCTGCAACAAGCGGGCGCCGAGCCGCTCTTCCAACTCGGCGATGCGTCGAGAGAGCCGTGATTTGGGCACCCCCAGTAGCCGACCCGCCGCGGCGAAGCCTTGAGCCTCTACCACTTTGGCGAAGTAGTACAGATCGTTGAGATCCTGCATGGTCACTGCTCGATTGTCCTGTCAGTGAGACAATCTAGCGCATTTGAGCTATCTAATCATTCATTCGGAAGCTCTGTAGGATGACCCTCATCGACTCATCATTCAGGAGCTACCCTATGAAACTGTTGCACATCGACTCCAGCATCCTCGGCGACAACTCGGCTTCGCGTCTGCTCAGCAGCGCCGTGGTCCAAGCCTGGAAGGCTGCGCAGCCTGATCTTGAGGTGACTTACCGTGACTTGGCGGCCGAGTCGCTGAGCCATTTCTCGGCAACCACGCTGGTCGCCGCTGGTACCGCTGCCGAGTTGCGCGATGCCGCGCAGCAGTATGAAGCGGCACTGAGCGCCGACACCCTGAACGAGTTCCTGGCTGCCGACGCTGTGGTGCTGGCTGCGCCGATGTACAACTTCACCATCCCGACTCAACTCAAGGCCTGGATCGACCGTATCTGTGTGGCCGGGCAGACGTTCCGCTACACCGAAGCCGGTCCGCAAGGCCTGTGCGGTGGCAAGAAGGTGGTGATCGTTTCCACCGCCGGTGGCTTGCACGCTGGTCAGCCCAGCGGTGGTGCGCATGAGGAGTATTTGAAGACGCTGCTTGGTTTCATCGGGATTACCGACATCGAGATCGTGCGGGCTGAAGGGCTGGCGTATGGTGAACAGGTGCGTGGCGATGCGATGGCTGCAGCTCAGGCGCAGATTGCTGAGGTGTTTGTCGCTGCTTGATCAGGTTGGGGTTGGGGGGTGAATGGTCCACTCACCCCAGCCCTCTCCCTGAGGGAGAGGGAGCCGATCACCGATATACGCAGCACCGCGATCCGCTTCTAGCTCCCTCTTCCTCAGGGAAAGGGGGCCGATCACCGATATACGCAGCACCGCGATCCGCTTCTAGCCCCCTCTCCCTCAGGGAGAGGGGGCCGATCACCGATATACGCAGCACCGCGATCCGCTTCTAGCTCCCTCTCCCTCAGGGAGAGGGGGCCGATCACCGATATACGCAGCACCGCGATCCGCTTCTAGCTCCCTCTCCCTCAGGGAGAGGGCTGGGGTGAGGGGACCATCCACCCCAAATCCCCAACCCATCCACCGCCCCCCTCCCAACCCTGCAAAAACTTTCACGGAACCCGCCCCCGTCTTGGCCCATCCTATGCTTATCCAGAACCCATCCCCTCGGTTCTGACAAGGAAGAGCGCCGCGATGGTCCGTCGTTGTGCGATATGCATCGTCTACCTGTGTTTCGGCCTGCTTTCAGTGCAGGCCGAGGCGGCCCCGCACCCGAACTGGAGCGTGGGTTTCCATCGCCTGACCTTTCCCGACCCGCTGGATCAGCAACCCATGCAGGCCTTCGCCTTCTATCCTTCCACGGATCGGCGCCACGCCAGCAAGGTCGACGGCTACACCATCGATGCCAGCGAAGACGCCCAGATCGCCATCGGCCGCTTTCCGATGCTGATGTTGTCCCACGGCAACACCGGGACGCCACTAGCCCTGCATGATCTGATCACCTCCCTGACGCGGCGCGGCTTCGTGGTGGTGGCGGTGGTCCACCCAGGCGACAACTATCGCGACCACAGCCGCCTGGGCAAGCTCAGCAACCTGTATGGACGGCCGCTGCAGATTTCCGCTGCCATCACCGGTGCCTTGAACGATCCGATGCTCTCGCCCTTCGTCAACGCCAACCAGGTAGGGGTGATCGGTTATTCAGCCGGCGGCGAGACAGCGTTGATTCTGTCGGGTGCACAACCGGACCTGGATCGTTTGCGCAAGTACTGCGAAGAACGTCCCTACGATGCCGATGCCTGCCAGACTCAGGGGGAATTGGTAGTCGACCGCGACGATCTCATCCCCGAAGCCGATCCCAGGGTCCATGCCTTGCTGCTGATGGCGCCCTTGAGCCTGATGTTCGGCCGCCAGACCTTGGCCGATGTGCACGTGCCCACCTTGATCTACAGCGGCGACAACGATCAGCTGGTGGCTATCGACAAGAATGCCGAAGCGCTCGCGCGCAAGCTGCCGGATCACCCCGACTACCGCTTGCTCGCCGGCGCTGGGCATTTCGTGTTCATGGCGCCCTGCAGCGATGACCAGCGCAACGCAATGCCGGCGCTATGCAATGACGCCGAGGGTGTCGACCGAGAGGGCATTCACCGCAGCCTGATCCACGAGGCCGGACGCTTCTTCAGCGAAGCGCTGGGCCGGCCGACCCGAGCAGGCATGCAAACCGCCGATCAGTGATCGCGACGCGATAACCACCAGGTCAATGCCAGGGCGACCATCGACAGCAGGGCGGCAATGGCGAAGATGGAGGCGTAACCCATCAGCGCCGCCACCGCACCCATCACCGGTCCGGCAATCGCCAGGGCCAGATCGAAGAATACGGCGAATGCACTGAGCCCCGCGCCACGGCTGGCGCTGGGCACTTCGCGGATGGCGACCACGCCCAACGCCGGGTACACCAGCGACAGGCCCAGGCCGGTGAGGCCTGCCCCGATCAGGGTGAACAGCGGCGAGGGCGCCAGCCACAGCAGCAACAACCCCAGGGCTTCAGTGGCCATGCAGGCCAGGGCAACGGTAAAGCCACCCAGATGCTTGATGCTGTTGATGAACACCAGGCGGGCAATGATGAAACAGGCGCCAAAGGCGGTCAGGCAATAGGCTGCGCCTTCCCAGCCCTGATCGACGTAGTACAGGGTAATGAAGGTGGTCAGGGTGCCGTAGCCGATGGACGCCAGCATCAGCGCCGCGCCATGGGGGGCGACCCGACCGAATGCAGCCCAGAACGGCATGCGTTCGCCACGCACGATGGGTGCGGGCGGGGTATTGCGGATCATGAACAAGGCCAGGCCGCTGAGGGCAATGAGCGCCACACCCAACGTCCAGAAGCCCAGGGCCGCGACCATGATCACCCCCAGCGGCGCGCCGATGGCGATGGCGCCATAGGAAGCGATGCCGTTCCAGGAGATCACCTTGGCCATGTGCTCGGCACCGACCCGGCTGATGCCCCAACTGCTGGTGCCCACGCCTATGGCGCCTTGGGACAGACCGAGGATGACCCGGCCCACGATAAGAATGCCCAGGCTCCACTGCGGCACACCCTGCAGCAGGGTAGAGGCCAGCGTCAGCACGCCACTGATACCGATGCCGATCAGGCCGTAGACAATGGTTCGCTTGGTTCCCAGGGCGTCGGCCATGCGCCCGGCGGTGGGCCGGCTGAGCAGGGTGGCCAGGTATTGCACGCCGATGACGATCCCGGCCGCTACGGCGCTGAACCCCAGCTGGTCATGGACGTAGCCGGGCAGCACCGCTATCGGCAGGCCGATGGAGAAGAACGCGATGAAGGTGTAGAACGCGATGGAGATGATTTGCAGAGTAACGGATGACGGCGGTAGCGACGCAGGTTGGGCTGGCTCGGTCATGGGCTCGTTCGCGGGCAGGCGGATGGAGAGCCCCATGATGGCCGGGGGCTGGCGGAAATGAAAGCAGGCTAACGAGTTCTTTGGGCGGTTGGCGCTAACATCAGCAGATTGTGCCGAATTACCCTGAGTCGACGGCCCAGTGTGGCGGACTCAGTCACCTAGCAGGAACAAGGTCTTCTCGTCTTCTTCGCCATCGAAGAAGCGATCCAGCACGGTCTTGAACAGCGGGTGCTCACAAGCGATGTTGGCGAACAGGGTCATGGACGAGCGCAGCTTGATATCGTCGGGGCTGCCGAGAATGTCCAGCGCGCTGCGGTCGTCGTGAGTCAGCAAGGCGTTGACGCATTCCTCCAGCCGCGGCCCCAGCACCGGATGCATGAGGTAGGCCTGCGCTTCGCCGGCGCCACTGATGCCGAAGCGCTCGGCCATCTCGCTGCGTCCCAGCCCCTGCATCTGCGGGAAAATGAACCAGATCCAATGGCTCTGTTTATGACCATTGCGCAACTCTTGCAGGGCGCGGGCATAGACCGTGCGCTGGGCATCGACGAAGCGTTGCAGCTGATAGGTGTCGTTCATGGCCGGTAAATCCCGCAGGGGTTATTTGCAGTTCTGGCCACGTCCGCACGGCAGAGTTCCATCGGCGCGAGCGGATGGAACGGCCCACGAGGCCGCCAGTCCCAAGCAACACACGCCGCACGTCGAGGCATTGGTCATGGCACAGGTTCGTATAGGCATTTCGGGATGGCGCTACCCACCCTGGAGAGGGGACTTCTACCCGCAGGGTCTGGCGCAGAAGCACGAGTTGAGTTTCGCCTCCAGAGCCGTTAGCAGCATCGAGCTCAACGGCTCGTTCTACTCGTTGCAGACGCCTGCGCATTACGCACAGTGGTATACCGATACGCCGGCGGGATTCATGTTCAGTGTCAAGGGCGGGCGCTATATCACCCACACCCGGCGGCTCAAGGACATTGAAGTGCCCTTGGCCAATTTCTTTGCCTCGGGTCTGTTTCAACTCAAGGAAAAGCTCGGCCCGATCCTTTGGCAGTTTGCGCCGAACTTCAAGTTCGACCCCGAACGGTTCGAACACTTCCTGCAGTTGTTGCCCCACACCGCACAGCAGGCGCGGGACCTGGCCAAAGCCAGTGAGGCCCGACTGCACAAGCCGGGCTACCTGGAAATTCCGACGCGGCTGAAGATTCGCCACGCCGTTGAGATTCGCCATGAAAGCTTTGCCGTACCGTCATTCATTGCGCTGCTGCGCAAGTACAAGGTGGCCCTGGTGGTGGCAGATACGGCAGGCAAGTGGCCCTATCTCGAGGACCTGACCACCGATTTCGTGTACGTGCGCCTGCACGGTGATGCCGAACTGTACAAGAGTGGGTATTCGGATGCGGCAATCGAACATTGGTACGAACGCATCAAGTGTTGGAGCGAAGGCGGACAGGTCAAGGATGCCCAGACGGTCGGCAAAGGTGTTGGCGGCAAGCGCAAGGGGCGGGATGTGTTCTGTTACTTCGACAATGATGTGAAGGTCAGAGCACCTTACGATGCTCGGTCGCTGTTGCAGCGATTGGGGTTGGAGGAGGGGCTGGCGGTGGAGCCTGGGGTTGAGGTGGATGTGGGGGTGTTGAAGTAGGGTGGATTTGGGGTGA
>NZ_DFUE01000008.1:0-151 GCF_002379585.1 Pseudomonas sp. UBA4194
GCGGACGGAAACAATCGGATTGGTGCAAGGTTCGGGGATCTGCGGGGAATGGTCCCCTCACCCCTGCCCTCTCCCTGGGGGAGAGGGAGCTGATCGGCGGTGTGGGGGAAATTGTTGTCAGGTCTCGGTCTGCTTATGGCCCCCTCTCCCT
>NZ_DFUE01000008.1:362-28287 GCF_002379585.1 Pseudomonas sp. UBA4194
CCTGGGGGAGAGGGAGCTGATCGGCGGTGTGGGGGAGACCCTGTTTCGCCGCCCGAGGGCCGTGACTAACCTGAGCCACAGGAATGACCCCCGCACTTTTTTTCGCTTGATCCAGCACATCATTCCCCGCTCTCATACGCCTGACCTATTCATCCAGGACTCGCCCCATGCCTTTCGTCAGCCCCGACCAGACCCGCGCCGCGTTTTCCCGCGCCATGTCCGATATGTACAAGCAGGAGGTGCCGCTGTACGGCGACCTGATGAATCTGGTGGGTGAGGTCAATCGGCAGTGCCTGGCCGATCGGCCCGGGCTGAGCGAATCGCTGCAACGCACCGGCGAGATCCAGCGCCTGGACGCCGAGCGCCATGGGGCCATCCGGGTCGGTACGGCGGAGGAGCTGGCGACCATCGCCCGCCTGTTTGCGGTGATGGGCATGCAGCCGGTGGGCTATTACGACCTCACCTCGGCGGGCGTACCGGTCCACTCCACCGCCTTCCGCGCTGTCCACGAGCAGGCTTTGCAGGTCAGTCCGTTCCGCGTGTTTACCTCATTGCTGCGCCTGGAGCTGATCGACGATCAGCCCCTGCGCGAGCTGGCCGAACAGCTGCTGGGGCAGCGGCAGATTTTCACCGATCGCTGCCTGGCGTTGATCGAACAGTTCGAACGCGAGGGCGGGCTGGAACAGGCCGAATCCGACGACTTTGTGCAGCAGGCGCTGGAAACCTTCCGCTGGCACCATGACGCCACGGTCAGCGCCGAACAGTACCAGCGCTTGCATGATGCCCACCGGCTGATCGCCGATGTGGTGGCGTTCAAGGGGCCGCACATCAACCACCTGACCCCGCGTACGCTGGATATCGACGCGGTACAGGCGCAGATGCCGAGCAAGGGCATCACGCCCAAGGCGGTCATCGAAGGCCCGCCGCCACGCCGGCACCCCATCCTGCTGCGTCAGACCAGCTTCAAGGCACTGCAGGAACAGGTAGCGTTCACGGATCAGCAGGGTGACGCCGCTGGCAGCCACACCGCGCGGTTTGGTGAGATCGAGCAGCGTGGCGCGGCGTTGACGCCCGCCGGTCGAGCGTTGTACGACCGGCTGTTGAACGCCTCGCGGGCGGCCTTGGCGGGCTTTCCCAGTGAGGGCAACGCCGATGAGTACATGCGTTTGCTGGGCGAGCAGTTCAGTGAGTTCCCTGATGACCTGGCGCAGATGCGTGAGCAAGGGTTGGCGTTCTTTCGCTATTTCGTAACCGGGCAGCCGCGCCAGGACGCGACCACGCTGGCGGCATTGATCGCCAATGGCGCGGTGCGGTATGAGCCGCTGGTGTATGAGGATTTCCTGCCGGTGAGTGCGGCCGGAATCTTTCAGTCGAACCTGGGTGACAATGCTCAGGTGGAGTATGGCGTGGGGTCCAGCCAGGAGGCTTTTCACCAGGCGCTGGGGCGCGCGGTGCTGGACGAGCTGGGGTTGTATGCCGAGACGGAGCGGCGTTCGTTGGAAGATTGTGCGAGCCGGTTGGGGGTGGCGGGGTTGGGTTGATCGAGGGGCGTCAGGGCGGGCCTCTTCGCGGCTTGACGCCGCTCCTACAGGGGTAGGTGGGGTGGTCAGATGGGGTGGCGTCAATGAAGACGCCATCGCGGGCAGAGCCCGCTCCCACAGGGGGGTGGAGTGCGCCGGGGTGGGGTGTCAATATGGGCGCCATCGCGGGCAGGGCCCGCTCCCGCAGGGGGTGGGCCAGGGACACTGGCGACTGTCCCTGTAGGAGCGGCGTGCAGCCGCGAAGGCGCCAGCCGCGTCACCGCAGCCCTCAGCGCCCGCCGCCCACTCTGAACCGGTTCACTTCCTGGCGCAGTTCCGCCGCCAGACCTTCCAGCTCCCGCGCTGTCTGCGCCAGGTTCGACACCACCTCCCGCTGCTCGCTGTTGGTCATCGCAATGCTCTGCAGATTGCTGCTCAACATCGTTGCCGTGCTGCTCTGCTCCTGGGTGGCGGTGCTGATGGCGTCGAACTGATGACCCGCCGAGCGGCTCTGTTCATCGATCTGGGCCAGCGCCTGGGCCACCTTGGCGTTACGCGACAAGCCCTCGCGCATCAGCACATTGCCCTGCTCCATGGTGCTCACCGCGTTGGCGGTTTCCTGCTGGATGCTGCCGATCATGCCGGAAATCTCGTCGGTGGCCTGACGGGTGCGCGAAGCGAGGCTGCGTACCTCATCGGCCACCACGGCAAAGCCGCGCCCCTGCTCACCTGCCCGCGCCGCCTCGATGGCAGCGTTCAAGGCCAGCAGGTTGGTCTGCTCGGCAATCGAGGTGATCACCCCGACGATGCCGCCAATTTCCTGAGAGCGCTGACCCAAGGTATTGATCACCGTCGCCGTGCTGTTCAAGGCCCCGGCGATCTGCTCCAGGGAATTGGATGCCTCGTCCATGGACGCCCGGCCAATGCGTGTCTGCTGGGCGTTGTCCTGCGCCAGCTTCTGGGTATGCCCCATGTTGTCGGCGATATCCAGGGACGTGGCGCTGAACTCCTCCACCGCCCCGGCCATGCTGGTGATTTCTCCGGACTGCTGCTCCATGCCCTCATAGGCGCCCGATGACAGACCCGACAAGGTTTGCGCCCGACCGCTGACTTCGTGGGCGGCCGTGCGGATATGCACCACCATGTTGGCCAACGCTTCGCCCATGTGGTTGAAGCTGCCGGCCAGCTGGCCGATTTCATCGTTGCTGGTGACCTTCAGGCGCGCATCCAGATCGCCCGCACCCAGTGCTTGAGCCTGTTGTACCAGATCGCCCAGTGGACGCAGCTTGCTGCGCAGCAGCCAGATCGCGGCGCCCACCGCAATCAGCATGGCCAGCAGGCTACCGATGGCCAGTTGCGTGCCGACGCTCCAGGTCACCGCATCGATCTCGGTCTTGGGCATGCTGGCAACCACGCTCCAGGGGCCACCTTCGAAGGTGACCGCCTCGGAAAAAATGTCCTGCTTGCCATCGTTCCAGAAGCGCCCCTTGCCATCGAAGCGCGCCAGGTCGGCCAGGCTCTTGGCTGCGGCCGCTGGATCATTGACGTTGGCGGGCGGCACCAACCAGCGGTTCTGTTCGTCGAGCAGCGCCAGGGAGCCGGTCTGGCCGATACGGAAGCGCTGCAGGTTGGCGAACTGGGTGTTCTGCGCATCGGTGTAATCGAAACCCACGAACAGCACGGCGATCACTTGCCCGCTGCTGTCACGCACTGGGGTGTACTGAGTCATGTAGGACCGCTCGAACAGCACCGCGCGGCCAATGTAACTCTGCCCGTCCAGCAGTCGCTGATAAGCCGGGTGGGCGTGATCCAGCGCCGTACCGATGGCGCGGCTGCCGTCCTGCTTGGTCAAGGACGTGCTGATGCGCACGAACTCGGCGCCGCTGCGCACGAACACCGTGGCCACGCCTGCGGTGAGCTGCTTGAAGTTGTCGACTTCGGTGAAATCGTTGTTCAACGCCTGGCCGCCCAGTCGCAAGGTCGGCGTCTGCAGATTGGCCACACTCACCGGTTCATCGGTGTGCAGGCTCAGGCCGCCGGCAAAGCGCTTCTCGAACAGCCCGCTCAGGCGCTGGGTGCTTTCCTTGAGGGTGCTGTGGAACGTGGTCAGTTGATCGGCCAGCAACCGCGCCTCACTGGCCATGTGCTGCTCACGGATCGCCAGGTTGGCGGTGTCCAGTGAACGCAGGGCAAAGGCAGTGCTGGCAGTGATGACCACAGCAAGGATCACCGCCAGGGCAATTCCGAGTTGAGTGGCGATCCGGGCGCGGGGTTGAGACATGGGGGTAGCTCCAGGGAAAGCGGCTGCTGGGGGTGTCGGGGAGAGATGCGTTGGCCCTGCGGACTCTCTCGTGGGCAGAGCCCGCTCCCACAGGGGATCTTTGGCGCTGCCCGCGACGAGGCCTGCCCAGGCAACAAAGAAAACGCCCCTGACACCCCACAAAATTCATCGGTAACTCTTCTTCGGCTATGCGCCTGAATACTTGAGCGTCGGGGTGCGGCAATTCAACGCAGAATCTCCACTGATGGCAATACCATGGCATCGACTTCCGACTGAAGAAACGTACCCAGACGTAACAGCCGCTCCGACCCTGGCCGGGTCCTGGGCCACACCAGATAATAGGATTCGCCACTGGCCACCGCCGTGGGCCAGGGCAGACTCAAGCGTCGCTGTGCGACATCTTCGGCCACCATCAGCAGATCACCGATCGACACACCGTAGCCACGGGCTGCGGCGATCATCCCCAGCTCCAGGGTATCGAAGGCCTGGCCGCCCTTGAGCGACACCTGCTCGGCCAGGTTCATGCGCTCCAGCCAGCTGCGCCAGTCACGACGGTCCGGGGTGGGGTGCAGCAATTCGGCCTGGGCCAGTTCGCGGACACCCCAGGGCTGGACGTCGATCAGCGCCGGTGAGCCGACCGGAATCAGCAGCTCGGGAAACAGCAGCGTCACTTCCCAGTCCGGGGGAAAGTTGCCGTTGCCCAGCAGCACCGCGCAGTCGAACGGCTCAAGGTTGAAGTCGACATGATCGATGTCCATCCAGGCACTGGTCAGCTGCACTTCGTTGCCAGGCTGCAAGTGCCGAAAACGGCTCAGCCTGGCCAGCAACCAGCGCATGGTCAGGGTCGAGGGGGCCTTCATGCGCAGGATATCGTCCTCACTGCGCAGCGTCGCACAGGCCCGCTCCAGTGCCGCGAAGCCGTCTCGAACCCCGGGCAGCAGCATGCGCGCCGACTCGCTCAGGGTGAGGGTGCGGCCATTGCGCTGAAACAGGCGGCAGCCGAAATGCTCCTCCAGCGTGCGAATATGGCGACTGACTGCGCTCTGAGTAATCGATAACTCATCCGCGGCACGGGTGAACGAGCTGTGGCGAGCGGCCGCTTCGAAGGCCCGCAGCGCGTACAGAGGCGGTAGCCTGCGCGACATAGCGAAATTCCCTGTAAACCAGATCTGACTGCTTGATCAAAAATTACCCACATGAGTATTACTCATGTCAGGTATCGTTTTTATCCTTTTGTGCATTGGCCGCGCAAGGCCGAGAATCCACCGTCCCATTTCTCCTTCATCGGATCGAGCCGGACACCATGCACGCGAACGCACGTATCGAACTTCGAGCCCTTCTTCGGTTGGCGGGGCCGTTGATCGCCTCGCAGTTGGCGCACATGCTCATGGTCCTCACCGACACCCTGATGATGGCTCGCCTGAGCCCAGAGGCGCTGGCCGGCGGTGGGCTGGGCGCGGCCAGCTACTCGTTCGTGTCGATCTTCTGCATCGGGGTGATCGCCGCCGTAGGCACCCTGGTGTCGATCCGCAAGGGCGCTGGGGACACCGAGGGCGTTACCCGCCTGACCCAGGCCGGTCTGTGGCTGGCATGGTTGATGGCCATCGTCGCCGCCGCGCTGCTGTGGAATCTGGGGCCGGTGCTGTCGCTGCTGGGCCAGACCCCTGCGAACGTGGCGTTCGCCACCCAGTTCCTGTTGCTGCTGCCGTTGGCGGTGCCCGGCAACCTGAGTTTCATGGCGTTGCGCGGGTTCACCGCAGCACTGGGCCATGCGACGCCGGTGATGGTCATCAGCATCATCGCTACGGTGGCCAACTTCCTGCTCAACTACGCCTTCATCGAAGGCCTGTTCGGCCTGCCCAAGCTGGGCCTGGTGGGCATCGGCATGGTCACGGCAATCATCAGCAACCTGATGGCCATTGCCCTGGCGTTGTACATCCGCCACCACAGCGCCTACAAAGCCTATCCGCTGCTGCGTGGCCTGGGCCGGCTGAATGGGCCGGCGCTGCGCGAGCTATGGCGGCTGGGCTTGCCGATCGGCGGCACCTACGCGGTCGAGGTCGGCTTGTTCGCCTTCGCCGCGCTGTGCATCGGCACCATGGGCAGCACCCAGTTGGCCGGGCATCAGATTGCCCTGCAGATCGTTTCGGTAGCGTTCATGGTGCCCGCCGGCATGTCCTACGCAGTGACCATGCGCATCGGCCAGCACTATGGCGCCGGGCAACTGCTGCAGGCACGGCTTGCCGGGCGGGTGGGGATCGGCTTTGGCGCCATGGTCATGCTGGCCTTCGCCGCGCTGTTCTGGCTGGCGCCGAACCCTTTGGTAGGGCTGTTTCTCGATCAATCGGACCCGGCCTTTCAGGGCGTGATCAAGATGGCCGTGAGCCTGTTGGCGATTGCCGCCTGGTTCGAGATGTTCGATGGTATTCAGACCATCGCCATGGGCGCGATTCGCGGCCTCAAGGATGCCAAGACGACCTTTCTGGTGGGCCTGTTCTGCTACTGGGTCATTGGCGCGCCAGCCGCGTGGCTGCTGGCCTTTCAGTTCGATTTGGGCCCGGTCGGCGTCTGGTGGGGGTTGGCGCTGGGCCTGCTGTGCTCGGCCGTCAGCCTGACCCTGGCGTTCGAATGGCGCCTGCGCCGCCTGCAGCGCCTGGCCGCGATCAATGACGCGGCAGCACCAGCGCCTGTTGTGCCTGGCCAAAGCGCAGATAGGCCTGCAGTTCGTCCAGAGGCAGAGGCCTGCTGATCAGGAAGCCCTGCACCTGATCGCAGCCGAAGCCGCGCAGCAGTGCCAGTTGCTCCGGGGTTTCGACACCTTCGGCCACCACCTTGAGGTCCAGGTTGTGGGCCAGGTTGATCATGGCGTGCACCAGCTTGGCGTGTTCCGGGCGCTGCTCCATACCGCCGACGAAGCTCTTGTCCACCTTGAGCAGCGCTATGGGCAGGCTGCTCAGGTGCACGAACGAGGAGAAGCCGGTGCCGAAGTCGTCCAGGGAAAACTGTACGCCCAGCCGCCCCAGGGCATCCATGGTCTGCTTGACCTGATCGTTGCGCCGCATCACTGCGGTTTCGGTCAACTCGAACTCCAGCCAGCTGGCGTCCACCCCGCGCTCCTCGATCAGGCGGCCCAGGGTCGCCAGCAGCTGGCTGTCCTGAAACTGCCGGAACGACAGGTTGACCGCCATGTGCAGCGGCGCCAGACCCGCCTCGCGCAACGCCTGCATGTCACGCAGGGCGCGGGCGATGACCCAGTAGCCCAGGGGCACGATCAGACCGCTCTGTTCGGCCAGCGGCACGAACTCGCTGGGGGGCAATATGCCGCGTTCGCGGTGACGCCAGCGCACCAGCGCTTCGAGGCCGACGATGCGGTTGCCGGCCAGGTCCAGGCGCGGCTGGTAATGCAGCTCCAGTTCGTCGCGGCGCAGGGCCCGGCGCAACTCGCTCTCCAGGTCGGCCAGGCTGCGGGCGTTGCGGTTGATGCGCTCGTTGAACAGGTGATAGGTACAGCCCTGAGTGCTCTTGGCCTGCTGCATGGCGATGTGTGCGTGCCACATCAGCGGGTCGGCGCCGGCACCGGCGCGGGCATGCGCCATGCCCAGGCTGCAGCCGATCAGCAGGCTTTCGCCATCCACCCAGTAGGGTTCGGCCAGGGCCTGAACGATGTTTTCGGCCAGGCGCTCGACCCGCGTGGTGTCGCGGCGGGTGTCGATCAACAGCGCGAACTCATCGCTGCCCAGCCGCGCCACCTGATCGCCCGCTTCCAGCTGGCCCTTGAGTCGTGCCACCACTTGCAAGATCAAACGGTCGCCGGCCTGATGGCCAAGGGCGTCGTTGGCGTGGCGGAAATTGTCCAGATCCAGATGGCCCAGCGCCACGCCGCGCCCGTCCTGCTCGGCCAGACGCCCGGCCAGCAGGGTCTGGAAGCCCTGCCGGTTGGCGATGCCGGTCAAGGGGTCCTGCTCGGCCAGACGCTGCAAGGTGCTTTCCAACAGCCCACGCTCGTGCACATGGCGCAGGCAGCGGCGCAGGGTATCGACGCTCAGGGTACGTTGCACCAGCCAGTCGCTCACGCCCAGCGGTGGCGTCAGCGGCTCATCTTCGAGCAGCAGGATGGTGGGCAGCGGACAGCGTCCGGGCGCCGGTTGCAGCGCCGGGGTGCTGAGCAGCAAGGCACTGCGCTCGTCACCGAACAGATTGGCGACGGCGTCCCAGGAGGGCGCGCTGACCAACGCCACGGTATTGCCCAGCGGCGCCAGACACTCTCGCAGCGCTACAGCCCACGCGCGATCATGTGCCAGGAGCAGCAACCGCACGGGTTCGACAGGCGTAGACAAACGGGCTCCTTAGGACAGATTCACAGTCATATCGATAGCGGGAGACTCTTTAGGACAGAGGCTGGGGCTGGGCTGGCCAGTAGCCCACAGCGGTTCCGGTCCCGAGCACGCGTCAACGTGTGTCCACATCCTGCTGCAAAGTATCGAAACCGGCAAATTTAAATGGATCTGCGGTCACGGCAACGCTGCGCGAGCAGTGCTAAAATGCCCGGCCATTTCGTCAGTGACCCACTCCCCTGTCATGTCCCGACTCAATCCCCGGCAGCAAGAAGCCGTGAACTACGTCGGCGGCCCTCTTCTGGTGCTCGCCGGCGCAGGCTCCGGCAAAACCAGCGTGATCACCCGCAAGATTGCGCACCTGATCCAGAATTGCGGCATCCGTGCCCAGTACATCGTCGCCATGACCTTCACCAACAAGGCCGCCCGCGAGATGAAGGAACGGGTCGGCACCCTGCTGCGCGCCGGTGAGGGCCGCGGCCTGACGGTGTCGACCTTCCACAACCTGGGCCTGAACATCATCCGCAAGGAGCACACGCGCCTGGGCTTCAAGCCGGGCTTCTCGATTTTCGACGAAGCCGACGTGAAGGCATTGATGACCGACATCATGCAGAAGGAGTATTCCGGGGACGATGGCGTCGACGAGATCAAGAACATGATCGGCGCCTGGAAGAACGACCTCATTCTGCCGCCCGAGGCCCTGGAGAATGCGCGCAACCCCAAGGAACAGACCGCAGCCATCGTCTACACCCATTACCAGCGCACCTTGCGCGCGTTCAACGCGGTGGATTTCGACGACCTGATCCTGTTGCCGGTGAAGCTGTTCCAGGAGCACGCCGACATTCTGGAAAAATGGCAGAACCGCGTGCGCTACCTGCTGGTGGACGAATATCAGGACACCAACGCCAGCCAATACCTGCTGGTGAAGCTGCTGATCGGTACGCGCAACCAGTTCACCGTAGTGGGTGACGACGACCAGTCGATCTATGCCTGGCGCGGCGCGCGCCCGGAAAACCTGATGCTGCTCAAGGACGACTACCCCTCGCTGAAGGTGGTGATGCTGGAGCAGAACTACCGCTCCACCAGCCGCATCCTGCGCTGCGCCAACGTGTTGATTTCCAACAATCCCCACGCCTTCGAGAAGCAGCTGTGGAGCGAGATGGGCCACGGCGACGAAATCCGCGTGATCCGCTGCAAGAACGAGGACGCCGAGGCCGAGCGGGTGGCGGTGGAGATTCTCAGCCTGCACCTGCGCACCGACCGCCCCTACAGCGACTTCGCGATCCTCTATCGCGGCAACTACCAGGCCAAGCTGATCGAGCTCAAGCTTCAGCATCACCAGATTCCCTACCGGCTCAGTGGCGGCAACAGCTTTTTCGGCCGCCAGGAAGTGAAGGACCTGATGGCCTACTTCCGCCTGATCGTGAACCCGGACGACGACAACGCCTTTTTGCGGGTCATCAACGTGCCGCGCCGCGAGATCGGTTCCACGACCCTGGAAAAGCTCGGCAACTATGCCACCGAGCGCAAGATTTCGATGTACGCCGCCACCGACGAGATCGGCCTGGGCGAGCACCTGGACAGCCGCTTCACCGATCGCCTGGGGCGCTTCAAGCGCTACATGGACAAGGTCCGCGAGCAGTGCGCCGGCGAAGACCCGATCGGGGCCTTGCGCAGCATGGTCATGGACATCGACTACGAGCAATGGCTGCGCACCAACAGCTCCAGCGAAAAGGCCGCCGACTACCGCATGAGCAACGTCTGGTTTCTGGTCGAGGCGTTGAAGAACACCCTGGAAAAGGACGAGGACGGTGGCATGACCGTCGAGGAAGCCATCGGCAAGCTGGTGCTGCGCGACATGCTCGAGCGTCAGCAGGAGGAAGAAGAAGGTGCCGAGGGCGTGCAGATGATGACCCTGCACGCGTCCAAAGGCCTGGAGTTTCCCTATGTGTTCATCATGGGCATGGAGGAGGAAATCCTCCCGCACCGCTCCAGCATCGAAGCCGACACCATCGAGGAAGAGCGCCGCCTGGCCTACGTGGGCATCACCCGCGCGCGCCAGACCCTGGCCTTCACCTTCGCCGCCAAGCGCAAGCAGTACGGCGAGATCATCGACTGCGCGCCCAGCCGCTTCCTCGATGAACTGCCACCCGACGACCTGGCCTGGGAAGGCAACGACGACACCCCCACCGAAGTGAAAGCCGTGCGCGGCAACACGGCATTGGCCGATATCCGTGCCATGCTCAAACGCTGAATTCAACCCTGCCCTGGGCCCATCGGCCCGGCACACTGGAACATCGAGGAACCGCCGTGGAAGCACTGCACAAGAAGATTCGCGAAGAAGGCATCGTGCTTTCCGATCAGGTCCTGAAGGTCGACGCTTTTCTCAACCACCAGATCGATCCACTGCTGATGCAGCAGATCGGCGACGAGTTCGCGCGTTTGTTTGCCGATTCGGGTATCACCAAGATCGTCACCATCGAGGCCTCGGGCATTGCTCCGGCAGTGATGGCGGGCCTGCGCCTGGGTGTGCCGGTGATTTTCGCGCGCAAGCATCAATCCTTGACCCTCACCGAGAACCTGCTGGTGGCCTCGGTGTATTCCTTCACCAAGCAGACCGAAAGCACGGTGGCGATCTCACCGCGGCATCTGAACAGCAGCGACCATGTGCTGGTGATCGATGACTTCCTGGCCAACGGCAAGGCTTCCCAGGCGTTGATCTCGATCATCAAGCAGGCGGGGGCAACGGTGGCCGGGCTGGGTATCGTGATCGAGAAATCGTTCCAGGGTGGCCGCGCCGAACTGGACGCCCAGGGCTACCGCGTGGAATCGCTGGCGCGGGTGAAATCCTTGGCCGGAGGGGTGGTGACGTTCGTGGAGTGATCCATCGGCTGGTGGGCGACAGTGCTGGCCCCATCGCGGGCAGAGCCCGCTCCCACAGGGTTGTGTGAAACGCTTGGGATTATTTCAGATGATCCTGTGGGAGCGGGCTCTGCCCGCGATGGGGCCGCCCCTATCACCCCGTTACCGAACTGACCTGCTGCGGTTGTTCCGTCTCGCGCAACGCCGCCAGCAGCAACCGCTGATACAACTCCTCGCGTAGGCCCTGGGGTTCAACCAGATTCATGCGCTGCAGATGCTGCGGATAACACGACGCCTGCGGCGCATCCAGCGCTGCCTTGCCCAGCTCCAGAATCTCACTGAGCCTGAACTTGCTCTTCAGCCAGTTCAGCGCCCGCAGCAGGTCCTTCTCTTCGTCACTGAAATCACACCCCAGCGGGTACTCGGGAAACAGCGTGGCATGACGCGCCTGAATAGCCTGCAACCGCGCCGGGGTGTTGTCGGCAAACCGTGGCGCCAGCACGAAGTCCTTGGCCAGCTTGCCTGCCAGCTGCGCTTCTTCGATCAGGCTGGATTGAAAACGCGAGTCGCTGATATTGATCATCGCCTCGATCACCTCGGTGTCGGTCTTGCCACGCAGGTCGGCGATACCGTACTCGGTCACCACGATATCGCGCAGGTGCCTGGGGATGGTGCAATGGCCGTAGTCCCACAGCACATTGGAGCTGACCACCCCGCCCGACTCGCGCCAGCTGCGTAGAATCAGCACCGAGCGCGCGCCCTGCAAGGCATGCCCCTGGACCACAAAGTTGTACTGCCCGCCCACACCACTGATCACCCGACCGTCTTCGAGCTGATCGGACACCGCCGCGCCCATCACCGTGGCGGTGAACACCGTATTGACGAAGCGCGCATCACGGCGCTGCAAGCGCTTGAGCGGCTCCTGGCCATACAGTTCGTTGATGTAGCTGATGGCGGTCATGTCGAACTGTTGCAAGCGGCTGCGAGGCAGGTCGCGCAGCCGCTGGTAGAAGCTTTGCGGACCGACGAAGAAGCCGCCGTGCATGACCACCCCACCCACGTCGTCCTCGTCCGACAGTGCGCCTGCATTGGCGGCGGCCTGCCGGGCCACGTCGGGATAGACCTTGCGCCTTACCACCCCCGCCTCGGCCAGGGCCAGCAAGCCGTTGACGAACATCTCGCTGCAGCCGTACAACCCCTCGGCAAACGGCTCGCGGCCGCCTTCACGCTCGATCAGCGTCTGCCAGGGCGACAGATCGAGTTCGTCGAGCAGCGCCTGATAGCCCGCACTGTCGGCCTGGCGGGCCAACAGCGCGGCGGTCAGGGCATCGCCCATCGAACCGATGCCTATCTGCAACGTGCCGCCGTCGCGCACCAACGTGCTGGCATGCAGGCCAATGAAATGATCCTGGAACCCCACCGGCATGTTCGGCGTGGAGAACAGCGTACTGCGCTCGGGCTGATCGATCAGCAGATCGAAGGCGTCGCTGCCGATTTCAGCGCTGCCGGGCATGTAGGGCAGGTCGGCATGCACCTGGCCCAGCACCAGGATGGTTTCACCCGCCGCGCGACGCTCGGCGATCATCGGCAACAGGTCCAGGGTAATGTCAGGGTTGCAACTCAGGCTCAATTGCTCGGCATCGTCCGGATGCTGGCTGACCAGTTGCGCGACCAGGTTCAGGCCCTTGCCATTGATGTCCCGGGCGGCATGGCTGTAGTTGCTGCTGACGTAGCTCTGTTGGGCCATGTCACTGGCCAACAGGCTGCCCGGCTGCATGAAGAACTGCTGCACGGCGACGTTGGCCGGCAGCTCGCTGCGACGCAGGTCAGCCAGGAAATCGAATTCAGGGTAATCGCCGAACACCCGCTCGACGAAGGGTTCGAGCATGCGCTTTTGCAGCCCGTCACCGAGGGCCGGACGGCCGAGCACCAGAGCGGTATAAATCGTCAGACGGCGCTCGGGCAGGTGCTTGATACGGGCATACAAGGCGTTGACGAAGCGGTTGGGTTTGCCCACGCCCAGGGGCATGCCCATGTGAATATGGGCGGGCAGCCGCTCCAGGACCTGGTCCACGGCTTCTTCGATGGAGCATCTGTGGGCCATGGTGGGCCCTCCTGACCTGTTGTTTGCAGGTTGGACCAGGGTGGTAGCTGGATCGTTGCATGGGTGGGGGTTTTGCGCTCGCAGGGGACCCTTCACCCACCTCTCAACCCGAACCCATCCCCTACAACCCCGACATCTGCTTGATCGCCCCCATCAACTCCGCATCCGAGCAATCCTGGCACGTGCCCTTGGGCGGCATGGCATTGACCCCGCTGATCGCCTTGGCCAGCAGTCCATCGAGCCCACCCTGCTCGTCAGCGCGCTTTTTCCACGCGGGGGTGTCGGCAATCTTCGGCGCTTCCAACAGGCCGGTCGCATGGCAGGCGTTGCAGTGCTTGGCGATGATTGCATCGGCCGCTCGCGGCGCGCCGCCGGCGGCCACTGCCGTCACCACCACCCCCGGACAGTCCTTGCCTTGCACACACACCTTGCCCACAGGCTCCAGGCGCTTGGCGATCTCGTCTTTCACGGCGGCTTGGGAATGGATGGCTGGGAGCGTCAGGACAAGCAACGACACGGCCAGCATTTTCATTATTGTTATGGGATTCACGCCTGCACCCTCTCGTGGTGAAGATCGCCCGGCTGGCGGGCGATTGAGAGTATAGCGGCGGGCTTAGAAGTTCGCCGGGGTGGCGGCGCTGATCAAACGGGCGGGGGTGTCGAAGGGGTTGCGAAAGCGATGCGGCTTGGTGCTCTCGAAGTAGTAGCTGTCGCCCTCTTCGAGCACGAAGGTTTCCAGCCCCACCACCAGCTCCAGGCGGCCTTCCACCAGAATGCCGGTTTCCTCGCCCTCGTGGGTGAGCATCTCTTCGCCGGTGTCGGCGCCCGGCGGGTAGATCTCGCTGAGAAAGGCGATGGCCCGTGTGGCGTGCGCCTTGCCGACCAGCTTCATGGTCACCGCACCGTCGGAGATGTCGATGAGCTCGTTGGCCTTGTAGACGATCTGGGTGGCGCTTTCAGGCTGCAGCTCTTCGGAGAAGAACTCGACCATGGACATCGGAATCCCGCCCAGCACCTTGCGCAGGGAACTGATCGAGGGGCTGACGCTGTTCTTCTCGATCATGGAAATGGTGCTGTTGGTGACGCCCGCACGCTTGGCGAGTTCACGCTGGGACAAACCCTTGAGTTTGCGAATGGCTTGCAGTCGTTCGCCGACGTCCAATGCGGGAGCCTCCTGAATATCAGTGCAATGTGTGAGGCTGATATCATGGCAACAGCGTTCGGTATTTACAACAGATCAAGACAATGCCCCCGCGATCCCCTGTAGGAGCGGCGTCAAGCCGCGAAGGCGTCAGCCCTGGCGACACAGTCTTGGGATTTGTGGGTGGTCTTGCGGACGCCTTCGCGGCTTTACGCCGCTCCTACGGGCCGTTCCTGCGGGGGGAGGCGTGGGAGCAACTCATTCGTATACCAACGGCACTCGCCGCAGGTTGCAGAAGATCTGATAGGGAATGGTCCCCGCCGCCTGGGCAACATCACTGGCCAGCACGTGCTTGCCCCACAGTTCGACGGTGCTGCCGACGCCGGCGTGGGGCACGTCGGTGAGGTCGACGCCAAGCATATCCATCGACACCCGCCCCGCCAATTGCGCCATGGCGCCATCGACCCGCAGCGGCGTGCCGCTGGGCGCCAGGCGTGGATAGCCGTCGGCGTACCCCATGGCCACCACGCCTATCCGGCTCGGGCGCTGGGTGACGAAATGGGCGCCATAGCCCACCGCCTCACCCGCCGGCAGCTCGCGTACGCAGATCAGCTTGGATTCCAGGGTCATCACCGGCTGCAAACGCGCAGCCTGGGGCTGAGGTTCACCGAACGGCGTGGCGCCGTACAGCATGATGCCCGGACGCACCCAGTCACTGGGCACCTGTGGAAAACCCAATACCGCAGGCGAGTTACGCAGGCTGACCTGAGCCGCCAGCCCCTGACGTGCCTGTTCGAACACCACCAGTTGCTCTGCGGTGCTGCTGCTGTCCGGCTCGTCGGCGCGGGCGAAGTGGCTCATCAGCACGATCTTGCACACCTTGCCGCTGGCCAACAGGCGCTGATAGGCGCTCTGGTAATCCTTGGGGTGCAGGCCCACGCGGTGCATGCCCGAGTCCAGTTTCAACCACACCTGCAACGGTTTGCTCAGGGCCGCCTGCTCGATGGCCTCCAGTTGCCACAGCGAATGCACCACGCACCACAGGTCGTGGCGGTTGATCAGCTCCAGCTCGCTGGCCTCGAAAAAACCTTCGAGCAACAGCACCGGCGCCCGGATGCCCGCGGCACGCAGCTCCAGGGCTTCCTCGATGCACGCCACGGCGAAGCCATCGGCCTGGGTCTCCAGCGCCTGGGCACAACGCACTGCGCCATGACCATACGCATCGGCCTTGATCACGGCCAGGGCTTTGGCCCCGCTCAGTTCGCGGGCCAGACGGTAGTTGTGGCGCAGAGCCTGAAGGTCGATGAGGGCGCGAGCTGGACGCATGGCAATCTTCTTGTGCAGAGGGTCGACGACATAAAAAACCCAGGCCAAGCCTGGGCGAGAGAAACGAGTCAGCCAGGCTTACTGATGCGCCGGGGTGGTATGACCCTGGCGCGCCGCTTCCTGAAGCTTGCCGTAGCGCGAGATATCCAGCCCGGCTGCGCTGATCTGGGGCTTTTTACGCGCCATCAGGTCAGCGAGCAAGCGTCCCGAGCCGCAGGCCATGGTCCAGCCCAGCGTGCCGTGGCCGGTATTGAGGAACAGGTTCTTGAATGCCGTGGCGCCCACGATGGGTGTGCCGTCCGGCGTGGTGGGCCGCAGACCGGTCCAGAACGTGGCCTGGGCGAGGTCGCCACCCTGTGGGTAAAGATCGTTGACGATCATGTCCAGGGTTTCTCGACGCCGCGGATTGAGACTCAGGTCGAAGCCGGCGATTTCGGCCATGCCGCCCACCCGGATACGGTTGTCGAAGCGGGTGATCGCCACCTTGTAGCTTTCATCGAGAATGGTCGAGGTCGGTGCCATCGCCGGGTTGGTGATCGGCACGGTGAGCGAGTAGCCCTTGAGCGGGTACACCGGCGCCTTGATGCCCAGCGGCTTGAGCAGTTGCGGCGAATAGCTGCCCAGCGCCAGCACGTAGCGGTCGGCGGTTTCCAGCTTGCCGTCGATCCAGACGCCGTTGACCCGGTCGCCGGCGAAATCCAGACGTTCGATGGTCTGGCCGAAACGGAACTGCACACCCAGATCCCTGGCCATCTGCGCCAGGCGGGTGGTGAACATCTGGCAATCGCCGGTCTGGTCGTTGGGCAGGCGCAGGGCGCCGGCGAGAATGTCGGTGACCTGCGCCAGCGCCGGTTCGACCCGGGCAATGCCGGCGCGGTCGAGCAGCTCATAGGGCACGCCCGACTGCTCGAGCACGGCGATGTCCTTGGCGGCATTGTCCAGTTGTGCCTGAGTGCGGAACAGCTGGGTGGTGCCCAGGGTGCGACCTTCGTAGGCAATGCCGGTCTCGGCACGCAACTCGTCCAGGCAGTCGCGGCTGTACTCGGACAGGCGCACCATACGCTCCTTGTTCACCGCGTAACGGCTGGCAGTGCAGTTGCGCAGCATCTGCGCCATCCACAGGTACTGATCGATATCACCGGTGGGCTTGATGGCCAGGGGTGAGTGGCGCTCGAACAGCCATTTGATGGCCTTGAGTGGCACGCCGGGGGCAGCCCAGGGAGAGGCATAGCCGGGCGAGACCTGGCCGGCGTTGGCGAAGCTGGTCTCCATGGCCACACCGTCCTGGCGGTCCACCACGGTCACCTCGAAGCCTTGCCGCGCCAGGTAATAGGCACTGACGGTACCGATCACACCACTGCCAAGCACCATAACTCGCATGTGTTCTGCCCTCATCGCGTGAATCCGCTGATGTACGTTGTCTATTCCGAAGATGTGGGCAGTATAAAAAGGTCAAGCCAGTGCTTTTCACTATATGTGCGGCTATATTTGGCGAGAATTCTCGGCCAGAACCGCTTTTACGGAGGGGCATCGCCTATGCGCACCCAGCACCAGAGCAAACGCGAGCTCGACAAGATTGACCGCAATATCCTCAGAATATTGCAAGCCGACGGTCGTATCTCGTTCACCGAGCTGGGCGAGAAGGTAGGCCTGTCGACCACGCCCTGCACCGAGCGAGTCCGGCGCCTGGAGCGCGAAGGGATCATCATGGGCTATTTCGCCCGGCTCAATCCGCAGCATCTGCGCGGCAGCCTGCTGGTGTTCGTGGAGATCAGCCTCGACTACAAGTCTGGCGATACCTTCGAGGAGTTTCGCCGTGCGGTGCTCAAGCTGCCCCATGTGCTGGAATGCCATCTGGTGTCTGGGGATTTCGACTATCTGGTCAAGGCGCGGATTTCCGAGATGGCCTCGTATCGCAAGCTGCTCGGCGACATCCTGCTCAAGTTGCCCCATGTCCGGGAGTCCAAGAGCTACATCGTGATGGAAGAGGTAAAGGAGAGCCTGACGTTGCCGGTGCCGGATTGAGGGTGGTGTGTCAGGGCTGGCCTCATCGCGGGTAGAACCCGCTCCCACAAAGGCCTCTCTCGACGATCGGATCGTGGCGCAGATCCCCTGTGGGAGCGGGTTCTACCCGCGATGAGGCCCTCACTGACACCCTCAGACCAACACCTGCCGCGTACTGGCGATCAACTTGTGCACCTGACGCTCCACCGCCGCATCGATCATCTCCTCCGGGCGCCGGCCATTGGGGCATGGCAACCTAGGGGTGGTGCCGAACAGCCGACAGATCAACGGCCGCTCTTCATACACGGTGCAGCCCTGAGGCCCCAGGTGTACGCAGTTCAGCTCGGCCAGGGCGGCCTCCTGCTCGGCGGCGGTCTTGCGTGGCAGGCGAGCCATTTCCTCGGCTGAAGTGGTGACCGGTCCACAGCAGTCGTGACAGCCCGGCACGCACTCGAACGAAGGAATCTGCTCGCGCAGAAAGCGGATCTTGTGGCTGTTGCAGCTCATGTCGGGGTACCTGGGTTTCGAGCCGCCATTGTGCCGGGCGGTTGCCGCCATGGGAAACCCCGGCTTATGCTGCGTCCAATTTTCCGCACACGCGACACAGGATCACGCCCCATGGATGCCCGCTCCGAGCACGCCGTTTCGTACTACGCCGCCAGCAGCCACCGGCAGCCGGACTACCCTGCCCTGCTCGGCGAGGTCGGCGTTGACGTGTGCGTGGTCGGCGGCGGTTTCTCCGGGCTCAATACCGCCATCGAACTGGCCCAGCGTGGCCTCAGCGTGGCCTTGCTCGAAGCCCGCAAGATCGGCTGGGGCGCCAGTGGGCGCAACGGCGGACAGCTGATCCGCGGCGTCGGCCATGGTCTGGAACAGTTCCAGAAGGTCATCGGTGCCGAGGGCGTGCGCGACATGACCCTGATGGGCCTGGAGGCGGTGGAGATCGTGCGGCGCCGGGTGGAAGAGCATGCCATCGACTGCGACCTCACCTGGGGCTACTGCGACCTGGCCAACAAGCCCGGGGAACTGCAAGGTTTTCGCCAGGACGCCGAAGCCTTGCGCAGCCTGGGTTACCAGCACGATCTGCAGATCATCGAGGCTCAGGATATGCACAGCGTGGTCGGTTCCGACCGCTACCATGGCGGTCTGGTGGACATGGGCTCCGGCCATCTGCATCCGCTGAACCTGGCCCTGGGCGAGGCAGCGGTGGCGACCGGGTTGGGCGTGCAGGTATTCGAACATTCGCCGGTGACGCGCATCGACTACGGCCAGCGGGTGCGCGTGCACACCGCCCAGGGCCAGGTCAACGCAGGCTATCTGGTGCTGGCCTGCAATGCCTACCTGGGCGATCTGAACAAGGAGCTGAGCGGCAAGGTGCTGCCCGCCGGCAGCTACATCATTGCCACCGAACCGCTCAGCGAGGCGCAGGCACGGCAAGTGCTGCCACGCAATCTGGCCGTGTGCGACCAGCGTGTCACGGTGGATTACTACCGCCTCTCGGCGGACCGGCGCCTGCTGTTCGGCGGCGCCTGCCATTACTCCGGGCGTGACCCCAAGGACATCGGCGCCTACATGCGGCCAAAGATGCTGGAGGTATTCCCGCAACTGGCGGATGCGCGGATCGATTACCAGTGGGGCGGAATGATCGGCATCGGTGCCAATCGCCTGCCGCAGATCGGGCGTTTGAAGGAGCAGCCCAATGTGTTCCATGCCCAGGCGTACTCGGGCCATGGCCTGAACGCCACGCACCTGGCAGGCAAACTGCTGGGCGAGGCCATCAGCGGGCAGGCCAGCCGCGGTTTCGATCTGTTCGCCAAGGTCCCGCACATGACCTTCCCCGGTGGCAAGCACCTGCGTTCGCCACTGCTGGCGCTGGGGATGCTGTGGCACCGATTCAAGGAACTGGGCTAGCCGCCCCGCCCCCTTCGCGGCTGCACGCCGCTCCTACAGTCCCCTAGGAACGGCGTACACCCGCAACCCCAACCCCCACACACAACCCCTGTAGGAGCGGCGTTCAGCCGCGAAGGCGCCCGTCCAGCCACCCCATCACCCCCGCCAGAACGGCTTCATGCCTTCGCGCCGCGCCTCGAACGGGTCCAACCCGATATCCCTGAGCTGATCCGCATCCAGCTCCAACAACGCCGGACGGGTTTGCAGGCGATGGCGCCACAGCCCCCACCGTCCCAGCCCCGGTGGCGCGTCCTTGCGGCTAAACACCCGCCCCTGGGCGTCCAGCAATTCATCGGTGCGCAGCAACAGGCGTACATCGCTCAGGCCATTCATGTTCGCTTTCTCCATCAAGCTGGGTGACTGTAGCTAAATCATGCCCCTCCCGCGCAAACCATTACAGATCCAAAAACCTGCTATGTTCTCCATACAGAACCACCCCTTCCGCAAGTGAATGCTGTATTTTCCACCTATCTGTATGGGTCTTGTCAGGAGGCCAGCATGACGCTGTACATGAATCTCGCCGAGCTCCTCAGCGAACGCATCGAAAAGGGCCTCTACCGCCCCGGCGATCGCCTGCCCTCGGTGCGCGCCCTGAGCGTGGAGCACGGCGTCAGCCTGAGCACCGTGCAGCAGGCCTATCGCCAACTGGAAGACAACGGCCTGGCCGCACCACGACCCAAGTCCGGCTATTTCGTGCCCACCGCCCGGAACCTGCCGGCCCTGCCCGTGGTAGGCCGGCCCATGCAACGCCCGGTGGAGATTTCCCAGTGGGACCAGGTGGTGGATCTGGTCCGCGCGTCGCCGCGCAAGGACGTCGTGCAACTGGGCCGCGGCATGCCCGACGTCACCAGCCCGACACTACGACCGCTGCTGCGCGAACTGGCGCGGCTCAGCCGCCACCAGGACATGCCAGGGCTGTATTACGACACCCTGTATGGCAACGAGGGCCTGCGCGAGCAGATCGCCCGCCTGCTGGTCAACGCCGGCTGCCAACTGGGGGTGGCCGATCTGGTGGTCACCACCGGCTGTCATGAGGCGCTGTCGGCCAGCGTGCGCGCGATCTGCGAACCGGGCGACATCGTTGCCGTGGACTCGCCGAGCTTCTTCGGCGCCATGCAGACCCTCAAGGGGCTGGGCATGAAGGCCCTGGAGATTCCCACCGACCCCATCACCGGCATCAGCCTGGACGCCCTCGAACTGGCGCTGGAGCAATGGCCGATCAAAGCCATACAGCTGACCCCAAACTGCAACAACCCCTTGGGCTACGTCATGCCCGAAGCCCGCAAGCGCGCCCTGCTGACCCTGGCCCAACGCTTCGACGTGGCGATCATCGAAGACGATGTCTACGGCGACCTGGCGTTCAGCTACCCGCGGCCGCGCACCATCAAGTCGTTCGATGAAGACGGCCGAGTACTGCTGTGCAGTTCGTTCTCCAAGACCCTGGCCCCCGGCCTGCGCATCGGCTGGGTGGCGCCGGGGCGTTATCTGGAGCGTGTGCTGCACATGAAGTACATCGGCACCGGCTCCACCTCGACCCAGCCACAGTTGGCGATCGCCGAATTTCTCCGAGGCGGACACTTCGAGCCGCACCTGCGGCGCATGCGCACCCAGTACCAGCGCAGCCGCGACCTGATGATCGACTGGGTCACCCGGTACTTCCCGGCCGGGACCCGCTGCAGCCGACCCCAGGGCGGCTTCATGCTCTGGGTCGAGCTGCCGGAAGGCTTCGATACCTTGAAACTGAATCGTGCGCTGAATGAGCAAGGTGTGCAGATTGCCGTGGGCAGCATCTTCTCGGCATGCGGCAAGTACCGTAACTGCCTGCGTATGAACTTCGCGTCCAAGCCCAGTGCCGAGATCGAGGCTGCGGTAAGGAAGGTCGGTATCGCCGCAGCGCGTCAGCTGCAGGAAAATCCACTGACCGAGGCTGACCTTTGATCGGCTTTGGTGGTCGAACGGCTCGTCTTTCCCTTTGCCAAGGATGCTGATTTGCCGACCCACAGGCTGATACCCCTGTTGTTCACGCTGCTGGTAGCGCTGCACGGATGCGCCAGCGTCGAAGCGCCGCGCGAGTACAGCGAGATGCTCCCGGCCGAGCAGTCGGCCTTCGGCCGGTCGGTGCAGGCGCAAGTCGCCGAGCATGATGGGCAGTCCGGCTTTCGCCTGTTGTCCAGCAGCGACGAGGCTTTCCGCGCCCGCGCCGAGCTGATTCGCAACGCCCACAGCAGCCTCGATTTGCAGTACTACATCGTGCACGACGGCTTCAGCACGCGGGCATTGGTGGATGAGCTGCTCAAGGCGGCCGACCGCGGCGTGCGGGTGCGTATCCTGCTCGACGACACCGCCAGCGACGGCCTGGACAAGACCATCGCTACCCTGGCTGCGCACCGCAATATCCAGATTCGCCTGTTCAATCCCACTCATCTGGGCCGCGCCACTGGCGTGACGCGGGCCATGGGTCGGTTGTTCAACCTCTCGCAACAGCATCGGCGCATGCACAACAAGCTCTGGCTGGCCGATGACAGCGTGGCCATCGTGGGCGGGCGCAACCTGGGCGACGAGTATTTCGACGCCGAACCGAACATGAACTTCACCGACATCGATCTGCTCAACTTCGGCCCGGTGGCGCAGCAATTGGGCTACAGCTTCGATCAGTACTGGAACAGTGCGCTGAGCCAGCCGATTGCCGATTTTCTGTTCAACGTGCCGACGCAGAAACACCTGGCAGCCACGCGAGTGCGCCTGGAGCAGTCGCTGATCGACTCCCGGGAACAACACAAGACGCTGTACGAGCGGCTGATGACCTATCAGACCGATCCGCAGATGGACACCTGGCGCCAGCAGTTGACCTGGGCGTGGGGGCAGGCGCTGTGGGACGCGCCGACCAAGGTACTGGCCCGTGGCGAGCCCGATCCACACCTGCTACTCACCACGCAACTGGCGCCGGAACTGGCCGGGGTCAATCAGGAGTTGATGCTGATCTCGGCCTACTTCGTGCCGGGTGAGGCCGGGCGAGACTACCTGACCGGTCGCGCCGATGCCGGGGTGAACGTGAGCCTGTTGACCAATTCGCTGGAAGCCACCGATGTGCCGGCAGTACATGGCGGGTACGCGCCCTACCGACGCACGTTGCTGGAACACGGGGTCAAGCTGTTCGAACTGCGTCGCCAGCCGGGTGACCAAGGCAACACCGCGCTGGGGCTTAGCGGCGGCTCGGATTCCAGCCTGCACAGCAAGGCGATGATTTTCGATCAGCGCAAGTCGTTCATCGGGTCGTTCAATTTCGACCCGCGCTCGGTGCTCTGGAACACCGAGGTCGGAGTGCTGGTGGACAGCCCCGAACTGGCCGCACAGATGCGCAAACTCGCCTTGCAGGGCATGTCACCGGCGCTGAGTTATCAAGCGCGGTTGCAACAGGGCGCGATTGTCTGGGACACCGAAGACAACGGCCACCTGCACACCCTGCAACACGAACCGGGCGACTGGTGGCGCCGCTTCAACGCCTGGTTCAGCCAAGCCATAGGCCTGGAAAAAATGCTGTAGCAGCGGCGTAAGCCGCGTCCGGCCCCACCGCATAAATCCTGACACACCGCGGCGCGTCTGACCCGGCCCACACCTGTAGCAGCGGCGTAAGCCGCGTCCGGCCCCACCGCGAATCCCCTGACACACCGCAGCGTACCTGACCCGGCTCACACCTGTAGCAGCGGCGTAAGCCGCGTCCGGCCCCACCGCGTAAATCCTGAAATTCCGCGGCGCCTCTGACCCGGCTTACGCCGGTGCTACAGGGTGTGGGTCAGAGTTTGATCCAGGTTGATTTCAGCTCGGTGTACTTGTCGAACGCATGCAGGGATTTATCGCGCCCGTTGCCCGACTGCTTGAACCCACCAAACGGCGCCGTCATGTCCCCGCCGTCGTACTGGTTGACCCAGACACTGCCCGCGCGCAGCGCCTTGGCGGTCAGGTGCGCTTTGGAAATGTCGGCCGTCCACACCGCCGCTGCCAGGCCATAGGCCGTGTCGTTGGCGATCTGTACGGCTTCTTCGGCGCTGTCGAATGTGATCACCGACAGCACCGGGCCGAAGATCTCTTCCTGGGCGATCTTCATGGCATTGGTCACCCCATCGAAAATCGTCGGCTCGACGTACGTGCCACCGGTTTCCTCGAGGATGCGCTTGCCGCCCACCAGCAGCTTGGCGCCGCCCTCGTGGCCTGCGGCGATGTAGGACAGCACGGTGTTCATCTGCTGGGTGTCCACCAGCGCACCCACATTGGTTGCCGGGTCCAGCGGATTGCCCGGCTTCCAGCCTTTCAGGGCCTCCACCACCATGGGCAGAAATTGCGCCTTGATCGAGCGCTCTACCAGCAGACGGGAGCCTGCCGTGCAGACCTCGCCCTGGTTGAAGGCAATCGCGCTGGCCGCGGATTCGGCGGCGGCTTGCAGGTCCGGCGCATCGGCGAAGACAATGTTCGGGCTCTTGCCACCGGCCTCGAGCCACACCCGCTTCATGTTCGATTCACCGGCGTAGATCATCAATTGCTTGGCAATTTTGGTCGAGCCGGTAAACACCACGGTGTCCACATCCATGTGCAGGGCCAGGGCCTTGCCCACGGTATGACCATGGCCGGGCAGGACGTTCAGCACACCCTTGGGAATACCGGCATCGATCGCCAGTTGCGCGATGCGGATGGCGGTCAGTGGCGATTTCTCCGAAGGCTTGAGGATCACCGAGTTACCGGTAGCCAGCGCCGGCCCCAGCTTCCAGCACGCCATCATCAGCGGGAAGTTCCACGGCACCACGGCGGCAACCACGCCCACTGCTTCACGGGTGACCAGGCCCAATTGGTTGTGCGGGGTAGGTGCCACCTCGTCGTAGACCTTGTCGATGGCCTCGCCGCTCCAGGCCAGGGCATTGGCCGAGCCGGCCACGTCGATGTTCAGCGAGTCGCTGATCGGCTTGCCCATGTCCAGGGTTTCCAGCAACGCCAGCTCTTCGGCATGCTCCTTGAGCAGGCCGGCGAAACGAATCAGGGTGGCTTTGCGCTTGGCCGGGGCAGCCTTGGCCCAGACACCGGAATCAAACGTGGCGCGAGCGTTTTCAACGGCGCGATCGGCATCGGCGGCGTCGCAGCTGGCGACCTGCGCCAGCAGGCGGCCATCGACCGGGCTTACGCATTCGAAGGTTTCGCCAGAAACGGCGGCGGTGTACTCACCGTTGATGAATGCGCGGCCTTCGATCTTCAATTGCTGAGCACGTTGTTCCCAGTCGGCACGAGTCAGAGTGGTCATACGGATCCTCCTGTCATTGAATGCGACGCCCAGCCATGCAAGGCTGAGAGTGGTCGATAAAAGTGTGCCGCCCATCTGCAGTGCAAGCGGCGTGCAACCACCCTAAACCACCGACCCCGGGCTTTTCAATATATTTGACAGAAGCCGGGGCACGGCCTACAGATGTGCGTTTTATTCAACAAACGAGGGGGATTTTCCAATGAGCATCGCCAGCATCGTCGACTTTGCCCAGCACAGCGTCACCCCGGAGCGCTATCGACCCGCGCCGGAAAAGATCCTCTCGGGCGACCCCGAGCAAACCGTCTTCAACCACTATGGCAGCCCCTGCGGGCAAATGAATGCAGGCGTCTGGGAAGGCGAAGTCGGCCAGTGGACGGTGAACTACACCGAGCATGAATACTGCGAGATCGTTCAGGGTGTGTCGGTACTGCGCGACGAGCAGGGCAACAGCAAGACCTTGCGCGCCGGAGACCGCTTCGTGATCCCCGCCGGGTTCAGCGGCACCTGGGAAGTGCTGGAGGCGTGCCGCAAGATCTACGTGATCTTCGAATCCACGCCCACCACCCCCCCTGTAGGAGCGGCGTAAAAGCCGCGAAAGCGCCAGCCCAGACACCACCCCCAAAAAAAAGGCCCGCATCTTTCGATGCGGGCCTTTCTTCTTGGTCGCCAAAATCAATTACTTGATTTTGCCTTCCTTGTAGATCACGTGCTTGCGAACAACCGGATCAAATTTCTTGATCTCGATTTTGTCCGGGGTAG
Organism: Pseudomonas sp. UBA4194; assembly: GCF_002379585.1. Classification (GTDB taxonomy): domain Bacteria; phylum Pseudomonadota; class Gammaproteobacteria; order Pseudomonadales; family Pseudomonadaceae; genus Aquipseudomonas. The sequence continues at coordinate 25,931 of NZ_DFUE01000008.1, forward strand.
TACGCTTGTTCTTGTCGGTAGTGTAGAAGTGACCAGTACCGGCGCTCGAGATCAAACGAATCAATTCACGCATGATAAAGCTCCCTTAAACCTTGCCGCCATCGCGACGGATTTCGGCCAGCACGACAGTGATGCCACGCTTGTCGATGATACGCATGCCCTTGGCGGATACGCGCAGACGAACAAAACGTTTCTCTTCTTCAACCCAGAAGCGGTGATGCTGCAGGTTCGGCAGGAAACGACGACGGGTTTTGTTGTTTGCGTGGGAAATGTTATTCCCGGTTACCGGACCCTTACCGGTAACTTGACAGACTCTCGACATGCCTCAGCCCTCTAAAACCACATGCCCAACCCGGCATGGGTTGGCCGCTTATCTCTCAGTCATTTGGCGCACGGCGCCGCGTTTCTTCAGGGTCTTACCCGCCTCACCGTGAAGGCGGAGGAACAGGGCCCTAGAAAAGAGCGCTGCTTTATACCAGAAACACTCACGTGCAACAACAGCCGATGCACAATCGATGCGCTCGGCAAACCTGCCAGGCGCCCAAGCATAGCGTTGCCGGGGGGTGTCGGGAGCCGACCATTCGTCGCGCGAAAAATGCAAATAGGGATAGTCAGGGCTTGAAGACATCTCTAGGGTAGGACCTTTCTCCAGACTGCACAGGCAGATGGGCCCTCGACCCGCCAAGGAACATAACCATGCGTCTTGCGACTTTGCCGTTCTTGCTTGCTCCCCTGTTCGCGGCATCCCAGGCCTTCGCCGCGCCGCTGACGGTCTGCACCGAAGCCAGCCCCGAAGGCTTCGACGTGGTGCAGTACAACTCGCTGACCACCACCAACGCGTCGGCCGACGTGCTGATGAATCGCCTGGTGGAGTTCGACGCCAAGGCCGGCAAAGTGGTGCCGAGCCTGGCCGACAGCTGGACGGTCTCGGCCGATGGCCTGACCTACGACTTCAAACTGCACCCAGGGGTGAAATTCCACAGCACCGAGTACTTCAAGCCTGGCCGCGAGCTCAATGCCCAGGACGTGCTGTTCAGCTTCCAGCGCATGCTCGACCCGGCCAACCCCTGGCACAAGATCGCCCAGAGTGGTTTCCCCCACGCCCAGTCGATGCAGTTGCCCGCGCTGATCAAGAAGATCGACGCCCCGGACCCACTGACCGTGCGCTTCACCCTCGACCATCCGGACGCCACCTTCCTGGCCACCCTGAGCATGGGCTTCGCGTCCATCTATTCGGCCGAATACGCCGACCAGTTGATGAAGGCCGGCACACCGGAGAAGCTCAACAGCCAGCCAATCGGCAGCGGCCCGTTCATTTTCACCCGCTTCCAGAAAGACGCGGTGGTGCGCTACAAGGCCAACCCGGACTACTTCGCCGGCAAGCCTGCGGTCGACCCGCTGATCTACGCCATCACCCCGGACGCCAACGTGCGCCTGCAGAAGTTGCGGCGCAACGAATGCCAGGTGACCTTGTCGCCCAAGCCGCTGGATATCGCAGCCGCCGCGGATGACAAGGACTTGCAGGTGATCAAGACCGAGGCCTTCATGACCGCTTTCCTGGCCATCAACAGCCAGCATCCGCCGCTGGACAAGCCCGAAGTGCGCCAGGCCATCAACCTGGCATTCGACAAGGACAGCTACCTCAAGGCGGTGTTCGAAGGGACCGCCGAAGCCGCCAATGGCCCCTACCCGCCGAACACCTGGAGTTACGCCAAGGATCTGCCGGGCTATAAACAGGACGCCGGCAAAGCCCGCGAGCTGCTGGCCAAGGCCGGTTTGAAGGACGGCTTCAGCACCACGATCTGGACGCGCCCCTCGGGCAGCCTGCTCAACCCCAACCCCAGCCTCGGCGCGCAGTTGCTGCAGGCCGACCTGAGCAAGATCGGCATCAAGGCCGAGATCCGCGTGATCGAATGGGGCGAGCTGATTCGCCGCGCCAAGGCCGGCGAGCATGACCTGCTGTTCATGGGCTGGGCGGGGGATAACGGCGATCCGGACAACTTCCTGACGCCGCAGTTTTCCTGCGCCGCCGTGCAGTCGGGGACCAACTTCGCCCGCTATTGCGACAAGGCCCTGGACAAGCTGATCAGCGACGGCAAGACCACGTCCGATCAGGCTGCCCGCAGCAAGCTGTACCATCAGGCCCAGGCGCAGATCCAGCAGCAGGCACTGTGGCTGCCGCTGGCGCATCCAACGGCCGCGACATTGGTGCGCAAGAGCGTGCAAGGGTATGCGGTGAGCCCGTTCGGGCGACAGGATTTCTCCAGGGTTTCCGTGCAGAAATAGCGCCGAAGCCGTTCTCGCAGGGGGTCCGGGCAGCACCTGGATCCTTTGCAGGAGCGGCGTACAGCCGCGAA
>NZ_DFUE01000008.1:28345-60178 GCF_002379585.1 Pseudomonas sp. UBA4194
AGGAGCGGCGTACAGCCGCGAAGGCGCCCTCACATCCACCCATACTCCATCATCGACAACGGCTCCCCCTCGCCAATGATGATGTGGTCCAGCACCCGCACATCCACCAGTGCCAGTGACTCTGTGAGCCGCTGAGTCAGCCTGCGGTCCGCCTCGCTTGGCGTGGCGTTGCCGGAGGGATGGTTGTGAGTCAGGATCACCGCCGCCGCGTTGTTGGCGATGGCCCGCTTGACCACCTCCCGTGGATACACCGCCACACTGCTGATGGTGCCTCGGAACAGAATCTCGAACTCCAGCGGCTTGTGCTTGGTATCCAGAAACAGACACCCGAACAGCTCATGCTTTTCGTGACGCAGCTTGGACTTGAGATACCGGCGAACCGAGTTAGGGTCTTCCATCGCCTGACCCGTGCGCATCAGTTCGGCCATGTAGCGCCGGTTCATCTCGACCGACGCCTGCAACTGGGCATACTTGGCAGGGCCCATGCCGAAGTGCTGGCTGAACGTCTCCACATCAGCCTCCAGCAACGCGCGCAGGCTGCCGAAGCGAATCAGCAGGTTGCGCGCCACATCCACCGCCGTATGCCCGGCCACGCCGGTACGCAGGAAAATTGCCAGCAACTCGCCGTCGGAAAGGCTCGCCGCACCATGGGCCAGAAGACGCTCCCGGGGCCGTTCGGCCTCGGGCCAATCGAGAATACTCATCACCACTCCCTGCTTGTGTGCCTCGCTGTTCCATAGCGAGCGCTGTGCTATCTTAGCGCAACTTTTTGCACGGTGACCCGGCCCCGGGAGGCGCGCTCGCCGTGGTGTTATTACCAGATGATTAAGGCAGGCCTATGCAGCGGCTGTATCGAAAACGCATCGTGCTAGGCGTAGGCGGCGGTATCGCCGCCTACAAGAGCGCCGAGCTGGTCCGCAGGCTTCTGGAACAAGGCGCTGAAGTGCGCGTGGTGATGACCAAAGGCGGCGCCGAGTTCATCACGCCGCTGACCATGCAGGCGCTGTCCGGCCATCCCGTGCACCTGGACCTGCTCGACCCCGCAGCGGAAGCCGCCATGGGCCATATCGAGCTGGCCAGGTGGGCCGACCTGGTATTGATCGCGCCCGCCACGGCGGACCTGATCGCGCGACTGGCCCAGGGTTTGGCCAACGACCTGCTGACCACCCTGGTGCTGGCCACCGACGCCACCGTGGCCCTCGCCCCTGCCATGAACCAGGCCATGTGGCGCGACCCGGCCACCCAGGCCAACCTCGACCTGCTGCAGCGCCGCGGCCTGAAAGTCTTCGGCCCCGCCGCCGGCAGCCAGGCCTGTGGCGATATCGGCCTGGGCCGCATGCTCGAAGCCACAGAGCTGGCACTGTGCGCCGCCGACTGCTTCCAGCATCAGGCGCTGACCGGCAAGCACGTGGTGATCACCGCCGGGCCGACTCAGGAAAACATCGACCCGGTGCGTTACATCACCAACCATAGCTCCGGCAAGATGGGCTTCGCCCTTGCCGAAGCGGCAGTGGAAGCCGGCGCCCGGGTGACCCTGATCACCGGCCCCGTGCACCTGCCCACCCCGGACCGGGTCAGCCGCATCGATGTGGTCAGCGCTCGGGACATGCTGGCCGCCTGCGAAGCCGGCATGCCCTGCGATGTATTCATCGCCTCTGCGGCCGTGGCCGACTACCGCCCCGAGGTGGTTGCCCCGCACAAACTCAAGAAAGACCCTGCCAGCGGCGATGGCCTGCTGCTGCAGATGGTACGTAACCCGGACATTCTGGCCACCATCGCCGGGCGCGCCGACCGGCCGTTCAGCGTCGGCTTCGCCGCCGAAACCGAACATCTGCTCGACTACGCCGCGCGCAAGCTCAAGGACAAGAACCTGGACTTGATCGTGGCCAACGACGTGGCCAACCCCAGTATCGGCTTCAACAGCGAAGAAAACGCCTGCAGCGTGATCGATCGCCAGTTGCAGGCCACCGTTTTCGCCCAGACCAGCAAGGGCAAGATCGCCCGCCAGCTGGTCTCCTTCATCGCTCAACGTCTCGACCAGGTTCAATAACACCCATGCACGCCCTTCAAGCCAAGATCCTCGACCCTCGCCTCGGCCAGGCATTTCCCCTGCCGCAGTACGCCACCCCAGGCTCCGCAGGCCTCGACCTGCGTGCCATGCTCAAGCAGGACACCGTCCTGGAGCCCGGTCAGACCCTGTTGATTCCCACCGGCCTTTCGATCTACATCGGCGACCCGGGCCTGGCGGCGATGATCCTGCCGCGCTCCGGTCTGGGCCATAAGCACGGCATCGTGCTGGGCAACCTGGTAGGCCTGATCGACTCCGACTATCAAGGCGAGCTGATGGTCTCGTGCTGGAACCGTGGGCAGACCGCGTTCAACATCGCCGTGGGCGAGCGTATTGCGCAACTGGTGCTGGTGCCGGTGGTGCAGGCACACTTGGAGCTGGTCGAAACCTTCGACGAAACCCAGCGCGGCGCGGGCGGGTTCGGTCACTCAGGGACCCATTGATCAACGATTGCTCTTCCTGAGGGAGTGGGCCATCGCGGGCAGGGCCCGCTCCCCCCGGTGGCTGCACCCGCTACCTACAGCACGGCCATGGCCGGCGGAGATGTCATGTGAAAGGCTTCACTCGCAGTGCCAAGGTGGCTGAGAACGGCCAGGCTCCGACCGAGCAACCTTCGAACAACCGCTCGGTGATCATCGCCGCCGTCGGTGTGGCCATCGCCATGGCGTTGATCTGGTTCATGATCGTCTGGCCGCTCTCCGGGCGCGCCTATCAAACCGCCGAGTCCACGGCGACCAACGCGTTCATCGGCCATCTCGACGCTGTCGCCGCGCGCATGGAGGGCCAGGCCGATGCCTTGGCCACATCCGCCGCAGTGGTCAATGCGCTGGCCAGCCAGGACCCCACCGCCCTCGCCCAGGCTGCCCGACAGTTACCGCTGTCCGACGCCCTGCTCGGCGCCAGCCTGAACCTGCGCGGTCAGGCCCAGGTGGCCCAGGATGGCCCGGCGCCGATCAACTTTGCCGTGCTGGACATGATCGGCCGCGCCGAACGTGACGTGCCACCCTCGGCCGAAGCCTACAAGGTCAATGGGCGGTGGGTGATCTACAGTGTCAGAGCCGTGCGCCAGACGCCGCAGTCCCCAGTGCTGGGTACGTTGGTACTGGGCTTCGACATGCAGCCGTTCAACCGGGTGCTGGCCCTGCCCACCCCGGACTTCGGCCAATTGCGCTTGCAGCAGAGCGTTCTGGGCAGCCCGCCCCAATTGTTGGTGGAACAGGGCCAGGACAGCGGCGCGCGGCACTACCCCATGGCCACGGCCAACCCTAACTGGACGGTCGATTTCGTCCCCGGCCCACTGTTCACGCCGCCCTTCCCCTGGAGCGTTCTGGGCCTGATGATGCTGGCGGCTGCCATCGCCATCGGCTGCGCAGCCCTGGCCGTGCGCGTGGCCCAGCGCCAGCTGTACCAGCGCGTGGAGGAAGATGCGCGGCAGCTGCAACAACTGCTTCAGGAGCTTTCCGGGGGCAAGGCAGTCAAGGCCTTCAGCCTGGGCCTGGCGCCTCTCAACGGTCTGGCTCAGGGCCTGGCACACTACTCGCTGCGCAGCGCCACCAAGCCCCTGGCTACCCAGGCCGTCACACCCACCAGCGACGCTCCTGCCGCAGCGTGGACCAACCCGATTTTCCAGGACACCGATATGCTCGAGATCGATGAGCAGCCGGCCCCGCTGGACACCCCCCCAGCGACCCCGGCCAGCGAGGACACCCCGCCGACGCTGCCACACACGATCTTTCGCGCCTATGATATTCGCGGCATCGTCGGCAGCACCCTGACGACCGACACCGCCTACTGGGTGGGCCGTGCTGTGGGCGCCCAGAGCCTGGCCATGGGCGAGGCCAATATCAACGTCGGTCGCGACGGTCGCCTGTCCGGCCCAGAACTGGTCCAGCCACTGATCCAGGGGCTGGTAGACGCCGGTTGCCATGTCAGCGATATCGGCCTGGTGCCGACCCCGGCCCTGTATTACGCCACCCATGTACTGACCGGGCGCTCCGGGGTGATGCTCACCGGCAGCCACAATCCGCCGGACTACAACGGCTTCAAGGTGATGATTGCCGGCGATACCCTGGCCAACGAGCAGATCCTGGCCCTGCATCAGCGCCTGGTGCGCAATGACTTGAGCCGTGGCCAGGGCAGTGTGGAAAAGGTCGATATCCTGGACCGCTACGTGACCCAGATCACCGACGACATCGTGCTGACCCGTCGCCTGAAAGTGGTGGTGGACTGCGGCAACGGTGCCGGCGGCGTGATTGCCCCGCAATTGCTGCAAGCACTGGGGTGCGAGGTGATCCCCCTGTTCTGCGAGGTGGACGGGCGCTTCCCCAACCACCATCCCGACCCCGGCAAGGCGGAAAACCTGCAGGCGCTGATCGCCAAGGTGGCCGAAGTCGGCGCCGATGTCGGTCTGGCCTTCGACGGCGACGCCGATCGCGTGGGCGTCGTGACCAACGCGGGCACGGTCATCCATCCCGACCGTCTGCTGATGCTGTTCGCGCGGGACGTACTGTCGCGCAACCCGGGCGCCGATGTGATCTACGACGTCAAATGCACGCGGCGCCTGGCGCCGCTGATCAAGGAGCATGGCGGCCGCCCGGTGATGTGGAAGACCGGCCATTCGCTGATCAAGAAAGAAATGAAGCGCACCGGCGCGTTGGTGGCGGGCGAAATGAGCGGGCACATCTTCTTCAAGGAGCGCTGGTTCGGTTTCGACGACGGCATCTACAGCGCCGCGCGCCTGCTGGAGATCCTCAGCCAGGAAAAACACAGCGCCGAAGCGCTGTTCGCCGCCTTCGCCGACGACATTTCCACCCCGGAACTGAATATCCCGGTGACCGAAGACAACAAATTCAGCATCATTGACGCCCTGCACCACGGCGCTCAATGGGGCGAAGCCAAGCTCACCACTATCGATGGCGTGCGCGTGGACTACCCTAGAGGTTGGGGCCTGGTTCGCGCGTCCAATACCACACCGGTGCTGGTGCTGCGTTTCGAGGCCGAAGATGCCGAGGAACTCGCGCGTATTCAGGGCGTCTTCCGTACCCAGCTGTTGAAAGTCGTACCCGATCTGCAACTACCGTTCTGACCACTCGTTTCACTGGAGCCCTGCATGACCCTCGAACGTGATGCCGCCACCAACGTCGCCAAGGTACTGTCCGAAGCGCTGCCCTATATCCGCCGTTTCGTCGGCAAGACGCTGGTGATCAAGTACGGCGGCAACGCAATGGAGAGCGAGGAGCTCAAGACCGGCTTCGCCCGTGACGTGGTGCTGATGAAGGCGGTGGGCATCAACCCGGTGGTGGTGCACGGCGGCGGCCCGCAGATCGGCGACCTGCTCAAGCGCCTGTCCATCGAGAGCCACTTCGTCGACGGCATGCGCGTGACCGATGCGCAGACCATGGACGTGGTGGAAATGGTGCTCGGCGGCCAGGTCAACAAGGACATCGTCAACCTGATCAACCGCCATGGCGGCAGCGCCATCGGCCTGACCGGCAAGGACGCGGAACTGATCCGCGCACGCAAGCTGACCGTGACCCGTCAGACCCCGGAGATGACCAAGCCGGAAATCATCGACATTGGCCACGTGGGCGAGGTTTCCGGGGTCAACACCGACTTGCTGAACATGCTGGTCAAGGGCGACTTCATCCCGGTGATCGCGCCGATCGGCGTGGGCCCGGATGGCGAGTCGTACAACATCAACGCCGACCTGGTGGCGGGCAAGGTGGCCGAAGCATTGAAGGCCGAGAAGCTGATGCTGCTGACCAACATTGCCGGGCTGATGGACAAGGAAGGCAATGTGCTGACCGGCTTGACCACCGAGCAAGTGGCCGGCTTGATCGCCGATGGCACCATCTACGGCGGCATGCTGCCCAAGATCCGCTGCGCGCTGGAAGCCGTCCAAGGTGGCGTGACCACCTCGCACATCATCGATGGCCGCGTGCCCAATGCGGTGCTGCTGGAGATCTTCACCGACAGCGGCGTAGGCACCCTGATCAGCAACCGCAAACGCCCCGCCCTGTAGCACCGGCGTAAGCCGGGTCCGCCACACCGCCCAAGCCGCGGCCTATACACCGCCCTAAACCGGGTCCCTGTACCAGGTCCGGTAACACCGCAATCCATCCGGCGTCCTGCCGGGTGGCTGGACGCGGCTTACGCCGCTGCTACGGGCCTAGCAACTGCACCAGTGCTTCGCGCTTGTGGGCGAACTCGGCGTCCGCCTCCACCCGCGACCGCTCCAGCTTGGCCAGCTTGTCCTGCAACCCGGTGGTCTGCGTGCGTACATCGCGCAGCTGATCCAGCAGCGACTGCGACACTTCCTGCCCCGCCCGCTCCTGCGCCGCCGCCTGACCCTGCATGGACACCTGCTGGGCCTGCAACGTCTGCACATTGGCCTTGGTTACAGCGATCAAGGTATCTATTTCGGAAAGCTTACGCGCGCGACCTTTGTCCAGCTCGGCCACAGAAGGGTAGGCATCGAGCAACTGCGCATTGGCCGCAGCTTGCGCGTCGGCCTGCTGCTTGAGGCGGATTTCCTCGGCGGTGGGCGCCGGCGGCACCGTCTGTACCACTCGCCCGTTCTGGTTGAGTACCTGATAACCCTTGGCGACATACTCGGGCGGTACGCCCTGACGGTCGAGCACGGTCACGCCGCGGCTGTCGACATACCGGTACAGCAGCATGCCGGGCGCAGCGGCGCTGGCGTTGGCCAGCACCGGCAACAGGCTCAGCAGGACAGCCAGGCCGATGCGCCGCACGCCGTCAGATTCCGTATTGTGCGCGGTAGGCTTCAACGGCAGGCAGATGCTGCTTGAGCTGCGGATCGTCGGCCAGGAATTCGAGCACCTGATTCAAGGACACGATGCTGACCACCGGAATGCCGAAGTCACGCTCCACTTCCTGGATGGCCGACAGCTCACCGTTGCCACGTTCCTGGCGATTCAGCGCGATCATCACGCCCGCCGCCTTGGCGCCCTGCTGCGAGATGATCTGCATGACTTCGCGAATGGCGGTACCGGCCGTGATCACGTCGTCGATGATCAGGATATCGCCGGTCAGTGGCGATCCGACCAGGCTGCCGCCCTCACCGTGATCCTTGGCTTCCTTGCGGTTGAAACACCACGGCACGTCGAGTTGGTGTTTCTCGGCCAGTTGCACACTTGTGGCAGCGGCCAGGGGAATACCCTTGTAGGCAGGGCCAAACAACACGTCGAACTTGACGCCGCTGTCGACGATGGCTGCGGCATAATAGCGCGCCAGTTCGGCCAGTGCGGCGCCTGTGTTGAACAGGCCGGCATTGAAGAAATAGGGACTGGTGCGCCCTGATTTCAGGGTGAATTCGCCGAAACGCAAAACGCCTCGATCAATGGCAAAACGAATAAAGTCGCGCTGATAGGCCTGCATTGAAAAGTCCCGGATACCACGGATTTAGCTAATTAGGTAGAGCTCGGGTATCATACACGCACAAGATTTTTGGGGCCATGTATGCGGATCATCAGTGTGAACGTCAATGGTATTCAGGCGGCAGTCGAGCGCGGGTTGCTCAGTTGGCTGCAAGCCCAGAACGCCGACGTCATCTGCGTGCAGGATACTCGTGCTTCCGCCTTTGAACTGGACGACGCCGCCTTCCAACTGGACGGCTACTTCCTTTATGCCTGCGATGCAGAAGTTCCCGCCCAGGGTGGCGTGGCACTGTATTCGCGGTTGCAACCCAAGGCGGTCATCAGTGGGCTGGGCTTCGAGACAGCCGACCGCTACGGGCGTTACCTGCAGGCAGATTTCGACAAACTCAGTATTGCCACTTTGCTGTTGCCTTCGGGCATGAACGGCGATGAAGACTTGAACCAGAAGTTCAAGCTCATGGACGACTTCGGCAAGTACCTGGACAAGCAACGGCGCAAACGCCGCGAATATATCTATTGCGGCTCGCTGTATGTGGCGCAACAGAAACTCGACATCAAGAACTGGCGCGACAGTCAACAGTCGCCAGGCTTTCTGGCGCCCGAGCGGGCCTGGATGGACGAGATCGTCGGCAACATGGGCTATGTTGATGCCCTGCGCGAAGTCAGCCGCGAAGGCGACCAGTACAGCTGGTGGCCGGATAACGAACAGGCCGAGATGCTCAACCTGGGCTGGCGCTTCGATTATCAGTTGCTGACCCCTGGCCTGCGCCGCTTCGTGCGCAGCGCCAAGCTGCCACGCCAGCCGCGCTTCTCCCAGCATGCGCCACTGATCGTGGATTATGACTGGACCTTGACGATCTGATCGTCAGGCACAAAAAAGCCGACCTCATGGGGTCGGCTTTTTTGTGGCAGTCGCCAGACCGCCTTCGCGGCTTCACGCCGCTCCTACAGAGGTACACCTGCAAAACCACCCTGCTGCCCTCCCTGCAGGAACGGCGTGAAGCCGCGAAGAGGCCCGCAAGACCAGCGACGCCCCCCTGTAGGAGCGGCGTGCAGCCGCGAAAGGGCCGGCACGCCTGCCCCGGATCAATCCTCCAACGCAGACTTCTGCAGGGCGAAGATCTCTTCCATGCCTTGCTGCGCCAACGCCAGCATCGCGTTCAGCTCGGCAGGCTGGAACGGCGCGCCTTCGGCGGTGCCCTGTACCTCGATGAAACCACCGGTGCTGGTCATGACCACGTTCAGGTCCGTCTCGGCGGCCGAGTCTTCCAGGTAGTCCAGATCGAGCACCGGCTCACCTTGATACATGCCCACCGAAACGGCAGCGATCATCTGCTTGAGCGGGTCGCCGCCCTTCAGCCCGCCGCGCTTCTTGATGACCTTCAGCGCATCGACCAGGGCCACCATGGCGCCGGTGATCGACGCCGTGCGGGTACCGCCATCGGCCTGGATCACGTCGCAGTCGACGTACAGGGTGACGTCGCCCAGCTTGCTCATGTCCAGCGCAGCGCGCAGCGAGCGGCCAATCAGACGCTGAATTTCCAGGGTGCGGCCACCCTGCTTGCCGCGGCTGGCTTCGCGCTGGTTACGCTCGCCGGTGGAACGCGGCAGCATGCCGTATTCAGCGGTCAGCCAACCCTGGCCCTGACCCTTGAGAAAGCGCGGTACGCCGTTTTCGACGCTGACGGTGCAGATCACCTTGGTATCGCCAAACTCCACCAATACAGACCCCTCGGCGTGCTTGGTGTAGTTGCGGGTGATGCGGATCGAGCGGAGCTGATCGGCGGCGCGACCACTTGGACGTTTCATTCGAGATACCTGTACTGGGACACAAATCTGGCGGCCATTATAGGGCGTCTGGCGATGAATTGCCCGTTGCCGCCCGCGCGCCCCTTGTCCGCCGGCTCGGCAAGGGCCGAAAGGCCGTTAACATCCCGTGCACATTGATTCCGTCGCCGCCATTGGGAGCCAGCGTGCGGTTGCGCTACAATCCTGCGCCTCCATCGTCTTCCACCCCCTGCGAGGTATTCTCCCATGGTGCACAGCATGACCGCCTTCGCCCGGTGCGAACGGGCCGGGGCCCAGGGCACCCTCAGCTGGGAACTGCGCTCGGTCAATCACCGCTACCTGGAACCGCACCTGCGCCTGCCGGACGCCTTTCGCGACCTTGAAGGCCCGGTTCGCGAAGCGCTGCGCCAAGGCCTGTCCCGGGGCAAGGTCGAGTGCACCCTGCGCTATACCGAGGAAACCTCCGGCAGGCCGTTGCAGGTCGACCGTGAGCGCGCCGCGCAACTGATCGCCGCCGCGCAGACGGTTGCCGGCCTCATCCAGCAACCTGCGCCGTTGAATCCGCTGGAGGTGCTGGCCTGGCCGGGCGTACTGGTCGCCGACGCCAGCGACCCGCAGGCCCTGAACAGCGCCGCAACCGAACTGTTTGCCCAGGCCCTGGGCGAGCTGAAGAGCGGTCGCGACCGTGAAGGCGCCGAACTGGCGCGCCTGATCAACGACCGCCTCGACGCCATGAGCGACGAAGTGGCCACGTTGCGTACCCTGGTGCCACACATGCTGGCCACTCAACGCCAGAAAATTCTCGACCGCTTTGCCGACCTGCAGGCCGAACTGGACCCCCAGCGCCTGGAACAGGAGCTGGTATTGCTGGCGCAGAAAAGCGATGTGGCCGAGGAACTCGACCGCCTGAGCACCCACGTGACCGAAGTTCGGCGCGTGCTCAAGGCCGGCGGCGCCGCCGGCCGCCGCCTGGATTTCCTCATGCAGGAACTCAACCGCGAAGCCAACACCCTGGGCTCCAAAGCCTTCGACCCACGCAGCACGCAAGCCGCGGTCAACCTCAAGGTATTGATCGAGCAGATGCGTGAACAAGTGCAGAATATTGAGTAAGGCCCTTTCCTTCCATGAACAAGCCCATGACCCACAGCACCGGTACTCTCTACATCGTTTCCGCCCCGTCCGGCGCTGGCAAGACCAGCCTGGTCAAGGCACTGATCGACGCCCAGCCTTCGATTCGCGTTTCGGTCTCGCACACCACGCGCGCCATGCGTCCAGGTGAAGCGGATGGCGTGAACTATCATTTCGTCGATCGCGACACCTTCATCGGCATGATCGAGCACGGCGACTTCCTGGAGCAGGCCGAGGTCTTCGGCAATCTCTACGGGACGTCGCAGAGCCATCTGCAACAGACCCTGGACGAGGGCCACGACCTGATCCTGGAGATCGACTGGCAAGGGGCCGAACAGGTCCGCCGCTTGATGCCCCATGCCCGCTCGGTGTTCATCCTGCCGCCGTCGCAGCAGGCCCTGCGCCAACGCCTGACCAACCGTGGCACCGACAGTGACGAGATCATCGAAGGGCGGATGCGCGAAGCGGTCAGCGAGATGAGCCATTATGTCGAGTACGACTACCTGATCATCAACGATGACTTCGCTCAGGCGCTGGAAGATCTGAAGGCGGTGTTCCGCGCCAACCGCCTGCAGCAGAAACCACAGCAGGAGAAGTTCAGCGAGTTGTTGGCGGATTTGCTGGCCTGATGGGGGCTGGGCTTGGCGGTGAATGGTCCCCTCACCCCAGCCCTCTCCCTCGGGGAGAGGGAGCTAAAAGCGGATCGCAGTGGGTCGGCTGGCAACGATCGGCCCCCTCTCCCTGAGGGAGAGGGCTGGGGTGAGGGGACCATTCACCGCAATTCCCCGACGATGAAAACAAAAGCTTCCCTAAACGCTGGTGTTTTTTTAAACTATCGAGTCCGCTCGCCCATCCGGGCTGCGCGCATAATTGCATTTGCTACGAGGAAGACCATGGCCCGCGTAACCGTTGAAGACTGCCTAGAACACGTGGATAACCGTTTCGAGCTGGTCATGCTCTCCACCAAACGCGCTCGCCAACTGGCGACCGGCGGCAAAGAGCCGAAAGTGGCGTGGGAAAATGACAAGCCTACCGTGGTAGCCCTGCGTGAAATCGCCGAAGGCCTGATCGACTATGCCGCTATCGCTGAAGCTGAAATCGTTGAAGACGAACCGCTCTTCGCTGCGTTCGAAGACGAGGCCAACGAGGCCGTCTAAGTCCATGCCTGGTCGACGTAGTACGGCGCGGGGTCTTATCCAACATCGGCAGGAGGTATTGCCTTGCCGAGCATAGACGCCCTCGCCGATCGCCTGTCGACCTACCTCGGCAAGGAACAGGTCAACCTGGTCCGCCGAGCGTATTTCTACGCCGAACAAGCCCACGATGGCCAACGCCGTCGCAGTGGCGAAGCCTACGTCACGCATCCGCTGGCGGTGGCAGGCATTCTCGCCGACATGCACATGGACCATCAGAGCCTGATGGCGGCCATGCTGCATGACGTGATCGAAGACACCGGCATCGCCAAGGAAGCGCTCAGTGCGCAATTTGGCGAAACCGTCGCCGAACTGGTCGACGGGGTCAGCAAGCTGACCCAGATGAACTTCGAGACCAAGGCCGAGGCCCAGGCGGAAAACTTCCAGAAAATGGCCATGGCCATGGCCCGGGACATTCGCGTGATCCTGGTCAAGCTGGCCGACCGCCTGCACAACATGCGCACGCTGGAAGTGCTGTCCGGAGAGAAACGCCGGCGCATCGCCAAGGAAACCCTGGAAATCTACGCGCCCATCGCCAACCGCCTGGGCATGCACAATGTGCGCGTGGAATTCGAGGACCTGGGCTTCAAGGCCATGTACCCGATGCGCTCGGCGCGCATCTACCAGGCCGTCAAGCGCGCCCGCGGCAACCGCAAGGAACTGGTCAACAAGATCGAGCAGTCCCTGGCCCATTGCCTGTCGGTGGATGGCATCGAAGGCGATGTCAGCGGTCGGCAGAAGCACATCTACGGCATCTACAAGAAGATGCGCGGCAAGCGCCGAGCCTTCAACGAGATCATGGACGTGTACGCGTTCCGCATCGTGGTCGACAAGGTCGACACCTGCTATCGCGTGCTCGGCGCCGTGCACAACCTGTACAAACCGCTGCCTGGGCGCTTCAAGGACTACATCGCGATCCCCAAGGCCAACGGCTACCAGTCGCTGCACACGACCCTGTTCGGCATGCACGGCGTGCCTATCGAGATCCAGATTCGCACCCGCGAAATGGAAGAGATGGCCAACAACGGCATCGCCGCCCACTGGCTGTACAAGTCCAGCGACGACGAACAACCCAAGGGCACCCACGCCCGCGCCCGCCAGTGGGTCAAAGGCGTGCTGGAAATGCAGCAGCGCGCCGGCAACTCGCTGGAATTCATCGAGAGCGTGAAGATCGACCTGTTCCCGGACGAGGTCTACGTGTTCACGCCCAAAGGCCGCATCATGGAGCTGCCCAAAGGCTCCACGGCGGTGGACTTCGCGTATGCGGTGCATACCGACGTGGGCAATAGCTGCATCGCCTGCCGCATCAACCGCCGCCTGGCGCCGTTGTCCGAGCCGCTGCAGAGCGGTTCCACGGTGGAAATCGTCAGTGCTCCGGGGGCACGTCCCAACCCGGCCTGGCTCAATTTCGTGGTCACTGGCAAGGCGCGTACGCATATTCGCCACGCCCTCAAGCTGCAACGCCGGTCCGAGTCCATCAGCCTGGGCGAGCGCCTGCTGAACAAGGTGCTCAACGGCTTCGACAGCGCCCTGGACAAGATTCCGGCCGAACGGGTGCAGACCATGCTCGGCGAGTATCGCTTGGAACTGATCGAAGACCTGCTCGAAGACATCGGCCTGGGCAATCGCATGGCCTACGTGGTGGCGCGCAGACTGCTGGCCACCGACGGCGGCGAGCAATTGCCCAGCCCCGAAGGCCCACTGGCCATCCGAGGCACCGAAGGCCTGGTACTCAGCTATGCCAAGTGCTGCACGCCGATACCGGGCGACCCTATCGTCGGGCATCTGTCGGCGGGCAAGGGCATGGTGGTGCACCTGGAAAACTGTCGGAACATCAGCGAAATTCGCCACAACCCGGAAAAATGCATCCAGCTGGCCTGGGCCAAGGACGTTACCGGCGAGTTCAACGTCGAACTGCGCGTGGAGCTCGAGCATCAACGCGGCCTGATTGCACTGCTGGCCAGCAGCGTCAACGCCGCCGACGGCAACATCGAGAAAATCAGCATGGACGAGCGTGACGGCCGCATCAGCGTGGTCCAGCTGGTGGTCAGCGTCCACGACCGCGTGCACCTGGCCCGCGTGATCAAGAAACTGCGAGCCCTGGCCGGCGTCATTCGCATCACTCGCGTACGCGCCTGAGGCTCGAAACCTTCATACCAAGGAGTTGTTCATGACCAAGACCGTAATCACCAGCGACAAGGCCCCGGCTGCCATCGGCACCTACTCCCAGGCAATCAAGGCTGGCAATACCGTCTACATGTCCGGCCAGATCCCCCTGGACCCGAAGACCATGGAACTGGTGGAAGGCTTCGAAGCCCAGACCGTACAGGTGTTCGAGAACCTGAAGTCGGTGGCCGAAGCGGCCGGTGGCTCGTTCAAGGACATCGTCAAGCTGAACATCTTTCTCACCGACCTGAGCCATTTCGCCAAGGTCAACGAAGTCATGGGCCGCTACTTCGAACAGCCCTACCCTGCCCGCGCCGCCATCGGCGTAGCGGCGCTGCCCAAGGGCGCGCAAGTCGAAATGGACGCCATCCTGGTCCTCGAATAAGCCTCCCCGTGGCCAGGCCGCGGCCTGGCTGTCGCTCTCCAGCAAGGACCCCGCTCATGCGCCGTGCCCTTTCCCTCTCCCTGGCCGCCCTGCTTCTGGGCGGCTGCGCCAGCCACGAAAACGTCGACCCCAATGGCATCTGGATCAATCAGAACGCCATCGACGCTGCCGCCAAGGGCGGTAACCTGCGCCAGGCCCTGCTGGCCAACGGCCCTACCCTGGAATGGTCGCTCAACACCCAGGCCGGCCAGGCCAGCTTCAGCAACGGCTTCGAAGTCGGTGAAGGCAAACTGCTGACCCAGGCCAATGGCGAACTCAAGGTCGACTTCTACGGCAACGGCGAAGAAACCCTGAAAGTCGATGGCGATGAGTTGCAGCAGGCCGCCAGCGACAGCAGCCCACAGCAGAACTTCAAGAAATCGGCCACCCCGGTTCGGGCCGACGCCACCACCGGTACCGCCTTCGAACAGGCGCTGTATACCGCCTACATGGGCGGCGACTGGAAGGTTATCGAAGGCCCGGGTCAGGGCAGTGTCGCGCACTTTCTACCCGACGGCCGCATCGAGGGCCTGGCGGGACTGGATCGCTACGCGCTGTGCCTGGCCGGTGACTGCGCGGCCATGAGCGGCGAATACGACAGCATGTGGCTGGAGCAACAGCAGCAGGGTGCACCCTTCATCTTCCGTCGTAGCGGCGGCAAGCTGGAAATCCTCCAGGCCGTGAACAGCGCCCAGGACGGCGAGATGCCGAACCTGGCGCCGGGCCCACGGCGGTGGGTGTTGCAGAAGTAATACTCAGGTAGATGGGGGGCGACCCCATCGCGGGCAGAGCCCGCTCCCACAGGGATCCTCATTGCATGAGGGTCCTTGATCCCACAGTGATCCTGAGCAACACACACGATCCTGTGGGAGCGGGCTCTGCCCGCGATAGGGCCCGCCCATCCAACCTTCCCCTCCACCTACCCCAGCATTGCTCCATACCCCTCCCGATAACTCGGGTACCTGGGCGCCCACCCCAAGCCCCGTGCACGTTCATTCGAGCAGCGCTTGCTCCCCGTGCGCCGCACACTCTCGGTCTCGGACCACTGCGTCACTCCCAGATACCCGCGCAGCCAATCAACCACCTCGCTCAACGGCGCCGGCGCATCGTCGACACCTATGTACATCGGCTCCAATGCCACGCCTGCGGCATCACGCTGCAGCAGAAACGCCAGCAGACCTGCCGCATCGTCGGCATGGATGCGGTTGCCATACAACGGCGGCTGCTGCGCGACCCGGTAGCCTTCGCGGACCTGATTGACGAAGCGTTCACGGCCCGGCCCATAAATGCCGGTCAGTCGTACCACGGTCGCCGGCCACGGGCAGCCCAGCGCCACTTGCTCGGCTTCCAGCATCAACCGGCCGGAAAACCCGCCGGGCTGCGTCTCGGATTGCTCGTCGACCCACTCGCCCTGCTCCTGGCCATAGACGCTGCTGCTGGACACGAAGAGGATCCGTCGTGGCGCCTGCCCGTGGCTCGCCAACCAACCCAGTATATGGCGCAAGCCATCGACGTAGGCAGCCTGGTAGCCGGCCTCGTCGTGTTGGAGCGCAGCGGCGCAGTACACCAGATAGTCTAGCGGCGCAGTCGGCCAATCGGCGGGGCAGTCGGGCTGGTGCAGGTCGCCGGCCACGCCAACGACCCCTGGCGGCAACGCCTGGACGTTGCGCCTCAAGCCATGCACCCGCCATTGGCCGGTCAGCAACTGGCGAGCCAGGCGGCTGCCGATATCCCCGCAGCCGGCAATCATCACAGAGGGTGTAGTCATCGTCTGGCTCCTGAATTTCGAGCACCGAGCGTACCGTTGCCAAGGGTTTTTCGGCCATTGAAATGAAAAAAAGCAACACTATTACTTTTGCTAACAAGAATTACTTGCAATAATACGCCCCCCATTTGTTCTCGGCCTGTCTCGAGGCCTTGAAGAACATCCACCCCATTCTCTTCACTCAGGTCCGGCCAGCATGATTCGCAAACACCCTTCCGCTTCGCCAAACCAGCCACGCGCATGGAGCGCCATTGCAGCCCTGCTGCTGGGCCTGGCCATTGCTCCGTTGAGCTTTGCCGACGCCACTGCACCGGCAAACGCGCCTGCGGCCAATGCCACCGCCCCCGCCACTGCCGCACCTGCCGACGCCGCGCCAGCGCCAGGGGCCGCCGATCCGGCAGCAGCCCCGGCACCTGCCGTCGCGCCACAAGACGAGGCGCTGGCTGAAGACACCACCCTGGGCATGGGTCACGACCTGTCGCCGTGGGGCATGTATCAGAACGCCGACATCGTGGTGAAGGCGGTCATGATCGGCCTGGCCATCGCCTCGATCATCACTTGGACCATCTGGATCGCCAAAGGCTTCGAGCTGCTGGGCGCCAAGCGTCGCCTCAAGGGCGAGATCGCCGCGCTGAAGAAGGCCGCCAACCTCAAGCAGGCCAGCGAAACCGCAACCCGCAAGGGCACCCTGGCCAACCTGCTGGTGCACGACGCCCTGGAAGAAATGCACCTGTCGGCCAACGCCCGTGAGCGCGAAGGCATCAAGGAACGCGTGAGCTTCCGTCTCGAGCGCCTGGTCGCTGCCTGCGGCCGCAACATGAGCATGGGCACTGGCGTACTCGCCACCATCGGTTCGACCGCGCCATTCGTCGGTCTGTTCGGCACCGTGTGGGGCATCATGAACAGCTTCATCGGGATCGCCAAAACCCAGACCACCAACCTCGCCGTGGTGGCCCCCGGTATCGCCGAGGCGCTGCTGGCTACCGCCCTGGGCCTGGTTGCCGCGATCCCTGCCGTGGTCATCTACAACGTCTTTGCCCGCTCCATCGCCGGTTACAAGGCGCAGGTGTCCGACGCGTCGGCACAAGTCCTGCTGCTGGTCAGCCGCGACCTCGACCACCAGCCGGGTGAGCGTTCCGCCCAGCCGCAGATGGTCAAAGTGGGGTAATACATGGGCCTGCATCTGAACGAAGGCGGGGACGACCTCGCCGAGAACCACGAAATCAACGTCACGCCGTTCATCGACGTCATGCTGGTGCTGCTGATCATCTTCATGGTCGCCGCACCGCTGGCCACCGTGGACATCAAGGTCGATCTGCCCGCCTCCACCGCCAAGCCCGCGCCGCGGCCGGAGAAGCCGGTATTCCTCAGCGTCAAGGCGGACCAGAACCTGTACGTGGGCGACGACAAGGTCGACCGCGCGCAGCTGGGCCAGATCCTCGACGCCCGCACCAAGGGCAACAAGGACACCACCATCTTCTTCCAGGCCGACAAGGGCGTGGATTACGGCGACTTGATGGAAGTGATGAATACCCTGCGCGGCGCCGGCTACCTGAAGGTAGGCCTGGTCGGGCTTGAGACGGCAGCCAAGAAATGATCACGACGCGCCAGAAAGTGACGCGTTACGGTGGCAGCCTGGCGGTGGTGCTGGGGGTGCATGCGGCAGCGATCGTCATTGCCATGTACTGGCCGGCGCCGCAGCCCATCGAGCTGCCACCCCAGGCCATGATGGTGGAAATGGCGCCGCTGCCGGAGCCTGCGCCACCGCCGCCGCCCAAGGTGATCACACCGCCGACGCCGCCGGAGCCGGTCATCGAGGACCCACTGCCGAAACTGGCCGAGGCGCCCAAGCCGACCATTTCCGTGCCCAAGCCGACGCCGCCCAAGCCAAAGCCCAAACCGCAGCCGCCCAAGGTCGAGAAGAAGCCGGAACCGCCCAAGGAGCAGCCGCCCGCGGAGCAGACCGTCGATACGCCGCCAACGCCGGCGCCTCCGACCAAGTCCGCCGCACCGGCGCCTAGCGTAGCGTCCAACAGCAATGCCCTGCCGACCTGGCAGAGCGACCTGTTGCGTCACCTGGCCAAGTACAAGAAGTACCCCGAGGACGCTCGTCGCCGTGGCATGACCGGGGTCAATCGCTTGCGCTTCGTGGTCGACGCCGAAGGCAAGGTGCTGTCGTATTCGCTGGCCGGCGGTTCGGGCAGTGCCGCGCTGGATCGCGCCACCATGGAAATGATCCGTCGGGCGCAGCCGCTGCCCAAGCCGCCGCCCGAGTTGCTCAACAACGGCAGCCTGGAAGTGGTCGCGCCGTTCGTTTATTCCCTGGATAAACGGTGATTCACGGTTTTTGATGCACGCAGGCACGGTTGATAACGTGCGTCTATCGATGGCAGCCGCTATGCTGGGCTCGCAACTTCATGGACGCACGTTATGACTCTCACAGAATTGCGCTACATCGTTACCTTGGCTCAGGAGCAGCACTTCGGCCACGCCGCCGAGCGCTGCCATGTCAGCCAGCCAACCCTCTCGGTGGGGGTGAAAAAACTCGAAGACGAACTCGGTGTGCTGATCTTCGAGCGCAGCAAGAGCGCCGTGCGCCTGACCCCGGTTGGCGAAGGCATCGTCGCCCAGGCACAGAAGGTCCTGGAGCAGGCCCAGGGCATTCGCGAACTGGCCCAGGCCGGCAAGAACCAGCTCACTGCGCCGCTCAAGGTAGGCGCCATCTACACCGTGGGCCCGTACCTGTTTCCCCATCTGATCCCGCAACTGCACCGCGTCGCGCCGCAGATGCCGCTGTACATCGAAGAAAACTTCACCCACGTGCTGCGTGACAAGCTGCGCAACGGCGAGCTGGATGCCGTGATCATCGCCTTGCCGTTCAACGAGGCGGACGTGCTGACCTTGCCGCTCTACGATGAACCCTTCTACGTGCTGATGCCCGCCGATCACCCGTGGACGCGCAAGGAAACCATCGACTCGGGCCTGCTCAACGACAAGAGCCTGCTGCTGCTCGGCGAGGGTCACTGCTTCCGCGATCAGGTGCTCGAAGCCTGCCCGACCCTGACCAAGGGCTCCGAGGGCGCCAAGCACACTACCGTGGAATCCAGCTCCCTGGAAACCATTCGCCACATGGTCGCCTCGGGCCTGGGCGTGTCGATCCTGCCGCTGTCGGCCGTGGACAGCCATCACTACGCCCCGGGCATCATCGAAGTGCGCCCCCTGACGCCGCCCACGCCGTTCCGTACCGTGGCCATTGCCTGGCGCGCCAGTTTCCCGCGGCCCAAGGCGATCGAGATCCTCGCCGATTCGATCCGCCTGTGCTCGGTGGCCAAGCCGGTGAGCCCTGTCGCGACATGACCGAGCTGGCCCAGGTATCGGTCACGGCCCTGAAGGGCGTGGGCGAGGCGATGGCGGAAAAGCTGGCCAAGGTCGGCCTGGAGAACCTCCAGGACGTGCTGTTCCACCTGCCGTTGCGCTATCAGGACCGCACCCGTGTGGTGCCCATTGGCGCCCTGCGTCCGGGCCAGGACGCGGTGATCGAAGGTGTGGTCAGCGGCGCCGACGTGGCCATGGGCAAGCGGCGCAGCCTGCTGGTGCGCCTGGGCGATGGCACCGGCTCCCTGAGCCTGCGCTTCTATCACTTCAGCAATGCGCAGAAGGAAGCCCTCAAGCGCGGCACCCATCTGCGCTGCTACGGTGAAGCGCGCCCTGGCGCCAGTGGCCTGGAAATCTACCACCCGGAGTACCGCGCCCTGACCGGCGACGAAGACGTACCGGTGGAGCAGAACCTGACGCCGATCTACCCGACCACCGAGGGCCTGACCCAGCAACGCCTGCGCCAGCTGTCGCAACAGGCCTTGAGCCTGCTCGGCCCGCGCAGCCTGCCTGACTGGCTACCTGCCGAACTGGCCGCCGACTACCAATTGGCGCCGCTGGATCAGGCCATCCGCTACCTGCACCACCCGCCGCCGGACGCCGACCTGGAAGAATTGGCCGTGGGCCACCATTGGGCTCAGCACCGCCTGGCCTTCGAAGAGCTGCTCACCCACCAGTTGTCCCAGCAGCGCCTGCGCGAAAGCTTGCGTGCGCAGCGTGCCCCGGCACTGCCCAAGGCCAGCAAGCTGCCCAAGCGTTACCTGAAGAACCTGGGCTTTGCGCCCACCGGCGCCCAGCAGCGGGTGGGCGGCGAGATCGCCTACGATCTCAGCCAGCCCGAACCCATGCTGCGCCTGGTACAGGGCGATGTCGGCGCCGGCAAGACCGTGGTTGCCGCCCTGGCGGCGCTGCAGGCGCTGGAGGCCGGTTATCAGGTCGCGTTGATGGCACCGACCGAGATTCTTGCCGAACAGCATTTCATCACCTTCCAGCGCTGGCTCGAGCCATTGGGCATCGAAGTCGCCTGGCTCGCCGGCAAGCTCAAGGGCAAGGCGCGGGTCAGCGCCCTGGAGCGCATCGCCGCCGGCGCGCCGATGGTGGTCGGTACCCATGCGCTGTTCCAGGAAGAAGTGAAGTTCCACAAGCTGGCCCTGGTCATCATCGATGAGCAGCACCGCTTCGGCGTGCAGCAGCGCCTGGCGCTGCGCCAGAAAGGCGTGGGCGGCACGATGTGCCCGCACCAGTTGATCATGACTGCCACACCTATCCCTCGTACCCTGGCCATGAGCGCCTATGCCGACCTCGACACCTCGATCCTCGACGAGCTGCCTCCCGGCCGGACCCCGGTGAACACCGTGCTGGTGGCCGACAGCCGCCGGGCGGAGGTCGTGGAGCGCGTGCGCGCCGCGTGTGCCGAGGGCCGCCAGGCCTATTGGGTCTGCACCTTGATCGAGGAGTCGGAGGAGCTGACCTGCCAGGCCGCCCAGAGCACTTTCGAAGAGCTGACCCTGGCGTTGGGTGAGCTGCGCGTGGGCCTGATCCACGGGCGCATGAAGCCGGTGGAGAAAGCCGCGGTGATGGCCGAATTCAAGGCGGGGGAACTGCAACTGCTGGTGGCCACCACGGTGATCGAAGTGGGCGTCGACGTGCCCAACTCCAGCCTGATGATCATCGAGAACCCCGAGCGACTGGGCCTGGCCCAGTTGCACCAGTTGCGCGGCCGGGTGGGCCGGGGCAGCGCCGCCAGCCATTGCGTGCTGCTGTACCACCCGCCGCTGTCGCAGATTGGCCGCGAGCGCCTGGGCATCATGCGCGAAACCAACGATGGCTTCGTCATCGCCGAAAAAGACCTGCAACTGCGCGGTCCGGGCGAGATGCTCGGAACCCGTCAAACCGGTTTGCTACAGTTCAAGGTGGCGGACCTGATGCGCGATGCCGACCTGTTGCCCGCCGTACGGGATGCCGCCCAGGCCCTGCTCGAGCGTTGGCCGAGCCATGTCACGCCCCTGCTCGAACGCTGGTTGCGCCATGGCCAGCAATACGGCCAGGTGTAGCGGCGCTTGCCAGTGGCCAGAAATGGCCGCCGGCGCCATGCAAAGCCGTGTAATAGAAGGCTCGGTTTGCCAGGCAAGCTGAGTATACTGATGCGAATGTAGGAATATGGATACAGGCCATGACTGAAGTTGCTCTGGAAGCCGCAAGCCCGCACGCTCCGCTGGTCATTCAGCAGATGCTCGACAAGCTCGCGATCAAGTACGTGGAGGTGCCCGAGCACCTGGCCAAGGATGCGGAGTGCAAGGTGCAGGCGGTGCTGCTGGCCGATGCGGTCGGCGCACTCATGGTGCTGTTCCCGCAGAGCCAGCTGCTGGACCTGAACCGCCTGGCCGAACTGACCGGGCGCAAGCTCACCGCCGTGCCACTGGATCGCGTTGCCAAGATGCTCGGCAAGCACCAGTTGGCGGTGCTGCCCGGCCTGCCGATCCTGACCAGCTCGCCGTGCCTGTACGACGAGCAACTGATGCGCCAGCCTACCCTGCTGATCAGCTCGGGTGAGCCGGGTGTATTGCTGGAGTTGAGCACCGAGGATTTCCGCAAGATGCTCACCAAGGGCAGTGCCGGGAGTTTCGGTGAGCCGCTGAGCAAGATTCGCCCGAACCTGGATCGACCCGCCGACGACGGCAAGGAAATCATCCAGGCGGTGCAGAACTTCACCGCCCGGCGCATCCAGCAGCGTCTGGAATCCACCATCGAGATCCCGCCGCTGGCCGAGACCGCGCAAAAGATCATCAAGCTGCGCGTCGACCCCAACGCCACCATCGACGACATCACCGGCGTGGTTGAAACCGACCCGGCCCTGGCTGCCCAGGTGGTCAGCTGGGCTGCCTCACCGTACTACGCATCGCCGGGCAAGATTCGCTCGGTCGAAGACGCCATCTCGCGGGTATTGGGCTTCGACCTGGTGATCAATCTGGCGCTGGGCCTGGCGCTGGGCAAGACCTTGAGCCTGCCCAAGGACCACCCGCAGCACGCGACGCCCTACTGGCACCAGTCGATCTACGTGGCCGCAGTGATCGAGGGTCTGACCCGCGCCATGCCCCGGGCCAACCGTCCCGAAGCCGGCCTGACCTACCTGGCGGGCTTGCTGCACAACTTCGGCTATCTGTTGCTGGCCCACGTGTTTCCACCGCACTTTTCGCTGATCTGCCGTCACCTGGAGGTCAACCCGCACCTGCAGCACGACTTCGTCGAGCAACACCTGCTGGGCATCAGCCGCGAGCAGATGGGCGCCTGGCTGATGCGCTACTGGGACATGCCCGAAGAGCTGAGCAACGCCCTGCGCTTCCAGCACGACCCGCACTACACGGGCGAGCACGCGGCGTACGCCAACCTGGTCTGCCTGTCGATCCGCCTGCTGCGCGGGCGCGGGATCGGCGCCGGTGGCGATCAGGAAATCCCGCAGGCGCTGCTCGATCGTCTGGAGCTGAGCCGCGAGAAGGCTGAAGAGGTGGTGACCAAGGTGCTGGAGGCCGAGGCGCTGTTGCGGGAACTGGCGCTGCAGTTTCATTGATGGGTTGAGGATGTGTGGTGAAGGGCCCCCTCACCACACAGCCTCGACTCCCTACTTCTTCCTCACCTTCAAATACTTCATTGCCCCCTGAAACCACACCACCAGCGCCGGATTGCCCTTGATCTGGATGTGCTTGTCCTGGATCCCCTGCATGAATGCCAGCTGCTTGTTCTTCGCCTGCAGCGTTGCATAGCCGTAGTCGGCATCCTTGAAGGCAATCGCAAATGCCGGCTCCGCCACCGCCCCGCTCTTGCTGGTGACGCGTTGATCACGCACGGTGAAATGCCGGGCGATCTTGCCGTCCAGGGTCTGTAGCTGGAACACCAGGTTCTTGTCCTTGAGCTGCTGGGCGAACGCCGGATTATTGCGGCTGGCGCGGGCCATCAGCAGGCCCATGGCCCAGAGCAGGAAGCGGAATTTCATGGAAGGGTCTCGGCGCGAAGGAAGGCCGCCGAGTGTACCGGCAACCGTGCGCTTGGGGCAGGCTTGCAGGTGTCTGCTGCGGGGGTTTGGCGGGTATGCCCCAGAAACCGCGAATGGGCATCCGCTACGCGTCGGCATGCCCATTCGCTTCAAGGGATGTCAGGCCCCCAGGGCCTGGAGAATTCAGTTCACGCTGTCTTTGAGAAACTTGCCAGGCTTGAATGCCACCGTGTTGCTGGCCTTGATCTTCACCGGTTCGCCGGTCTGGGGATTCTTGCCGGTGCGCGCACCGCGGTGGCGCTGGATGAAGGTGCCGAAACCGACCAGGGTGACCGTGTCCTTGCGATGCAGGGCTCCGGTGATTTCTTCGAGTACGGCATTGAGGACGCGGTTGGCCTGCTCTTTGGTCAGGTCCGCTTTGTCGGCGATGGCTTCTACGAGTTCTGGTTTACGCATGGTAAAGCCTCTTTTGTGCAGTTTTTTGTTTTTATGGGCGATTGCCGTTCCCGGGCACCGCCTAACTCGCCGCAGGCTCTACGCTGCGGCAGACGGAGTGAGAATGGCACGGCACAGGAGGCGGCGCCAGTGGTGGGGCAAGGATTGTTGCGGCAAAACCGCGATCAATCCGACAGAAAGGCCTGCGATTACGCCAGCAGTGCCGGCAACTGCTTGTTCAGGGCAAGTTTTTCCAACACCGCGCCACCGGTCAGCGCGTAGCCCAACAGTGCGCCGTTGGCATCGCGGCACAGCGCCTTGATGTCCGCGCCCTCGCCTTCCACGCTCCACTGGCCCTGCAGGCCATGGGGCACGGGCGAGACTACCAGTGGGCAGGCAGGCGTCTTGACGGTGACCGGCATCGGTCCGTATTTCACCGCCGTGGGATTGCCGGCAAGGGTCTGCGCCAGGGCGCGGGCGCAGGTCATCAGCGGCATCACGTAGAGCAGATTGAGCCCGTCGACTTCGGCACAGTCGCCCAGAGCGTAGATGTTGGCGTGGGAGGTGCGCAGTTCCCGGTCGACCACCACCCCGCGGTTGACTTCGAGCCCGGCCGCTGCGGCCAGGTCGGTACGCGGGCGCAAGCCGATCGCCGAGACCACCAGGTCGCAGGCGATCACGCGGCCGTCGGACAGGTGGGCGGCCAGCCCCTGCTCGGTACGCTCCAGACGGTTCAACACGGGGCCCAGGTGGAATCGAACGCCGAGCGCCTCCAGGGCGGTCTGCACGGCCTTGGCGGGCGCGGGTGGCAATAGCGTTGGCATGATCTGCTCGCAGGGCGCTACCAGTTCGATCTCGTAACCGCCGCAGGCCATGTCGTTGGCGAACTCACAGCCGATCAGACCCACACCCAGCACCAGCACACGGCGTTTGCCCGCGGCGGCGGCGCGAAAGCGTGCGTAGTCTTCCAGGTCGTTGATAGGAAAGATCAGTTCACTGGCGTCGCCCGGTACGGGCACTTTCACCGTTTGCGCGCCCCAGGCCAGGATCAAGTCGCGGTAGGCCACGCTTTCCTCACCGATCCACAGCCGCTGATGGCCGGGGTCGATACCGCTGATGCGGGTATGAGTGCGGATCTCGGCGTTGAGCTGCTCGGCCATGGCGCCGGGGCTGGCCATGCTCAGGCCGTCGGCGTCCTTGTTCTTGCCGTAGCCGGTGGACAGCATCGGCTTGGAATACGAGCGGCCGTCGTCGGCGGTGATCAGCAGCAGCGGCGTATCCGCATCGAGCTTGCGAAATTCCCGGGCCAGGTTATAGCCGGCCAGGCCGGTGCCGATGATCACTACGGGTGCAGGCATTGCAGGGCTTCCTTTAGTTTTTGAGTGGGTCAGTGCCGACGCCATCGCGGGCAGAGCCCGCTCCCACATGGGTTCCGGTATGCCACAGATAGAGGCTGTTCAGCAGATCCCCTGTGGGAGCAGGTTCCGGTATGCCCCAGATAGAGGCTATTCAGCAGATCCCCTGTGGGAGCAGGTTCCGGTATGCCCCGGATAGAGGCTGTTCAGCAGATCCCCTGTGGGAGCGGGTTCCGGTATGCCCCGGATAGAGGCCGTGCAGCAGATCCCCTGTGGGAGCGGGTTCTACCCGCGATGGCGTCCGCACTGGCACCCCGCTGACCGATCATCCAATCTCGATCATTTCGAAATCCATCTTGCCCACGCCACAATCAGGGCACAGCCAATCCTCGGGTACGTCTTCCCACGGGGTACCAGGCAAAATGCCGTCGTCCGGCCAGCCGTCGGCCTCGTTGTAGATCAGGCCACAGACAATGCATTGCCACTTTTTCATCACGTTACCTCGGTATTCAGGCGATTTGGCGCGGTCTATCGATGGGTGCAGCGCTGTCGACCGGCTCAGGGCGTTTTTGTACTGATCGGGGCGCGCGGATGCAAGCACGTTCGCACCCCCGGCCCACAAAAATCTGTGCCAAACATGCTAAGCTCGGCGGCTTCCAGGCCAATCCAGATCTGCTGAAAGTGCCCCACTCAAGCTCTCCCGCCCCCCTCTGGCAGCGCCAGATCGACACCGATACGGTGCTTGCCGACTGGCTGTTCGATCAAGGCTCGCTGACCCGCCGCTTGACCCGACTCAGCGACGAACAATTCAGTGTTACACCTCTTTTCCAGGCTTGGCAGCCACTGCGCGACGAAGAGTGCGATGCGCTCGGCGTTGGCTACGGCAGCGAGGGCTGGGTTCGTGAGGTCTACCTGTCGGGCCATGGCCAACCTTGGGTATTCGCCCGCAGTGTAGTCGCCCGCCAGGCGCTGGCCGCCAGCGACCTGGCGCTTGAAGGGCTGGGCAATCGCTCCCTGGGCGAACTGCTGTTCTGTGACCAGGCCTTTGTCCGCCAGCCCATCGAGGTTTGTCACTATCCAGCCCCATGGCTGCCTGCCGAGCAGCGTGCCTCCGGCCTGTGGGCACGCCGCTCGCGCTTCGACCGCGGCCCGCTGGCGGTGCTGGTTGCCGAAGTATTCCTGCCACCGCTGTGGCGGGCTGTCCGCTCGAATCTGGAGAGCCACTGATGTACCTGAGCCTGCTCAAGTCGCTGAACCGTCTGCATCCCCGGGCCTGGGACTTCATCCAGTTGACCCGCATGGACAAGCCGATCGGCGTGTACCTGCTGTTGTGGCCGACGCTCTGGGCCCTGTGGATCGCCGGTGAAGGCAAGCCCTCGCTGGCCAATCTGTGCATCTTCGTCAGCGGCGTGATCCTGATGCGCGCCGCGGGCTGCGTGATCAACGACTTCGCCGACCGCAAGGTCGATGGCCACGTGAAGCGCACCGAGGCGCGTCCCTTGGTGAGCGGCCGGATCAGTGCCAAAGAGGCGCTGGTGTTCTTCGCCGTGCTGATTACCCTGAGTTTCATCCTGGTGCTGTGCACCAACGCCCAGACCATTGGCCTGTCGGTGGGTGGCCTGGTGCTGGCCGCCAGCTATCCGTTCATGAAGCGCTATACCTATTACCCTCAGGTAGTGCTGGGCATGGCCTTTTCCTGGGGCATGCCCATGGCCTTCACCGCCGAGACGGGGCACTTGCCGGCGGCCGCCTGGTTGCTGTGGATCGCCAACCTGCTGTGGACAGTGGGCTATGACACCTACTACGCCATGACCGACCGGGATGACGACCTGCGCATCGGGGTCAAATCCACAGCCATTCTGTTCGGTGATGCCGACCGCTTGATCATCATTATCCTGCAGGGATTGGCGCTGGCGTGCCTGATGCTGGCCGGCGCCCGCTTCGGGCTCGGCGGCTGGTTCTATCTGGGGCTTGCGGTGGCAGCGGCGTGCTTTGCCTGGCAATGGTGGTACACCCGCGACCGCGAGCGGATGAAATGCTTCCGGGCGTTCCTGCACAACCACTGGGCAGGGTTGGCAATCTTTCTGGGGATTGTGATGGATTACGCGCTGCGCTGAGGTTTGGACATCTGAGCTGCCGGGGCGGACCTCTTCGCGGGCAGAGCCCGCTCCCACAGGGTTCACTGTCCGTGTGGGAGCGGGTTCTAACCGAGATGGGGCCCGAATTGACGCACCGCCATCAATCCTCCACGGGCCGCGCCACCTGCCAGGCATTCTCCTTCTTGCCTTCGCCGATCATGTCGCCCGGCTTCTTGTCCGCCTTGAAGGTGTACAACGGGCTGCCCATGTACGCCCACTGCCTGGTATCGTCATCGCGCACGACCACCGTCCAGTCGCCATCGTCCTTGGCCGTCTTGTCGGCCATCAGCGGTGGCCAGTTCTTCGCGCACTCATTGTTGCAGACCGACTTGCCATCCTCATCCTCAGCAAAGGTATAGAGCGTCATGCCCCGGGCGTCCACGAACGGCTTGCCGGGCTCCAGTTCCGGGTGGGCCTCCGCCATCGCCAGGCCAGACAGGGTCAAGGCCGCCGCACCACACATCGCGACCCACGCCGAGGTAATTCGAGTATTCATGAGTGCCTCTTGATTTCAGTGAACAGGGATTTTCAGCTTAGTACAGCACGACCATCTCGTTACGCTGCGGCTACGCTGTCACACGACTGCAATAATTCCGTTATCTAATGCGGCGCATGACACCGTAATGACAAGAGGTTTGCACAATGGTTGGCAGGAATATTCTCATCGTCGACGACGAAGCGCCCATTCGCGAAATGATCGCCGTCGCGTTGGAAATGGCCGGCTATGAGTGCCTCGAAGCAGAGAACTCCCAACAGGCCCATGCCATCATCGTCGACCGCAAGCCTGACCTCATTCTGCTCGACTGGATGCTGCCCGGCACCTCGGGCATCGAACTGGCCCGACGCCTCAAGCGCGACGAGCTGACCGGCGATATCCCGATCATCATGCTCACCGCCAAGGGCGAGGAAGACAACAAGATCCAGGGCCTGGAAGTGGGCGCCGACGACTACATCACCAAGCCCTTCTCGCCACGCGAACTGGTGGCCCGACTCAAGGCGGTGCTGCGCCGCGCCGGCCCTACCGACGGCGAATCGCCGATCGAAGTCGGCGGCCTGCTGCTGGACCCCATCAGCCACCGCGTGACCATCGATGGCAAGCCGGCCGAGATGGGCCCCACCGAATACCGCCTGCTGCAATTCTTCATGACTCACCAGGAACGCGCCTACACCCGCGGCCAATTGCTGGATCAGGTGTGGGGCGGCAACGTCTACGTCGAGGAACGCACAGTGGATGTGCACATTCGCCGCCTGCGCAAAGCCCTCGGCGATGCCTACGAAAATCTGGTACAAACCGTGCGGGGCACCGGCTACCGGTTTTCCACCAAAAGCTGAACCGGCAAGTCGCCCGGTGCAAAGGATGCGTGAGACGTGAAACGAGACTGGTACGCCACCCTGGTACGGCACCTGTTGCTGTTGGTGGGCGGTTGTCTGCTGGTGGGACTGATCACCGGCCATTACGGCTGGTGCCTGGCCGCCGGCCTGGGCCTGTATCTGGCCTGGACGCTCAAGCAACTGCTGCGCCTGCACCGCTGGCTGGCGGAGCACACCGCCGACCAGCCGCCGCCCGACGGCTACGGCCTGTGGGGCGAGGTGTTCGACAGCATCTATCACATGCAGCGCCGCGACCAGCGCGCGCGCGGGCGCCTGCAGGCGGTGATCGATCGCGTGCAGGAATCCACCGCCGCCTTGCGCGACGCGGTGATCATGCTCGACGCCGATGGCAATCTGGAGTGGTGGAACCGCGCCGCGGAAACCTTGCTGGGGCTCAAGACGCCTCAGGACAGCGGCCAGCCGGTCACCAACTTCGTGCGTCATCCCCGCTTCAAGGAATATTTCGAACAGGAAAACTACGCCGAACCGCTGGAGATTTCGTCGCCGGTCAATGACCGCCTGCGCGTGCAGTTCCTGATCACCCGCTACGGCAACAACGAGCACCTGATGCTGGTGCGGGACGTGACGCGCATCCACCAGCTCGAGCAGATGCGCAAGGATTTCGTGGCCAACGTCTCCCACGAACTGCGCACGCCGCTGACGGTGATCACCGGCTACCTGGAAACCCTGCTGGACAACGTCGAAGACGTCAATCCGCGCTGGACCCGAGCGCTGCAGCAGATGGACCAACAGGGCGCACGCATGCAGACCCTGCTCAACGACCTGCTGCTGCTGGCCAAGCTGGAAGCCACCGACTACCCCTCCGACAACCACCCGGTGGCGATCACGGCGCTGCTGCAGAGCATCAGGAACGACGCCCAGGCGTTGTCCGGCCAGCGTGATCAGAGCATCAGCCTGGACATCGAAGACGACGTGCTGCTCAAGGGCAGCGAAGCTGAGCTGCGCAGTGCGTTCTCCAACCTGATCTTCAATGCGGTCAAATACACCCCGGCCCAGGGCAACATCCGCATCCGCTGGTGGGCAGACGCCCAGGGCGCGCACCTGCGGGTGCAGGATTCGGGTATCGGCATCGAAGCCAAGCACCTGCCCCGCCTGACCGAGCGCTTCTACCGGGTGGATTCCAGCCGGGCGTCGAACACCGGCGGTACCGGGCTGGGCCTGGCGATCGTCAAGCATGTGCTGTTGAGGCACCGAGGGACGCTGGAGATCAGCAGCGTGCCGGGACACGGCAGCACCTTTACCTGCCATTTTGCAGCGGTGCAGGTGGTGGACCAGTAGGCCCTTGGGGCGTCTGCACCGGCCTCATCGCGGGCAGAGCCCGCTCCCACAGGCCCCACGCTGCCGCCTCCATCTCATAGCCTCCACCCCCCCTGTGGGAGCGGGCTCTGCCCGCGATGAGGCCGCAACTGCCAACACAAGACATCCCGCGCCACGCCCCCCTGTGGGAGCGGGCTCTGCCCGCGATGAGGCCGCAACCGCCAACACAAGACATCCCGCGCCACGCCCCCCTGTGGGAGCGGGTTCTACCCGCGATGGGGCCGGAACAGGCAACATACAGTTACACCCCCTAGGCAAGCGCCCCCCTAGCCGTTACATTGCCCCACTCATGCCCGTCATCCGGGCAGCGCCATACTCCCCCTATTCAGCACACGGACTCCGTAAAACGCCATCATGGACCCTTCCACAGGCATCTCCCTTTCGTCACTGTTCGCCGACTTCGGCATGATTCTCTTCGCTCTGTTCCTGGTCCTGCTCAACGGCTTCTTCGTCGCCGCCGAGTTCGCCATGGTCAAGCTGCGCTCCACCCGGGTCGAAGCCATCGCCAAGAAGCACGGCTGGCGCGGCGCGATCCTGCGTACCGTGCACAGCCAGCTGGACGCCTATCTCTCGGCCTGCCAGCTGGGTATCACCCTGGCCTCCCTGGGCCTGGGCTGGGTCGGCGAGCCGGCCTTCGCGCACATCCTGGAGCCCCTGCTGGGCACCGTGGGCGTGCAGTCGCCAGAGGTCATCAAAGGCGTATCGTTCTTCAGCGCCTTCTTCGTCATCTCCTACCTGCACATCGTGGTCGGCGAGCTGGCGCCCAAATCCTGGGCGATCCGCAAGCCCGAGCTGCTGTCGATGTGGACGGCGGTGCCGCTGTACCTGTTCTACTGGGCCATGTACCCGGCCATCTACCTGCTCAACGCCAGCGCCAACGCCATCCTGCGCATCGCCGGCCAGGGCGAGCCTGGCCCGCACCATGAACACCACTACAGCCGCGACGAGCTGAAACTGATCCTGCACTCCAGCCGCGGCCAGGACCCCAGCGACCAAGGCATGCGCGTGTTGGCCTCGGCGGTGGAAATGGGCGAGCTGGAAGTGGTCGATTGGGCCAACTCCCGTGAAGACCTGGTGAGCCTGGACTTCAACGCCCCGCTCAAGGAAATCCTGGCGATGTTCCGTCGCCACAAGTTCAGCCGCTACCCGGTGTATGACGCCGAGCGCGAAGAGTTCGTCGGCCTGCTGCACATCAAGGATCTGCTGCTGGAACTGGCGGCGCTGGACCACCTGCCCGAATCCTTCAACCTGGCCGAGCTGACCCGCCCGCTGGAGCGCGTGTCGCGGCACATGCCGCTGTCGCGCCTGCTGGAGCAGTTCCGCAAGGGCGGCGCGCACTTTGCGCTGGTGGAGGAAGCCGACGGCAAGATCATCGGCTACCTGACCATGGAAGACGTGCTCGAAGTACTGGTCGGCGATATTCAGGACGAACACCGCAAGGCCGAGCGCGGCATCCTCGCCTACCAGCCGGGCAAGCTGCTGGTACGCGGCGATACGCCGTTGTTCAAGGTCGAACGCCTGCTGGGCGTGGACCTGGATCACATCGAGGCGGAAACCTTGGCGGGGCTGATCTATGAAACCTTGAAGCGAGTGCCCGAGGAAGAGGAGCTGCTGGAGGTGGAGGGACTGCGGATCATCATCAAGAAGATGAAGGGGCCGAAAATCATTCTGGCCAAGGTGTTGAAGATCGAGTGATCGGGTGGGGAGCTGGGGTGAATGGTCCCCTCACCCCAGCCCTCTCCCTGGGGGAGAGGGAGCACGGAGCAGGTCATCGCTCCGCGAGGATTCGTGCATTGCCGCGCAGCGAGGCCTCGGAAATCGAGATGCCCAACCCCGGTGCGGTGGGCACGATCACGGCGCCGTCGCGGTTGGGGATGCGCTCTTCGAGTACGTCTTCGG
>NZ_DFUE01000023.1:0-30930 GCF_002379585.1 Pseudomonas sp. UBA4194
CGGATCGCGGTGGTGCGGATGTAGGTGGTCGGCTCCCTCTCCCTCAGAGAGAGGGCTGGGGTGAGGGGACCATTCAACACCGATCCCCAACCCATCACTCCGGCGCCGAAGTCCGGATCAAATGGTCAAAAGCCGCCAGCGAAGCCTTGGCGCCCTCGCCCACTGCGATCACGATCTGCTTGTACGGCACGGTGGTCACGTCGCCTGCGGCGAAGATCCCCGGCAAGTCGGTTTCGCCACGGGCATCCACCATGATCTCGCCACGGTTCGACAGCTCGATGGTGCCCTTGAGCCAATCGGTATTGGGCAACAGGCCGATCTGCACGAAGATGCCTTCCAGCGCAATCTCATGGTGCTCACTGCTCTGGCGGTCCTTGTAAAGCAACCCGTTGACCTTCTGGCCATCGCCCGTCACTTCGGTCGTCAGCGCGCTGGTGATCACTTTCACGTTTGGCAGACTGTTCAGCTTGCGCTGCAATACAGCGTCGGCGCGCAGCTGGCTATCGAACTCGATCAACGTGACATGGGCAACGATACCTGCCAAATCGATGGCCGCCTCGACACCCGAGTTGCCGCCGCCGATCACCGCGACGCGCTTGCCCTTGAACAGCGGACCGTCACAGTGTGGGCAATAAGCCACGCCACGGTTGCGGTACTGCTGCTCACCCGGCACGTTCATTTCGCGCCAGCGGGCACCGGTGGCCAGAATCAACGTCTTGGCCTTGAGCGAGGCACCACTGGCGAATTGCACTTCGTGCAGGCCGCCGTCCTTGCCTGGCAGCAGCTTCTCGGCACGCTGCAGGTTCATGATGTCCACTTCGTACTGCTTGACGTGCTCTTCCAGCGCAGTGGCCAGTTTCGGCCCTTCGGTTTCCTGCACCGAGATGAAGTTCTCGATGGCCATGGTATCGAGCACCTGACCGCCGAAACGCTCGGCTGCCACACCGGTACGAATGCCTTTGCGCGCCGCATAGATCGCCGCAGCGGCGCCCGCAGGGCCACCACCGATCACCAGCACGTCGAAGGCATCCTTGGCGCTGAGTTTTTCAGCCTGGCGATCACTGGCACTGGTATCGATCTTGGCCAGGATTTCTTCCAGCCCCATGCGTCCCTGGCCGAAGTTCTGGCCGTTGAGGTAAACGCTGGGCACTGCCATCACCTGGCGTTCTTCGACTTCAGCCTGGAACAGCGCCCCGTCGATGGCCACGTGACGCACGTTCGGGTTGAGCACCGCCATCAGGTTCAGTGCCTGAACGACGTCCGGGCAGTTCTGGCACGACAGCGAGAAATACGTTTCGAAGTTGAACTCGCCTTTGAGCGACGAGATCTGTTCGATCACTTCCGCGCTGGCCTTGGAGGGGTGGCCGCCTACTTGCAGCAGCGCCAGTACCAGCGAGGTGAATTCGTGGCCCATGGGGATACCGGCAAAACTCAGGCTGATATCGGCACCGGGGCGATTGATGGAGAACGACGGCGTGCGCGCGTCGGTCCCGTTGTCCAGCAACGTGATCTTGTCCGACAGGGCGTCGATGTCACGCAGCAGACCGAGCATTTCCTGGGATTTCGCGCCGTCATCAAGGGACGCGACGATCTCGATCGGTTGGGTGACCCGTTCCAGGTAGGCTTTCAACTGGGCTTTAAGATTGGCGTCCAACATGAGGGCGATTTCCGTTTTGGAGAAAAAAGACAGATTCAAATACGCTGCGCGCCCGCTGTGGGCGCAGGTACAACCAGCGCCCACAGGGTCTTGGGCAGATGGATCTCTCCAAGAAAGCCGTTATTCCAGGCTTTAGGAGCCCACCCGAGCCAGGACGGCCCGGGTGGTTGCAGCAGGTTTTAGATCTTGCCGACCAGGTCCAGCGACGGTGCCAGGGTGGCTTCGCCTTCTTTCCACTTGGCCGGGCAGACTTCGCCTGGGTGAGCAGCAACGTACTGAGCGGCTTTGACTTTGCGCAGCAGCTCGGAAGCATCGCGACCTACACCACCGTCGTTCAGCTCGACGATCTTGATCTGGCCTTCTGGGTTGATCACGAAGGTGCCACGGTCAGCGATACCGGCGTCTTCGATCAGCACGTCGAAGTTCTTGGAGATGACGTGGGTCGGGTCGCCGATCAGTGGGTACTGGATCTTGCCAATGGTGTCCGAAGTGTCGTGCCAGGCTTTGTGGGTGAAGTGGGTGTCGGTGGACACGCCATAGATTTCCACGCCCAGCTTCTTGAACTCAGCATAGTTGTCGGCCAGGTCACCCAGTTCGGTTGGGCAAACAAAGGTGAAGTCGGCTGGGTAGAAGAATACGACCGACCACTTGCCTTTCAGGTCAGCTTCGCTGACCGATACGAAATCGCCGTTGTGGTAGGCGGTCGCTTTGAATGGCTTGACTTGGCTATTGATGATAGGCATCGGTGAGGCTCCTTCAGGGGTTTGAAATTCGATAGGGAGCATCCTAAACACCTCGGCCGGCAATTGCTCATTGGCATACTACATCCTATCGATTGGATTTGCCTATCATCGAGGTGAGGCCGGCTCGTCGGGCGCTCCCAAGCCGCCTCGCCTGAAAGGCCTTCAGCAGAGCGCTCGGCTCCCACTAACGCTGATTACTTTTCGTACGTGGATAGATCGGAACACCGACAGCAGTCCATTAGCAGTTTCGATAACCTGCCATTTTCCCGCGCAGATTATCCCTACATGAAAAGGCAACCGCGAACGTGACCATCCGAACCATCGTGGCCGACGACCATCCTGCAGTGCGCCTAGGCGTGCGCGCTGCGCTTGAGCGAACACCCCGCGCCCGCTTTTGCGTGAGCGCCGAAGCGGACACCGCCACCGCGCTATTGAACCTGCTCAAGCAGGCCCCTTGCGATTTTCTGGTAACCGATTTCCGCATGCCCGAACACGACAAGCCCGACGCCCTGGGGCTGCTGCGCCAACTGCGCGCCAGCTACCCGCGCCTGCCCATCCTGGTGCTGACCATGGTGGATAACCCCATGGTCTTGAGGGGACTGTCGAACATCGGCATACGTGGTCTGTACGACAAGCAGGACTGCCTGTCGGGTCTGGGCCAGGCCAGCTATAACCTGCTGCGCGGCGCCACCTACATGAGCCCGCGCTTCGTCACCCGCCTGCAAGAATACGAGGCTGACCACTGGGGCGGCAACGAAGCCCTCTCTACCCGAGAGCTGGCGGTGCTCAAACTGCTGGTCAGCGGCATGTCGGGGCGCGACGTGGCCACGCGCCTCAACCGCAGCGAAAAAACCATCAGCCGGCAGAAGCGCTGTGCCATGGAGAAGCTAGGGATCAGCCACGACACCGCGCTCATGGAATACGCCGCCATGGTCGGCCTGCCGGCCTGACAGGCCGCTGGGTTCAGGCGTCGACCGGGGTACGCATGGTGACGAACTCTTCGGCGGCCGTAGGGTGCACGCCAATGGTCTCGTCGAACACCTGCTTGGTGGCGCCGGCTTTCAACGCCACCGCCAACCCCTGGATGATTTCGCCGGCGTCCGGACCCACCATGTGGCAGCCCAGCACCTTGTCACTCTGGCGATCAACCACCAGCTTCATCAACGTACGCTCGTGGCAGTCGGTGAGGCTCAGTTGCATGGGCCGGAAACGGCTCTCGAAGATCACCACGTCGTGGCCCTTGTCCCGCGCCTGTTGCTCGGTCAGCCCCACGGTGCCGATGTTGGGCAGGCTGAATACCGCCGTGGGAATGTGCTCGTAGTCCACGGGCCGGTACTGCTCGGGCTTGAACAGGCGTCGCGCCACAGCCATCCCTTCGGCCAGGGCCACCGGAGTGAGTTGCACTCGCCCGATGACGTCGCCCAGTGCCAGGATCGATGGCTCGCTGGTCTGAAACAGATCATCCACCTCAATGAAGCCTTTGTCGTCCAGCTTCACCCCGGTGTTTTCCAGGCCCAGGTTGTCGAGTATCGGCCGCCGCCCGGTGGCATAGAACACGCAATCGGCTTCCAGTTCGCGGCCATCCTTGAGCGTCGCCTTGAGGCTGCCGTCGTCGAGCTTGTCGATGCGTGCGATGTCTGCATTGAACTGCAGGTTCATGCCGCGCTTGGTGAGTTCTTCACTCAAGTGCTTGCGCACCGAGTCGTCGAAGCCGCGCAAGAACAGATCGCGGCGATAGAGCAAGGTGGTTTCGCTGCCCAGCCCTTGGAAGATCCCGGCAAATTCCACGGCGATGTAACCACCGCCGACCACGATCACTCGCTTGGGCAACTGCTCGAGAAAAAAGGCCTCGTTCGACGTGATTGCGTGCTCGCGACCTGGCAGATCGGGGATCTGTGGCCAGCCACCGGTGGCAATCAGGATGTGCTTGGCACTGAAACGCTGGCCGTCCACTTCCACCGTGTTTGGATCGAGCAGACGCGCATGGCCTTCAACCAGCTTCACACCGCTGTTGACCAACAGGTTGCGGTAGATGCCGTTGAGGCGCGAGATTTCGGTATTCTTGTTGGCGATCAGGGTTTGCCAGTCGAACGACGGCTTGTCCACGGACCAGCCGAAGCCTTTGGACTGCTCGAAGTCATCGGCGAAATGGGCGCCGTACACCAGCAATTTCTTGGGCACGCAACCCACGTTGACGCAGGTGCCGCCCAGGTAACGGCTCTCAGCCACCGCTACCTTGGCGCCAAAGCCTGCAGCGAAGCGCGCCGCGCGCACGCCGCCGGAGCCGGCACCAATTACAAACAGGTCGAAGTCGTAGCTCATGTGGATCTCCCGGGCAGGCCGATCTGTACCTAAAAAAAAGCCGCTGTCCGAAGATCAGCGGCCTGAATCATACAACCGGTCGCAGCGTCAGATGAATGCTTTGCCGGTCTTGTAGAAGTTCTCGAAGCAGAAGTTGGTGGCGTCGATGTAACCTTCGGCGCCGCCGCAGTCAAAGCGCTCGCCCTTGAACTTGTAGGCCAGCACGCAGCCCTGCTGGGCTTGCTTCATCAGTGCGTCGGTGATCTGGATTTCGCCGCCCTTGCCCGGTTCGGTCTGTTCGATCAGATCGAAGATGTCCGGTGTCAGGATGTAACGACCGATGATCGCCAGGTTCGACGGCGCATCTTCAGGCTTGGGTTTTTCCACCATGCTGTGCACGCGGAAAATGTCGTCACGGATCATTTCGCCGGCAATGACACCGTACTTGTGCGTTTCCTGTGGGTCGACTTCCTGGATCGCGACGATGGAGCAGCGGAACTGGTTGTACAGCTTGACCATCTGCTGCAGCACGCCGTCGCCGTCCAGGTTGACGCACATGTCATCGGCCAGCACGACCGCGAACGGCTCGTCGCCGATCAATGGGCGGCCGCTGAGGATCGCGTGGCCCAGGCCTTTCATCTGCACCTGACGGGTGTAGGAGAAGGTGCACTGATCGATCAGCTTGCGGATACCGACCAGGTATTTTTCCTTGTCGGTGCCTTTGATCTGGGTTTCCAGTTCATAGCTGATATCGAAGTGGTCTTCGATGGCGCGCTTGCCACGACCGGTGACGATGGAGATCTGGCTCAAACCGGCTTCCAGAGCTTCCTCGACGCCATACTGGATCAGCGGCTTGTTGACGATCGGCAGCATTTCCTTGGGCATTGCCTTGGTGGCGGGCAAGAAGCGAGTGCCGTAGCCGGCCGCTGGAAACAAGCATTTCTTGATCATATGAGTCCTTGATAAAAACAGTGCTGACGAGGTTCGGCGCAGTCTTGAAGCGGCGATTCACACCCTGCAAAGCCTGGGACTGGCCAACCGATTGGTTGATAGAGAAATCCTGGTACAGATAGTTCCGCCGCACTGTAAATATTGCGCCATGGTGTACCCGACGAATATTTTCATCCACTGCTACCGGGAACGACTGCCAGTGTATAGCATTGCGCCACCGTCTTCCTGAAGAACCATCGCCCCATGAGCCATATTTTACGCCCTGCCCTGGCCACGATTGCTGTGCTGGCCATCTCCGCCTGTGCCAGCACCTCCCCCACTATTCTCAAGGACGGCCAGCAAGGGTTGAGCATCGACTGCTCGGGCCAGGCCATGTCCTGGGACCACTGCTACAAGGAAGCCGAAACGGACTGCCCGGCCGGCTACCAGACCATCGCCAGCGAAGGCGTGCCGCGCCCGGCGGCAGACGCCAAGCTGGTGGATGCCGACCTGGGCAACTACCAGACGCGCAGCCTGGTGGTGGTCTGCAGGTAATCCGCGCCGCCGCGCTGACCGGTCAGCCGGAAATGCACTTCTCGGCGGCCTCGCGCACATCACCGGGGCGCAGCGGTACGTTGGACAGGCGCTCGTGCACCTTGATGCTGCTGCCGCTGGAGCGGTCATCGACGATGATGACCGCGGCCGGGTCCTTCGACAGCTTCTGCGGCACGATGATGCGATAACCATCGTGCTTGCGCTCGATCACTGACGGCCCGCGGCTGTCACCCAACTGGCCCACCACACATGAAGAATATTCCTTCGGTGTCTTGCCAGAGATCACACTCATGGTTTCCGGGCTTTTCTCGATGTCCGTGACGGTCGCACAACCGCCGAGCATTGCCACTGCCGTCAACCAGGCCCACTTCATGATGCATCTCCGTCATTAAATACCCTGTGACCACGATGCCATCAATTTGCTCCATGCATCGGTAGAATTTATGTGCAGCCGCAGCCTCGTGATATCGTGGCGCTTTTTCGCGCACCTGTATCTGTGGAGAGCCCATGAAATTCGTTCACCAGCGCGAGCACCTCAACGAAGACGACCTGGTCGTCATCGAGTGCTCCCAGCGCTGCAATATTCGCCTGATGAGCGACGCCAACTTCCGCAGCTTCAAGAATGGTGGGCGCCACACCTATCACGGCGGCGCGTTCGATACCTTTCCGGCCAAGATCACCGCGCCGAGCACAGGTTTCTGGAACATCACCATCGACACCGCCGGCACCAAGCTGTCGAGCATGGCGCGCAAGAGCACCTTCACGCACAAGATCAAGATCGTGCGACGTACGGCTTCGAAATTCACCTGACACGGGTTCTGTCATGACCAAGTACGTTATTAGCTACAAACTCGACGGCCAACGCCGTTGGGATTTCGCTCACCTGGCTACGGGCTCTGTGGAAGAAGCGCAGGCGGCGCTGGTGGTGATTCACGGGGACGATGCGGCTCTGGTGTCGGATATTCAGGTGAGCAGGGCTTTGTGAGGGTTGGTTAGGGTTATGTGGTGGATGGTCCCCGCACCCCAGCCCTCTCCCTGGGGGGGAGGGGGCTAGAAGCGGGTCCCCTAGCTCGGGCAATAAAAAACCCGCTGCCTTCGAAGGAGGACAGCGGGTTGGGGTGTTGCTCGCTTACTTGCTGTCGGGCAGCGCGTAGGCGATCACGTAGTCACCGCGATCCGGCGACTGACGTGCACCACCGGCGGTGATGATCACGTATTGCTTGCCGGTCTTGGGCGACACGAAAGTCATCGGGCCGCCCTGGCTGCCTACAGGCAGACGGACTTTCCAGGCTTCTTCACCGGTCGCCGAGTTGAAGGCGCGCAGGTAGTAGTCCTGAGTACCGGCGATGAACACCAGGCCACCTTGGGTGGACAGGGTGCCACCCAGGGTCGGCATGCCGATCGGCAGCGGCAGGTGCATTTTCACGCCCATGGGACCGGTGTCTTCGACGGTACCGACTGGCACTTGCCAGGCGACTTTCTGGGTCTTCATGTCAATGGCCGTCAGGGTGCCGAAAGGCGGCGCCTGGCACGGAATACCGGCGATGGACAGGAAGCGGTTCTTGTTCACGGCATACGGCGTGCCCTTGAGTGGCACCGCACCCATGCCGGTATTCAGCGCTTCACCACCGCTGGAGGCCTTGGCGTCTTTCTGCTGAGGCACCATCTGCACCCACAGGCCCAAACGCATGTCGTTGACGAAGATGAAACCGTGGACCGGGTCGGTCGACAGGCTGCCCCAGTTCATGCCACCCAGCGAGCCGGGGAAGCTCAGGGACACGTCGGTGCCCGGCGCGGTATACAGACCTTCGTAACGCATCTTCTTGAACGAGATACGGCACAGCATCTGGTCGAACGGGGTCGCGCCCCACATGTCCGACTCGGTCAGGTGCTGGGCGCCGATCTGCGGCATGCCCACCGACAGCGGCTGCGTCTTGGCGTACGGCTCATTAGGAATGTCCGAACCTTTGACCGGAATGTCCTGCACCGCGGTCAGCGGCTGGCCCGTGGCGCGATCCAGTACATAGATCTGCCCGGCCTTGGTGCCGATCACCACCGCCGGAACGCTGCTGCCGTCAGGCTTGGGGAAGTCCATCAAGGTCGGCTGCATCGGCAGGTCGAAGTCCCACAGGTCGTTGTGGACGGTCTGGTAGACCCACTTCTCGTCACCGGTGGTGGCGTTGAGCGCCAGCACCGAGGCGCCATAGCGATGATTCAGCGCAGTACGCTCCACGCCATAGATGTCGGTGGACGAGCTGCCCATCGGCAGGAAAATGGTGTTCATTTTCGGGTCATAGGACATCGGCGCCCAGCTGTTCGGCGTACTGCGCACGTAAGTGTTATCGCCGGTCGGGGCCTGCTTGTCTTCTGGGTTGCCCGGGTCGAACGCCCAGCGCATTTCACCGGTAACCACGTCGAAACCGCGGATCACGCCGCCTGGCATGTCGGTCTGGACGTTGTCGGCTACGCGACCGCCCACTACCACGGTGGTACCGGCCATCAGCGGTGCAGACGACAATTGGTAGTAAGCGTCAGGCACCTTGCCCAAACCGGCCTTCAGGTCGACCTGGCCATTGTTGCCGAAGCCTTGGCAGAACTCACCGGTGTCGGCATCGACCGCGATCAGGCGGGCGTCGATGGTGT
The DNA here is from genome assembly GCF_002379585.1 of Pseudomonas sp. UBA4194. Classification (GTDB taxonomy): domain Bacteria; phylum Pseudomonadota; class Gammaproteobacteria; order Pseudomonadales; family Pseudomonadaceae; genus Aquipseudomonas. The sequence goes on from NZ_DFUE01000023.1 coordinate 8,830, forward strand.
TGGTCAGCAGACGACGCTGGCAGTTGGCACCTGGAGCAACGGCCACAGCCTTGACCGGGGTGTTGCCTTCGCTGGAAGCGGGTACGGCGGCACTGGCATCGAAGTAGGCCAGGCCACGGCAACGCTGCCAGACCGCGGCCTGGGCGTTGATTTCGTTTTTCCACAGCTCTTTGCCGGTATCGGCGTCCAGGGCAATGATGTTGTTGTGCGGGGTGCACACGAACACCTTGTCGCCGATCTGCAGCGGGGTGGTCTGGTCTTCGGCACCGTTGCCGTTGCTGATCGCCACGTCGCCGGTGTGGTAGGTCCAGGCCGGTACCAGCTTGGAAACGTTGTCGCGGTTGATCTGATCCAGTGCGGCAAAGCGGCCGCCGCCTTCGTCATTGCCGTAGTGAGCCCAGTCTTTCTGCGCGTTGGCCGGGTCGACCTTGGTCAAGCCCGGACCGTCACCGGTGGGCGATACCGAAGCGTGCGGCACGAACATGCCGGCGCCGCCGGCTACCACGGCAATGGCCAGCACACCCGCGACGGTGTAACCGGCGCGACCGCCTGCCAGGCCATTGGCCTTGCGCAGGGTCGGATACACCAGCGCCACGACCAGGCTCAAGACACCCAGGGCGAACAGTCGGGAGATCTGTGGCCAGAACACCAGGCCGGCGTCCACCAGGGCCCAGATCACCGACAGCACCATCACCACGGCAAACAGCCAGGCACCCAGCAGGCGCGATTTGAACAGCAGAACAGCGGAGACCGTCATGCCCAGGCCAGCCAGCAGGAAGTACCAGCTGCCGCCCAGGGTGGCGAGGTAGCCGCCACCGGCCACGTAGAGCAATCCGAATACAAGCACACCGAGCGCGGCGACCCAGATGGGCCAGCGGCGAACGGATGCCGAAGGTTGAGGCTTAGTCATGTTGCATGATCCTACTGACGCATGAACGGTTTGGGGAGATTGAACAAAGTGTAGGCAACGGCTTGAGGGGCAGTTGCCTGGACTGTGGTCGCTTGAGGGCTTTTCACGGTCTGGACATCGTCGCGCGCCCATTCGGACGGACTTCGATGGACGCCGGGGCGTCGTTAACTAATTAGTTAGTTACGTAACGATAACAAAAAAAAACCGGCCCTGCGACAAATCGCCATCAAGGAACGCGGAGAAACACTGTTGTGGGTCCGGTAATAATCGGTGCTGCGGCCAGTCCACTGGCGACGCGCATCAAGCGTGCCAGAGGCGCTGCCGATGAGTTTTCGCCAGCAATTACGCCCCGCATCTGATCTAATTGCCCCCTCGCGACCGTTACATTTAAAGGAACAAACGTGGTCCAGAGCCCTCCCCGCGCAACGCCCCTGTTGGAAGCCAGGAACCTGAGCCGCAAAGACCAGAGTGGCGGGACCTCACTGTTGCACCCCACCGACTTCACGCTCCACGCCGGCCAGCAGGTAGCGGTCACCGGCACCTCGGGATCGGGCAAAAGTGTGCTGCTGCGCGCCTTGGCGCTGCTGGACGCGCCGGACAGCGGCGAAGTGCTGTGGCAGGGCAAGCCGATCTCTGGCGATCTGATTCCGGGTTTTCGCACCTGTGTCAGCTACGTCTCGCAACGGCCTGGCTTGGTCGAGTGGACGGTAGAAGACAACCTGCGGCTGCCGTTCACACTCAAAGCGCTTAAGGGTCGCGGCTTCGATCGGCAGATCGCCGTCGCGCTGCTGGCTGAAGCCGGCAAACCGCCCTCGTTTCTGGAAAAGGCCGCGTCCGACTTGTCCGGCGGCGAGGCGCAGGTGCTGGCGATGGTCCGAGTGTTGCAGCTGGCCCCTCAGGTGATGCTGCTGGACGAGCCAACGTCGGCTCTTGATCCGGAATCCGTCACTGCGGTGGAGAAGCTGGTCGCTCACTGGTTTGCGCAAGGTGCAGGGCGGCGCGCCTACATATGGGTCTCCCATGACCTCGACCAGGCGCAGCGCATGAGCAGCACCCACCTGACAATGCATCAGGGTAGTCTTGCGGTGGGGTGAGTTGTGTGTGCGGTTTGATCTGTATAGGGGGGCATATGGGATGCGGGTTAGGGACGCGGCTTACGCCGCTGCTACGGTATCGTGATGGATTATATTGATCTTAGTGCTACCGACATGGCGATTGCTGCCATCCTCATTCTGGTCAATGGGGCCCTGTCAGTGGTGTTGAAGCTGGGGCTTGAGCGCCAGTTGCTGGTCGCCGCAGTGCGAACCGTGGTGCAGCTTCTGGCCATTGGCTACATCCTGGGCTGGGTGTTCGAGTCTGCCTATTGGTACGTGGTATTGCCACTGATGTGCCTGATGACCTTGATTGCCGGCTTTTCAGCGGCTGGCCGGGGCAAGCGCACCTATGCCGGGCAGTTGCTCGACAGCATCGTTTCGGTGTGGCTGAGCTGCTGGCTGATCGCGGCCATTGGCCTGTACGCGGTGATCGGCGTGCGGCCCTGGTACGAACCGCAGTACGCCATACCCATTCTTGGCATGATCCTGGGCAACTGTCTGACGGGAGTATCCCTGGGCATGGATCGTATGACCCAGGAGCTGATCTCGGGACGCAATACCATCGAAACCATCCTGGCCCTGGGCGGCACCCGCTGGGAAGCCGCACAAAGCTCAGCCCGCCAAGCCGTCCGCGCCGGCATGATGCCCACGCTGAACCAGATGACCGTGGTCGGCATCGTCAGCCTGCCCGGCATGATGACCGGCCAGGTGCTGGCCGGACAAAGCCCTACCGACGCGGTGCGCTACCAGATCGTGATCATGTTCCTGATCGCCTCGGCCTCGGCGCTGGGCACCGTGTGTGCGGTGCTGTTGACGTTCAGACGGGTTTTTTCACGCCAGCATCGGTTCATGGCGGGGCGGTTGGTGATGCGTAAGTAGCGGCGCTGGCTGGGGTGAGGGGACCATTCACCACCGATCCCCGCCTGCCCCCTTGCTCGACCAAAGGCCAAGCCCCACTCTGCTGGTTAAGGAGCCGAAGCCACGATAGGCGCCGGAACCTTGATGTCACCCTGGAAGCGGTGCCATTCCTTTTCGATTTCGTTGTAGCTCATGAACACGCTGACGCGCTCGGCACTGGCCAAGTCGGATTTAACCGACTGCGTGTAGCGCGTCGGTACGAACGCGACCGTGATGCCAACCACCGATCCATCATCGGCAAACACTGGACCGCCGGACATACCCACCACACTCGGACCGTCATGCGCCGAGTACAGCACGCCGTCGTTCAGGTTCTTCAACAGTACCTTGCCTTCCTTCACATGACCCGTGCCTTTGACCGGCACCATCAATGGGCTGTAACCAACGGCGGTAACGCGTTCGCCGACGGTAGCCTGGCGCCATTGCGGGGCCGATGCCTTGCGCTTGATGAACACCACATCACCGCGACCACGATGCTCGACGTTGCTCAGGTAGGGGGTGTGCTTGGCAGAAACCGCGTAGTCCTCGTTCCATTGAATGGCCGAGGCCTGGTACATCAGAGGGGCGGGAAAGCTTGAGGTGACCATGAAAGCGTCTTTGTAAGCAGCATCACTGACAAAGGGAGTTGGAATGCCATTACAGCCGGAGAGGAGCAGGCCGAACATCAGGCAGATGGATCGTTTCATTGTGTTCCAATGTAGCAATCCCATTTCTGGGATTATAAAAGCAGCCATGCTTGCGTGGCTCTCATCCCTCTAGATGAGAGTTAGATTCGCTTGCGCGAGTGTCTTGGGGATACCGGATGTTGGCGCGGTCCATGGACCGTCGCTGTACCTTCCGGGCGCCGTTTACCATCGTCCAGACGAAAAAAAATCGCTTGGCGCGACTTTCCATGTGCGGACAGGTATTTGTTTCAAAAGCGTTTTTCAAGGGCTGACCAGAACGGATCGCCCTGCATGCTTGAGTGATGCAATTGTGCCATCATTGGCCCTGTTTTTCAATGCAGTGCCAGCATAACGACGCCGGGATTACGTCGCGGATTCAGCACACCTCGGCGCAGGGTCTAGGCCGAGGGTTCCGACGGAAAATCGGGTCATAAACCTGTACAAAAACGTGAGCGAGCCGGTTATTTGTACAATACCGTTCGTCTGAAGGGAGCTCGATGGCGGTTGCAGGGCCCCGCGCAAATTACCCGTCTGCCCCAAGCAACATTCAACCGCGACCTCAGCCCTTGCCCCGTCGCATCTGTGTAACAAGGGTAAATCGATCATCGGGGTGAACGGTCTCGGAAACCACCATCACCACGCCTTCTTCGTCGCGGTACTGTCGCAGGATTTTCAGCCCCGGCGTTCCTGCCTCGGCATTCAGGCTCCTGGCCATCTGTGCGGAAAGCAACACCGCCCGAACCTGCTGGTCGACAACGTCGATATGGCGGCCGAAATGCTGCTCGATCAGCGTCGCAATCAATTCACCGGGGTGTTCACGGGCCAGATCGATCACCTCGTCATAGGTGTCCTGGGCATAAACATCCGTCCAGCACAGCGGTGACAATGCATTCTCGCAATCCACACGAATGCTCGAGACACAGAAGTAATGAGCGCCCGGTACCAGCCCGAGTCGCTCGGCTTCGGCAATATCCATCACGAAATGGCGGACGTTCTGGATATCGCGCACCTGGGTTTCTGCCAAATGGGCAAGGTCAGAAATCGTGGCCAGCGACTGCGAATAGCCCCCCCGCGGTTGCGCCGATTCCACCCGGGTACCGACCCGCTTGCGGCGGGATACGAACCCTTGGGTCTGCAACTGGGCAATGGCTGCTCGAACGGTATGGCGGCTCACACCGTACAAATCACACAGTTCGAACTCCGTCGGCAGCAAGCTTCCTACCGGGTAACGCCCCGACATGATTCCCTCGATCAGGTCTTTGGTCACCACCGCATAGCGTGTCTCGCTCATACCTTCCGTCAGCCTTGAAAACCCAGAGTGTTGACAGTGTATCAGCGTGGGCGTAACAATTATGTACGAACATATTTAATATGTACGACCAATAACAACATAATCGAGAGCGCCTTATGTCCAGCACCGTTTTTGACTCCGCCCTGTTTCGCGACATGTTCGGTACTGCCGAAATGCGCGCTGTCTTCTCCGACAAAGCCCTCATCCAACGCTATATCGAAGTGGAGGTCGCACTCGCCCGCGCCGAAGCACGCTGTGGGGTGATTCCAGCCGAAGCGGCGGAGCAGATTGCCGCGCTGTCGACCTACGAGTCGCTGGACCTTGCGCTCATGCAACATGAAACCGAGATCGTGGGCTATCCGATCCTGCCTCTGGTCGAGCAGTTGTCGAAAACCTGCGGTGAAGCGGGCCGCTACGTACACTGGGGCGCGACCACCCAGGACATCATGGACACTGCGGTAGTGCTCCAGGTGCGTGCCGCCCTGGCCTTGGTGGAACGCGATATCCAGGCAGTGCGTGGCCTGCTCGCCGGCCTCGCGCAGCAGTATCGCGACACCCCGATGGCCGGACGCACACACTTGCAACATGCCCTGCCCATCACCTTCGGCTACAAGTGCGCCGTGTGGCTGAGCATGTTCGACCGTCATGCCGAACGGCTGGTGGAATTGCGTCCGCGTGTCGAAGTCGGACAGTTCGCCGGTGCCGCAGGTACGCTCGCTTCCCTGGGCGACAAAGGCCTGGAAGTCCAGGAAGCACTGATGGCAGAGCTGGGGCTAGGCGTTCCCCAAGCCACCTGGCATGTGGCGCGTGACGGTCTGGCTGAAACCCTCAACTTTCTGGGGCTGGTTACCGGTTCTCTGGGCAAGGTCGCCCTCGACGTCATGATGATGATGACCAGTGAGCTGGGCGAAGTGTACGAGCCATTCGTCAAAGGCCGAGGCGCCAGCAGCACCATGCCGCAGAAGCGCAACCCCATCTCCTGCGAGCTGATGTATGCCGCAGCCAAAGGGGTGCGCCAGCACGCAGGCCTGATGCTCGACGCCATGATCCAGGATTTCGAGCGCTCCACTGGCCCATGGCAAGCGGAATGGATTGCCATTCCTGAAGCCTTCGCCCTGAGCGCCGCATCACTGGGTCAGGCGAAATTCATGCTGGCTGGCCTGGAAGTGCGCACCGAGCGCATGCGTCAGAACCTGGACATGACCCAGGGCTTGATCGTCGCCGAAGCGGTGATGATGGGCCTCGCGCCTGCACTCGGCCGCCAGGTGGCCCACGACGTCGTCTATGCCGCCTGCCGCATGGCCAACGATCAGCGCATCAGTCTGCTCGATGCGCTGCTTGCTCAGGGTGCTGCGACGGCGGAACTCGACATCGAGGCGCTCGAGCGCCTGACCGACCCAGCCAACTATCTGGGCCTGGCGCCACAGATGGTTGACATCGCCCTCGCTCGTCCAGGTGCGGTGAAGCGCTGATACCGAGGCCTTGATCACTCAACCCAGAGCGATCAAGGCCGGTCTGCTCCAGCTCTCAATAACAACAACGAGATCGCAGCCATGACTTCACCCGCAAAAAAACCGTTCTACAAAGATCTGACTTTCCAGGTGATCGCCGCCATGATGCTGGGCATTGCCTTCGGCTTCATGGCCCCCGAACTGGCCGCCAAATTCAAGATCCTGGGCGATATCTTCCTCAAGCTGATCAAGACCGCCGTGGCGCCCCTGGTATTTTTCACCGTGGTGCACGGTATCGCTTCGGCCGGCGACATCAAACGCGTAGGCAAGGTAGGCCTTCGAGCGCTGATCTACTTCGAAGTGGTTTCCACCATTGCCCTGGCCATCGGCCTGCTGTGGGGCAATCTGCTGCAGATCGGCTCGGGCATGCACGACGCGCACCCAAGCAGCGCTACCGCCGCCGCATCGGCAGCAGCCGTTGCCAAAGGCCATGCCCCGGCTTCGACCATGGATTTCATCTACGGCATCTTCCCGGACAACTTCGTGGGCGCCTTCGCCGGCGGTCAGTTGCTTCAGGTCCTGGTGATATCGGTGCTGTTCGGGTTCGCCCTGCTGGCACTGAAGGAAGAGCGCCGCGCGGTGATCGAAGATGGCCTGAACCGCATCTCTGAATGCTTCTTCGAGTTCATCAACCTGATCATGAAATTCGCCCCGCTGGGGGCTTTCGGTTCGGTGGCGTACGCAGTGGGCAGCAACGGTACGGCGGTGCTGATGTCGCTCGCCAACCTGGTGCTGATGTTCTACGTGTGCATTGCTTTCTTCATCTTCGTCGTGCTGGGTATCGTCTGCCGGATATCCGGGTTCAGCCTGTGGCGATTCCTCAAGTACATCAAGGATGAGATCTTCATCGTGCTGGGCACTGCCTCTTCGGAAAGCGCCCTGCCCCGCCTGTTGCAGAAACTAGAGAAGTTCGGCTGTTCCAAGCAGAGCGTCGGCCTGGTACTGCCGACCGGCTACGCGTTCAACCTCGACGGTACCTCCATCTATATGTCGCTGTGCGTGCTGTTCATCGCCAACGCCTACGGCGTGCCGCTGAGCTGGGAGCAGCAACTGGGTATCATCGCGATCATGCTGGTGACGTCGAAAGGGGCGGCAGCGGTCTCAGGGGGCAGCTTCGTGGTGTTCGCTGCAACCGTGACGGCGATCGGCGTATTGCCGGCCGAAGGCCTGGCGCTGCTGTTCGGCGTGTACCGCTTCATGTCCATGGCCATCGCTACCTGCAACACCATCGGCAATAGCGTGGCCACCGTCGTGGTGTCGAAGTGGTCTGGGGAGTTTACGGAGCAGACGGCGCGGACAGAATACAACCGTGTGTTCGGACGCAAGCTGGAGGCCGCACTTTAGGCGGGTACGGACTATGTTCGGTGGCGACGTAGCCAGACAAGCTCGCCGCCGACATTGCCGGCAGTCGGTTACACCCTGCTGGCAGGCGTAGCCGCCATCGCCCGCGCATGGACAGGCTGGAAGATTTCGCTGCTCAATACCGTGACTGGCAGCGGGCGGTACTCCAGATCTACGTACTGGTGACCGTCCGTGTCCGGTGGCGAGCAAGGCGAGGCGGCAAACGCGATCGCCAACGCCGAGTAGGCAGGCGGGAAAAACACCATGGTCTCGGCATTCAGCGCATCGATGACCAGCGAGTAAGGCGTGCTGGCCGAAGGGCAGAGCTCATGGCGCAACGCGTTGAGTACCTTCAGCCGGTTGTACACGCAAGCGCCGTGACCCAAAGATTTACTATGCCAAGTGCCCATACCAAGCTTCCGTTACAAATGGATTATTGTTACGACCTCGGCGAAATTTGGATCGTTCCATAAGCCTTCCGGGTGGATGCTGGCCACCGTCGCCAGAAGAATGAAAAAACCCTCTCTCCCAGCACCCGTTCCGACACCAAAACCCTACAGCTTTTGATACCCTGCATAGGAAATGCAGGGTATCACCACGCCTGCGACACACACCGATCCCCTTCTGGAGGGGCGCCTTGTCTACTACTGACACCCAAGACGCGTTCGAGATCGCCCTGGCCAATTGCGCCCGCGAGAGAATCCGCACCCCCGGCAGCATTCAGCCTCAGGGATTCATGCTGGTCATTGAAGAGCCGGCAATGATCATCCGGCAGGTGAGTGAAAACCTGCCGGCGTGGCTGTCGGTAGACATCGATGCGTTGATAGGTGCCCGCTTCGATCAGGTCGTGGGGGATGGCCCGGACCTGGTCGAACAGTTCGACGACCAGGACGAGGACGAATCACAGCCCTACCACGTCGGTGACGTGCAGTTCCTGGTCGGGCAGCGCGCGGATGTGTTCTTGCCGATGATGCTGCACCGGCACGATCAGGTTCTGTTCGCGGAATTCCAGCTGCCCTCCGGCGGGCAATCGCCGCGCACCCCCTTGTATCCAGTGGTCCGGTCTTTCATCAGCGCGGCCTCGGACATCGAAAGCGTCGACGAGCTGTGCGAGCGGGCGGTGCGGGTAATAAAGAGACTGACCGGGTTTGGCCGGGTCAAGAGCTACCGCTTCGATGCCGAAGGCAATGGCCTGGTCAATGCCGAGCTGGTCGATGACGGCTATCCAAGCTATCTGGGGCTGTGCTTTCCCGCGTCGGACATTCCCTCGCAGGCCCGTGAACTGTATTGCGCGAATCGCATCAGGGTCATCGAGGACGCCGGATACCAGCCGGCGCACCTGATACCCGCCGAGAACCCGATGACAGGGCAACCGATCGACCTGAGCTTTTCGTCTCTGCGCAGCGTCTCGCCCGTTCACCTGCAATACATGCGCAACATGAAGACGTGGGCCTCGATGTCCATCTCGATCGTCGTCGACGGCAAGCTCTGGGGCCTGGTGTCCTGCCATCACGATACGCCCAGGGCGGTGAGCTTCTATATCCGCACCGCCTGCGAGCTGCTGGGGCGCGTGTTGTCCTTGCAGGTCGAAACCCGCGAAGCACACCAGCGCAACGAGCGCATGCTGAGCATTCGCGAGCGCATCGTGAACCTGTTGGCGATCATCGCCGACCATGACAGCGTGCTGCTCGGGCTGCGAGCAACCCCGGACATCTTCATCGACTTCGCTGGCGGCACAGCGGCTGCAGTGGTCGCCGGTTCCGGGTGTGACCTCTACGGCCAGGCACCTTCCAAGAAAACCGTCATGGCGCTCGCCGCCTGGCTTGCCGCCCACGTCGAAGATGAAGTCTTTCACACCGACAATGCCGGGCGCGATGTGCCTGCCCAGATCGGGCTGGATGCCTCATGCAGCGGCGTCCTCGCTGTCTCCATATCCGAAATTCACCCTCACTACCTCATCTGGTTCAAGCCTGAACAGTCGCACGTGGTGCATTGGGCGGGGCGTCCTGAGAAGTCCATCGCTGCCAGCGGTTCGCTGAGCCCGCGGCAAAGTTTCGAGCAATGGCAGCAAGTGGTGGATGGATTTTCCACGCCCTGGGCTGCCAGCGAGATCATTGGGGTCGGTGAACTGCGCCAGGCCATTCTGGGCATCGTGTTGCGCAAGGCCGAAGAGATGGCCCAGCTGTCCGAAGATCTGGAGCAGTCCAACAAGGAACTGGAGGCGTTCTCCTACAGCGTCTCCCATGACCTGCGTGCGCCCCTGCGTCATATTGCAGGCTATGCCGAACTGCTGGGGGACCTGGAAGGCAAGAAACTGTCCGAGCGTGGCGTGCGGTTTCTGGACACCATCGGCCAGTCGGCGAAATTCGCCGGCACGCTGGTCGACAACCTGTTGAGCTTTTCGCAGATGGGCCGTAGCGCCATGCATCTGGCCGAGGTCAATCTCTCAGCCATGGTCGCTACCATCCAGCTCGAAATGAGGCCCGATTACGAAGGCCGTGAAATCGAGTGGGAGTTCGCTTCCTTGCCCACCGTGATTGCCGACCCGGCATTCCTTCACCTGGCCATGCGCAACCTGATTGCCAATGCGATCAAATACACCCGCCATGAGCCGGTGGCGAAGATTCGCGTGGATATCGAAAACCGTGCCAACGACATGGTCATTTCCGTGAGTGACAACGGCGTGGGCTTCGACATGCAATACGCCAACAAACTGTTTGGCGTGTTCCAGCGGCTGCATCGCATGGAAGAATTCGAGGGTACCGGAATCGGTCTGGCGAATGTCCGCAGAATCATCGAACGCCACGGAGGCAGCGTGTGGGCCGAAGGGGTGCCACAACAAGGCGCCACCTTCTATTTCTCCCTGCCCAGGAAAACCCTCCGTCCCGTGGTTCGAAGTGTAGAGGACAATCATGCTTAAACCGATCCTGTTGGTGGAAGACAACCCCAACGACCTGGAATTGGCGCTCATCGCCCTGGAGCGAAGCCAGCTGGCCAACGATGTCGTCGTGGTCCGGGACGGCGCCGAGGCGCTGGACTACCTGTTCAGGCGCAAGACGTACGCCGATCGACAGGATGGCAACCCGGCCGTATTGATGCTCGATCTCAAGCTGCCGAAAGTCGATGGCCTGGAAGTGTTGGACAAGATCCGCAACACCGAGGCGCTGCGCAGCATTCCGGTGGTGATGCTGACATCGTCTCGTGAAGAGCCGGACCTGGATCGGGCTTATCAACTGGGGGTCAACGCCTATGTGGTCAAGCCTGTCCAGTTCAAGGAATTCGTCAGCGCGATTACTGACCTGGGCGTTTTCTGGGCGGTGCTGAACGAGCCCCCACCCGGTTCCATGCGTTTCGCGCGCCGAGCCAAGTCCTAATTCCCGAGCTTCTGTAGAGATCCGGTACGGCGATGCCCCTCACAAACGTAAAACTGCTTCTGGTCGAGGACAGCGTCCACGACGTCGAACTGACCCTTTTGACACTCGAAGCCAATGGCCTGGACGTGGCACCGGTGGTGGTCTTCGACCATGACGGCGCGCGTGAAGCCATGCTGGCGCAGACATTCGATGTCATCGTGTGCGACGTCCTGCTGCCCTCCTCCTCAGGCACCGAAGTGTTGGAGGTGGCCAAGCAACACGCCCCGGAAACACCGTTCATCTTCCTGTCCGGAATGTTCGGCGAACAGCAGGTCGTCGAAACGATGCGTCTGGGCGCGGTCGATTTCGTGCTCAAGCAAAACCTCAAGGTATTGCCCAAGGCCATTCGGCGAGCCGTGCTCGAGGTCGACGAGCGCAAGAAGCGCCGCGCTGCGGAGGTCGCCCTGGATGAGGTCGAGGGCCGCGCTCGCCTGGCCATCGAAGCCGCTGAAATGGGCGTATGGGAACTGAACATCGCCACCGGCGAAGTCATCTGGGACGAGCGCTGCCGCGCACTATACGAGCTGCCGCCCACCACGGTGCTGGATCTGGACGAAGCGCTTAGGCGCACGCATCCCGACGACCTGCCGGGGTTGTCGGGCCGTATCGAGCGAGCGCTGCAGAAAGAGTCCAGCTTCTCGGCCGAGTACCGGGTGGTGCTGGCCGGCGGCCGGATCAAGTGGTTCAACTCCAATGGCCGCTCCATCTTCAAGGATGGCAAGTGCGTCCGCTTCAGTGGCGTGGTTCAGGACATCAGCGAGCGCAAGGTCGCTACCCAGGCACTGGTCGAGCTCACGGAAACCCTCGGCGAACGGGTCGAGCAGAGAACACGGGAGCGCGACCGGACCTGGGAACTGTCGCGAGAGCTGCTGGGCGTGCTGCGATTCGACATGACGCCGATAAACTTCAACCCCGCCTGGGAAGCGGCGCTGGGCTGGTCGCGTGACACCATCAGCGGCATACGCCTGTGGGAATTGATTCACCCGCTGGATCTGGATGCGACTATCCGGGAGACCAAGAGCATTGCCGAAGGCAACGTCTCCACTCGGTTCGTCAATCGCATGCGCCACGCCAACGGCGAATACCGCTGGCTATCGTGGACCATCGTTCCCGAGAGCGGACTGATGTACGCCGCGGTGCGCGACATCACCGAGGAACGGGCCGTGGTCGAGGAACTGGCGGCTACCAACAAGCGGCTCAGAGAACAGATCAGCGAGAAGGAGCGCGTGGAAGCGGCCCTGGCGCAGATGCAGCGTCTGGAAGTGGTCGGCCAGCTTACCGCGGGCGTGGCCCACGATTTCAACAACCTGCTGACCGTTATCCTGGCCAGCTCCACGTTCGCCTCCCGCGACAACGCCAAGGGCAATCAGGACAAGGTGGAGGCGCGACTCAAGAACATTACCCAAGCAGGTGAACGCGGGGCCAAGCTCACCGCCCAGTTGCTGTCTTTTTCCCGCCGGCAGCGGCTGCAGCCCTGTGCGCTGGATCTCAATGCCACGGTACGCGGCATGGAGAGCCTGCTGATCAAGGCCCTGGGGGCCAGCGTGTGGATCGAGACTTCGCTGGAGCCGGCGCTGTGGACAGCCTCGGCGGACCCTACTCAAACGGAAATGATCATCCTGAACCTGGTGATCAACTCCCGTGACGCCATGGCAAATGGCGCAGGCGTGCTGAACCTTCGTACGTTCAACGAAATTGTCACAGTGCCCTCCAACCGTGTGGAAGATCCCGAACCGGGCGAATACGTGGTCATTTCCATCACCGACTCAGGCTCGGGGATGAGCGAAGAAACCCTGCAAAAGGCATTCGAACCGTTCTTTACCACCAAGGATATCGGTCACGGCTCGGGGCTGGGTCTGGCGCAGGTATTTGGCTTTGCCAAGCAATCGGGTGGGGGCGTTCGCATCGATACGCAACTGGGCGTCGGAACCACGGTCAGCGTTTACCTGCCCAAGGTGGACGACGGGCCCGGCATCGAAACCCAGGCGGTCGCCGCCCCCCAGGCTGGCGACCTGACGGGTTCGACCGTGTTGCTGGTGGATGACGACGACATCGTGCGTAACCTCACCGCCGCGACCCTGGAGTCGCTGGGCTTGAACGTGATTCAGGCAAGCTCCGGATCGGAGGCTCTGTCGGCGGTCAGCCCGGCGGTAGACCTGCTGCTGACCGATTACGCGATGCCCGGCATGACGGGCGGTGAACTGGCGTCCTACATAGCCGAAGTGGACCCCTCCATTCCGGTGGTTTTCCTGACCGGGTATGCAGACACCGATGTCCTGGGCCTGAACGAGTTTTCGGTGATCCAGAAACCGTTCACCGAGCAACGACTGCTCGAAACCATCCATCGGGCCATGACGGCGCGATGAGCGCAGGGCCTTGTCGAATACAACACCCTTCGCGCCATGGGCTCACCAGCGCCTGTCACAACAAAGCCCGCACGTAGCGGGCTTTGTTGGACGTTACGGCACCGTAACCGACTGATTACTTGTCGTTGCCCGCCTCCAGCTTTTGCTCGCCCTTGGCATGCCCCTCGGTCAAGGCCGTACGCACCTGGCGCACCTGATCGGCCGAGACGGCTGGGGCCTGGTTGGACCAGCCGCCGCGCAGGAAGGTGGCCAGCTCGGCAACCTCGGCATCGTTCATGCGTGCGGCGAAACCTGGCATCGGCAGAATCGACGGCCCCCTTTCGGTGGATGGCGTCTGCGCCCCGGCCAGGATCACGTGAATCAAAGCCGTCGGATTCTGGGCATTGATGATCGATGCGCCATCCAGACGCGGGAAGATCCGCGAAGCACCTTCGCCCTTGACGAAATGGCAGGCGCCACAGTTGTCCAGGTACAGGCGCTCACCCAGGGTCAGGTCCTTGGCGGCGGTCAGTTTGGCGGCAGTGGCAGCGCTGCGCTGAGGATCATGGGCGCGGCCGGTATCGCCCTCACCCGCCAACGACTTGAGGTAGACCGCCATGGCGTGCAGGTCCTGATCGCTCATGTGCGAGGTGCTGTTGGCGACCACGTCGGTCATTTCCCCAGCCACCGAGGCCTTGTCGTTGCGACCCGAACCCAGGTAGTCGACGATCTCCTCGACAGACCAGTGGCCAATGCCGCGAATCGATGGCACGGCCCAGTCGTTGAGCAAGGCGCCGGTCAGGTAATCGGGGCTCTGTTCGTTCAGCCCTTTCTCCTGCATGGTCAGTGCCCGCGGTGTGTGGCAGGAGCCGCAGTGCCCCAGTCCTTGCACCAGATAGGCACCCCGCGCGATCTGCGGGTTCTCGCTCGCAACGGCGTTGACCGTCGACTCCGGTGTCGGCGAAAACAACGTGCGCCAGTAGGCCAGCGGCCAGCGAATCGACAACGGCCACGGGATGCCATTGGCCTGATTGGCCTGTTGCACCGGTTTCACATCGTTCATGAAATACGCGTACAACGCCTGGGTGTCTTCATCGGAAACCAGGGCATAGGACGGGAACGGCATCGCCGGGTACAGCGCGCTGCCATCGTGGCCTACACCGCGACGCACCGCTCGCTCGAATTCACCGTAGGTCCAGCTACCGATGCCGGTGGCCTTGTCCGGGGTGATGTTGGTGGCGTAGATCGTGCCGATCGGCGACTCGATACCGCGCCCGCCGGCGAAGGTCTGACCGCCATGAGCGGTATGGCAGGCCACACAGTCCCCAGCACGGGCCAGATAGGCGCCTTTGCTGATGAGCTCGGGGGTGACCGGCAGCGTCAACTGGGCCGAGGCATCGCCGGAGCGATTGAGAAACACACTCACCAGCCAGGCCAGCAGCGCGATCGCCACGCCGACCAGCACTACTGCCAGCAGCCAGGAGCGGATTTTCGATTTCATTTTCGCGCTCCTCATGCCTGCACCAGCGGGCCAGGGTTTTTCAGGTACTGATCGACGATGGCCTGCGCCGAGAACAGCGTGAGGGCGCCGATCAGCGAAGTCGGGTTGGCCTGGAAGTTCTGCGGGAAAGCGTTGCCGCCCGGCACGAACACGTTGTGCACATCCCAACTTTGCAGGTAACGGTTCAACGCGCTGGTCTGCGGATTGTCACCCATGATCGCCCCGCCCACGTTGTGGGTGGAGACGTACTTGGTGATGTCCCAGTGCGAGTTCATCGACAGGAAGCTCTCGCTGAAGCTGTCCGGGCCCAAGGCCTTGGTGATGTCCAGAACGATCTTGCGCAGGTGCTGCTGCAGCTTGAGCTCGTTCTGTTTCCAGTCGAAGGTGATGCGCAGCAACGGCAGGCCCCATGGGTCCTTGTAGGTCGGGTCGAGGTCGACGAAGTGGCCGCGATAGGACTGGCAACTGGTGGTGATGCTGACCTTCATCGAATGGCCGTACCAGTCGACCATGCCGTCTTTCCAGCCCATGCCCCACTCGGGGGTACCGCTGGGCAGCGCGGTGCCGATAGGCGCGCCGGTGGCTTGGGAACTGTGAATCTTGGCGCCGCCGATGAAGCCCAATCCGGGGCCATCGTAGTTGCCCGGAGAGACGTCGTTGAACATCTGCCCGGTCGCCCCTGCGGTGGCGAAGGGGTTGAAATGCTTGTCCTTGAAGAACAGCGTGGAACCGCCGTTGCTGAGGAAGGCGTAGTTGCGGCCGACCGTGCCGGTTTCGGAAATCGGGTCGTAAGGCTTGCCGATACCGGACAGCAGCATCAAGCGCACATTGACGAACTGGAAGCCCGCCAGCACCACGATGCTCGCCGGCTGGAACACCAGATTGCCATCGGCGTCGGCGTAGGTGACACCCTTGGCAGTCTTGCCATCGGGGTGCAACTCGACCTTGAGCACGTTGGCGTTGACCCGGTAAGAGAAATTCTCCATGCGCTTGAGCGAGTCCAGCACCGCCGTTTGCGGGGAAGCCTTGGAGTAGTTCAGGCACGGGTACTTGCTGCAATAGCCACAGTAGTTGCACGGTGCAATCTGGTTGCCATAGGGATTGGTCCAGGCTTGCGAGACGTTCGCCGAGGGATTGGGGAACGGGTGGTAGCCCAGCTTGGTGGCCACTTCGGCAAACATCGTGGTGTTCAGCGTGTCCTTCAGTGGCGGCAGCGGGAACGGCTCGGAACGCGGGCCTTCGAACGGGTCACCGCCGGGCTGGATGACGCCCCGCAGGTTGCCGGTGTTGCCGGACAGGCCGCAGATCTTGTCGAACTTGTCCAGGAACGGCTCGATCTCGTCCCAGGTGAACGGATAGTCACCGATGCGCATGTCTTCCTGCAGGATGCCCGGCCGGTAGGCCTGGTCTGCATAGGTCTTGAGCTTGATATCGGTGGGCGTTGGCCGGATCAACACGCCGGTCCAGTGCAGCCCGGAGCCGCCGACACCTGTACCCGGCTCGAACGCGCCCCACTTGCGGGTCGGCAAGGCCGTGTCGTTGACGGTGTGGCGCACGGTCATTGCCGCTGCC
The DNA here is from genome assembly GCF_002379585.1 of Pseudomonas sp. UBA4194. Lineage (GTDB taxonomy): Bacteria > Pseudomonadota > Gammaproteobacteria > Pseudomonadales > Pseudomonadaceae > Aquipseudomonas. Next base: position 25,391 of record NZ_DFUE01000023.1, read on the forward strand.
TTGGGTGTTGCCATGATCTTGTTGCGCACGCCGTAGGCGTATTGGTCGGCGGGCTTGGGGTAGGCGAAGTCGGTGTTGTTGCGATCTTCACCACGCTCCAGGGCGCGGACCTTGAGCCCGGCCTTGGCCAGCTCGATACTCATCAACGACCCTGCCCAGCCGAGGCCGACCACGACTACGTCGACTTCGTCATTGGTAATGTTTGCCATAAAAAACCTGATTCTCCAGACGCTGACGACTCGGTGTCAGCCGCGTTCGCCGCTGATGCTGACCGGCCCAAGGGGATACTTGACGTTGTGCTGCGTGACCCATTCCACATAGCTGGCGCGGGCGCCGGGAAAGCCGATGGCGATCCAGGCCTTCATGCCCTTGTTGCCGCCATAGATGGGGTCGGACAGATAGCCCTGCCGGGTATGGTTGAGCACTTCGCCAAAGAACTGCTTGGCCTTGAGGACGTCCTCGCCGAACGTCTTGAAATTGACCTCACCCTGCTGCAACTGCTTGAGCACGGTGTCCCGCGTGGCCGCATCCAGCGCGGCGAAGTTACGCTGGTGCTGCGCCTGGCAGAACGCGTCGACGCAGCGGATACCTATCTGATAGATCTCCTGCGGCCGGTACGGAATCTGGTAGCCCATCTCCGCAGGCGCATTGGTGTCGAACGGCCCTTCGAGATAGATCTCGCTGCCCAGATCGCTGGCCAGTTGCTGATCGATGAACACTGGCACGTTGGTTTCGAGTGCCCCCGGGCCACGACCGCCGGCAGGAATCAGCCGATCACAGGCAGCCATGATGAACGCCCATTGGCCGGCATCGAAAAAGCTCGGTCGGTAATCCTCGAGGTTGGGCGCCACCATTTCGGCAGCTTGCGCGGCACTCAGGCCTTTGATGGTCACGCCGATGGCGGGTAATGCAATCAGGGAAGAAAGCAGGAACTTCCTTCGCGAGGTAGGTCGGTTAAGCAACATCTTGAGGCCCCTTGACTACTCACAAGTAAACCCCGGTCAGTCCGATCTTCGGAAATCGACGGCCTGCCCCTGCACTCCTGGCGCTGCATGACGTAAATCGCGCGCAGCCGATCGCACCTTCACAAAAAGGGACGGGTATGGCGGCGGGTTCAGGTTCCAGAGTTTTTCAGCGAAAGGAGCGGGTTGCAGGTCGTACAACCACTGGAGCGGCAGCCTTGGGCATGCAGGCCGATCCATGAAAACTCACGATCGTTTCAGACGCCGATGGCGCCGTCGGGAACAGGGCTGGCAGGCCTGGAGGCTGCTCTAATTGTGATTCGTCTGCATCGGTGGGCTGCATGAACGGTGTTCATTCAGCAAGGCATGGGTGCAAGACCGTCTGCTCATCACGGGATTGGGTCATCGTACCACCGACCAACGGCGTGTAACAAATTATTTATCCCACAGAGTCAATGCGTTGCGCTGTCGCACACCCTGGCGAGCCTGCGACAGTTCGCCGCCGCTACCGTTACGGATCGGATCGAACTGAAACGTTTCTTCTCCCCCTAATGTCCCATCGCCATAACCGCCGACGCACACTTCGCATGCCTGACAGCTATTCGTACCGTTTCAGCGAAGACGAGCGCCCGATGGTCGCGGGCGCACCTTATCTTCCCAAGCATACGTTTCAAAGACGCGTGGCCTATGTGCTGGTCGCCCTGCTCATGAGCCTGTCCGGCACGTTCGGCAACAGCCTGATCACCGCCAACCTGCCGCAGTTGGCAGGGGGGTATCTGTCCTCCTCGGCCGAGATGGTATGGCTGACCGGCGCCTTCGTGGGTATCGGTGCCTGCAGCAACCTGCTCATGATCAAAGGCCGCCAGCAGTTTGGCCTGCCACTGATGCTGTTCGGTTCTCTGGGCCTGTACGCCGCCGCTGCCGCTGCCGACGTGGTCTTCGCCAACTTGACCACGGCGGTGCTCTCCCGTGCCGCCAACGGCCTGGCCACTTCGACCAGTGTCGCCGCCAGCGTCTACTACCTCATGTCTGCCCTGCCCAAAAGCAAGGCGGTACTGGCGCTGGCCACGCCCATAGCCTGCGTGCAGCTGGCACAGCCCTTGGCGCGTCTGGTACCGGTGGATTTTCTGACGACACAGAGCAATGTCACCCTGCGCCTGATCGTGCTGTTGATTCCGTTGTTGCAGATCCTGTTGCTGAGCCTCAATCCATTGCCACCCACCTACCGGATCAAGGTATTCGAATGGCTGGACCTGGTGACCGGATTGCTCGTGGGCGTAGGCGCGGTGGCGTTGGCCTGTGCGCTGGCCTCTGGCGAAACCTACTGGTGGAGCGACGCGCCCTTCGTCGGCCAGTTGTTGCTGGCTGCCCTGGTAGCACTCGCATTGGCGCTGATGGTCGAGGCATTGCGCAAACGCCCGGAGATAGACATTCACTGGCTGACCAGCCGCCGAATCGCTGCGTTCATGGGCATCGCGTTGCTGGAGCGGATCGCCATGGCCGCCCAGACCAGCAGCGTACCGGGCCTGCTGGCGCTGCGCAGCCTGAACAACGATCAATATCATCTTCTGTTCGGCTGCGTGTCATTGGCGATGCTCGCCGGCATCCTGATCATGCTTGCCACCCTGGGCCCGAAAACGGTGCTGTATCAGATGGTGGTCGCCCTGGGCTGCATCGCGCTGGGGGCGATGCTCGCCTGTTCGACCAACGGCCTGACACGACCGGACGATCTGATCGCCTCACAATGCCTGATCGGATTCGGCGCACCCCTCTTCGTAGGGCCTGCCCTGCGTTACACCGTCGCGCAAGTGCTTGAACACGGTACCCAGGTGTTGGTGCCCACCGTCCTGGTGTTCGCCGCTACGCAAAACCTCGGCAGCGTGATCGGCTCGGCGCTGTTGAGCAGTGTGCAATACGCCACACAACACTACGCCATCGCCGCGTACGCGAATCGCTTTGCCGTCACCAACCCGCTGATCGCCTCCTCCACACTTTCGCAGCTGTCCAGCAGTGTCAGCCAGCAGGCAGCCGTCATAGGCTACTTGAACAGCTTTCGGATCGTGGTGGTCATCGCCCTTTGCGCGATGCTGATGATCCTTGCCCGCGCCCTTTACCAGTCTTTCATGAACCGCAGCCCGCAGAGGAATACGGATTGAGCAGCCAACCCCCTCCCCCGTCGTCGTCCGGCGAGCATGAACAGGTATGGAAACCCACGAGGCCCGGCCTGCTTCAGCTGGGTGCCGTCGGGCTCATCGCCCTGGTGGCCATTACCCTTGTGCTCTACATCTGGCATTTTCCACCGTTCGACGATGACGGCCCTTACACCGACAATGCCTACATCCGCGGCTATGTCACCACACTGGCTCCGGAAGTCTCGGGGCACCTTACGGACATGTACGTGAAGGATTACGAAGTTGTCCACCAAGGCCAGCTGCTGGCGCAGATTGACCCCTCCAGCTATGCCGCCAGCGTCGAGCAAGCCGAGGCCGACCTGAACTCGGCCAGGAGCGACCTGGCCAACAACGCTCAGTCCCAGGCCTCGGCCGCCGCTACCCTGGCCGCCCGCGAGGCGGCATTGACCACTGCGGCCGCCGAATATCAACGCACCGAGCGCGACTACGCACGCAGCGAAGCGCTGGTCAAGGAAGGTGGCGTGTCGGTTCAGAACAGAGACACCGCGCTGGCGGCGCTTCGCTCTGCCAAAGGCTCCGTCGCGCAAGCCCGCGCCAACATTCGGGTGGCGAGCGCCGCGGTACGAACGCAGGAGGTAGCAGCCCAAGGGCTGGCGGCCAAGGTCCAGCAGGCTCAAGCCAGGCTGGATGCGGCGAAGATCGACCTGGCCAGAACGCGCATCCAGGCCCCTTCCGATGGCCAACTGGGCAGGGTCGAGTCCCACGCCGGGCGCTACGTCAGCGCCGGGACCGCAGTGTTCAGCCTGGTTTCACCGCAGCGCTGGATCATCGCCGACTACAAGGAAGCGCAGACCCACGACATGGCGACGGGGCAGACCGCCCACTTCACGGTCGATGCGTTGCCCGGAAAGGATTTCCACGGCCAGGTGGAACGGATTGCACCGGCCACGGGCTCGGAGTTTTCGGCAATGACCGCCGACAACGGCACCGGCAACTTCGTCAAGGTGCCCCAGCGCCTGGGCGTGCGCATCGCTATCGACAAGGATCAGCCACTGTTCGATCGCCTGCGCCCTGGTATGTCGGTGGAGATCACCGTTCATACGCAGAAGGGGAGCTGAGCTGCCGAGGCTGGGCAAAGATCGTGGTATGAGGGGGTCAGGCTGAATGGGGATGGGGCCGCTGCTACAGGCAGGCGCCTGAATAGTGCGCAAGATGCCCTGAACCCCTTGCCCCCGAAAACGGGAAAACCGGAAAACCGGAAAACAAAAACCCCCGGAGCGCTAGGCATTCCGGGGGTCCTTGTCGTATCGAATATGGCGGTGAAGAAGGGATTCGAACCCTTGATACAGTTTCCTGTATACACACTTTCCAGGCGTGCTCCTTCAGCCACTCGGACACTTCACCGTTTCTCTGCAAACCTGTTCGGTCTGTCGAGGCGCGCTAATGTATTCGAAAGCGCCACTGATGGCAAAGCTTTTTTGCAAGTTTTTCATGTGCTTAAGCAAAACCCTGGTTTTCCCCCAACCCTGCAGGCTGACCGGGCGGTCACCCATACCGCTTTACCTTGGCCGCAGGGCTGGGTAACGTCGGCGGCAAAACAATACAAGGAAAGCTGGGATGAGCGAGCTGATCGACTACCAACTCGAGGACGGCATTGCCACCTTGACCCTCAACAACGGCAAGGTCAACGCGATCTCTCCGGACGTGGTGGCGGCATTCAACGCGGCGCTGGACCAGGCTGAGCAGGACCGGGCCGTGGTGATCATCACCGGGCAGCCAGGCATTCTTTCGGCAGGGTATGACCTTAAGGTGATGACCTCCAGCCCGCAGAACGCCATCGGCCTGGTGACCCAAGGCTCTACCCTCGCCCGCCGACTGTTGAGCCATCCGTTTCCGGTGATCGTTGCCTGCCCTGGGCATGCGGTGGCCAAGGGGGCGTTTCTGTTGTTGTCGGTCGACTATCGCATCGGTGTCCAGGGGTCGTTCCAGATCGGCCTGAACGAGGTGCAGATCGGCATGACCATGCACCACGCGGGCATCGAGCTGGCGCGGGATCGGCTGCGCCGTTCGGCATTCCAGCGGTCGGTGATCGGGGCGGAGATGTTCGATCCTCAGGGGGCGCTGGAGGCGGGGTTTCTGGATAAGGTGGTGGCGGTGGAGCAGTTGCGCGAAGAGGCGCTGGCGGTGGCGCAGCGGTTGAAGAAGCTGAACATGAATGCCCATGGCAAGACCAAGCTGAAGGCCAGGAAGGCGTTTCTCGAGGCGCTGGATGAGGCGATCTTGCGGGATCAGGAGCAGGGGTTTTAGGCGCTGGGTTTAGGGTTGGTTCGACGGGTATTCGGGGGTGAATGGTCCCCTCACCCCAGCCCTCTCCCTAGGGGAGAGGGAGCCAAAAGCAGATCATCGATATCCGCAACACCATCGTACTGCCCCCTCTCCCTCAGGG
>NZ_DFUE01000023.1:31006-48683 GCF_002379585.1 Pseudomonas sp. UBA4194
GAGGGGACCATCCACCCCCAATCCAAAGAATTGCCCCATCCAGAGCACAACCGTACACTGCACCACCTTTCACTGGAGGTGCTGCGCGGGATGCTCTACGCCGTTCGTTTGTTGTTGATGGGCCTGCTGTTCATCGGGGTCGGCCTGGTCGGGCTGGTAATCGGGGTATGTCGGCCCTTCCATCCGGATAACAGCCGGCTGTTCGCCCGGCTCTACGCCTACCCCGCTACGCGCCTGCTGGGCATGCGCCTGGAGGCCGAGGTTGCCGAGCTGCACGCCCAGCCTCCGGGGTTCGTGATGATCGCCAACCACCAGTCCAACTATGACCTGTTTCTGCTCGGCAACATCGTGCCGCGGCGCACGGTAGCCATCGGCAAGAAAAGCCTGGGACTGATTCCGTTGTTCGGGCAACTGTTCTGGCTCGGCGGCAATGTGCTGGTCAACCGCGACAACCCGCACCAGGCGCGTCGCGCCTTGCAGCTCACCTCGCGAACCCTGCGCGACAAGGCCACGTCGATCTGGATCTTCCCGGAAGGCACGCGCAATCAGACCGAGCATCTGCTGCCGTTCAAGAAAGGCGCGTTTCATATGGCCATCGATGCGGGAGTGCCCATCGTGCCGGTGTGTGTGAGTCGCTATCCGAAGGGAATGCAGCTCAATCGCTGGCGCAGCGGGCGGGCGCTGGTGCGCTCGCTGCCGGCGATCGAAACCGTGGGCCTGACGCAAAAGGACATCCCCGAGTTGTCCCGGCGTTGCCGCGAACAGATGCAGCAGTGTATCGACGCGATGGACAACGAACTGCGCGGCGCCTGAAGACTCCTATCCAACAGCAGGCTCATACTTGCCACCACTGCCAACGGACAAGAAGTACACACCATGGGTCGAGTCGTAGCCGCCGCGGTTTACAGCGCAGGCAAGAGAGTGACCGATATCAGCCTGGATGAAGGTGCGCAATGGGCTCGTCGCCCGGGGCATTTCGTCTGGATCGGTCTGGAGCAGCCCAGCGCTGAGGAAATGGGCAAGCTGCAGAAGCAGTTCGGCCTGCATGAACTGGCCATTGAAGACGCTTTGGAAGTGCACAGTCGGCCAAAGCTGGAAACCTTCGGCGACGCGCTGTTCATCGTGACCTATTCGCCCGTGCGTCGGGACGGCAAGATGGAGTTCATCGAAACTCATATCTTCGCCGGACGCGGCTACATCATCACCTGTCGCAACGGCCACTCGGCGTCCTATGCCTCGGTTCGGCAACGTTGCGAGGCACGGCCGCTGTTGCTGGAGCATGGCGAAGACTTCGTGCTGTACGCCCTGCTCGACTTCGTCACGGAAAACTACCAGCCCGTCAGCGAGGCGATTCATTGCGAGATAGAGGAGCTGGAGCGCAATGTGCTGGGCGGGTCACTCAAGGAGGCTGATATCCAGCACCTGCATGGCCTGCGGCGGGAACTGCTGCGGCTGCGGCGCTACGTGGCGCCGATGGTGGAAATCAGTGAAGAGCTGCAGCGCCTGGACTTCCCTTTCATCGACAAGAACATGCGCCCGTATTTTCGCGATGTGCAGATTCATGTGAATCGGCAGATGGAAGATCTGGGCACCATGCGTGACATTGCCAGCCAGACCATCGAGATCGGGTTGTTGCTGGAGTCGTCGCGACAAAGCATCACCCAGCGCAAGTTTGCCGCGTGGGCGGCGATCCTGGCGTTTCCCACGGCTATTGCAGGGATCTATGGGATGAACTTTGAAAACATGCCGGAGTTGACCTGGCACTATGGGTATTACGTGGTGCTGGGGGTGATTGTGACGGGGTGTTCGGGGTTGTTTGCGGGGTTCAAGCGCGCGGGCTGGCTGTAGGCCGAGGCGCCCCTATCGCGGGCAGAGCCCGCTCCCACAGGGTTGGCTTTAGACCGAGGTGCGCCTATCGCGGGCAGAGCCCCCTCCCACAGGGGTGGGTGTAGACCGAGGTGCGCCTATCGCGGGCAGAGCCCGCTCCCACAGGGCTGGCTGTAGGCCGGGGTGCCCTATCGCGGGCAGAGCCCGCTCCCACAGGGGGTGGGTTTGGTGATTTCTGTGGGAGCGGGTTCTACCCGCGATGGGGCCGACTCGGTTCAAGGGGCGGGCCGCGCATCATGCGCCACGAACCGCATCATCCATTCCGCCACGGTAATGCCCTGATGCTCCTTATCCAGGCTGGCAATACCGCTGTTATAGACCTGCTCACCCAAATGCTGCTGACGGATATCCAGCAAGGCCCGCGAGTAATCATGAACGAACTCCGGATGGCCCTGGAAACACAGCACCTGATCACCAATCCGGTACGCCGCGAACGGACAGAACTCACTGGAGGCCACCACCGAAGCATTCGCCGGGAGCGCCGTGACCTGATCCTGATGACTGATCAACAACGTCAGGGTTTCGATCTCCGGCGTCATCCAGGGCGTGCGATTGGCCAAGGTGTACTCATGAGTCCCTACCCCCCACCCCTGGGTCGCCCGTTCAGCCTTGCCACCCAGCAGCAGCGCCAGGAGCTGATGGCCGAAGCAGATCCCCAGCAACTTGTCGCCCCGCTGGTAACGGTCCAGCATGAAGGCCTTGAGGGTTTCGATCCAGGGATCGGTCGCAAACGAGTCTGCCTTGCTGCCCGTCACCAGGTAGGCATCGTAGCGCGCACCCTCGTCCGGATACTCGCCGTTCATGACATTGAACACGGTAAAGCGCGCGGGAATCGGCTGACGAGCGAACAGGTTTTCGAACATGCGCCCGTAGCCGTGGTATTGCTCTACCAGTTCCGGTCGCAGGACATCGGTTTCAAGAATGCAAATGTTCAGGGTCATGGGTCGCTCGCCGCTATCAGGCCGAAATTCAGATGCAGAGCGTGCCGCGTGGGGACCGAGGATGGCAAGTGCAACTTGCGAAAGTCGACCTGATGAACGGTCAAACCCTTCAAATCTGCTTTCCAGTAGACGTTCGCCTGTCTAGAACAGCGTGTTCGTATTATTGGAATCAGTTCCTTAGCAGTTTGTAATCGTAAAAACCAAGAGCACTATACAAAAGCGTTCTAAACCACGGAGGCCGCGGCTTCTAAGGTTAAAAAACATGACTATTGCTGCCGGGTCTTGCCGGAGCAGATCGTGAAGGTGCATGCCCCCCGAGCCCGGCTTCGGGTCTCAGCGTGCAATTGGCGCCCAGGAAGAACAACACCAAAGGCAGTTCGCCATGTTCAGACATCCAAAGATTCGTCAGGCCGGACTTATTGTGTTTGCTACGACTTTATTATTGATTCTGCCGAACTTGGGCAGGCTATTCTGGTAGGTCTGTGGCAGGGCTGCTCGGTAGGGGCGCGGGGAAGTTAGGTGGGTGGGCACTAGCGAGGTCACGCGGTGACTGGTCCCCTCACCCCAGCCCTCTCCCTGGGGGAGAGGGGGCCAAAAAGCGGGGCGAGTTTAGCCTTGGGATTGTGTTTGCGTTTGTGTTTGCGTCTGTGTCGCCATGCTGATCATGGGCGTGGTCGGGGTGACCAGGACCTTGGCGTGCATCTGCTCGAATCCACCGCCGCGGCGCATACCGCGCACCGGGCAGGCGTCCAGATAGTCCAGGCCGATGGCCAACTTCAAATGCCGCTCCGGCTTGGCCAACTGGTTGGTGACGTCGAAGCTGTACCAGGCATCATCGATCCAGGCTTCGGCCCAGGCGTGGCTGGCCAGGTGCTCGCTGTTCTCGGTAAACAGATATCCCGACACGTAACGCGCCGGTACCCCCAGGCTGCGCGCGCAAGCGAGGAACGCGTGGGTGTGGTCCTGGCAGACGCCGGCACCGCTGGCGAACGCCTGTGCCGCGCTGGTATCCACAGCGGTCACACCGGGGGTGTAGGTGATGTGCTGGCTCAGAGCTGCCATCAGATCGATCAGGCCGGTACGGTCCTTGCGCTTCTTGCACTGGCGCGAAGCGAAGGCGCGCAGGGCATCGTCGGCCTCGGTCAGGCGGGTGAAGCGCAGGAATGGCAGCGGAGACTGCGGTTCGTGTTCGGCCTCGCGGGTCTCGTCGATTTCCACCTGACCGCGCGCACCGATGATGATGGCGTCGTGGGGATCGTCCAAAGTCAGCACGTGGAGGATATTGCCGAACGGGTCCAGTTGCGCACGCACGGGTCGCGGCAGGTCCAGGTGCCAGCTCAATACCTGCTGGCGCTCGCTGTCGTGGGGCGTCAGGCGCAAATACTGGATGCTCGCTCGCACTTCATCGTCGTAGTGATAGGCAGTTTCGTGACTAATGCTAAGTCTCATACAGCCTCCAGATAAGAGCTGTGAATCGCGTTGCCCAGCTGGCGCACCAGTGGGATCTGTTCGTTCAACCATTCATGCAGGCCTTCATCGAGGATTTCCCCGATGCCGGTATAGCGCAGGCGCGCATCGAATTCCGCAGCCAGGCGTTGCGCCGGGCGGCCGTTGGCGCCTGGCAGATCGGCCAGGATGTGGTTGATCTCTTCGGTACAGGCGCGCAGTGAGCGCGGCACATCGGCGCGCAACAACAGCAGTTCGGCCACTGGCCGGGCTGCGGGAGCATCGCGGTAGATTTCGGTGTATGCCTCGAAGCTCGACAAGGCGCGCAGCAAGGCGCTCCACTGGTAATAGTCACGCGCGGAGTTGTCGTCGACGCTGACCGTGTCGGCATCCTCGCCAAGCATTTCGTAGCGCGCATCCAGCAGGCGCAGAGTATTGTCGGCCCGCTCGATGAAAGTGCCCAGGCGAATGAACCGGAAGGCATCGTTGCGCATGATGGTGCCGTAGGTGGCACCGCGGAACACGTTGGAGCGCTCCTTCACCCACTCGCAGAAGCGGCTCATGCCGTACCGGCTGACACCCTGCTCGGCAATGCCGCGGATCTCCAGCCAGGTAGCATTGATGTTTTCCCACATGTCGGCGGTGATCCGACCGCGGACGGCATGGGCACTGGCCCGCGCGGCACCCAGGCAGCTGTAGATGCTGGCCGGGTTGCTGGGGTCCAGGGCGAAGAAATGCAGCAGGCGTTCGGCATGCAGCTGACCATGACGCTCGAGGTAATCATCGAGCGTGCCGGTGATCAGCAGCGGCATGGCGATTTCATCCAGGCCATCGCCACGGCCATCCTGGGGCATCAGCGACAGCGAGTAGCTGACGTCGAGCATCCGCGCCAGATTCTCCGCGCGCTCCAGGTAGCGCGACATCCAATATAAATCCGAGGCAGTTCTACTTAGCATTGGCAGGCATCCTTAATCCTCGACCACCCAGGTGTCTTTGGTACCGCCACCCTGTGACGAGTTCACCACCAGCGAGCCTTCGCGCAGCGCGACACGGGTCAAACCGCCGGGCACCACACGGGTTTCGCGGCCGGCCAGCACGAAGGGGCGCAAATCGATGTGGCGTGGGGCGATTCCGTTTTCAACGAAGGTCGGGCACGTGGACAGCGACAGGGTCGGCTGGGCGATATACGCATGCGGACGGGCTTTGAGCCGCGCCCGGAAATTCTCGATCTCCGCTGCACTGGCGGCCGGCCCGACCAACATCCCGTAACCGCCGGAGCCTTGGGTTTCCTTGACCACCAGATCCGGCAGGTTGGCCAGCACGTGGGACAGTTCCTCAGGCTTGCGGCACTGCCAGGTCGGCACGTTCTTGAGAATTGGCTCTTCGTCCAGATAGAAGCGAATCATGTCGGTCACGAACGGATACACCGACTTGTCGTCCGCCACGCCTGTGCCGATGGCATTGGCCAGCACCACATTGCCGGAGCGGTAGGCCGAGAGCAGACCGGGCACACCCAGCATCGAGTCCGGATTGAAGGCCAGAGGATCGAGGAATGCATCGTCCAGTCGGCGGTAGATCACGTCCACCGCCTTGGGCCCGTCGGTGGTGCGCATGAAGACGCGATCGTCACGCACGAACAGGTCCGCGCCTTCCACCAACTCCACGCCCATTTCCCGCGCCAGGAAGGCGTGTTCGAAGAAAGCGCTGTTGAACCGCCCAGGCGTCAGCACCACCACGCTGGGATTGTCGATGGGGCTGGAGCTCTTCAGGGTGTCCAGCAGCAGGTTGGGGTAGTGATCGACCGGCGCAATGCGCTGGGCGGCAAACAACTCCGGGAACAGACGCATCATCATCTTGCGGTCTTCGAGCATGTAGCTCACACCGCTGGGCGTACGCAGGTTGTCCTCGAGCACGTAGTAGCTGCCATCGCCATCGCGTACTAGGTCGACCCCGGAGATATGCGAATAGATGTCGCGGTGCAGGTTCAACCCTTGCATCGCCAGTTGATACTGCTCGTTGGCCAGCACCTGCTCGGCGGGAATGATCCCGGCCTTGATGATGCGCTGGTCGTGATAGAGGTCGGCCAGAAACATGTTCAGCGCTTTGACCCGCTGAATACAGCCGCGCTCGACCACGCGCCACTCACTGGCAGGAATGCTGCGTGGAATGGTGTCGAAAGGGATGAGGCGCTCGGTGCCCTGCTCGTCCCCGTACAAGGTGAAGGTGATGCCGGCGCGATGAAACAACAGATCGGCCTCGCGTCGCCGTTGGGCCAAAAGCTCTGGCGGCGTTTCTGCCAGCCAACGGGCGAACTCCCGATAATGCGGGCGAACCAGGCCGCCTGCATCGTACATCTCATCATAGTAGGTGCGGATCATGCCGTACTCCTTGTCACCCGGACCCAAGAGCCTTCGCAAGGCCCGTGCCATCGGCATAAGTGCTGTGTAATCAAGTGCTTGGATATTCTTGTTGGAAACCACGCACCATTCTTGTGCGACAAACCCATTGCGCCGATGGAGCACGCTTCATTGCGAAGCGGGTTTTCAAGCGGCTAAACACTATGACCAGCATAGACAGAGTTGATTTCAATGGCTTGCGGCGTTTGTTGATAATCCTTGCACCGGCACCGGCAAATCCTTGGCGCCTTATTGAATTCGACTGTCTTCCCATTCGGCCGCTTCGCCTGAAGCGGCCTTTTTTTATTCGTTATCCGTGAATGTCCGCGGGTAGATCGGGACAAGGCCCCGGTCCACCCGCGGAAAAATCAAGCGGGCGGACGCTTGATCTCATGCTTTACGCCCCAGCCTTCAATTTCACCCCCGAGCGGCTCGATCACCGCTTCGAAGTCATGCTCGAACTCACCGATGCCGCCATAGGTGGCGTACATCACCTTGCTCAATTCCAGATTCCAGGCGCCGTCGTCTCGTTCACTGACCTGCGCATTGAGCGACTCGCCCTGAAACTTGCCGGCAGCCGTTCGCGCGCGGTCTTCATCGGGGAAGACGGCGTAGAACTCGATCGGGTGAATACGGGCAAAATCGAAACCGCCTTCCTTCATGCGGCGCAGAACGTTGCTGCTGATATCTTCTTGATAGGCTGTGCTCATGAATCGTCCTCCTCGGCATAAATGACGGATAGACTTTCAGTACTTCCAGGACCTCCTCAGAACAGCGGAAAGTTTGCAGCACTGCGCAATGGCGCAGGTGCCCGGAAACAAGCATGGAGCTTATGAAGACAAGGTCTTGCCGACCCTTGGGATGCAGAGTAGCGCGAAGGTCAGGCCGGTGCCAAGGGCCTGACCGACAAACTATTTTCAGGCCACTTCGGTGATGGCGGTGATCTCGACACTGTGTTGCGACTTCAACGATTTGACCGCGGGTGAGGCGACTTTATCAGGCAAAGTAACATCGTCCAGTTCAGCGGCAACCGGATAAAGTTTTGAGCGAACGAGCTTCGCGGCGTCCTCAATGGTCGGACAGTTTTCGGCACTGATGGTCATACTGTCCAGCACGCCATCTTTATTGACGAAGCTGATTTTCCACTCTTTCATCGTTGTGTATCTCCTCAGCGAAAGTCGGGCAGGAAGCAGGGTGATACGGCTACCTAGAAGTGGACCGATGCGGGGGAACGTTCGTTCCGGGGAGGTGACGTTTGGCGAGGGGGTGTTGGGGGGTGGCAGGGATTGGAAGTTGGGGGAGCAGACATCGCCGATCCCCCGGCAAACATTACTCCTGCTTGCTCTCCACCGCGCCGGCGGTGTTGTCCAGCAGGCTCTTGGTGGCGGTCTGGATGAACGAGTCGAGCCGTTCGCGCAGCTGCGGCACGTCGGTGGCATCCTCGATCAGGTCAGCCTTGAACTCGCGGCCCAACTGGTAGCGGTACAGACGTGGGTCCATCTCGCGCGGCTCGACCAGAATACGGTCGCCGCTGATGATTGCCACGGTCTGCTCACTGCCCGAGGGCTTGATCACCGCAAAGCCCTTGTCGCCTTCCGGCAGGTTGAGCAGGTCACGCCCCCAGCATTGATGCTGGCTGGCGCCGCCCAGGCGACCCATGATGGTCGGCACCACATCCGGCTGCGTGCCGACGGTGTGTACCACCTTGCCGAACTTCTCCTGGATGCCCGGGCCAATTAGCAACATCGGGATGTTGAAGCGCCCCAGGTCCATCTCGGTAATCTGCTTTTCATTGCCAAAGCCGTGGTCGCCCAATACCACGAACAGGGTCTCTTTGAAGTAAGGCTCCTTGCGGGCCTTCTCGAAGAATTGGCCCAGGGCCCAGTCCGAATAGCGCATGGCTGTGAGGTGCAGGTCCAGGCTGCCGCGGCCGGTCACCTTGTCGACCGGCAGGTTGGCCGGCAGGGCATAGGGCACATGGTTGGAGAGCGACTGCAGCAAGGCATAGAACGGCTTGCCGGCAGCGCCGCGCTTGGCCAGCTCTTCATTGCCGCGGTCGAACATGTCCTGGTCGGACACGCCCCAGGTCGGGTCCGAGAACACGGGGTTGACGAAGTCGTTGCGGCCGATGAACGTGGTCATGCCCTGGTTGCTGAAGAACCCGGACTGGTTGTCCCAGGCGAAGTCGCCGTTGTACACGTAGACGTCATCGTAGTTACGCGCCGCGCTGAGCATCTCCGGCAGGCCAGACAGTTTATGGCTGCCTTCCGGGGTCTGCATCAGGTATTCGAAACCTGGCAGGTTGGGGAAGCAGCCCATGGTGGCGAACATGCCCTGGTGGGTATGGGTGCCGCTGGAGAAGAAGTGGTCGAACAGCGTGCCTTCCTGGGCCAGCTTGTCGAAGTACGGTGTGATATTGCCTTCGGCGCCCAAAGCCCCAACCGAGTGACCGGCAAAGCTCTCCAGCAGGATGACCACCACGTTCTTGATCGGCAGGGTGTTTTCCTGCGGCGGCTGGAAGTTGCGTCGTACGGCTGCGGTGTCGCTGTCCACCAGCGTGTCGTGGGACGTGAGCAGCATGTCGCGGACGGTCTGCTGCGCCTGCTCCTGTGGCAGGGTGGCCTTCCAGATGTTGTCGCGGTCTTCGGACATCCGGCTCTTCGCTGCGGCAATCAGTGTCAGCGAGCCGTTGAGGCCCAACTGGTTGGCGAAGTTGGAGTCGGTGGTATAGGCATCACCCCAGCGCAGCGGCGGGCCTTGACGCAACGTGCCCCGGGCGGCAACCACGGCGATCAACAAGATCACCACGAACACGCCGATGCGCGCGTACCAGGGTGCTACCGTACGCGCCGAGGCAACGTGGGTGCTGGCCTGGCGCGGACGGGTCAAGCGGTCGAAGCCCTTGAACACCAGGCTCAGCAGCCATGTGACCAGCGCCCAGGCGAGCAGGTAACGGACCACCGGATAGCCGTACCAGATCATGCTCAGTACGGTTTTCGGGTCTTCCTTCACGTATTGGAACACCAGGCCGTTGAGACGCTGGTGGAACTCGCGGTAGAAGTCCATCTCCATCAGCCCGCACAACAGCACGATGCTGGAAACGATGGTCAACCAGGCGCGGAACCAACCGCGCCAGCGCATTGCGGTGGCGCTCAGCACTGCCAGCAGCAATGGAATCAGCAGGTAGACCACCAGGCGCAGGTCGAAGCGCAGGCCGTTGAGCATGGCTTCGACGAAGGTGCTGGCGGGGGTGTCGCCGATCATCTCGCGGTTGTACCACAGCAGCGCCAGGCGCAACCCGCTGAGCATCAGCATGATTGCCAGGCCGCTGAGCAGGGTGTAGGCCAGGTGCGATTTGACGTTGGGTTGCAGCTTGCCGCGCGCGGGCTGCTTTTGACTCAAGGCGTCCGGGGTAGCCATGTCGTGGGAAAGTCCGTTGGGGTCTGTAGGATTTTTGTCGGTAAAAGCTGGGCGCGGATTGTCGGCCATTAAAGGTGAAAATTCCGTTTAATTTTCATCAGCTTCGAGCGGGCACCTGGCGCGTTCGAGGTCGCTGCGACCCTGGTGGGAGCGCGTGCCAGACGCGATGAGGTCAGTCAGCCCAATGGGAAACGGCAACAGCCGGTAACAATCGCCGGACATGATACGTCGGCAGGGGGGGAAGGTCGAACCCATTGCGGGCTCGACCGTTTGCATTGAAACAGCGGCTGTCAGACCCGCACGTTGCCTCGCGGCCCGGCGATAGCCCAGATGATCAAGCCCAGCACTGGCAGCAGAATGATCAGCAGCACCCAAAGGACTTTCGCCCCGGTTCCTGCCCCACTTTTGATGACATTGATGATTGCCCAGATGTCGAGCGCCAGAATGATGAGCCCGACCAGGCTATTGAAAGTGGAACCCATGTGATGCTCCTTGAGGATGGCTTGCATCACTTAGGATAGCTGGGGGTCGCTGGGGTTCCGTGGTGGGGCTTGAATTTGGGGTTTAGCAGGTTTGGCCCCTTCGCGGCTGGACGCCGCTCCTACAGAGGGGTTGGGGTCGAGGGGCGGGGGGGGGTTGGATTTGGGGTTGGCGGGGCGGCCCCTTCGCGGCTGGACGCCGCTCCTACAGGGGGTTGGGGTCGGGGTTGGCGGGGGTGGCCTCTTCGCGGCTGGACGCCGCTCCTACAGGGGGATTGGGGTCGGGGTTGGATTTGGGGTTGGCCTTTTTGCGGCTGGACGCCGCTCCTACGGGGGGAACGGGGGCATTGTAGGAGCGGCGTACAGCCGCGAAGGGGGCATCAGCCGCGCAGAAAAGCTTAGGCTCACCCCGCCCCCTGTGGGAGCGGGCTCTGCCCGCGAAGGGCCGGCGCTGCTACCCATCACTCAAACGTGTACCGCGACCCGCAATGCCTCCAACGCCGGCGCGGCGGCGATCTTCAATTCGGCGCCCAACGCCACCACCCGCTCCACATCCTGGCCATACACCAGCACCATTTGCAGCTCGTCATCCAGCGGCTCGCTGAAATTGACCAGCACATACCCGCCCAGATCCTTGCTCATGGCGCTCAATTGCACCTGAATACGATTGAGCGCGGTGAGCGCGTCCACTTTGTTCAGTTGCTTGGGCTTGATATTGAAGGGTACGTCCGGCCCGAACGAGTCGATGATCTGCTGCAGCAACTCAGGATAGGTGTCGGCCTGGAAAATCACCGTGTCCGGCAGACTCCCCACCACCACCCACTCACCCAGACCGATGGGAAAGGTATCGTCGTAGTTGATGTCCGGGTTGGCAGCCAGGAAGCCTTGCGGATGGGCATAGGCCTGGGCGGCTTCGTCAGCGATGCGCTCGATGTCATCATCAGCCATGCACCCGGAACTGATTTTGCCGATGAGTTCGATAAGCTGTTGTTTCATGAGGCCACCCCGCGGCACTGGAAAAAGGCCGCAAGGATAGCCGCAAAATGCCCGCCGGGGTATCAGCCGGCCAGGCGCTCCAGCTGAGCGGTGGTGTCGACCGCACCCATGGCGCGTGCGGCGCCCAACGCATTGGTACCCTGGGCGTCGACAGCAGCCGGGTCGGCACCCTGCGCCAGCAGGTAATCGACCATGGCGGTGCGATTGAACATCGCCGCCATCATCAGTGCGGTGCGGCCATCGGCCGACGCACCGTCGACCGGCGTACCCTGCTCCACCAACAACTGCACCATCGGCAGGTTGCCCTTGAACGCGGCCCCCGCCATCGGCAGCTGGTTCTTGTCATTGGCGATCAACGGATCGGCCTTGTGCTCCAGCAGCACCTTCGCGGCCTCCAGATGCCCATGATAAGTAGCCAGCATCAGCAGGGTATCGCCGTTGTGATTACGCAGATTGGGCGGCAGGCCTTTTTCCAGCAGGCGCGCAAGCATGGTGGCATCGCCACTGCGAGCCACGTCGAATACCTGTTCGGCAAATTGCGCTGCTTCTTCATCATTCATCTGGCGGGCTTGGGTCTCGGTCATGAAAACCTCCTGGCAATTGATCACGGTGGTCAGTGTCCCCATGCGCCCCTCTGGCTGCAACAGACAGGGCCTATGGTCAGGCGCATGGGAATTTATTAGCGATTTGTGGTCATAGACAGTAGGCCTGCGGAAAAAGTCTGCCCGTATGCCCCCCTCTCACGTCCCGGACGAACGTATCCCTCGCCCTGCCCCGCCGCGCAAAATGCAGTATGCCAAATGGCCATTCATGCATATTGCACGAAGCCCTAAAAAACGAAACTTCACAACCCCATGATTTTAAACGATTTTTTTATTTAGAATTGTTGGCACACTCGCTGCAACTCCTTACTCAAGCCTGCCAACCTAGAGTCAAGGAGCTGCAAATGACCTTCCTCCACGAAAAATTCGTTTCCGTTTTCTCCGAGTATGAAGTCACCACTCAACCGCGTCCTGATGGCGCTGTTCTGCTGACCTTGCGCGACGGCGATGGCAAACAGATCAAACGTTCCATCTCCTATGCCCAACTCAATACCCCAGAGCAGTTGACCTGGGTCATCAGCGCGATTCGCCGTGACCTGGCCGGGGAAGCCAGCCAGTTGCCGGCCATCAGCATGCTGCAAAGCCAGAATCGTTTTGCCCTGCCGACTTATCACTCGGCCTGAGCCTTTTTTGCACGTCCAACCCGCTCCCTGGCGCATCCTGGTAGCGGGTTTTTTTTGGGTGGGGGTTTTGTGGGGCGGGATTCTTGCGGGGAGCGGACGCGGCTTACGCCGCTGCTACAGGTTTAGGGGGCGGGGATCGGCGAATAGTCGAAGTGCAACCAGGCGGGGGCGTTCGCCGACATCCAGCCAGTGGGGCATTCCTGCGGGCACTACCAGGCGATCGTTGCGCTCGCATAGCACGGTGTACATGTAGTCGGCTACATGCAGGCTCACCGACAGCCGGCCGGCGAGCAAGCAGATGGCACAATCGCCTTGCAGCCGGTGCTCGCGTTGCCAACCGTCAGCAACCTGCACCGCACCCAGGTGATCCTCGTCGATGCTTAGCACATCCAGTTCCAGATAGCCGCCCTGCCCCATCCACACGTCCACCTCGGCTCTGTAGGCGGCCACCACTTCTTCCTGGCTGGCACCGGCCTGGACCGGCAAGGTCGATTCGGCGCGTTCGAACGTGACGCCCAATTCGGCCAATGTCGCCGCGATGTCTTCGACATGGCTCAGCACCTTGTTGGGAATGTCCGGTGTGCTTTGGTGATACACGGTGAGGCGACTCATGGCTGCGATCCCTTTTCTGTGCCCGCCTCGGGTTGAGCCCCTGGCGTGCGTCTGAGCATGATGACGGTGGCGGCGAATGCGGCGAGACTGGCCAGGGCGAAGGTGCCCGAAGCGCCCAGTGGCTGCCACAGGTAGCCGGAATACAGCGCACCCAGCGCGCCCCCTACCCCGGCCAGGGCGGCATACAGGGCCTGGCCCTGGCCTTGCTGGCGCGAGCCGAAGCTGCGCTGTACGAAATGAATGGCTGCAGCGTGAAAGCTGCCGAAGGTCGCGGCGTGCATCAGTTGCGCCAGCACCAGTACCCCCAGGTGTTCGGCGAAACTGCCCAGCAACAACCATCGCACTGCGGCCAGCATGAAACTGGCGATCAACACCTGACGGACCGAGAACCGCGCCAGGATGCGACTCATGGCCATGAACATCAGCACTTCGGCGACAACCCCGACGGCCCACAGTACCCCGATCACACCGCGGCTGTAGCCCAGTGATTCCAGGTGCAGGCTCAGAAAAGTGTAGTACGGGCCATGGCTCAACTGCATCAGCCCGACGCAGACATAGAAGGCCAGCACACCCGGTTGACGCAGTTGTTCGAGAAAGCCTTCACCGGACAGGCGCGGGCCGTGGTCCGCCGGCTGGGCATTGGGCACCCAGGCGCTGGCCACGACGATACCCGCCATGATGACCACCACCGTGTAAGGGTAGGCATCCAGGCCCAGCCACTCGAACAGACGGCCCATCCCGACCACAGCCAGGATGAAGCCGATCGAGCCCCACAGCCGAATCTGGCTGTAGCGAGCGGGCTGGCCGTGCAGATGAGCCAGGGTGATGGTTTCGAATTGCGGCAGCACCGCGTGCCAGAAGAACGCGTGCAAGGCCATGACCATGGCCAGCCAGGCGTAGCTCTTGTCGAGGAAGATCAGCGCAAAGGTCGCCAGGGTGCACACTGCGCCAAGCCGGACGATAGCCAGCCGGCGCCCGGTGTGATCGCCCAGCCAGCCCCACAGATTGGGCGCGATGCAACGCATCAACATGGGAATGGCAACCAGCTCGCCAATGCGCGCGCTGTCGAAACCCAGGTGATGAAAATACAGCCCCAGAAATGGCGCGGTCGCCCCCAGCAGGGCGAAATAGAACAGGTAGAAGCTGGACAGCCGCCAGTACGGGATCGACGGCACGCCGCTCAACCCCGACTGCTGGCAGGTCGACCCGACGTCACAGTTGGCCCAGTACCGGAGTGGTCACCCGCACGTCGGCGTTCTGGCCGCGATGACGCAGCAGGTGGTCCATCAGCACGATGGCCATCATCGCCTCGGCAATCGGCGTAGCGCGAATGCCCACGCAGGGGTCGTGACGACCCTTGGTGATGACATCCGCCGGCTGGCCGTGGACATCGATGGAGCGACCCGGCGTAGTGATGCTCGACGTCGGCTTGAGCGCCAGATGGGCAACGATGGGCTGGCCGGAGGAAATGCCGCCCAGAATGCCGCCCGCGTTGTTGCTGAGGAAGCCTTCGGGCGTCAGTTCATCCCGGTGCTCGGTGCCGCGCTGGGCGACCGACGCGAAGCCGGCGCCGATTTCCACACCCTTGACGGCATTGATGCTCATCAAGGCGTGGGCCAGGTCGGCGTCCAGGCGGTCGAAGATCGGTTCGCCCAGGCCGGGCACCACGCCTTCGGCGACCACGGTGATCTTCGCGCCCACCGAATCCTGGTCGCGGCGCAGTTGGTCCATATACGCCTCCAGCTCCGGGACCTTGTCCGGATCGGGGCTGAAGAAGGCATTTTCTTCAACGCAATCCCAGGTTTTGAAGGGGATTTCGATCGGGCCCAGCTGGCTCATGTAGCCGCGAATGACGATGCCCTGGCTGGCCAGGTATTTCTTGGCGATGGCGCCGGCCGCCACACGCATGGCCGTCTCGCGGGCCGAACTGCGGCCGCCACCGCGGTAGTCGCGCTCACCGTATTTATGGTGGTAGGTGTAGTCGGCATGGGCGGGACGGAACAGGTCCTTGATCGCCGAGTAGTCCTTGGACTTCTGATCGGTGTTGCGAATCAGCAGACCGATGGAGGTACCGGTGGTGCGGCCTTCGAATACGCCGGAAAGGATTTCGACTTCGTCGGCCTCCTGGCGCTGGGTGGTGTGCCGGCTGGTGCCAGGCTTGCGCCGGTCGAGGTCGTGCTGCAGGTCGCTCAGGGAAAGCTCCAGACCTGGCGGGCAGCCGTCGACGATGGCGACCAACGCCGGGCCATGGCTCTCGCCAGCGGTGGTGACAGTGAACAGCTTGCCGTAGGTATTGCCGGACATGCAGGGCGCTCCGCGAAATCAACCGAATCAGACTGGGCGCCAGTATACGCAGGGTCGGCGGCCAGATCATCCCTGAACCTTTCAAGCACGGCTCCAGTCCAAATCGCACCTTTCCCCGATAGTGGCTTGATGATGTTACGGCTGATTGCCTGTTTCCTGTTTTTCTGCAGTGCCTTGGCCCAGGCGGCCAGCCCCAGCGTGCTGCAGCGCCCGATCGAATTGCAGACCGAGCAGGGCCGCCTGCACGGTACGCTGCTGCTGCCAAAATCGTCGAAACCAGTGCCTGTGGTGCTGATCATCTCCGGCTCCGGGCCCACCGACCGCGATGGCAATAATCCAGAGGGCGGGCGTAACGACAGCCTGAAAAAGCTGGCGGTGTTGCTCGCGCGCAACCATATCGCCAGTGTGCGCTACGACAAGCGCGGCGTGGCTACGGGCTTGCAGGCCACGCCCGATGAACGCGACCTCAGCGTCGAGGGCTACGTCGCCGATGCCGTCGCCTGGAGCCGCCAGCTCAAGGCCGACCCGCGTTTCGGGCCGCTGATTGTGCTGGGTCACAGCGAGGGTGCGCTGATTGCCAGCCTGGCGGCGCCCCAGGCCCAGGCGGCGGGGGTGATCTCGCTATCGGGCAGCGGCCGCCCGCTGGCGGAGGTCTTGCGCGAGCAGATCAAGGAGCGCCTGCCGGTGGAGCTGCAAGCGCGCAGCAACCAGCTGATCGATCGGCTCGACGCTGGCCAGTTCGACCCGGATGTACCCGAGCCGCTGCAAGTGCTATTCCGCCCCAGCGTGCAGCCTTATCTGATTACCTTGCTGCGCCAGGACCCCGCCAAGGCCTTTGCCCGGCTGAAGGTGCCCGCACTGATCGTACAGGGCCGCAATGACATCCAGGTGGGTGTCGGCGACGCCGAGGCATTGCAGCGCGCCAAGCCCGATGCCCAGCTAGCGTTGATCGATGGCATGAACCACGTGCTGCGCATCGTGCCCATGGACATCAAGGCGCAGCTGCAATCCTATCGCGACCCGAACCGTCCGCTGGCCGACCAGTTGGGCCGCGTGGTGGTGGACTTCATCGGCACGCTTTGACCCCTCAAGACTTGCGTAACACAGTCGATACAGGAGAGTGACCAAGGACCACTCTCCATGACCGACAACCACGCCACCGACACCCCACAAGCAGCGCCGGTCCCTCCTGAACCGGCCGCCGTACCCGAGAAGCCCTGGGCCGAGGTGACCACCGAACAGTTCAAGATGCTACGCCTGGCACCCTTGCCCGTGGACCGCACCACCGGGGCGCGACCGCTGCGTTTCGTACAGTTCGGCAGGGCCGAGCGCCATGGCCCTGAGCTCAGTCTGCTGCGCCTGGACATTCAATTGCCGGGGCAGAAGGTGCGCAAGGAGCAGAACCAGCTCGATGTGTGGGTCAACCACAAGACCCGCCACGTGACGCTGGGGTCCGAGCACGGCTTGCAGATAGAGCCGCTGAATCGCGGCCTGGGTCGTTTCCTGATGGCTCAGGCGACCGCCTGGGCCCAGCGCAAATGGTCCCATTACCGCCTCGAAGGCGCAGCATTGTCCAACAAGGAGGCCTTGCAGAAGGACGCTCTGGACCGCCGCGACCACGCGCTGCGCACGCAGGGTCTGGATGTCGAGTATGCCGATGCGCAGAAACTCAAGGGGCAGTACAAGGAGGTTCAGGTCAGCCAGTTACTGGCTACATGGAATGGAGAAAAGGTGCAGGTGGTCGAGATTCTGGAAGCCAGCGAGATGCTTCAACTGGCCGAGCGCAACCTCCAGGAACTGGACGTGAAATTGCGCCAGCAGGAGGAGAAGATCAGCCGTTACAAACGTGAGGACAGCGGGCTGAGGTTTACCATTGCCTGTTTGATCGCGTTCGCAGTGTTTCAGGCGGGGTTGTTGATCTGGATTGCTACTCATCGGTAGATGTGGAGAACGGTGGTGGATGGTCCCCTC
>NZ_DFUE01000023.1:48754-65582 GCF_002379585.1 Pseudomonas sp. UBA4194
TCACCCCAAATCCACCTACGTACACCTACCTCCACCCACCTACCCACCCACCCCAACATCACCTCAAACCCGCGCCGCAAACACCTCTTGATGCGCCCGGCACTGCTCGGCCGTCAACATGAACACCCCATGCCCACCCCGCTGGAATTCCAGCCAGGCGAAATCCACTTCTGGGTACAGCGCTTCGACGTGCACCTGGCTGTTGCCCACCTCGACGATCAGCAACCCTTTCTCGGTCAGATGGTCCGCCGCTTCGGCCAGCATCCTGCGCACCAGGTTCAAGCCATCGTCGCCGCACGCCAGCCCCAGTTCCGGCTCATGCTGGTACTCGGCGGGCATGTCGGCAAAGTCCTCGGCATCGACGTAGGGTGGGTTCGACACGATCAAGTCGAAACGCTGGCCCGGCAGGCCTTCGAAGCCGTCGCCCTGAACGGTGTAGACGCGATCGTCCACGCCATGGCGCTCGATGTTCTGATTGGCCACTTCCAGGGCCTCGAACGACAGGTCGCCCAGCGCCACTTCGGCGTCGGGGAACACGTCGGCGCAGGCGATACCGATGCACCCGGAACCGGTGCACAGGTCAAGAATGCGCGCCGGAGGCCGGGCCAGCCAAGGTTCGAAGCGGTTCTCGATCAGCTCGCCGATGGGCGAACGGGGCACCAGTACACGGGCGTCGACGATGAACGACATGCCGCAGAACCAGGCTTCGCCGATCAGGTAGGCGGCGGGCACGCGCTCTTCGATCCGGCGTTTGAGCAGGTGCTGCACATGCACGATCTCGTCGTCTTCCAGGCGGCAATCCAGGTAGCTGTCCGCCACTTCGAACGGCAGGTTGAGGGCGCCCAGCACCAGCAGGCGCGCTTCGTCCCAGGCGTTGTCGGTGCCATGGCCGAAGAACAACTCTTCACCATGAAAACGGCTGACGGCCCAACGGATGTGGTCGCGCAGAGTGCGCAGGCGGGAAGTGATCACAAAAGCTCCTCGTTCGAATCGAGGGCGAATATTACCAGAGCATCGCTAGCGATTTTCACTCAATAGATTCACAGAACGGCTCCAGCAGAGGACAATGCTGCAAAAGCCCTACCCAAAGGAGCCCCCGATGTCCGTTGCGAAGACGATGTTCCAACTCAGTGGTCGCGGTTTTCCGCCCACCAAGATTGCCAATGCCAGCCTGATCATCATCGATGCCCAGAACGAATACCTCAGTGGCGACCTGGCCCTGTCCGGCATGGACGAAGCCCTGGCCAACATCGGTCAATTGGTGGCTGCGGCGCGCGCGGCCAAGCGTCCGGTGGTGCACATTCGCCACCTGGGCACCGTCGGCGGCCTGTTCGACCCTCAGGGCGAACGCGGCGAATTCATCAAGGGGTTCGAACCCGAGGGTGACGAACCGGTGGTCGAGAAGCGCATGCCCAATGCCTTCAACAACACCGGGCTGCATGAACTGCTGCAAAGCTATGGCCATTTGGACCTCATCATCTGCGGTTTCATGAGCCACTCGAGCGTCAGCACCACCGTGCGTGCCTCCAAGGACTACGGCTACCGCTGCACCCTGGTCAGCGACGCCTGCGCCACCCGTGACCTGCCCCAGGGCGATACGGTGCTCAGCGCGGCGAAAGTCCAGGAAGCGGAAATGGCCATCATGCGCGACAACTTCGCCGCCGTGGCGCTGACCCAGCATCTGATCTGAACGCCGGCGGCCCTGCGCCGCCTATCCGAATAACCTCCCCTCGCCGTTTAAATGCCCCACCTGCCGGAACCGCGGGGCGCGCGAACGAGTCGAAGGCCCGATACCCACTGAGGAATCGGAATGAAGTCATCCGACGGATTCAACGCCCGCAGGCTTCGGCCACGCGGTCCGAGCAACTGGCGCTACCGTATGGGTGCCGCCATCGGTGCGGTGTTGCTGACGTTCGGCCTGCTTCTGGCCATGGCCGGCGTGGCCACCCTGCTGGGCCATCCCCCTCAAGGCACCGGCCTTGATGCCAGCCCCGGCGGCGCGGCGGTGATCACCGCCGTCGGCGTGGTGGTGCTCTACCTCGGCCTGTGGTGCTGGCGCCGGGCTCGGCGCGGCATGCGCCGCAGCCGCGAACTGAACCTGGCCCCGCACTTGATGAAAAAGCACGATTGACTCGCGTAGACTAGCGCTCCCGTGGCGGAGGCTTTCATGCAAGACGACGATTTTTCCCTGTTCAAGGATCAGATGCGCGGCGTCAAGCCGATCAAGCACGACCGCGCCGACACCGGCAAACCCAAAGCCGACAAGCAAAAGCTGACCGCCCTGCGTCAAGCCGCGACCGTGGGTACTCAGGTGACGACGGTCGACGGCCTGTCCGATCAGTTCGTCATCGACGTCGGTCCGGAAGACGATCTGCACTGGGCCCGTGACGGCGTGCAGGAAAGCCAGATGCGCAAGCTCAAGATCGGCCAGATTCCCTTCGAAGGCAGCCTCGACTTGCATGGCATGAACGTGGAGAAAGCCCGCGAGACCCTCTGGGCGTTTCTGGCCGAGGCCACTCGTTTCGAAGTTCGCTGCGTGCGCGTCACCCACGGCAAGGCCGTGCGCCTGGACGGCAAGCGACCGATGATCAAGAGCCACGTCAACACCTGGCTGCGCCAGCATCCGCAGGTGCTGGGGTTTACTTCCTGCCAGGCGCGACATGGTGGCGCAGGGGCGGTGTACGTGATGCTCAAACGCACCATGCTGGAAGGTCGCGACGAATAACGCGTCACTTGCGCCACCGCGGCCGCCACCGTACCCTTCGCGTCTGCGAAATATTTTCCCACAGGTTGGATTCATGTCCCTGGAACAGAACTACACCGCGATCCTCGGCCAGCTCGGCGAGGACGTTAACCGCGAAGGCCTGCTCGACACGCCAAAACGCGCTGCCAAAGCCATGAAGTATCTGTGCCGCGGCTATGAGCAAACGCTGGAAGAGGTCACCAACGGTGCCTTGTTCAGCTCGGACGCCAGCGAAATGGTGTTGGTCAAGGACATTGAGCTGTACTCGCTGTGCGAGCACCATCTGCTGCCGTTCATCGGCCGGGCCCATGTGGCCTACATCCCCAACGGCAAGGTGCTGGGGCTGTCCAAGGTGGCGCGCATCGTCGACATGTATGCCCGACGCCTGCAGATCCAGGAAAACCTGGGCCGGCAGATTGCCGATGCGGTGCAGCAGGTCACAGGCGCGCTGGGCGTGGCGGTGGTCATCGAAGCCAAGCACATGTGCATGATGATGCGCGGCGTCGAGAAGCAGAATTCCTCCATGATCACCTCGGTCATGCTGGGCGAGTTCCGTGAGAATGCGTCCACCCGTGGCGAATTTCTCAGCCTGATCAAGTAATCGGAGAACCTGGCGATGTTGATGAAAGCACTGCGCACCGGCCTCGGCCAGGTGATTGTGGTGGGTGACCTGCTCACCCGCCCGCCTCGCCAGAAACGCAGCGCCGAGGCCCAGGCCAAGGTGGTCGAAGCCGCCCGCGGCCTGTCGCTCTATCAGTTCCATGCCTGCCCGTTCTGTGTAAAGACTCGCCGCACCTTGCACAAACTCAATGTGCCGGTGGCGCTGCGCGATGCCAAGAACGACCCGGCCGCGCGGGAGGCCCTGCTGGCCGAGGGCGGCAAGATCAAGGTGCCGTGCCTGCGTATCGAAGAGGCCGGCCAGGTGACCTGGATGTATGAATCCAAGGTCATCATCGAGTACCTCAACCAACGCTTCGCCCCGTAGCAGCGGCGTAAGCCGCGTCCAACACCCCACAATCATCCAGGTCATCCGCGTCATTCTCATCCGATAACGCCATCGTCATTCAGGTGAACCGCGTAACGGCCGGACGCGGCTTACGCCGCTGCTACAGGTGTTGTGTCGCGTGCGGTGACTGTACGGCCGAATCCCCATCTCGCTGTACCGTTCGCCCTCCCCCGCCATCGTTTACCCTTGGCCGTAGATCGCCAAGGATGCCACCTATGTCTGCCCCCACCCTGCCGCCGCTGCGCCCCCTAGCCGACACCTCCATTTCTGCCATGGTCGCAGGCTTCATTGCCATGCTCACCGGCTACACCAGCTCCCTGGTGCTGATGTTCCAGGCCGGCCAGGCCGCAGGTCTCACCAGCGGCCAGATCTCTTCCTGGATCTGGGCGCTTTCGATCGGCATGGCGGTGTGCAACATCGGCCTGTCGCTGCGCTACCGCACCCCTATCACCGTGGCCTGGTCGACCCCTGGCGCGGCGCTGCTGGTGACCAGCCTGGGTGGGGTCAGTTATCCCGAGGCCATCGGCGCCTATATCACCTGCGCCATACTGGTGGTGATCTGCGGCATGACCGGCAGCTTCGAGCGGTTGGTCAAGCGCTTGCCCGCCTCCCTGGCTGCGGCCTTGCTGGCTGGCATTCTGTTCAAGATCGGCAGTGAAATCTTCATCGCGGCCCAGCATCGCACCGCGCTGGTGTTGAGCATGTTTTTCACCTACCTGATTATCAAGCGCGTGTCGCCGCGCTACGCCGTGCTCGCGGCGCTGCTGCTGGGCACACTGCTCTCAGGGTTGCTGGGGCTGCTGGATTTCAGCCACTTCGCGTTGGAAGTGGCGCAGCCCGTGTGGACCACACCCACGTTCTCGCTGGCAGCGACCATCAGTATCGGCATCCCCCTGTTCGTGGTGGCCATGACCTCGCAGAACATGCCCGGCATCGCCGTGCTGCGCGCCGACGGTTACCAGGTGCCCGCCTCGCCGCTGATCTCGGTGACCGGCATTGCCTCGCTGCTGCTGGCACCGTTCGGCTCCCATGGCATCAACCTGGCGGCGATCAGCGCCGCCATCTGCACCGGGCCCCACGCCCACGAAGACCGTAACAAACGCTACACCGCGGCGGTATGGTGCGGGGTGTTCTATGGCATTGCCGGGATTTTCGGCGCGACCCTCGCGGCCCTGTTCGCGGCGTTACCCAAGGAGTTGGTGCTGTCGATTGCGGCGTTGGCGCTGTTCGGTTCGATCATCAACGGCTTGACCCAGGCGATGCAGGCGCCCCAGGAGCGCGAAGCAGCGTTGATCACGTTCATGGTCACAGCGTCGGGCTTGACCTTGTTTTCGGTAGGGTCGGCGTTCTGGGGGATTGTTGCGGGGGTGTTGACGCTGGTGATTCTGAACGCGCGCAAGGCTTGAGTCTGGCGCCAGCCAGCCCACCGCCATCGCGGGTAGAACCCGCTCCCACAAAGGCTACCAAGCGCCTGTGGGAGCCAGCCCACCGCCATCGCGGGTAGAACCCGCTCCCACAAGGGCTACGAAGCGCCTGTGGGGCCCTGTGGGAGCGGGTTCTACCCGCGATGGCGGCGGGCCTGCATGAACGCTTTTTCATGAATCGAAATGAACCCCCTCGCCGCTGTCCCCCTCACAGCTCTATCCCATCAATCAGCGAGGGCATTAGCCATGAATCGTTTCCAGGATAAAGTCGTGATCGTAACCGGTGCAGGCTCGGGCATGGGCGCTGCCACTGCACGACGCTTTGCCAAGGAAGGCGCGCGGGTGGTCCTGGCGGGGCGAACCCGCGACAAGCTCGAAGCCGTGGCCAAAGACTGCGGACCGGGTCAAAGCCTGGTGGTGACGACCGATGTATCGGACTGGGAACAGGTCCAGCATCTAGTCAAGGCCGCAGTCGAACACTTCGGGCAACTCGATGTGCTGGTCAACAATGCCGGCGTAGCCCCCATGGGTGCCATGACCGAGACCGCCCTGGCTGACTGGCGTCAGGTCATGTCGATCGACGTGGACGGTGTGTTCTACGGCTGCCGCGCCGCCATGCCGCACCTGATCAAAAGCGGCGGCAGCATCATCAACGTCTCATCGGTGTCCGGTCTGGGCGGCGATTGGGGCATGAGTTTCTACAACGCTGCCAAGGGCGCGGTGAGCAACTTCACGCGAGCCATCGCGCTGGAATACGGCGGTCAGGGTGTCCGGGTAAACGCGGTATGCCCAGCCCTGACCTGGAGCGATCTGACGGCAGACATGGCCAAGGACGAGCAGCTCATGGCCAAGTTTGCCGACCGCATCCCCATGGGTCGAGCCGCCGAACCGGAAGAAGTGGCCGATGTGATCGCCTTTCTCGCCAGTCACGACGCGCGCTTCGTCAACGGCGTCAACCTGCCCGTCGACGGTGGCCTGCATGCCTCCAACGGTCAGCCCAAGCAGGCCTGAGATCAGCCGTTGATCTGCGCCACGACATCGGCCAGCGCCTGGGCCGGATCGGCCGCCTGACTGATCGGGCGACCGATCACCAGATAGTCGGAACCGGCGTCCAGCGCCTGGCGCGGGGTGAGGATACGGCGTTGGTCGTCCTGAGCGCTGCCAGCCGGGCGAATACCCGGAGTCACCAGTTGCAGCGCCGGATGGGCGGCCTTCAACGCCTGGGCCTCCAGGGCTGAACACACCAGGCCGTCCATACCGGCTTTCTGGGCCAATGCAGCCAGGCGCAGCACCTGCTCCTGAGGCTCGATATCCAGGCCGATGGCTGCCAGGTCTTCGCGCTCCATGCTGGTCAGCACGGTCACCCCGATCAGCAGAGGCTTGGTCCCGCTGCGCTGCTCCAGCACTTCACGGCACGCGGCCATCATGCGCAGGCCGCCGGAGCAGTGCACGTTGACCATCCACACACCCATTTCAGCCGCCGCCTTGACCGCCATGGCAGTGGTGTTGGGGATGTCGTGGAATTTGAGGTCCAGGAACACCTCGAAGCCCTTGGCGTTCAAGGTCTCGACGATACCTGAGGCGCTGCTGGTGAACAGCTCCTTGCCGACCTTGACCCGGCACAGCTTGGGGTCCAACTGATCGGCGAGCTTGAGCGCGGCCTCACGGGTCGGGTAATCCAGGGCGACGATGATAGGAGTCTGGCAGGCGGGCATGGGCGGGCTCTCAGGGGCAAGTCGAAATCGGCGCGCATTGTAGCGGATTTTTACCACCAACGGGCCCCGCCCGGCGCCGCACCGCTGCCCCGCACCAGAGCCTGTCCTGGGCATACCGCCCTGTATTCAAGCGCCAGACCTGCCCAATGCCGGCAAACATCCCCGACCGCGACACGCCCACACCCATAACGACCCGGGGGCCGGCACTGGCACGGCCGATGCAACAGGTGCTCGACGTTCCTATTGGCTCAGGGAGAAACCGATGAATACGCAACTCAAGCCCACCTTGGGCACGCTGCACCTGTGGGGCATTGCGGTGGGGCTGGTGATCTCCGGCGAGTATTTCGGCTGGAGCTACGGTTGGGGCGTGGCCGGCACTTTGGGCTTCCTGGTGACCTCGCTGATGGTGGCGTTGATGTACACCTGCTTCATCTTCAGTTTTACCGAATTGACCACCGCCATTCCTCATGCTGGCGGACCTTTCGCCTACAGCCGCCGCGCCTTCGGCGAGAAAGGTGGCCTGGTGGCGGGCCTGGCGACGTTGATCGAATTCGTCTTTGCCCCGCCGGCCATCGCCCTGGCCATCGGCGCCTATCTGAATGTGCAGTTTCCCGCGCTGGACCCTAAGCATGCCGCAGTGGGCGCCTACATCGTGTTCATGACCCTGAACATTCTGGGCGTCAAGCTGGCGGCCACGTTCGAGCTGGTGGTCTGTGTTCTGGCGGTGCTCGAACTGCTGGTGTTCATGGGCGTGGTGGCGCCGGCTTTCAGTTTCAGCAACTTTGCCCTCAACGGCTGGGCCGGCAGTGACAGCTTCGGTGCCCCGGCCATCGCCGGGATGTTCGCGGCCATTCCCTTCGCCATCTGGTTCTTCCTGGCTATCGAAGGCGCGGCCATGGCTGCCGAAGAAGCCAAGGACCCCAAGCGCACCATTCCCAAGGCCTACGTCAGCGGCATCCTGACCCTGGTGTTTCTGGCCATGGGCGTGATGTTCTTCGCCGGTGGCGTGGGTGACTGGCGCACCCTGTCGAACATCAATGATCCCCTGCCCCAAGCCATGAAAACCGTGGTTGGCGAAAACTCCGGCTGGCTGCACATGCTGGTATGGATCGGCCTGTTCGGCCTGGTGGCCAGTTTCCACGGGATCATCCTGGGCTATTCGCGGCAATTCTTCGCGCTGGCCCGCGCGGGCTATCTGCCCGCCTCCCTGGCCAAGCTGTCGCGGTTCCAGACGCCGCACCGGGCAATCATCGCCGGCGGCGTGATCGGCATCCTGGCTATCTACAGCGATGGCTTGATCAATCTGGGCGGCATGACCCTGACCGCAGCCATGATCACCATGGCAGTGTTCGGCGCCATCGTGATGTACATCATGAGCATGCTCAGCCTGTTCAAACTGCGCCGCAGCGAGCCGAACCTGGAGCGGACCTTCCGTGCGCCGGGCTATCCGCTCGTGCCCGGGATCGCCCTGGCTTTGGCACTGGTGTGCCTGATCGCCATGGCCTGGTTCAACACCCTGATCGGTCTGATTTTCATCGGCTTCATGGCCGTTGGTTTCGTCTACTTCAGCCTCACCGCTCGCCAACGTGGCGAAGCACCCGCCGATGCCATGTTGACCGGCCTGTAGGGCAATCAGGACCTATAATTGAACCACTGCGACAGCCCGTCGCTCCAAGTGGTATAAGCGCAGCCTGACCTCAGCGCGCTTTTCAAGGAGGGTCCCATGCCCTGGTATGCCTGGTTGATATTGTTGGTGGCCATCGGTTCCATCGTCGGTGGCTTGATGATGCTGCGTCAAAGCGCGCAGAAAGTCCCGCTGACCGATGAACAGCTCAAACGCGTTCACGAGCGCAACGCCGAAATGGACGCCAAAGAAGCCCGCGACCCGTAGCACCGGCGTAAGCCGGGTCAGGGGCCTCAAGCTCCCTCAGGGGCCCCAACCTCCTCCCCCTCTCACCCTCCCCCCCAAACCTCTGTGCCCCCCAAGCATGTAGAATGTCACCCAACATTCAACGAGCCAGACGTGGAGGCTCCATGCGCTACTCCCAGGACCACAAGGCCCAGACCCACCAACGGATCGTCAAGGAAGCTTCGGCACGTTTTCGTCGCGACGGCATTGGCGCCACTGGCCTGCAACCGCTCATGAAAGCCCTGGGCCTGACCCACGGCGGCTTCTACGCTCACTTCAAGTCCAAGGATGAACTGGTCGAAACTGCCTTGCGCGATGCTACGGCGCAACTGCGCGAGTACTGCGAAACCACCTTTGCCGCACAGCGCCCGCTGGCGTCATTCATCGAGGATTACCTGAGCGTGGCCCATCGCGATGGTGCCGAGCGCGGCTGCCCGCTGCCGACCATGGCCGCCGAACTGGGCCAGCGCGGCACCCCCAGCGCCATTGCCGACGAAGCGATTGGCGCCCACCTGACGCGCATTGCACAGAGCCTGGGCGGTGGCGAGGCCGCCGACCAGCAGAGCGTGATGGTGTTGTCGAGCCTGGTGGGGGCGCTGCTGCTGTCGCGCAGCGTGCAGGATCCGGCGCTGTCCGAGCGCATCCTCAACACCGCCCGCGATGCCTTGGTCAGCCAGGCTGAGGGCTGAGCACTTATCCCGAGAAAACCTGCATGAGCCTGTGCATAAGCTGAGTGCAAAACGCCCAACGCCAGGCAGGCCGTGGCTTTCCGGGATATGAGCAAAAAACGATCTATATCAAAGGGTTGTGCACATTCGCCGTGCACCAGCCTGTGGACAAGCTTGGGAGAAGAGCCTGCAGCCCGCGTATTCCGTGGGCTGCAGAAGCATGATCAATAATTGACCAGCAAGAATGGGCGCTGATGGCGGCGGTCAGGGTTCAAACCCATTCCCCACTACCCCTTCAACTGCCCGCGCAACACATCCCGGAATGTCTGGATCAACGGTTCACGACTGCGCCCCCGCCGTACGATCAATGCAAAGGGCGCCTGATAGCCGAACGTCGTCGGCGACAATACCCGCAGATCGCCCTTGTCCACCCACGGCTGTGCATAGTGCTCGGGCAGGTAACCGATATAAGCCCCCGACAACACCAGAATCAATTGTGCCTCCATGCTGTCCACGGTCGCCGCCGTGTGCTTGAAGCCGTGGCGCGACAGTTCGGCCTGGCTCCAATAACCGCGCCCTACCATACGTTGCTGGGTGATCACCGGCTCAGGCGGGCGACGTTCGTCATACAGCGGGTGGCGGCTGCTGCAGTACAACCAGTGCTGCTCGCGATACAACGGCTGGTAGACCAGCCCGCTCATGCGGGTGGAGAACGACCCGATGGCAAGGTCCAGTCGATTGTCCTGAATGCCCATCTGCAGTTCGTACGGGCTGAGCACCGACAGGTGCAGGTGCACCGCCGGATGCTCCTGGCTGTAGGCCCCGATGACTTCGGCCAGCGGCAGGGCCGTGTCACCTACGGTCGAGTCGATCACGCCCAGGTTCAAGGTGCCGCGCAACTCGCCCTTGAGCGCGGCGGCATACTGCTCGAAGCCTTTCATTTCGGCCAGCAGGCGCAGGGTTTCGGCATGGAACAGCTCGCCCTTGCTGGTGAGGCTGAAGCCACCTCGACCGCGGTGGCAGAGCACGATGCCCAAGGCCGCTTCCAGCTGGCTCATGTAGGTGCTGATGGCCGATGTCGACAGGTTCAGCTCCTGCTGCGCACTGGCGAAGCCCTGGTGGCGAACCACGGCGGTGAAGATACGCAGAAGTTTGAGGTCGGGCAGTGGGTTGGGCATACGGTCGGTTTTCTGGGTTGCCTGGGAGGGCGTTATCGCGGGCAGAGCCCGCTCCCACAGGGGATGTCGCGCGTTGCACAGATTCCCTTTGGGAGCGAGCCCTGCCCGCAGTAGACCCACTCAGTCTACCCACCTCCCCGATACTTCACAAAATCCTGAACTAAGTATTTTCCCTCGCCGATTCCATACCCGACCCGCCTTGAGCAGACTGCCCTCATTCCATTCCCAGACACCGAGACCCTCGCCGTGGACAAGATCCTTCACCAACCTTTGGGCGGCAACGAAATGCCGCGCTTCGGCGGTATCGCCACCATGCTGCGCCTGCCGCACCTGCAAAGCGCCGCCGGCCTGGATGCTGCGTTCATCGGCATTCCGCTGGACATCGGCACTTCGCTGCGCTCAGGTACACGTTTCGGGCCGCGGGAGATCCGCGCCGAGTCGGTGATGATTCGTCCCTACAACATGGCCACCGGCGCCGCCCCGTTCGACTCGCTGTCGGTGGCCGATATCGGCGACGTCGCTATCAATACCTTCAACCTGCTGGACGCGGTGCGCATCATCGAGGAAAGCTACGACGAGATCCTCGAGCATGACGTGATTCCGCTGACCATGGGCGGTGATCACACCATCACCCTGCCGATCCTGCGGGCCCTGCACAAGAAGCACGGCAAGGTGGGGCTGGTGCACATCGATGCGCATGCCGACGTCAACGATCACATGTTCGGCGAGAAGATCGCCCATGGCACGACGTTCCGCCGTGCGGTGGAAGAAGGGCTGCTGGACTGCGACCGGGTGGTGCAGATCGGGCTGCGGGCCCAGGGCTACACCGCCGAAGACTTCAACTGGAGCCGCAAACAGGGTTTCCGGGTGGTCCAGGCCGAAGAATGCTGGCACAAGTCGTTGACGCCGTTGATGGCTGAGGTGCGGGAGAAAGTGGGCGGTGGGCCGGTGTATCTGAGTTTCGACATCGACGGCATCGACCCCGCCTGGGCACCGGGCACCGGCACCCCGGAAGTGGGGGGCCTGACCACCATCCAGGGGTTGGAAATCATCCGCGGCTGTCAGGGCCTGGACCTGATCGGCTGTGATGTGGTGGAGGTTTCGCCGCCGTACGACACGACGGGCAACACCTCGCTGCTGGGCGCCAACCTGCTGTATGAAATGCTGTGTGTGCTGCCTGGGGTGGCCCATAAGTGATGTGCCAGCAGGGCCGGCCCCTTCGCGGCTGAACGCCGCTCCTACAGGGGATTTGTGTGGGCATGCGTACGGGGTTTGCGCCGATCCTGCAGGGGGATTCATGATGGGCATGCGTACGGGGTTCGTGTCGATCCTGCGGGGGGATTCATGATGGGCATGCGTACGGGGTTCGTGTCGATCCTGCGGGGAGATTCATGATGGGCATGCGTACGAGGTTCGTGTCGATCCTGCAGGCAGGCGGAACGTTCGATGATGTCCTGTAGGAGCGGCGTGAAGCCGCGAAGGCGCCTGCCCAGACGCCACCCAATCACGCCTGGAACGCTTTTTTCCTCACCCCCCTGTGGCCCCCGCAAAACTGGCGTAAGCTCCTGTGTACAGGAGCAGTATCGACAACTTCGCCCGCGCGCCTGGACGTGGGCGTCGCGCCAGGTAGACGGACATGGGCAACGAAGCAACACTTGAATGGGTTGTACACCGCGGGGTGGCCAAGGCTGTCGGGCACAGGGATTTCGAAGCCGCTACCCGCCTGCGAATGTTGGGACTGGAGCGTCAGGCAATAGAGGATCTGCTGTTTCGTCTGGAGGATGAACTGGACGTGACGGTATCGCCGGGGTGCGAGGACAGGTTCTTTGGGAGTGACCCTACTGTTGGCGATCTGGTGAAGTTTGTGCAGGGTTTGTGATTCTGCAGGTTCGGCCTCATCGCGGGCAGAGCCCGCTCCCACAGGGTGCGTGGGGGGCATCGGGTGTGATTCTGCAGGTCCGGCCTCATCGCGGGCAGCGCCCGCTCCCACAGGGTGCGTGGGGTTGATCGGGTGTGTGATTCTGCAGGGCTGGCCTCATCGCGGGCAGAGCCCGCTCCCACAGGGGGCGTGGGGGCATCGGGTGTGTGATTCTGCAGGGCTGGCGCCTTCGCGGCTGGACGCCGCTCCTACAGGGGGCCGGGGGTAGATTGGGTGTGTGAGTGTGCGGGGTGGGGATGTGGGAGCGGGTTCTACCCGCGATGGGGCCGGCCTGGCCTCCTCTATTACCCGCCCCACCCTTCCCGAGCCGCGCCACGAATCGCTTCCAGCAACATCGCAAAGGCCGGGTTGTCATTGCTTTCGCGCCAGATCAGATGCAGCTCGCTCTGCACCCCCTCGCCCAGATCGATCTCGCGAAATACCACATTCTTGAACACCACACTGGTGGCGCAACGCGGCACCAGCGCCAACCCCATACCGGCATTCACCAACGCCAGAATGGTCAACGACGACCCCAGCCATTGCACATACTGCGGCGCCACCTGTGCCGAGCGCAGCATCCCGGTCAGCAGCTCGTTGAACGGCGGGTAGGCCGAGTGGGAATACATCAGGAATGGCTGTTCATGCAGATCATGCACCCCCAGATCCTGCGCCGTCGCCAACGGGTGATGAGCGGGCGCGGCCAATACGAACGGCTCGCGCACCAGGCACTCGGTCAGATAACCGCTGTCCTGTAACGGCGCGCGGGCGATGCCCAGATCGATACGTCGCGCGCGCAAGGCTTCGTGCTGCTGATAGGTGTTCATCTCCGACAGATCGATCTTCACGTGCGGCTGCTTGAGCCGCGCTTCGGCGATCACCTTGGGCAGAAATTCATAGACCGCGCTGCCAACGAACGCGATGTTGACCGAGCCGATGTCGCCCTCGGCAAACCGACGTGCCGACACCGCCGCCTGCTGCGCACGCTCCAGCAGGTTCTGCGCCTCGACGAAGAACGCCCTGCCGGCAGCGGTCAACGCCACACTGCGGGTGCTGCGAGTGAACAGCTCCACACCCAGATGATGCTCCAGCAACTGGATCTGCCGGCTCAAGGGTGGCTGGGTCATGTTCAAGCGCTCGGCCGCACGACGGAAGTTGAGTTCCGTGGCCACGGTGGTGAAACAGCGCAGTTGGGTCAGCTCGAACATTGATTCAACCTCGGTATCAATCAAGTGCCAAGTTAGATTAGACGGGAACAATATCCCAGGTCCATCATCGAGCCATCCAAAAAAAACAACTATCGGAGTCGCCCTTGAACGCTCAATACGGTTCTGCGGACCCCAGCGTGCTCGCCAGCGCGGTGGCCAAGGTGAAGCGGCATGTACTGCCGTTGTTCGTCATCATGTTCATCGTCAACTACATCGACCGGGTGAACATCGGCTTCGTGCGCACGCACATGGAAACCGATCTGGGCATCGGCGCGGCGGCCTACGGGCTGGGCGCCGGCCTGTTCTTCGTGGGCTACGCACTGTTCGAAGTGCCGTCCAACATGCTCCTGCAGCGCTTCGGCGCCCGCGCCTGGCTGACTCGCATCATGTTCACCTGGGGCCTGGTGGCCATGGGCATGGCGTTCGTCAAAGGCGAGACCAGCTTCTACGTCATGCGCTTTTTGCTGGGCGTCACCGAAGCCGGCTTCTACCCCGGCGTGCTGTATTACTTCACCCAATGGTTGCCAGCGAGCGAGCGCGGCAAGGCAATGGCGATCTTCCTCAGCGGTTCGGCGATTGCTTCCATCGTCTCCGGCCCCATCACCGGCGCCCTGCTCAGCGTCAGCGGCCTGGGCCTGCACGGCTGGCAGTGGATGTTCCTGATCGAAGGCGGCGCCTCGGTGGCGCTCTGCGGCTTCGTCTACTTCTGGCTGCAGTCGCACATTCATGAAGCCAAATGGCTGACCCCGGAAGAACAGGGCGTGCTCAGCTACACCATCGCCGAGGAACAGCGCGCCCGGGAAGCCGAACACGTGGTCAAGCCCTCGATGTTCAAGCTGCTGGCCGACACGCAGATCCTGGTGTTCTGTTTCATCTTCTTCTCGGTGGCACTGACCATCTATGGCGCCACCTTCTGGCTGCCGAGCATGATCAAGAAGATGGGCAATGTCTCGGACTTCGAGATCGGTCTGTTCAACTCCATTCCCTGGATCATCTCCATCGCGGCCATGTACGGCTTCGCCGCGCTGGCGGCCCGCTTCAAGCACCAGCAGGCGTGGGTGGCGACCACCTTGATCATCGCAGCCATCGGCATGTTCATGTCCACCTACGGTGGCCCGGTATTCGCTTTCGTCGCCATCTGCTTTGCCGCGGTAGGTTTCAAGGCCGCCTCGGCGCTGTTCTGGCCCATTCCGCAGGCCTACCTGGATGCGCGCATCGCCGCTGCGGTGCTGGCGCTGATCAACTCGGTGGGCAATCTGGGCGGCTTCGTGGCGCCCACGGTGTTCGGCTTCCTGGAAGAGAAAACGGGCTCCATCCAGGGCGGCCTGTACGGTCTGGCCGCGACGTCGGTGGTGGCGGCCATCGTGGTGTTCTTCGCCCGCACCAAACCCCGTGGCAGCAAAACCGACGCCAAGCCGGTACAGCCCGTCATCGCCCATTGACTACGGAATGGCCCTGCACTGCCGGGGCCTGAAACTGCAGGAGAGAGACCATGAAAATCAAACGCGTCACCGTGACCCCGATCGCCTTCCGTGATCCGCCCCTGCTCAACGCCAGCGGCATCCATGAACCCTATGCGCTGCGCTCGATCATCGAAGTGGAAAGCGACAACGGCTACGTCGGCCTCGGCGAAAGCTACGGCGATGCGCCGGCGCTGGCCGTGCAGATGGCCATCAAGGATCAGTTGGTCGGCCTCGACCCGTTCAATCTCAACGGGCTGCGCCAGATCGTCACCAGCACCGTGGCCCGGCACAAGCCCGCCAGCCTGTCGGGCGCCGAACTGGCGCCGGGCTCCCACGCCAGCAAGGCGGTGACCAACGCCTATTCAGCCTTCGAAGTGGCGCTGCTGGACCTGCAAGCCCATTCGCTGAACCGACCCTTGGTAGACCTGCTCGGCGGCGCCGTGCGCGACGAAGTGCCGTTCAGTGCCTACCTGTTTTTCAAGTACGCCCAGCACATCGACTCGCCCTACCCGGCCGATGCCTGGGGCGAGGCGCTGAGCGAGGAGCAGATCGTGGCCCAGGCGCGGACCATGATCGAGCAGTACGGCTTCAAGAGCATCAAGCTCAAGGCCGGCACCCTGCCGCCCGAACACGAAGTGGCCTGCATCCTGGCCCTGAAGAAGGCTTTCCCGAACCACCCGCTGCGCATCGACCCGAACGGCAACTGGTCGCTGGAAACCTCGATCCGCATGGCCGAGCTGCTGGGCGACAGCTTGCAATATTACGAAGACCCCTGCCCAGGTCTCGATGGCATGGCCGAACTGCACAAGCGCACCGGCCTGCCCCTGGCGACCAACATGGTGGTCACCGATTTCGACGAGTTCCGCCGCAGCGTCGAACAGAACAGCGTGCAGATCGTGCTGGCCGACCACCATTACTGGGGTGGCCTGCGCGACACTCAGGTATTGGCGCGGATGTGTCACACCTGGGGCCTGGGCGTGTCCATGCACTCCAACTCGCACCTGGGCATCAGCTTGATGGCCATGGCCCATGTGGCCGCCGCCGTGCCGAATCTGGATTACGCCTGCGATACCCACTATCCGTGGCAGGAAGCGGATGAGGAAGTGATCAAGGGCGGCAAGCTGCCGATCGTCGATGGCTGCGTGAAAATCAACAAGACACCGGGGTTGGGGCTGGAACTGGACCGCGACCAGTTGGGTACCTTGCATGAGCAGTTCCTGAGCTGCGGAATCCGCTCTCGCGACGATGTGAGGCAGATGGCTCGGTACAAGCCTGATTGGAAGGCGGTGAAGCCGCGGTTTTGATTTTGGATCTTCGGTGAATGGTCCCCTCACCCCAGCCCTCTCCCTGAGGGAGAGGGAGCCGTACGGTGGTGTTGCGGCTATCCACGATCCGCTTTTAGCTCCCTCTCCCTGACGGAGAGGGAGCCGTACGGTGGTGTTGCGGCTATCGACGGTCCGCTTTTAGCTCCCTCTCCCTAAGGGAGAGGGCTGGGGTGAGGGGACCATTCAGCGAAGATCTCCACCTAGACCAACACCACCAGCTCAGTCCCAACCCCCCCAGGGCCCATAACCACAATCCCCCACGTGATCCACC
>NZ_DFUE01000010.1:0-55688 GCF_002379585.1 Pseudomonas sp. UBA4194
GGAACTGGTTGAGATGGAAGTTCGTGACCTGCTGTCGACCTACGACTTCCCAGGCGACGACACTCCGATCATCATCGGTTCGGCTCGTATGGCTCTGGAAGGCAACGACGAAAACGAAATGGGCACCACTGCCGTTCGTAAACTGGTTGAAACTCTGGACAGCTACATCCCAGAACCAGTTCGTCTGACCGACAAGCCGTTCCTGATGCCAATCGAAGACGTGTTCTCGATCTCCGGTCGCGGTACCGTTGTTACCGGTCGTATCGAGCGCGGTATCGTTCGCGTTCAAGACCCACTGGAAATCGTTGGTCTGCGTGACACCACCGTCACCACCTGCACCGGTGTTGAAATGTTCCGCAAGCTGCTGGACGAAGGTCGTGCTGGCGAGAACTGCGGCGTTCTGCTGCGTGGTACCAAGCGTGACGACGTTGAGCGTGGCCAGGTTCTGGTCAAGCCAGGTTCGGTCAAGCCGCACACCAAGTTCACCGCTGAAGTTTACGTTCTGAGCAAGGAAGAAGGCGGCCGTCACACTCCGTTCTTCAAAGGCTACCGTCCACAGTTCTACTTCCGTACTACTGACGTGACTGGTAACTGCGAGCTGCCAGAAGGCGTTGAAATGGTAATGCCAGGTGACAACATTCAGATGACTGTTACCCTGATCAAAACCATCGCGATGGAAGACGGTCTGCGTTTCGCTATCCGTGAAGGCGGTCGTACCGTCGGCGCCGGCGTCGTAGCCAAAATCATCGAGTAATCGTTGATCGCTTAAAAAGGCCCCCGCTTAGCGGGGGCTTTTTTATTGGGTTGACACTCGATGGGGGCGTCTATAGAATTGCGCCTCCTTTTAACGGGTGCATTGCGCCCGGTGGGAATAGCAGCCGGAGTCTGAAATCCAATGCAAAATCAGCAAATCCGTATCAGGTTGAAGGCTTTTGACCATCGCCTGATCGACCAATCCACCCAGGAAATCGTGGAAACCGCGAAACGTACTGGTGCTCAGGTGCGTGGTCCAATTCCACTCCCTACCCGTAAAGAGCGGTTCACTGTTCTGGTCTCCCCGCACGTCAACAAAGACGCGCGCGACCAGTACGAGATCCGTACTCATAAGCGTGTTCTGGACATCGTCCAGCCAACGGATAAAACCGTTGATGCGCTGATGAAGCTTGATCTTGCGGCAGGTGTGGAAGTGCAGATCAGCCTCGGCTAAGACTTGGGTCTTAGTCGTGTAACGCTCTGAAATGGGCGGCCATAGCGGGTGAAAGCCCCGTACACTCATGAGGTTTACAACATGACTATTGGTGTAGTCGGTCGTAAATGCGGTATGACCCGTATTTTCACCGAAGAAGGTGTCTCCATTCCGGTCACGGTCATTGAGATCGAGCCGAATCGCGTCACCCAGTTCAAAACTGAAGAAACCGATGGCTATCGTGCAGTGCAAGTCACTGTCGGTGAGCGTCGCGCTTCGCGTGTGACTGCTGCTCAAGCAGGTCACTTCGCCAAGGCGAACGTTGCCGCGGGTCGCGGTGTCTGGGAATTCCGTCTTGCAGAAGGCGAGTACCAGGCTGGCGACTTGATCAATGCTGAACTCTTCGCAGCGGGCCAACTGGTAGACGTTACCGGTCAGTCCAAAGGTAAAGGCTTTGCCGGTACCATCAAGCGTTGGAACTTCCGCGGTCAAGACAATACCCACGGTAACTCCGTTTCCCACCGCGTCCCTGGCTCCATCGGCCAGTGCCAGACTCCTGGCCGTGTATTCAAGGGCAAAAAAATGTCCGGTCATATGGGCGCTGAGCGCGTGACCGTGCAGTCCCTGGAAGTTGTGCGCGTCGACGCTGAACGCAATCTGCTGCTCGTCAAGGGTGCTGTTCCTGGCGCAACCGGCGGCAACCTGGTTGTGCGTCCGGCAGCCAAGGCTCGCGGTTAAGGGGAAGCGAAAATGCAATTAAATGTAAATGACGCTCAGGCGATCGAAGTTTCCGAACTGACTTTCGGCGGCGAGTTCAACGAGACGCTGGTGCACCAAGCAGTCGTGGCCTACATGGCCGGCGGCCGTCAGGGCAGCAAGCAGCAGAAGACCCGTTCCGACGTACGTGGTGGTGGTAAGCGCCCGTGGCGTCAAAAGGGTACTGGCCGCGCTCGTGCCGGTACTATCCGTAGCCCAATCTGGCGTGGCGGTGGTACCACTTTCGCAGCTCGTCCTCAGGATCATACCCAGAAGCTGAACAAGAAGATGTATCGCGCAGCACTGCGCTCCATCCTTGCTGAGCTGGTGCGTACCGATCGTCTGGTCGTGGTTCAGGACTTCGCTGTTGAAGCGCCGAAAACCAAAGACCTGCTGGGCAAGCTGAATGGCATGGGCCTCACCGACGTTCTGATCGTATCGGACTCCGTCGACGAGAACCTGTACCTGGCTGCTCGTAACCTGCCACACGTCGACGTACGTGATGTGCAAGGTTCCGACCCAGTTAGTCTGATCGCATACGACAAGGTGTTGATCACCGTGTCGGCCGTGAAGAAATTCGAGGAGCTGCTGGGATGAACCAGGAACGCGTATTTAAAGTTCTGCTTGGCCCGCACGTTTCCGAGAAGGCTACGGTTCTGGCAGACAAGAAAGGTCAGTTCGTTTTCAAGGTTGCGACTGACGCAACCAAGCTGGAAATCAAGAAGGCCGTCGAAAGCCTGTTCAGCGTGAAAGTAGAGCGTGTGACTACCCTGAACGTTCTGGGTAAAAGCAAGCGCACTGCTCGCGGTCTGGGCAAGCGTAATGACTGGAAGAAGGCAGTTATCTCCCTTCAGCCAGGCCAAGATCTCGATTTCAGCAGCAGTGCTGAGTAAGGAAGGGGTGCATCATGGCAATCGTTAAATGCAAACCGACTTCCCCTGGCCGCCGTTTTGTGGTCAAGGTGGTCAACCAGGAGCTGCATAAAGGCGCTCCTCACGCACCGCTGCTCGAGAAAAAATCGAAGTCTGGTGGTCGTAACAACAATGGTCGCATTACCACTCGTCACATCGGTGGTGGCCACAAGCAGCATTATCGGATGATCGACTTCCGTCGCAACGACAAGGATGGCATCGCTGCCACCGTCGAGCGTATCGAATACGATCCAAACCGTACTGCTCACATCGCTCTGGTTCTGTACGCAGACGGCGAGCGTCGCTACATCCTCGCACCGAAAGGCGTGAGCGCTGGCGACCAGCTGATTGCAGGTGCTTTGGCACCGATCAAGCCAGGCAACTCGCTGCAACTGCGCAACATCCCGGTTGGTAGCACCGTGCACGGCATCGAGCTGAAGCCAGGCAAGGGCGCTCAAATCGCTCGCTCCGCTGGTGCTTCGGCTCAGCTGATCGCTCGCGAAGGTGTCTACGTGACCCTGCGTCTGCGTTCGGGCGAAATGCGCAAAGTGCTGTCGGAATGCCGTGCAACGCTGGGCGAAGTCTCGAACTCCGAGCACAGCCTGCGTTCGCTGGGTAAAGCCGGTGCCAAACGCTGGCGTGGCGTTCGCCCAACCGTTCGTGGTGTTGCCATGAACCCGGTTGACCACCCACATGGTGGTGGTGAAGGTCGTACCTCCGGTGGTCGTCATCCGGTATCGCCATGGGGCTTCCCGACTAAGGGCGCGAAGACTCGTGGTAATAAGCGTACCGACAAAATGATCGTCCGTCGTCGCAAGTAAATAGAGGGATACGACAGTGCCACGTTCTCTGAAAAAAGGTCCTTTTATTGATCTTCACCTACTGAAGAAGATCGAAGTGGCGGCGGAAAAGAACGATCGCAAACCGGTGAAAACCTGGTCGCGTCGTTCGATGATCCTGCCACAAATGGTCGGTCTGACCATCGCAGTACACAACGGTCGTCAGCACGTCCCCGTTCTCGTGAACGAAGACATGGTCGGCCACAAACTGGGCGAGTTCGCCGGTACCCGTACATATCGCGGGCACGTGGCTGACAAGAAAGCCAAGCGTTAAGGGGTAAGGAAATGGAAGTAGCCGCTAAGTTGTCGGGCGCTCGAATCTCCGCCCAGAAAGCCCGCTTGGT
The DNA here is from genome assembly GCF_002379585.1 of Pseudomonas sp. UBA4194. Classification (GTDB taxonomy): domain Bacteria; phylum Pseudomonadota; class Gammaproteobacteria; order Pseudomonadales; family Pseudomonadaceae; genus Aquipseudomonas. The sequence goes on from NZ_DFUE01000010.1 coordinate 4,037, forward strand.
CGCCGACCAGATCCGCGGGAAGAAGGTGGGCGAAGCGCTCAACCTGCTGGCTTTTAGCAGTAAGAAAGCCGCGGAAATCATGAAGAAAGTGCTGGAGTCGGCCGTAGCCAACGCCGAGCACAACGAAGGCGCAGACGTTGATGACCTGAAGGTCAGCACCGTTTTCGTCAACGAAGGGCGTTCGCTGAAGCGCATCATGCCTCGTGCCAAAGGCCGGGCTGATCGCATCGTCAAGCGGTCTTGCCATATCACTGTCAAGGTTGCTGACAAGTAACGGAGTCGATCAGATGGGTCAGAAAGTACATCCCATTGGCATTCGCCTGGGAATCGTCAAGGAGCACACCTCCGTCTGGTACGCAGACGGTCGGACTTATGCGGACTATTTGCTCGCAGATCTGAATGTGCGTGAGTACCTCCAAGACAAACTAAAAAGCGCGTCCGTTAGCCGTATCGATATCCATCGTCCGGCTCAAACTGCACGCATCACCATCCACACCGCTCGTCCAGGTATCGTTATCGGGAAGAAGGGTGAGGATGTTGAGAAACTGCGTCAGGACCTGACCAAGCAAATGGGTGTGCCTGTGCACATCAATATCGAAGAGATCCGCAAGCCGGAGCTCGACGGTATGCTGGTTGCGCAGAGCGTAGCTCAGCAGCTGGAGCGTCGTGTGATGTTCCGTCGCGCCATGAAGCGCGCCGTACAGAACGCCATGCGCATTGGTGCCAAAGGCATCAAGATCCAAGTGAGCGGTCGTCTCGGCGGTGCTGAAATCGCACGTACTGAATGGTATCGCGAAGGTCGTGTGCCGTTGCACACCCTGCGTGCCGATATCGACTATGCCACCTACGAAGCTCACACCACTTACGGTGTGATCGGTGTGAAGGTTTGGATTTTCAAAGGCGAAGTAATTGGTGGTCGCCAAGAAGAACTGAAACCACAAGCACCTGCGCCTCGTAAAAAAGCTGCTAAGTAAGGGGTACGCCAAATGTTGCAACCAAAGCGTACGAAGTTCCGCAAGCAAATGACTGGTCACAACCGTGGCCTGGCATTGCGCGGTAGCAAAGTCAGCTTCGGCGAATTCGCCTTGAAAGCTGTTGCTCGCGGTCGTCTCACCGCTCGCCAGATCGAATCGGCACGTCGTGCCCTGACTCGTCACGTTAAGCGTGGCGGCAAGATCTGGATCCGTGTATTCCCGGACAAGCCGATCTCCAAGAAGCCTCTCGAAGTGCGGATGGGTAAAGGTAAAGGTTCCGTTGAGTACTGGGTTGCCCAGATCCAGCCAGGCAAAGTCCTGTACGAGATCGAGGGTGTTTCCGAAGAGCTGGCGCGTGAGGCTTTCGCCTTGGCAGCTGCAAAGCTGCCTCTCGCCACCTCCTTTGTTAAGCGGACGGTGATGTGATGAAAGCGAACGAACTTCGTGAAAAATCAGCACAGCAACTGAACGAGCAACTGCTCGGCTTGCTGCGCGACCAGTTCAATCTGCGTATGCAGAAAGCAACTGGCCAGTTGGGGCAGTCTCACCTGCTCTCGCAAGTGAAGCGCGACATCGCTCGCGTGAAAACTGTGCTCAACCAGCAGGCAGGTAAGTGATCATGGCTGAAGCCGAAAAAACCGTCCGTACGCTGACTGGCCGTGTTGTCAGCGACAAGATGGACAAAACCATCACCGTATTGATCGAGCGTCGCGTAAAGCACCCGATCTACGGTAAATACGTTAAGCGTTCGACTAAGCTGCACGCTCACGACGAAACTAACCAGTGCAAGATCGGCGACAAGGTCTCCATTCGCGAGACCCGTCCGCTGGCCAAGACCAAGTCCTGGGCCCTGGTTGACGTTCTCGAACGCGCTGTTGAAGTCTAAGGGCTAAGGGTCGGAGAAATTTTATGATTCAGACTCAATCCATGCTCGATGTGGCCGATAACAGCGGCGCTCGTCGCGTCATGTGCATCAAGGTACTGGGCGGTTCGCACCGCCGGTACGCTGGCATCGGTGACATCATCAAGGTGACCGTGAAGGAAGCAATTCCTCGTGGCAAGGTGAAGAAAGGTCAAGTGATGACTGCTGTTGTAGTCCGCACTCGTCACGGCGTACGTCGTGCTGACGGCTCCATCATCCGCTTCGATGGCAACGCTGCTGTTCTGTTGAACAACAAGCAAGAGCCAATCGGCACCCGTATCTTTGGGCCAGTGACCCGTGAGCTTCGTTCCGAGAAGTTCATGAAGATCGTCTCGCTCGCCCCAGAAGTGCTGTAAGGAGATCCGACATGCAAAAGATTCGTCGTGACGACGAGATCATCGTGATCGCCGGCAAAGACAAAGGCAAGCGCGGTAAGGTGCTTAAGGTTCTCGCTGACGACCGTCTGGTCGTTGGTGGGATCAACCTGGTGAAGCGTCATACCAAGCCGAACCCGATGTCGGGCGTACAGGGCGGTATCGTCGAGAAAGAAGCGCCACTGCACGCTTCCAACGTCGCCATTTTCAACGGCGAAACCAACAAGGCTGACCGCGTTGGTTTCAAAGTAGAAGAAGGCAAAAAAATTCGTGTCTTCAAGTCGACCCAAAAAGCGGTTGATGCTTGAACACTGCTAGGTAGAAGACCATGGCACGACTGAAAGAGATTTACCGGAAGGAAATCGCTCCCAAGCTTAAGGAAGAACTTAAGCTGGCGAACGTGATGGAAGTTCCGCGCGTTACCAAAATCACCCTGAACATGGGTCTGGGCGAAGCGATCGGCGACAAGAAAGTCATCGAGCACGCTGTAGCCGACATCGAGAAGATCACTGGCCAGAAAGCCGTCGTGACCTTCGCACGCAAATCCATCGCGGGCTTCAAGGTCCGTGAGGGTTGGCCGATCGGTGTCAAGGTGACTTTGCGTCGCGACAAGATGTACGAATTCCTGGACCGCCTGCTGGCGATCTCCCTGCCTCGGGTACGCGACTTCCGCGGCCTGAATGCCAAGTCCTTCGACGGTCGTGGCAACTACAGCATGGGTGTCAAAGAGCAGATCATTTTCCCGGAAATCGATTACGACAAGATCGATGCTCTGCGCGGTCTGGACATTACCCTGACCACCACTGCTCGTTCGGATGAAGAAGGTCGCGCCTTGCTGCGTGCCTTCAACTTCCCGTTCCGCAACTGATTGGAGTAGGAAAATGGCCAAGAAGAGCATGAAGAACCGTGAGCTGAAGCGTCAGCTGACGGTAGCAAAATACGCCAAGAAGCGTGCTGAGCTGAAAGCTATCATCGTGAATCTGAACGCAAGTGACGAAGATCGTTGGAATGCTTCCGTTGCTCTGCAGAAGCAGCCACGTGATGCGAGCCCTGCTCGTATGCGCAACCGCTGCCGCATCACCGGTCGTCCGCACGGCGTTTACCGCAAGTTCGGCCTGGGCCGTAACATGCTGCGTCAAGCAGCCATGCGCGGTGACGTTCCAGGCCTGGTGAAAGCCAGCTGGTAAGACGTACCGGCCTGGCGCCGGCGGAAAATTGAGCAATCAACCGACCGCCGGTGTCCTGGCGATTGAATCAAGCCCCTTATGGGGCTTGATTCATTTCTGGGGTGCGTCTAGAATTGCCGGCTCGCCTGAGCCCGGGTTTTTGGACCGGATCACATGCTCGGCGACGTTGTAGCCGCAAGGCTAATAATTTTTGTATCAGGAGCGTCTAGCCCATGAGTATGCAGGACCCGTTAGCGGACATGCTAACTCGAATCCGTAATGCCCAGATGGCTGAAAAGTCCGTCGTAAGCATGCCATCTTCCACGTTGAAGGTAGCTGTGGCCAAAGTTCTGAAGGACGAAGGCTACATCGCGGGTTATCAGGTAAGCAGCGAAGCAAAACCGTCGCTTTCCATCGAGCTGAAATACTTCGAAGGCCGTCCGGTCATCGAGGAAGTCAAACGCGTAAGTCGTCCAGGCCTGCGTCAGTACAAATCCGTTGATGATCTGCCGAAAGTTCGTGGCGGTCTCGGCGTATCCATCGTCTCCACCAACAAGGGTGTGATGACGGATCGTGCTGCGCGCGCTGCCGGTGTCGGCGGCGAAGTACTTTGCACAGTGTTCTAAGGGGGGATAAGCATGTCTCGCGTCGCTAAGAACCCCGTTAAGCTGCCAGCTGGTGTCGAAGTAAAATTCGCCGGCCAACAGCTTTCGGTGAAGGGTGCCAAGGGCACTCTGGAACTGAACGTTCACTCGTCCGTTGAAATCGTTGAAGAGGCTGGCGAACTGCGTTTCGCTGCCAAGAATGGCGATCAGCAGACCCGTGCAATGGCCGGTACCACCCGCGCTTTGGTTAACAACATGGTCCAGGGCGTAAGCCAAGGCTTCGAGCGCAAGCTCCAGCTGGTCGGTGTTGGTTACAAGGCACAAGCAAAAGGCACAGTGCTGAACCTGTCGCTGGGCTTCTCTCATCCGGTGGATTACGAGTTGCCGCAAGGCATCACCGCTGAGACTCCTAGCCAGACCGATATCCTGATCAAGGGCATCGACAAGCAGCTGGTGGGTCAAGTGGCCGCTGAAATCCGCGATTTCCGTCCGCCAGAGCCTTACAAAGGCAAAGGTGTACGTTACGCAGACGAAGTCGTCCGCCGTAAAGAAGCCAAGAAGAAGTAGGGCATAGCAAATGACCGACAAAAAAGTTACTCGACTGCGTCGCGCTCGCAAAGCACGCCTGAAAATGCACGAACTCGAAGTCGTGCGTCTCTGCGTGTTCCGCTCTTCGCAGCACATTTACGCCCAGGTCATCTCGGCCGACGGCAGCAAAGTCCTGGCAAGCGCCTCGACTTTGGACAAAGAATTGCGTGATGGTGCCACCGGCAACATCGACGCGGCCACTAAGGTTGGCCAGCTGGTCGCTTCGCGTGCTAAGGCCGCTGGCGTCTCGCAGGTGGCTTTCGACCGCTCTGGCTTCAAGTACCACGGTCGCGTGAAAGCGCTGGCTGATGGCGCTCGTGAAGCTGGGCTGGAGTTCTAAGTTATGTCAAATAACGACCAAAAGCGCGACGAAGGCTACATCGAGAAGCTGGTTCAAGTTAACCGCGTTGCCAAGACCGTCAAGGGCGGCCGTATCTTCACCTTCACCGCGTTGACCGTGGTAGGTGATGGCAAGGGCCGCGTTGGCTTCGGCCGTGGCAAATCTCGTGAAGTGCCGGCTGCTATCCAGAAAGCTATGGAAGCTGCTCGTCGCAACATGATTCAAGTGGACCTGAACGGGACCACCCTGCAGTACGCCATGAAGTCCGCCCACGGCGCCTCCAAGGTTTACATGCAGCCTGCGTCCGAAGGTACCGGTATCATCGCTGGCGGCGCCATGCGCGCTGTTCTCGAAGTTGCTGGCGTCCAGAACGTATTGGCCAAATGCTACGGCTCGACCAACCCCGTCAACGTGGTTCACGCTACGTTCAAGGGTCTGAAAGCCATGCAATCCCCGTCGTCCATCGCCGCCAAGCGCGGTCTGAACGTTGAGGAGATCATCTGATCATGGCTACCGTTAAAGTTACGCTGATCAAAAGCATGACCGGCCGTATCCCTAACCACAAACTGTGCGTTAAGGGTCTGGGTCTGCGTCGCATCGGTCACACTGTAGAAGTCCAGGATACTCCCGAGAATCGCGGGATGATCAACAAGGCCTACTACATGCTTCGCGTAGAGGGTTAATCGATGAAACTCAATGATCTGAGTCCAGCGCCGGGTTCCCGTCGCGAAAAGCATCGTCCGGGCCGTGGTATCGGTAGCGGTTTGGGTAAGACTGGTGGCCGCGGCCACAAAGGTCAGACCTCCCGTTCCGGTGGCACCATCGCTCCAGGCTTTGAAGGCGGTCAACAGCCGCTGCATCGTCGCCTGCCGAAGTTCGGTTTCGTGTCCCTGAAAGCCATGGACCGCGCAGAAGTGCGTCTGTCCGAGTTGGCCAAAGTGGAAGGCGACATCGTCTCCGTGCAGTCCCTGAAAGATGCCAACGTGATCAACCAGAACGTTCAGCGTGTGAAAATCATGCTGTCGGGCGAAGTGACTCGCGCTGTTACCATTCAGGGCATCGCCGCCACCAAAGGTGCGCGTGCGGCTATCGAAGCAGCTGGCGGCAAGTTCGAGGAATAAATGGCTAAGCAAGGTGCTCTCTCAGCGCTCGGCAAAGGCGGTATGTCTGAACTTTGGGCTCGTCTGCGTTTTCTGTTCCTGGCGATCATCGTCTACAGAATCGGCGCACACATCCCGGTTCCAGGTATCAACCCGGACCGTCTCGCAGATCTGTTCCGACAGAATGAGGGGACCATTCTTAGCTTGTTCAACATGTTTTCCGGCGGCGCGCTGGAACGGATGAGCATCTTTGCACTGGGGATCATGCCGTACATTTCGGCATCGATCATCATGCAGTTGATGACCGCCGTGAGCCCGCAGCTGGAGCAGTTGAAGAAGGAAGGTGAAGCTGGCCGTCGCAAGATCAGCCAGTACACCCGCTACGGCACCGTCATCCTGGCACTGGTTCAAGCGATCGGCATGTCGATCGGGTTGGCCAACCAGGGTGTGGCGTTCACTGCAAGCTTCAGTTTCTACTTCGTGGCGGTCTCCACTTTCGTGGCGGGCGCGATGTTCATGATGTGGCTGGGCGAGCAGATTACTGAGCGTGGTGTTGGTAACGGTATCTCGATGTTGATCTTCGCAGGTATCGTTGCTGGTCTTCCGAGAGCAATTGGGCAGTCTTTCGAGTCTGCGCGTCAGGGTGACATCAATATTTTCGCCCTGGTTGCCATCGGTTTGCTGGCGGTAGCGATCATCGGTTTCGTGGTGTTCATCGAGCGTGGTCAGCGTCGTATTGCTGTTCACTACGCCAAGCGCCAGCAGGGCCGCAAGGTCTTCGCTGCGCAGACCAGCCACTTGCCGCTGAAAGTGAACATGGCCGGGGTTATTCCTGCCATTTTCGCGAGCAGCATCTTGCTGTTCCCGGCTTCGCTGGGTTCCTGGTTCGGTCAGTCCGAAGGTATGGGCTGGTTGCAGGACATCTCGCAGTCGATCGCTCCTGGTCAGCCGTTGAACATTCTGCTGTTTAGTGCAGGGATCATTTTCTTCTGCTTCTTCTATACGGCGTTGATGTTCAATCCGAAAGACGTAGCGGAAAACCTGAAGAAGTCCGGTGCCTTTATTCCGGGTATCCGTCCAGGCGAGCAGTCGGCGCGCTACATTGATGGCGTTTTGACTCGTTTGACCATGTTCGGTGCTCTGTACATGATGTGCGTCTGTTTGCTCCCACAGTTTTTGGTGGTAGCTGCAAACGTTCCGTTCTACCTTGGCGGGACCTCGTTGCTGATTGTGGTAGTGGTTGTGATGGACTTCATGTCCCAAGTACAATCGCACCTCGTTTCGCACCAGTACGAATCCCTGATGAAGAAAGCCAACCTGAAAGGCTACGGCGGCAGCGGTCTGCTGCGCTGAGAGTCCCTTAAGGTTCGAGGAGTTGGCAATGAAAGTTCGTGCATCGGTGAAAAAGCTGTGCCGTAACTGCAAAATCATTCGTCGCGAAGGCGTCGTTCGAGTCATTTGCAGCGCGGAGCCGCGTCACAAGCAGCGCCAAGGCTGAGTGTGATGTGCTACAAGCCCAGCAGCTAGTGCGCTGCTGGGTTGATTATTTGTTATTACAGCGATATTATCTCGCGCCCTATTTCTTGGCTTCCGGGGCGTAGGTAGCTGTCAATTGGAGTCCCACTGAATGGCCCGTATTGCAGGCGTTAACATTCCAGATAACAAGCACACTGTTATCTCGCTGACCTACATCTATGGTGTTGGTCGCACTACTGCACAGAAAATCTGTGCAGACACTGGGGTCAACCCAGCCGCAAAGATCAAGGATCTGAGCGACGAGCAGATTGAACAGCTGCGTGGCGAAGTGGCGAAGTTCACCACCGAAGGTGATCTGCGCCGCGAAATCAACATGAAAATCAAGCGCTTGATGGATCTGGGCTGCTACCGCGGTCTTCGTCATCGTCGTGGTCTGCCAGTACGCGGTCAGCGTACCAAGACCAACGCGCGTACCCGTAAAGGTCCGCGTAAGCCGATCCGCAAGTAATCGCACCAGCGAATCGACAGGAATTTAGTCATGGCAAAACCTGCTGCTCGTCCTCGTAAGAAAGTCAAAAAGACAGTGGTTGATGGCATCGCCCACATCCACGCGTCTTTCAACAACACCATCGTGACCATTACCGATCGTCAAGGTAACGCCCTGTCCTGGGCTACCTCCGGCGGCTCGGGTTTCCGCGGTTCCCGCAAGTCCACCCCGTTCGCTGCCCAGGTGGCTGCTGAGCGTGCTGGTCAAGCTGCGCTGGAATATGGCCTTAAGAACCTCGACGTCAACGTCAAGGGTCCAGGTCCAGGTCGTGAGTCCGCTGTCCGTGCATTGAACGGCTGTGGCTATAAGATCGCCAGCATCACCGACGTGACGCCAATCCCGCATAACGGGTGCCGTCCGCCGAAGAAGCGCCGCGTGTAATTCAGGAGACGATAGATAATGGCTCGTTACATTGGTCCAAAATGCAAACTGGCTCGTCGTGAAGGCACTGACCTGTTCCTGAAAAGCGGCGTTCGCGCCCTGGAATCGAAGTGCAATATCGAAGCAGCCCCAGGTATCCACGGCCAGCGCCGCGGTCGCCAATCCGACTACGGCACCCAACTGCGTGAAAAGCAGAAGGTCCGTCGTATCTACGGCGTTCTCGAGCGTCAGTTCAGCGGTTACTACAAGGAAGCTGCCGGCAAGAAAGGCGCTACCGGTGAGAACCTGCTGCAACTGCTCGAATGCCGCCTGGACAACGTCGTATACCGTATGGGCTTTGGTTCGACTCGTGCCGAATCCCGTCAGTTGGTATCGCACAAGTCCATCAGCGTAAACGGCAAAACCGTTAACGTTCCGTCCTACCAGGTTCGTGCTGGTGACGTGGTCGCGATTCGCGAGAAAGCAAAAAACCAGCTTCGCATTGTCCAAGCTCTCGATCTGTGTGCCCAACGTGGCCGCGTAGAATGGGTAGAAGTAGACACTGAGAAGAAGTCGGGCGTTTTCAAGAACGTTCCAGCTCGCAGTGATCTGTCCGCCGACATCAACGAAAGCCTGATTGTCGAGCTCTACTCCAAGTAAGGGCTAGAAAATAGGTGCATCCATGCAGATTTCGGTAAATGAGTTCCTGACGCCCCGCCACATTGATGTGCAGGTCGTCAGTCCAACCCGCGCCAAAATCACTCTCGAGCCTCTCGAGCGTGGTTTCGGCCATACCCTGGGCAACGCGCTGCGCCGCATCCTGTTGTCCTCAATGCCCGGCTGCGCAGTAGTCGAGGCCGAGATTGACGGTGTACTCCACGAGTACAGCGCCATCGAAGGTGTACAGGAAGACGTCATTGAAATCCTGTTGAACCTGAAAGGCCTGGCTATCAAGCTGCACGGTCGTGACGAAGTTACGCTGACCTTGTCGAAAAAGGGTTCGGGGGTGGTTACCGCTGCCGATATTCAGCTGGATCATGATGTCGAGATCGTTAATCCCGATCACGTAATCGCTAACCTGGCGTCTAACGGCGCCCTGAACATGAAGCTCGTCGTAGCTCGTGGTCGTGGTTATGAACCGGCCGACTCGCGTCAAAGCGATGAAGACGAAAGCCGCAGCATCGGTCGCTTGCAGCTTGACTCTTCGTTCAGCCCGGTACGCCGTATCGCATACGTGGTGGAAAACGCCCGTGTCGAGCAGCGCACCAACCTGGACAAGCTGGTTATTGATCTGGAAACCAACGGTACTCTGGATCCTGAAGAGGCTATCCGTCGTGCTGCAACCATTCTGCAACAGCAGTTGGCTGCATTCGTCGACCTCAAGGGTGACAGCGAGCCTGTTGTAATCGAGCAAGAAGATGAGATCGACCCGATCCTGCTTCGCCCGGTTGACGATCTGGAACTGACTGTACGTTCGGCTAACTGCCTTAAGGCGGAAAACATCTACTACATCGGCGACCTGATTCAGCGTACCGAAGTAGAACTGTTGAAGACTCCGAACCTGGGCAAGAAATCCTTGACTGAAATCAAGGACGTTCTGGCCTCCCGCGGTCTGTCCCTCGGCATGCGCCTCGACAACTGGCCGCCTGCAAGTCTTAAGAAGGACGACAAGGCGACTGCCTGATCGTCGTAATCACCGAACGTAGTGTTTGGTAAGGAATGAACCATGCGTCATCGTAAAAGTGGACGTCACCTGAGCCGTACCAGCTCGCACCGCAAGGCCATGTTTCAGAACATGGCGGTGTCGCTGTTCGAGCACGAGCTGATCAAGACTACTCTGCCAAAAGCCAAAGAACTGCGCCGCGTTGCCGAGCCGCTGATCACTCTGGCCAAGGTAGACAGCGTTGCAAACCGTCGTCTGGCTTTTGACCGTACCCGTTCGAAAGAAATGGTCGGCAAGCTGTTCAACGATCTGGGCAAGCGCTATGCCACCCGTCAGGGCGGCTACCTGCGTATCCTCAAGTGCGGCTTCCGCGCTGGCGATAACGCACCTATGGCGTACGTCGAGCTGGTTGATCGTCCTGTCGGTGGCTCGGTTGAAGCCGCTGAATAAGACGAACAGTCTGTTCTAGAAAAAGCCGGGCCCAGTGCCCGGTTTTTTTATGCCCGCGAATTAGTGAAAATCTATCGTGCGCTAAAGTTTTACGCATTAGAGGTTATGGACGTTTTCCCTGATACTGGCCTTCAGCCGCTTTAGCCCGGCACTTACACAGAAAGCCTGACAGAGGAAGACAGTTGATGAGCCAGAGCAAGACCCTCACTACCGCCAGCGGTGCACCGGTTGCCGACAACCAGAATTCCCGTTCCGCAGGCCCGCGCGGGCCCCTGCTGCTTGAAGACTTTCACCTGATCGAGAAACTTGCGCACTTCAATCGGGAGAACATCCCCGAGCGTCGCGTACACGCCAAGGGTTCGGGCGCTTACGGCACATTCACGGTGACCCGTGACATTACCCAGTACACCAGCGCCAAGCTGTTCGACAGTGTTGGCAAGCAGACCGAGACGTTCCTGCGCTTCTCCACGGTAGGTGGCGAGCGTGGCTCGGCCGACACCGAGCGCGACCCTCGTGGGTTTGCGCTGAAGTTCTACACCGAAGAAGGCAACTGGGACATTGTGGGCAACAACACCCCGGTGTTCTTCATTCGCGACCCACTGAAGTTTCCAGATTTCATCCATACCCAGAAGCGTCTGCCTCAGAGCAACCTGAAAAGTGCACAGATGATGTGGGATTTCTGGTCGCATTCGCCGGAAGCACTGCACCAGGTGACCATTCTGTTCTCCGATCGCGGGATTCCGGATGGCTACAGGCACATGCACGGTTTCGGCAGCCACACGTACAGCCTGATCAACGCCCAAGGCGAACGGCATTGGGTGAAGTGGCACTACAAGACCGAGCAAGGTATCAAGAACCTGGCGCCGGCCGATGCTGCGCGTATTGCCGGTACCGATCCGGATTACGCCCAGCGTGATTTGTTCGAGGCCATCCAGCGCGGCGACTTCCCGAAATGGCGCGTGTGCGTGCAGATCATGACCGAGGCCCAGGCTCACGCTCATCACGAGAATCCGTTCGACGTGACCAAGACCTGGTCGCAGAAGGAGTTCCCCTTGATCGAGGTGGGCATCCTGGAGCTGAACCGCAACCCGCTCAACTATTTTGCCGAAGTCGAGCAAGCCGCGTTTGGGCCTAGCAACATGGTGCCCGGCGTGGGCCTGTCGCCCGACCGCATGTTGCAGGGCCGCGTGTTTGCCTATGCCGATGCTCACCGCTATCGCGTGGGCACCAATCATCAGCAGCTGCCGGTCAATGCACCCCGCAGCCCGGTGAACTCATACCAGCGCGATGGTGCCATGGCATTTGGTACCAACGGAGGTGCTGCGCCTAACTATGAGCCCAACAGCTACGCGGATGCACCCAAGCAGGCCCCGCAGTACCGGGAGCCGGCCCTTGCCCTCAGCGGCGCGGCTGATCGCCATGATCACCGTGAGGATACCGACTACTACAGCCAAGCGGGCGCGCTGTTCCGCCTTATGAGTGAAGATCAGAAGGCCTTGCTGATCAGCAACATCGCCGGCGCCATGGCGGGTGTCAGCGAGGATGTGGTGCAGCGTCAACTGCAATACTTCTTCCAGGCTGATCCCGCCTACGGAGAAGGCGTCGCCCAAGCTCTGGGTGTACAACTCGCATAAACCGAAGTGATAAGAAGAACCGCCCTCATTTGGGCGGTTTTTCGCTTCAAATCGTCTCATTTCCCATTCCTTTTAGCGCACTTTTGCGTGGTTCCCCGTGACGAGTCGGGCTGCTTGGTTCAAACTATGCCTTTCTGCTTGGAGATCTACGGCGATGCAAGGCCACCCGGACGTTATCGATTACCTCAATACATTGCTCACTGGCGAGCTGGCTGCCCGTGACCAGTATTTCATCCACTCGCGGATGTATGAGGACTGGGGCTTCGCCAAGCTCTTCGAACGCATCAATCACGAGATGGAAGAAGAAGCAGGGCATGCCGATGCGCTGATGCGCCGCATTCTGATGCTCGAGGGGACTCCACGCATGCGCCCGGACGATCTCGAAGTCGGCACTGACGTGCCAAGCATGATCGCTGCAGATCTGAGACTGGAGTACAAGGTGCGTGCAGCGCTGTGCAAGGGTATCGAGCTGTGCGAGCTGCACAAGGATTACGTGACCCGCGACATTCTGCGCGTGCAGTTGGCCGATACCGAAGAAGACCACACCTACTGGCTTGAGAAGCAGCAAGGATTGATCAAGTCGATCGGCCTGGAAAACTACCTCCAGTCCCAGTTCTAACGTAGCAGCGGCGTAAGCCGCGTCACGGGCTCCGAGGTGCCTCTGATGCACTGAGTTGAAGCCAGACGCGGATTACCTGCGGTGATGTAGCAGCGGCGTGAGCCGCGTCATGGGCTTCGGGGTGTGTCTGATGTCATGGGTTGGGGGCTGACGCGGCTTACGCCGCTGCTACAGGTGTTTTAGGGTTTGTCGCGTTCTAGTAGGGGTTTGAGGTAGTGGCCGGTGTACGACTGCTTCATCTCGGCGACCTGTTCCGGGGTGCCCACGGCGATGATCTGGCCGCCTTTGGAACCACCTTCAGGCCCCAGGTCCACCAGCCAGTCAGCGGTCTTGATGACGTCCAGGTTGTGCTCGATCACCACCACGGTATTGCCGTGATCACGTAGACGATGCAACACGTCCAGCAGTTGCTGGATATCGGCGAAGTGCAGCCCGGTCGTGGGCTCGTCGAGGATGTACAGCGTCTTGCCGGTATCGCGCTTGGACAATTCCCGGGACAGCTTCACGCGCTGCGCTTCGCCCCCGGACAGGGTGGTCGCCGACTGCCCCAGCTTGATGTAGGAAAGGCCCACATCCATGAGCGTCTGAAGCTTGCGTGCCAGGGCCGGCACCGCATCGAAGAATTCACGAGCTTCTTCGATGGTCATCTCCAACGTCTCGTGAATGTTCTTGCCCTTGTATTTGATCTCAAGGGTTTCGCGGTTGTAACGCTTGCTCTTGCACACGTCGCACGGCACATAGATGTCCGGCAGGAAGTGCATCTCCACCTTGATCAGTCCGTCACCCTGGCACGCCTCGCAACGCCCACCCTTGACGTTGAAGGAGAAGCGGCCTGGCCCGTAGCCTCGGGAGCGGGATTCGGGCACGCCGGCGAACAGTTCGCGGATCGGCGTGAACAATCCGGTGTAGGTCGCCGGGTTGGAGCGGGGGGTACGGCCGATAGGGCTCTGGTCGATGTCGACCACCTTGTCCAGATGCTGCAGGCCGTTGATGCTGTCGTGGGCCGAGGCTTCCAGCGTGGTGGCACCGTTGAGCGCGGTGGCACTCAGGGGGAACAGGGTGTTGTTGATCAGCGTGGACTTGCCGGAGCCTGAAACGCCCGTCACGCAGGTCAGCAGCCCGATCGGAATCTCCAGGTCGACGTTGCGCAGGTTGTTGCCGCGCGCGCCCTTGAGGGTCAGCGAGAGCTTCTTGTTGCGTGGCGTACGCTTGGCCGGCACGGCGATCTTGACGCGCCCGGACAGGTACTTGCCGGTCAGCGAGTCGGGGTGGTCCATGACCTCCTGCGCCGTACCCTGGGCGACGATATGGCCACCATGCACCCCGGCACCCGGACCGATGTCGACGACGTAGTCAGCCAGACGGATGGCGTCCTCGTCATGTTCCACCACGATCACCGTGTTGCCGATATCCCGCAAATGTTTGAGGGTGCCGAGCAAACGGTCGTTGTCACGCTGGTGAAGGCCGATGGAGGGCTCGTCGAGGATGTACATGACGCCTACCAGGCCGGCACCGATCTGGCTTGCCAGGCGTATGCGCTGCGCTTCACCCCCGGACAGGGTGTCGGCGCTGCGATCCAGCGTCAGGTAATCGAGGCCGACGTTGACCAGAAATTGCAGGCGCTCGCGGATCTCCTTGAGGATCTTGTCGGCGATTTCGCCTTTGCGTCCGGTCAGGCTCAGCCCGCCGAAGTAATCGGTAGCATCGCCGATCGGCAGGCCGGTCACCGCCGGCAGGGTCTTCTCACCCACCCAGACGTGCCTTGCTTCGCGGCGCAGACGCGTGCCGCGGCAGTCCGGGCAGGGCTGGGTGCTGAGAAACTTGGCCAGTTCTTCGCGGACGGTAGTCGATTCGGTTTCGCGGTAGCGGCGCTCCAGATTCGGCACGATCCCTTCGAATGGATGGGAGCGCTTGACGATATCGCCACGGTCGTTCAGGTAACGGAAGTCCACATTGTGGCTGCCGCTGCCGGACAGAATGACTTTCTGCTGATCACCGGGCAGATCGTTGAAAGGCACCTCCAGGCTGAAACCGTAATGGCTCGCCAGCGAGCCGAGCATCTGGAAGTAATACACGTTGCGTCGATCCCAGCCGCGGATCGCGCCCTCGGCGAGGGTCAACTCGCCATTGACCAGACGCTTGATGTCGAAGAATTGCTTGACCCCCAGGCCGTCGCAGGTCGGGCAGGCGCCCGCCGGGTTGTTGAAGGAGAACAGCTTGGGTTCCAGCTCGCTGATGGCGTGGCCGCAGATCGGGCAGGCGAAGCGTGCGGAAAAGATCATCTCTTCGAACGGTTCATCGTCCATCGACGCCACCAACGCGATCCCGTCGGCCAGCTTCAACGCTGTTTCAAACGACTCGGCCAGCCGCTGCTGCAAGTCAGCACGGACCTTGAAGCGGTCGACTACCACTTCGATGGTGTGCTTCTTCTGCTTGTCGAGCTTGGGCAGTTCGTCCATCTCGTGCAGCTTGCCGTTGATGCGTGCACGCACGAAACCCTGGGCGCGCAGCTCTTCGAAAATCGCCAGGTGCTCGCCCTTGCGCTCGCGGATGACCGGGGCCAGCAACATCAGGCGCGCGCCTTCAGGTTGGGCCAACACCAGATCGACCATCTGGCTGACGGTCTGCGCTTCCAGCGGAATATCGTGATCGGGGCAACGCGGAGTGCCTACGCGGGCATACAACAGGCGCAGGTAGTCGTAGATCTCGGTAATCGTGCCCACGGTGGAGCGTGGGTTGTGCGACGTGGACTTCTGTTCGATGGAGATGGCCGGCGACAGGCCTTCGATGGTGTCGACGTCGGGCTTTTCCATCATCGACAGAAACTGCCGCGCATAGGCTGACAGCGATTCGACGTAGCGGCGTTGGCCTTCAGCATAGAGCGTGTCGAAAGCCAGGGAGGATTTGCCCGAACCCGAAAGCCCGGTGATGACGATCAGCTTGTCACGGGGCAGGGTCAGGTCGATGTTTTTCAAATTGTGGGTTCGAGCCCCACGTACCAGAATCTTGTCCAAGGCGGCCTCGCGCGGCGGGCGTAAACAGGTGAGTATACGGGGCTTGTCAATAGCACTGCACGGTCAGTACGCGCAAAGATGAAGATGGCGCGTCATAGCGTCGCCATCTGTGCCGTTACTGGGTGGGACTGGTAGAATCGCCGCCGGTTCACACGAGGTTTATCCATGCACGATCCCCACAGCGAACGCATGAGCAGCGGTGAAACCCGCGCAGCCAGCGGGTTGGCCCTGGTGTTCGCATTCCGCATGCTGGGCATGTTCATGGTCTTGCCGGTACTGGCGACCTATGGCATGGACCTGGCGGGCGCTACCCCGGCCTTGATCGGGCTGGCGATTGGCGCTTATGGCCTGACCCAGGCCTTTCTGCAGATTCCCTTCGGTGTCGTCTCCGACCGGATCGGCCGTCGGCCAGTGATCTACGGTGGGCTGGTGATCTTCGCCCTGGGCAGCGTCCTGGCGGCTCAGGCCGACTCGATCTGGGGCGTCATCGCCGGACGCGTGCTGCAAGGCGCCGGTGCCATCTCGGCGGCGGTGATGGCCTTGCTCTCGGACCTGACCCGGGAGCAGAACCGCACCAAGGCGATGGCCATGATCGGCATGAGCATAGGTGTTTCGTTCGCCGTGGCCATGGTGGTCGGCCCGCTGCTGACCAGTGCCTTTGGCCTGCATGGCCTGTTTCTGGCCACAGGCGCACTGGCGCTGGTGGGCATCCTGCTGGTGGCCTTCGTGGTGCCCAAGGCCTCGGGGCATACCCTGCACCGTGAGTCTGGCGTGGCCCGCAGCGAGATGATGGCGACCCTGAAACATCCGGACTTGCTGCGCCTGGACCTGGGCATCTTCGTGCTGCACTCGATTCTGATGGCCAGTTTCGTGGCCTTGCCCCTGGCCCTGGTGGACCGCGCCGGACTGCCCAAGGAAGAGCATTGGTGGGTTTACCTCACCGCGCTGGTGATTTCTTTTTTCGCGATGATTCCGTTCATTATCTACGGCGAAAAAAAGCGCAAGATGAAACGTGTCTTGCTGGGCGCGGTTGCGACGCTGATGTTGGTAGAGCTGTTTTTCTGGGAATTCGGCAACGGCCTCAAGGCACTGGTAGTGGGTACGGTGATCTTTTTCACGGCCTTCAACCTGCTCGAGGCCTCGCTGCCTTCGCTGATCAGCAAGGTGTCGCCAGCGGGCGGCAAGGGCACGGCCATGGGGGTGTATTCCACCAGCCAGTTCCTCGGTTCGGCGATGGGTGGCATCCTCGGCGGCTGGATGTTTCAGCACGGCGGATTGGGCTTGGTGTTCATCGGATGCGCGGCTCTCTGCGCCCTGTGGCTGGCCTTTGCTGTTACTATGCGCGAACCACCCTACGTGACCAGTTTGCGCCTGCCGCTTTCGCCTCAGGCGATGGGCGAGGCGGGATTGGCCGAGCGGCTCAAGGCCGTGCCCGGTGTGACAGATGCGGTGGTGGTGGCAGAAGAAGCCGCCATCTATATCAAATTGGACAAAGAAATTTTGGATCGCACCGCCCTCGAGCGCCTGGTCAACCCAGCGCCGACCGCGTGCGACGCCTAGGAGAACGATATGGCCCGTGGGGTTAACAAAGTCATTTTGGTCGGCACCTGTGGTCAGGATCCGGAAGTTCGTTACCTGCCTAACGGCAATGCCGTGACCAACCTCAGCCTGGCTACCAGTGAGCAGTGGACCGACAAGCAGAGCGGCCAGAAGGTCGAGCGCACCGAATGGCACCGTGTGTCGATGTTCGGCAAGGTCGCGGAAATTGCTGGCGAGTACCTGCGCAAGGGTTCGCAGGTGTACATCGAGGGCAAGTTGCAGACTCGCGAGTGGGAGAAGGACGGCATCAAGCGCTATACCACCGAAATCGTCGTGGACATGCAGGGCACCATGCAGCTGTTGGGCGGCCGTCCACAGAACAACGACCAGCAAGGTGGTGGCGGCAACAACTACCAGCAATCGGCTCCAGCGCCACGTCAGCAGGCCCCGCGCCCGCAGCAGTCGGCTCCACAGCAGCGCTCGGCGCCGCCGCAGCAGCAGCCTGCTCAGCAGCCGGCTCCGGATTTCGACAGCTTTGATGATGATATTCCGTTCTAAGGCGAAAGCTTTGGTGCAATAAAAAAAGCCCGGCTGATGCCGGGTTTTTTTTGGGAAGTTGCCTGGGTGAGACTGCAGCGCAGGCCATCACCGTTCGTGCTGGTAAACAGACCAGCGGATCGGCGTCAAAGGGTGGGTTTTGGGTTATTTGGCGCCAGTTTTCGTGGGCTTTTTCGCGGGCCGGAAATATAAATGCATGCGTCGGTGTTTAGGTTGCGTGGCCTGTAGCGCTTATCTAAGATTTCGCCGGTATGGCCCGAACCTGCCGAACAGGATGACGCTATGGCTCAAGGTGAACGGTATCACGCGCTCGACAGCCTTCGCGGCGTGTGCGCCCTGGCGGTCGTGCTTTACCACCTGCATGTGGTAGGCAGTATCACCGAGCTGCCGTTCTTCCAGAGCGCGGACCTGTTCGTCGATTTCTTCTTCGTGCTCAGCGGCTTCGTCATCACCCACGCCTACGGCAACCGGCGCGATCTGGACTTCAAGAAATTTTTCATCCTGCGCACCTTTCGCCTGGCCCCATTGCACGTGGTGCTGCTGGCGGCGTTCATCCTGTTCGAATTCGTCAAGTGGGCGGCCTGGCAGAAGGGCTTTGCTTTCAACAAGGAGCCGTTCAGCGGCATGTACGCGCCGTCGCAGATCCTGCCGAACCTGCTGCTGGTGCAGGGCTGGACGACGCTGACCGAAAACCTCTCGTTCAACTACCCCTCCTGGAGCATCAGCATCGAGTACTACATGTACCTGATCTTCGCGGCGTTGTTGATGTTTTCCTCGGTGCAGCGAAAGGTCCTGTGGGCCGGGATTGCGCTCTTCGGTTTTGTGATGCTGGAGCAACCGTCGGGGCTGTTGTCCAGCTATGCCTACAAAGGGTTGTCCTGCTTTTTCGCAGGCGCGCTCTGTCACACGGTGTTCCAGGCGGCGAGCGCCAGGGGCCGGCCTGGCTTTGCGCTGGCCTCGGTGCTTGAACTGTGCGCGTTCGGGTTGGTGGTGCTGGTGCTGAGCCTGCCGCTGCCTGGCAAAAGCCTGGTCGCCAGCCTGCTCTTCTGTGCGGTGGTCACACTTTTCGCATTCGATGCCGGCGTGGTCTCCAAGGTCCTCAAAGGGGGCGTGTTCGCCCTGCTGGGCCGGCTGTCCTATTCCATCTACATGACCCACGTGATCATATTGAGCAGCCTGACCCTAGGCGCCATGATCGTGCAGAAGCACAGCGGTCAGGCGTTGGCGCCGCTGTTTGGCGGGGTGCGTTATTTCGATTCGGGAAGCGTACCGATCAATAATCTGATCGTGGCGCTGGTGTTACTGATAGTGGTGGCGGTATCGGCGCTGACCTACCGGCTGATCGAGATGAACGGGCAGCGGCTTGGCCGTTTCCTGCTCACTGCACGAGCGCCGAAGACACCGGCGTTGACCTGAGCTGTGCCCTGAATGACCCTGATGCAGGGTTGCCAAAACCCCCTTCACCCCCGGTTGCGGTGAAACTCCCGCCCCCGCTGCGCAGTGACCATTGCGGTTAGCGCGTGACGTCAGCACCAGAAATAAGCAAAATGGCTGTTCGATTCGAGTGCGAGCCCGAGCCCGCCTGCTGGCGATTGGGCATCGCACCTGTTTGCTCATCTGACTGGACCTGCTGACTCTATGCGAATGCGCCTTATGCTGTTGGGCGGTGGGAATGCCCTAGGGCAAGCGCTGATACGCCTCGGAGCGGAAGAGGACATCGGCTTCCTGGCTCCTCGCCCGCCGCAAGATGGCTGGGATGCGGCGAGCCTGACCGAGTTGCTCGACGATACCCGCCCTGACGCGCTGATCAACCTGGCTTACTACTTTGACTGGTTTCAGGCCGAAACGGTGAGCGAGGCTCGACTGACTCAACAAGAGCGCTCGGTCGAGCGTCTTGCCGAGTTGTGCCAGCATCATCAGATCGTCCTGCTGCAACCTTCGAGCTACCGGGTATTCGACGGCTCCCGGGCCACGGCCTACAGCGAAAAAGACGAACCGGTACCGCTGGGGCTGCGTGGCCAGGCGCTGTGGCGCATCGAACAGAGCGTGCGCGCGGCCTGCCCGCAGCATGTGCTGCTGCGCTTCGGCTGGTTGCTCGACGACAGCCCGGACGGCGTGCTGGGACGTTTCCTCACCCGTGCCGAGCGCCCGGGAGAACTGACCCTGGCCGACGACCGCCGCGGCAACCCGACGCCCGTGGACGACGCCGCGCGAGTGATCATCTCGGTCCTCAAGCAGCTCGATTGCGAAGCGCCACTGTGGGGCACCTATCACTACGCGGGCAACGAGGCCACCACGGCCCTGGCGCTTGGCCAGGCGATCCTCACCGAAGCGGCGAGCCTGCATCCGCTGGCGATCGGAGCGCCCACCGCCCAGGCCCATGCGGCGCGCCCGGATGCCTGGGAAGAGCCGCAGCATGCGGTGCTGGCCTGCAAGAAAATCCTTCATACCTTCGGCATCAAGCCGCGCGCCTGGCGCTCGGGGCTGCCGAGCCTTCTGGACCGATATTATCGTCATGGCTAATGCACCTATCCTGATCACCGGTGGCGCCGGTTTCATTGGCTCTCATCTGGTGGACACCCTGCTGGCCAAAGGGTATGCCGTACGCGTGCTGGATGACCTGTCGACCGGCAAACGCAGCAACCTGCCCTTGGACAACCCCAGGCTGGAACTGATGGTGGGCGACGTGGCCGACGCCAAGCTGGTCGCCGATGCCGCCCGAGGTTGTCAGGCGGCAGTGCACCTGGCTGCCGTGGCTTCGGTGCAGGCCTCTGTGGACGACCCGGTAAAGACCCATCAGAGCAACTTCATCGGCACGCTCAATCTGTGCGAAGCCTTGCGCCTGGCCGGCGTGAAGCGGGTGCTGTTCGCCTCCAGCGCCGCAGTGTATGGCAACAATGGCGAAGGCCAGGCCATCACCGAGGACACGCCCAAGGCGCCGCTGACGCCCTATGCCTCGGACAAGCTGGCCAGTGAGCATTACCTGGACTTCTATCGCCGCGAGCATGGCCTGGAGCCGGTCGTCTTTCGCTTCTTCAATATCTATGGGCCGCGCCAGGCCCCGTCATCGCCGTATTCCGGGGTCATCAGCATCTTCAGCGAGCGCGCCCAACAGGGTTTGCCGATCAGCGTGTTCGGCGATGGCGAGCAGACCCGGGATTTCTTCTACGTGGGTGATCTGGCAGGGCTGCTGGTGCAGGCATTGGAGCAGCCACAGGTGCAAGAGGGGGCGGTGAACGTCGGTCTGAACCAGGCGACTTCGCTGAAGCAGATGTTGGCGGCCCTGGATGTGGTGGTCGGGGGATTGCCGGCAGTGAGCTTCGGCCCGGGACGAAACGGGGATATCCGCCACTCGAAGGCGGATAACACCCGGTTGTTGGAGCGGTTCGAGCTTGGCGCGGTGACGCCGTTGGAAGAGGGGTTGCGGCGGTTGCTGGGGCGGTAGGGCCGCGGTATCGATGGGAACGGCAGCTGGGGGGGACGCGGCTTACGCCGCTGCTACGGGAATTTGTAGCCGACGCCGACCATGTAGACCCAGGGGTCGACTTTCAGGTCGACCTTGGTGCGGCCCGTGCCCAGGGCGGTCGGGCCATCCACCGTGGCCTTGGTGTCGATGTCCACGTACCACACCGACGCGTTCACCAGCATGTTCTTGGTGAGCATGTAGTCGAATCCCAGTTGCCCGGCGAGCCCTACCGAATCCTGGATCTTCAGATGGCTGAAACCTTGCTGCTTGCGCGCGCCACTCAAGTCTTCGTCGTAGAACAGGGTGTAGTTGATGCCGACGCCGGCGTAGGGCTGGAACCTGGATTCAGCGGCCATGGGGTAGTACTGCAGGGACAGGGTAGGGGGTAGCTGCTTGACGTCCGCCAGCTTGCCGTCCAACCCGTCGATACCCGTGGCAGCACTGACACCGCGCACGCCCACGGTGTGCTGGAACGGCGTCGCCGCCAGCAGTTCGATGCCCACGTGATCGGTCAGCATGTAGGCGAAGGCCAGGCCGAGCTGGGTGTCGCTGTCCAGGGTCGCCTTGGTACCGGCCACTTTGGCGCCGTCGAGCTTCAGCTTGCCGCTGTCCTCGTTGGGGGCGGTGGTGGCCGCCCCGGCGCGGATGATGAAATCACCCGTCTGATGCGCCTGGGCGAGGGGAGTTGCCAGCGCCAGCGTGATCAACGAGGCGCTCAGCAAAGACTTGTTCATGGGGGCTCCATAGGACGATTCGAAAGATTCGCCCCATGGTAGAGACTGTCAGCGAGGGATCTTTTGATCTGGCTCAATGAAAGCGCGATGACTCAGTCCGGCAGTTCGTAGGCGTAGATCTTTCCGGCTGCCATCTGATAACCGGCCGCCGCCAGTTCACTGGTGCTGGCCTTGACCTGCATCGGACCTTCGATCCAGTACGGCTGATACAGCTCCTCGACCTTGACCCCGACCTTGCTGGTGACATGCACGATCTGGTTGGACGGCGGCGGCGGAACATGAATGCAGGCGCCGTAGTAGGGCACCAGCAGGAAATCCGTGGTGCGCCCGTCTTCATTGACTTCCAGCGGCACGATATAGCCAGGAATGCGCAATTGCTGGCCATCCAGTGCCTGGACCACTGGAGCGTCCGGCGCTTGCTGATGGGCAGCCGGTGCGGATTCGCCCAAGGCCTGGCCCATTTGCGAGAGGTCGTGCATGGGAGTCATCACCGGCTCGATCCTCGGGGCGTCCGGGGGGATCAACGCTTCCCAGGTGACTTCCTTGAGTTCGGCCGCCGACAGCGACAGGCTGGTCAACAGCAGCAGTGCCAACAGCGCACGTGCCATGGTGTGGTTCCTCATAAATGGATCGACAGGCCATCGGCCAACGATTGCCGGTAGGCGCGCCAGGCTGGCACAGCGCCCATCAATACCGCGGCGGCCACTATGATACCCAGCAGCGACCACTCGTAGGCGCTGGGCAGGCTCAGCGGCAAGTAAAGCCCATAGTTCGACTGCACGTAACCTTGGGCGGTCGCGATACCCACGTAGAGCAGGGCCGTGCCGGCGACCACCCCGGACACCGCCAGGGCAAACGCCTCCAGGATCAGCAGACCGGCGATGTGCCAGGGGCGGGCGCCCACCGAACGCAGGATGGCCATTTCCCGACGCCGCTCATTGAGGCTGGTGAGAATGGCGGTGAGCATGCCGATGAGGCCGGTCAACACCACGAACAGGGAGATCACGAACAGGGCTTTTTCCGCCGTGCCCATCAGGCTCCACAGTTCCTGCAGCGCCACCCCGGGCAGGATCGCCAGCAGCGGTTCGCCGCGAAATTCATTGATGTCGCGCTGCAGGGCGAAGGTGGCGATCTTGCTGTTCAGACCGACCATGAACGCAGTGATGGCGCTGGGCGTGAGGTCCATGTTGCGTGCCTGGTCGGCACTGACCCGGCCTGCGCCGCGAGCCGGCACGCCATTCTTCCAGTCGATGTGGATGGCTTCCATTCCGCCCAGGCTGATGTGCAGGGTGCGGTCGACCGGCGTGCCGGTGCGCTTGAGCACCCCGACCACGGTGAAGGGTTTGTCGTCGTGTTTGACCAGGCTGATGGCGGCAACGCCGTGGGCGAGCACCAGCTTGTCGCCCAGCTTGTAATGCAGGGCATCGGCCACTTCGGCACCGAGTACCACTTCGAACGGGTCGTTGGCAAAGGCGCGTCCCTGCGCCAGTTGCAGGTTCTGATGGCGGCCGTATTGATAGTGCTCGAAATAGCTCTCGTTGGTGCCCATCACGCGATAGCCGCGGTGCGAGTCGCCCAGGGAAATCGGGATCGCCCATTTCACCTGAGGGTTGCTGGCGTAATGCTCGAAGCTGTCCCAGCGGATGTTGTTGGTGGCGTTGCCGATGCGGAACACCGAATACAGCAGCAGGTTCACCGACCCCGAGCGGGCGCCGACGATCAGGTCGGTGCCGCTGATGGTGCTGGCGAAGCTGGCACGGGCTTCGGTGCGCACGCGCTCCACGGCCAGCAGCAGGCAGACCGACAGGGCGATGGCAAAGGCGGTGAGAAAGGCGGTGAAGCGACGGTTGGCCAGGCTGGCCAGGGCAAGACGCAGCAGATACATCAAGACACCTCGGGGGAGGCAGGGCGGGCGGCGCGGTTGAGTTCGGCCAGGGACAGGTAGCGGTCGAACAGCGGCGCCAGGCTCTGGTCGTGGCTGACGAACAGCAGGCTGGAGCCGGCCTCGCGGCATTCGCTGAACAGCAGGCGGATGAACGCTGCCCGCGCGTCGGCGTCCAGTGCCGAGGTGGGCTCGTCGGCGATCACCAACTCCGGCTGACCGATCAGGGCGCGGGCTGCGGCGACCCGCTGCTGCTGACCGATCGACAAGGTGTCGGCGCGGCGCAGCAACAAGCCAGGGTCCTCAAGGCCCAGATGGGCGAGCAGTTCGCTAGCGGCTTTTTCGGTGCTGCCATGGCGCTGGCTGGCGCGCTCGGCACGCCGCTTGGAAAAGCGGCAGGGCAGTTCGACATTCTCTCGCACGGACAGAAAGGGCAGCAGGTTGAACTGCTGGAAGATGTAGCCGGTGTGCTCGACGCGCAAGCGGTCCCGGGCCGCGAAGCTCAGGCTGCCCAGGTCCTGACCCAGCAATCGGACACTCCCGCGCTGTGCTTTGTGCACGCCGCCGAGCAGGCCCAGCAGGGTGGTTTTACCGCTGCCGCTGGGGCCTTTGAGAAACAGGGTCTCCCCACGCTCCAGGCGGAAGCTGGGGATATCGAGCAACAGCGGTTGGCCGGGCCAGGCAAAGCCCAGGTCGGCCAGTTCGATCAACGCGTCGGTCATGGTTCAGAATTTCAGGGTGCTGTTGGCGGGCGTCAGGTCTACGCCCTGTTGGCCGGATGGGCTGATCAGTTGTACCTGAATTTTCTGCGTGGCGGGGAAGCTGCCGAACAACTGCGCCAGATCCAGGTGCTGCAGGGAAGCCGGTGTGGTGCAGGTGAATTGATAGTGGGCGTGGATTTCACTGTGTTCGTGGTGGTGTTCGTCGCCGTCTTCATCATGGTCGTGCTTGTGTGCGTGAGCGGGCTTGTCACCGAACAGCGGGCTTTCCAGTTCCTGATCGGTCACCTTGCAACCTGCCGCAGCGGGCAGCTTGAACAGGGTCAGGGGCTGCTCCAGGACCTGACGGGCACTGGCGACCTTGGCTTTGTCGGCGTCGCTGGTGGCCGCATGTTCGAAGCCCACCAGGTTCATGGCTGGGCTTTGCAGTTCCAGCTCCAGGGTCTGGCCGTCCAGCGCTGCATTGAGACGGGCGACACCATGCTCGTGGGCACCCAGGCTGCCGTGCTCGTGCTCATGGCCCTCTTCATGGGCCTGGGCGTAGGTGAGGGGTAGCAGGGCAAAGGGCAGGGCGAGGAGCAGAGGGCGCATGGCTGAAGTCTCGGTGGGTGATGTGTTTCGCAATGTTATAACAAATTTTTGTGTGGGGGATATGGCGGGATGAAAGATTCATGTTGGCGCAGTGGGGGGCCTTCTCGGCGGTACGCCGCGTCTGCCGGGAAAGTGGCGGGCAGCCCGCCATTGATTGAACGGGCAGGCGCTGCTACAACGATCCTTCGCCATGAAAGGAACACCTGATGATTCGAATTCGAGGCACTGTCGGCCAGTGGCCGGTGGACCTGACGATAGAGATGGATGCCGAAGACTGGGCACACCTGGCCACGCAGGTGGCAGTGGTACCGGACGCCACCGCGTCGCCGGCCGCCAAGCCCAAGGCCGCGGACGATGCGCTGTGGCAGGCGACGTTGAGCCTGGTGCAGCAGGCCGGGCGCATCGAGGGGCCCGCGTTGCTGGGGCAGGTCGAAGGCCTGGCGGGCAGCACGGCAGCGGGCAAGCGCCTGTTGGTGCGCCTGCGCCATTGCGCTCAGGTGAAGGTCGAGAGTGGTGCGGATGCACCGGTGTATTGCTGGATGGGACAGGCTGGCTGAGCCTGCCCCTGCACGGGTCAGTACAGCGCGGCGAACAGCTTGCGGCGGTAGGTCGTGACCAGCGGGTGATCGTTGCCAAGCAGTTCGAACACCTGCAGCAAAGTCTTGTGCGGCAAGCCTTCGCTGTAACTGCGGTTGCGGGTGAACAGCTTCAGCAGGCCGTCCAGCGCCGGCTCGTATTGCTGGCGGGACAACTGCTGGATGCACAGCTGGAAGGCAGCTTCGTCATCCCCTGCATCCTTGGCCAGACGCGCCTTGAGATCGGCGACATCCGGCAGGTTGGCGGCCTGGCGCAGGAAGGTCAACTGAGCCTTGGCGCCGGCCAGGGCTGCCTTGTGCTCGTCACTCTTGACCGCGTCCAGAACCTGTTGGGCCTCGGTCAACTCGCCCCGTTCGGCCAGGCAGCGGGCGAACAGGATCAATGCCTTGGCATTGGAGTTGTCCTCGTTGAGGATCATCTGCAAGGTTTTTTCCGCGTCGGCGAACCGGCTTTCACTGAACAACGCTTCGGCCAGTTCCAGGGGATCGGCGGCGGCCGGCGGCGGCATCTGCACATGCGGCTCGAGCAGGGCGCGGATCGCTGATTCGGGCTGTGCGCCGGCGAAGCCGTCGACTGGCTGACCGTCCTTGAACAGCACCACTGTCGGCAGGCTGCGGATGCCGAAACGGCCGACGATGTCGGGCTCGGCGTCGCAGTCGACCTTGGCCAGCACCAGTTCGCCCTGGTAACCCTCGGCGATCTGCTGCAGCAAAGGCATGAGTACCTTGCACGGCGCGCACCATTCTGCCCAGAAGTCCACGAGTACCGGCTTGATGTAGGAGTTCTGGATGACCGCCTGGTCGAAATCAGCGGTGGTGACGTCGAAGATGTACGGAGTTTCTTGACTCATGGTGAATCTCGGAAAGCGGGGTGTGTGGGGACTATAAGGGATTGGACGGGGTGGGGCTATCCGGCACGGGGTTGCGTTGTGGCCACCAGCGGCCGCTGGCGCGGCCTATCGCGGGCAGAGCCCGCTCCCACAGGGGTCGGGGTACAGGCACGTTGCAACCAATGTGGGAGCGGGCTCTGCCCGCGATAGGCCGCGAGCGGCCGCTGGTGGCCTTTACGCGACCTCCATCAAGGGGCCTTGATCATTTCCAGATTCCCCAGGGCTTGGCTGGTTGCCTGAACGATCTGCACCGCCGGCAGGTGCAGTATCAACTGTCCCGACTGGCTGGCCCGCGCACGCAACTCGACCCGCGCCCCGGCAGGGAAGGCTTCGGCGGCGAAGCGCAACTGGAACGGCAGCGCCTGGTTGGTGCCCTTCTGCTTGGCGCTGGCCAGCAGCTTCTGCGGGCGACCGCGGTCATCGATCACCAGCAACGCCATCTCCACTTCGGCACCGGCGGGCACGCCCAGCAGGCTGCCGCTCAGTTCGCGCTGGTAGGCGGGCAGCGGGCCGAGCTCCGCCGGCGCCTTGATGGTCGGGGCGGCTGTGGGAGCAGGCTGAACCGGGGGTGTCGGCTTGGGCGCATCGCTGCTGCAGGCGGCGAGCAGGCTGACCAGGGCAAGCAAAACGAGTGACTTGTACGGCATGGCAGAACCCAACGAAAGTAAGACCGTCTGTATACCGCAAAGCCTTTGACTTGTCTTGCCAGTGGGATGCGCTACCATGGCCCTCCCATTTTTTGTTGCCTGCCACCATGCACTGTCCCTTCTGCGGTGCCAACGACACCAAGGTCATCGATTCGCGATTGGTCGCCGAGGGCGAGCAAGTCCGTCGCCGTCGCGAATGCCTGGCCTGTGGTGAGCGTTTCACCACCTTCGAAACCGCCGAACTGGTCTTGCCGCGCCTGATCAAGCAAGACGGCAGCCGCCAGCCTTTCGACGAAGAAAAACTGCGCGCCGGCATGCAGCGTGCGCTGGAGAAGCGCCCGGTGAGCGTCGAGCGCCTCGAAGCCGCACTGGCTCACATCAAACACAAGCTGCGTGCCACCGGCGAACGCGAAGTCAAATCGCTGGTGGTGGGTGAGCTGGTGATGAGCGAGTTGCAAAAGCTCGATGAAGTGGCCTACATCCGCTTCGCTTCCGTTTACCGACGGTTCCAGGACCTGGACGAATTCCGCGAGGAAATCGACCGTCTGGCGCGCGAGCCGGCCAAGGAGTGAGCATCATGTCCGATCAAGCCACTCGTGATGCCCACTACATGGCCCGGGCCGTGGAGTTGGCCGGCAAGGGGGTGTATTCGGCCCATCCCAATCCCCGCGTCGGCTGCGTCATCGTGCGTGATGAGCAGATCGTCGGTGAGGGCTGGCATGTTCAGGCCGGAGGCCCCCACGCCGAAGTGCATGCGCTGCGCCAGGCGGGCGAGCGGGCGCGAGGTGCTACCGCCTACGTCACCCTGGAACCGTGCAGCCACCATGGACGCACCCCGCCTTGCGCCGATGCGCTGGTGCAGGCCGGTGTAGCGCGGGTGGTGGCGGCCATGCAGGACCCGAACCCGCAGGTCGCCGGTCAGGGGCTGCTCAAGCTGATGCAGGCCGGAATCACCGTCAACAGCGGTGTGCTGGAGCAGCAGGCACGTGCCTTGAACCCCGGGTTTCTCAAGCGTATGGAAAAAGGCCTGCCTTTCGTGCGGCTGAAAATGGCGATGAGCCTGGACGGGCGCACGGCCATGGCCAGTGGGGAAAGCCAATGGATCACCGGCCCCCAGGCCCGCTCTGCCGTGCAGCGCCTGCGTGCGCGTTCCAGCGTGGTGCTGACGGGCGCCGACAGCGTGTTGACCGACGGCGCGCGCATGACCGTGCGGGCTGGCGAGCTGGGGCTGGATGCCGAGACCACGGAGCTGGCCTTGCGGCGTACGCCGTTGCGCGTGCTCATCGATGGTCGATTGCGGGTGCCACTGCAGGCGCCGTTCTTCCAGGCCGGTCCGGCCTTGGTGGTGACCTGCGCCGCCGCGCAGGCGCGCGAGCGCTACGAGCAGGCAGGTCATGAGCTGCTGGCCTTGCCGGGCACCGATGGCCACGTCGACCTGCACAAGCTGATGGCCGAGCTGGCCAGTCGCGGGGTCAACGAGATTCTGCTGGAGGCCGGTGCGCGCCTGGCCGGAGCATTTGCCCGTCAGGGGCTGGTGGATGAGTATCGGCTGTTCATCGCCGCAAAATTTCTCGGATCTTCCGCCCGGCCGTTGCTGGACTGGCCTCTGGCAACGATGAGCGAGGCGCCCGCGTTGAAGATCATCGACATGCAACCTGCCGGCGACGACTGGCAAGTCACCGCTGTTCCCCTGTAGGCCGCGCCTACCTGAGGAATGCGTGGTTGATCAGGAAGCGCGTATAATTCCCGGCTTGCGCAATGCGCCAGCCCAGTTCTCGAGGAGGACCCATGTTCACCGGCATTATCGAATCCATCGGCAACATCCGTTCGTTGACCCCCAAGGGCGGCGATGTCCGCGTGCACGTCGAGACCGGCAAGCTCGATCTGGGCGACGTCAAGCTGGGCGACAGCATCGCCATCAATGGCGTGTGCCTGACCGCCGTGGAACTGCCGGGCAACGGCTTCGTGGCCGATGTCAGCCGTGAGACCCTGGATTGCACCGCCTTCCACCAGCTCAAGAGCGGCAGCCGGGTCAACCTGGAGAAGGCCCTGACGCCGACCACCCGTCTGGGCGGCCATCTGGTCAGTGGTCACGTCGACGGTGTCGGCGAGGTGGTGTCGCGTCAGGAAAGCGCCCGTGCCGTGGAGTTTCGCATCCGCGCCCCCAGGGAGCTGGCCAAGTACATCGCCCATAAAGGTTCGATCACCGTCGACGGCACCAGCCTGACCGTGAACGCGGTGGACGGTGCCGAGTTCGAGCTGACCATCATTCCCCACACCCTCAGCGAAACCATCATGGACGACTACCGTCCGGGGCGACTGGTGAACCTGGAGGTGGACCTGCTGGCCCGTTACCTGGAGCGCCTGTTGCTCGGTGACAAGGCGGCCGAGCCTGCGCAGGGCGGTATCAGCGAGAGTTTTCTGGCGGCCAACGGCTACCTGAAGTCCTGAACACCTCGCGTCTGCGGGCGATAAATTTCTGAACCAAGGGGGTGCCGCGTGGCGCTCAACACGATCGAAGAGCTGGTGGAAGACATTCGCCAGGGCAAGATGGTCATCCTCATGGATGACGAAGACCGCGAGAACGAAGGCGACCTGATCATGGCCGCCGAATGCTGCAAGGCCGAGCACATCAACTTCATGGCGCGCCACGCCCGTGGCCTGATCTGCATGCCCATGACCCGCGAGCGCTGCGAGACCTTGAAACTGCCGCTGATGGCGCCGCGCAACGGCTCGGGCTTCGGCACCAAGTTCACTGTCTCCATCGAGGCCGCCACCGGCGTCACCACCGGCATCTCCGCCGCCGACCGCGCGCGCACCGTGCAGGCGGCGGCAGCGCGAGACGCCAAGGCCGACGACATCGTCAGCCCCGGCCACATTTTTCCATTGATGGCCCAGCCGGGCGGTACTCTGGCGCGGGCCGGGCACACCGAGGCGGCCTGTGACCTGGCGCGCATGGCCGGGTTCGAGCCCAGCGGGGTGATCTGCGAAGTGATGAATGACGACGGCACCATGTCCCGTCGTGCGGAGCTGGAAATCTTCGCAGCCGAACACCACATCAAGATCGGCACCATCGCCGATTTGATTCACTATCGGATGATCCACGAACGTACCGTTCAGCGGATTGCCGAGCAGCCATTGGACAGCGAACTGGGCCAGTTCAATCTGGTGACCTACCGTGATTCGGTGGAAGGCGATGTGCACATGGCCTTGACCCTGGGCACCATCGTCGGCGACCAGGCCACGCTGGTACGGGTGCACAACATGGACCCGCTGCGCGACCTGTTGATGGTCCGCCAGCCCGGCCGCTGGAGCCTGCGCGCCGCCATGAGCGCGGTGGCCGAGGCGGGCAGCGGCGTGGTGCTGCTGCTGGGTCACCAGCAGGATGGCGACGTGCTGCTGGCGCACATTCGCGAAACGGCGGAACACACGACGGTGAAAACCCCGACCACCTACAGCATCGTCGGTGCCGGTTCGCAGATCCTGCGAGACCTGGGTGTACGCAAAATGCGCCTGATGAGTTCGCCGATGAAGTTCAATGCGATATCCGGATTCGATCTGGAAGTTGTAGAATACGTGCCCTCCGAATAAAGATCGTATCCGGGGTCGCCCGCCAGGCCCGCCACGGCCAGGTTTTGCGCTGACCTCGACGATTGATGTTCGTGACCTATTATTCCAAGGGCCGCCTTCAGGCGGCCCGGCTCTTTAAGATGAGACTGACCGAATGACCCTGAAGACCATCGAAGGTACCTTCATCGCCCCCAAAGGTCGCTATGCCCTGGTGGTTGGCCGCTTCAACAGCTTCGTCGTCGAAAGCCTGGTGAGCGGTGCCATCGATGCCCTGGTTCGCCATGGCGTGAGCGAGAGCGACATCACCATCATCCGCGCCCCGGGCGCGTTCGAAATCCCGCTGGTTGCGCAGAAAGTCGCGCAGCAGAGCGAATACGCGGCCATCGTCGCCCTGGGCGCAGTCATTCGGGGCGGTACGCCGCACTTCGAATACGTGGCCGGGGAGTGCGTCAAGGGCTTGTCCCAGGTGTCCATGGAGTTCGGCGTACCGGTGGCTTTCGGCGTGCTGACCGTCGACTCCATCGAACAGGCCATCGAGCGTTCCGGCACCAAGGCTGGCAACAAAGGGGCCGAAGCGGCCCTGTCCGCCCTGGAAATGGTCAGCCTGCTGGCGCAGTTGGAGGCCAAGTGATTAGCGACGAGAGCGATCGTTTCAACCCGCGCGATCCCAAACCTGCGGATGCTGGCAAACCTTCCAAGAGTGCCAAGCGTCGTGACGCTCGCCAGTTGGCGACTCAGGCGCTGTACCAATGGCACATGGCCAAGCAGTCGTTGAACGAGATCGAAGCGCAGTTTCGCGTCGACAACGACTTCAGCGACGTCGACGGTGCCTATTTCCGCGAAATCCTGCACGGCGTGCCGGCCCATCGCGACGAAATCGACAAGGCCCTGGCGCCTTGCCTGGACATCACCATCGACGAGCTGGACCCGGTAGAGCTGGCCGTGCTGCGCCTGTCCACCTGGGAGCTGCTCAAGCGCGTCGACGTGCCGTACCGCGTGGTCATCAACGAAGGCATCGAGCTGGCGAAAGTGTTCGGTTCCACCGACGGCCACAAGTTCGTCAACGGTGTGCTCGACAAGCTGGCGCCGACCCTGCGTGGGCCTGAAGTGCAGGCGCACAAGCGCTGACCCCGGCGCTGCCGCCCATGGGTGAGTTCGAGCTGATCCGCCATTACTTCGCCGCGGCGCCCTGCGCCCAGGTGAGGGATGGTGTCCCCCTGGGCATCGGTGACGATTGCGCACTGCTGGCGCTGGCTCCGGGCGAGCACATGGCGATTTCCACCGATACCCTGGTGGCGGGCGTACATTTCCCTCAAGGTGCCGACCCGTTGTTGCTGGGGCAGCGTGCCCTGGCGGTGGCGGCCAGCGATCTGGCCGCCATGGGCGCCAGCCCCTTGGGCTTCACCTTGGCCTTGACCCTTCCCGACGTGCGCGCCGACTGGCTGCAGGCTTTCGCCGAAGGCCTGAATCTGATGGCCGAGCAGTGCGCGCTGCGCCTGATTGGCGGCGACACCACCCGTGGCCCCCTGAGCCTGACCCTCACCGTATTTGGCAGCGTGCCCGCAGCCCAAGCCCTGACCCGCAGCGGCGCCCGGCCGGGCGACCTGCTGTGCGTGGGCGGGATGCTGGGTGACGGTGCCGGAGCTCTGCCACTGGTGCTCGGCCAGCGCACCGCCGAGCCGGCGGTGGCCGCGCCGTTGCTGGCGCATTACTGGTCGCCACCGCCGCAGTTTGCCTTGGGCCAGGCGTTGCGTGGGCGAGCCAGTTCGGCCCTGGATATTTCCGACGGTCTGCTGGCCGACTGCGGGCATATTGCCAACGCCTCTAAAGTACTGCTGCGGGTGGAACGCGAGCGGCTGCCGCTGTCCAATGCGCTGCAATCGCTGCTGGGCCTGGAGGGCGCACGCGCGGCAGCGTTGAGTGGCGGCGACGATTACGTCCTGGCGTTCACCCTGCCGCCGGCTCACGAATCCACCCTGCGCAGCGAGGGTGTACCTTTCGTGGTAGTGGGAGAGGTGCTCGAGGGCCAGGGTGTCAGACTGGTCGACGGCGATGGCCAGGACATTACCCCGCTGATCCGGGGTTACCAACATTTTCCGGAGACACCGTGACAGACCATCCCAACCAGGTTCCAGCGGAATTCGTGCCCCCCTCGGTGTGGCGTAATCCATGGCATTTCCTGGCCTTCGGCTTCGGCTCGGGCACGTTGCCCAAAGCGCCCGGCACCTGGGGGTCGATGGTGGCGGTGCCGTTCATCCCGCTGTGGCAAATGCTCCCCGACTGGGGTTACTGGCTCATGCTGGGTGTCACGATGCTGTTCGGTATCTGGCTGTGCGGCAAGGTCGCCGACGATCTGCGGGTGCACGACCACGAAGGCATCGTCTGGGATGAAATGGTCGGCATGTGGATCACCCTGTGGCTGGTACCTGAAGGCTGGGCCTGGCTGTTGGTGGGATTCCTGGTGTTCCGTTTCTTCGATATCCTCAAGCCATGGCCGATCCGCTGGATCGATCGTCATGTGCATGGCGGTGTCGGTATCATGCTCGACGACGTGCTGGCAGGGGTATTCGCCTGGTTAGCGATGCAGGTGCTGGTATGGGGTTGGAGCGCATTCTGAACGGGCCTCAGGGAGCAAGGCATATGCGCAGATGGAGCTGGTTGCTGCTGGTGTGTGTGCTCGGGGGTATTTCGGTGCAGGCGGCAGAGTCGTCGTTGCCCACCCGGATCGACCTGGTCAGCGAGGAGTGGGAAGACTACACCCGCGCCGATGGCACGGGTCTGGCCTGGGACGTCATGCGCAAGGTATTCGAACCGGCCGGGGTCAAGGTTCGTACCCGCACCGAGCCGTACATTCGTTCGGTAGGGCTGGTGCAGCACGGCCAGGCCGACGCCTGGGTCGGCTCGTACCAGAACGAGGCCAACGCCTTGTACCCTCGTTGGCACTACGATACCGATCACATCTATGCCCTGAGCCTGGCCAGCAAGCCGACGGTGAATTTCGCCAGCCTTGGCACGTATCGACTGGCCTGGGTGCGTGGCTATGAATTCCAGAAGTACCTGCCGGACGCCCACACCTACAACGAGGTGCAGCGGCGTACCGGGATCCTGCCGATGCTGGAGCATGACCGCGCCGACTACTACATCGATGCACTGACCGAGATCGACGTGATCCTGCGTCAGGCCACCGATGCCAGCCAGTTCAAGCGCGTGCATGTTGCCGAGCTGCCGCTGTATCTGGGCTTCAACGACAGTCCACGCGGTCGCGCGCTGATGGCGGTGTACGACAAGCGCATGGACGAGTTGGTGGGGTCCGGTCAGCTGCGTGAGATCTACAAGCATTGGGGCCAGCCTTACCCCTTCGATACCGGCAGTCCGGCGCCTTGATCGAAGAGTTCGATCTTGACGCTCGATAATTCAGCCTAAGCACCGCCTGGAAGCTGCTGTTACAATGCAGGCCTTGCCAAGTTCATAGAGATCAGGAGCACCCGGTGCCCGTCGTTTTCGTCGCCGCTTCTCAGCTGCCCACTCCTTTTGCGCTGTTCACCATGCATGGTTTCCTCGATGAGGCTACCGGTCGCGAGCACGTTGTGCTCAGCCTCGGTGATGTCGCCGATGGTCAGCCCGTGCTGGGCCGTCTGCATTCAGAATGCCTGACCGGCGATGCGCTGTTCAGCCAACGTTGCGATTGCGGTTCGCAACTGGAAGCCGCCTTGCAGGCCATTGCCAAGGAAGGGCGGGGCGTGCTGCTCTACCTGCGTCAGGAGGGCCGTGGTATCGGCCTGCTGAACAAGATCCGCGCCTACGAGCTGCAGGATGGCGGCGCAGATACCGTGGAAGCCAACGAGCGTCTGGGCTTTGCTGCCGACCAGCGTGACTACGGCATGTGCCAGCCGATGCTCGAGCATTTGGGCGTCAAGTCGCTGCGCCTGATGACCAACAACCCGCGCAAGGTCAAGGCCATGACCGGCATGGGCATCAATGTCGCCGAGCGGGTGCCGCTGCACACGGGGCACAACCCCCATAACAAGTATTACCTGGCCACGAAGGCCGGCAAGCTTGGGCATATGATGGGCAGTGAACACCAGGGTGAAGCCGGGCAGGCTTGAGAGGATTGATGGGGGCGCGGTAGGGTCTGGGATGTGCGGAGGAGGGGCCCCTGAGGCGAGGGGACCGGTCACCGCCGATTCCCCCCGCCTGCTGCATCAGCCCTGAAGCAAGCGCAGCCGCAGGCCAATCGCCGCTTCGATCCCCGCCGCATCCAGCCCGCACTCGGCCAGCATCTGCGCGGGTTTGGCGTGCTCCACATAGACGTCCGGCAAGCCCAGGTGCAGCACCGGCTTGAGGATGTTCTCGGCGGCCAGGAACTCGCTTACCGCCGCTCCGGCACCGCCCATGATCGCGTTCTCCTCGACGGTAACCAGCAAGTCGTGACTGGCGGCCATGTCGCGGACCAACTGTTCGTCCAGCGGCTTGACGAAGCGCATGTCCACCACCGTCGCATCTATGCCGTCGGCGACCTTCAAGGCCTCGGCCAACTGCACGCCAAATACCAGGATGGCCACTTTGCTGCCTGAGCGGCGCACCACGCCCTTGCCGATTTCAAGTGTTTCCAGGCCTGGGGTGATGACTGCATCAGGCCCAGTGCCCCGCGGATAGCGCACCGCGGCAGGCCCTGGGAAATGGTGGCCGGTGCTGAGCATCAGGCGCAGTTCGTTCTCGTCGCTGGGGGTCATCACCAGCATGCCGGGGATGCAGCGCAGGTACGACAAATCGAAGCTGCCAGCATGGGTCGGCCCGTCCTCGCCCACCAGACCGGCACGGTCGATGGCGAACAGGACATCCAGATTCTGCACGGCCACATCGTGAATGAGCTGGTCGTAGCCGCGCTGCAGGAACGTCGAGTAGATGGCCACCACCGGCTTGGCGCCTTCACAGGCCATGCCGGCTGCCAGTGTCACCGCGTGTTGCTCGGCGATGGCGACGTCGAAATAACGGTCGGGGAAACGCTCGGCGAAGGCGACCAGGTCCGAGCCTTCCTTCATTGCCGGGGTGATGCCCACCAGTCGTGGATCGGCTTGGGCCATGTCGCACAGCCACTGGCCGAACACGCCGGAGTACTTGGGCCCGGAGGCTTTTTTCGGCGCGGTGGCCGGTGCATCGAGGGGATCGAGCTTGGTGATGGCGTGATAGCCGATCGGGTCGACTTCCGCCGGCGCGAACCCTTTGCCCTTCTTGGTGACCACGTGCAGGAACTGCGGACCCTTGAGGTCGCGCATGTTGCGCAGGGTGGCGACCAGGGTGGGCAAATCGTGGCCATCGATAGGGCCGATGTAGTTCCAGCCCAGCTCCTCGAAAAGCGTGCCGGGCACCAGCATGCCCTTGGCATACTCTTCGGTGCGCCGGGCAATTTCCCAGGCGCCCGGCAGACGCGACAGCACTTTCTTGCTGCCTTCACGCATGCTGGTGTAGGTGCGACTGGAAAGAATCTTGGCCAGATAGTTGGACAGGCCACCGACATTGCGCGAGATCGACATGTCGTTGTCGTTGAGGATCACCAGCATGTCGGCATTGACTTCCGGCGCATGGTTCAACGCCTCGAATGCCATGCCTGCGGTCAGGGCGCCGTCACCGATCACGGCAATGGCCTTGCGTCCGCTGTTCTGCAGGCGGGCGGCGACGGCCATGCCCAGGGCGGCGCTGATCGAG
Source organism: Pseudomonas sp. UBA4194 (assembly GCF_002379585.1). Classification (GTDB taxonomy): domain Bacteria; phylum Pseudomonadota; class Gammaproteobacteria; order Pseudomonadales; family Pseudomonadaceae; genus Aquipseudomonas. The sequence continues at coordinate 40,767 of NZ_DFUE01000010.1, forward strand.
GTGCTGGAGTGCCCGACGCCGAAGGTGTCGTACTCGCTTTCCGCGCGGCGCGGGAAGGCGGCAACACCGTCCTTCTGGCGCAGACTGGCCATGCGCTGGCGCCGCCCGGTGAGGATCTTGTGGGGGTAGGCCTGATGGCCGACGTCCCACACCAGACGATCGTCGGGCGTGTCGAAGACGTAATGCAGGGCGATGGTCAGCTCGATAACGCCCAGGCCGGCACCGAAATGCCCGCCGGTCTGACCGACCGTGTAGAGCAACTCCTGGCGCAGTTCGTCGGCCAGGGTCTCAAGCTCGGCTTCGCCCAGGCGGCGCAGGCCGGCGGGAGTATCGGCACGGTCGAGCAAAGGCGTCGCCGGGCGTTCGCGGGGGATCTCTTGAAACGTCGTGGGCATCAGGCGAATCGTTTTGAGTTCTAAGAATGGGGCAGTTTACCTGATGCGACGCTGGCTGCCCACGCACTCGTCAATTGCGCCGTTCAACAATGTACCGGGCCAGCTCACGCAAGGGTTCGGCGGCTGCGTCGAAAGGCCGCAGCGCATGCAGCGCCTGATCGCAGAGTTCCAGGGCATAGGCTTTGGCGCTGTCCAGGCCGAGCAATGCCGGGTAGGTCGGCTTGTTCAGGGCAATGTCGGCGCCTTGGCGCTTGCCCAGCGTGGCGGTATCGCTCTCGACGTCGAGGATGTCGTCCTGCACCTGGAATGCCAGGCCTACTGCCCTGGCATAGTTATGCAGCGACTTGAGCTCGCCTTTCTCGGCACGGCCGCTGGCCAGGGCGCCAAGGCGCACGCTGGCTTCGATCAGGGCGCCGGTCTTGTGCCGATGCATGAAGGCCAGGGCTTGCTGGTCCAGTTGCAGCCCCACCGACCCCAAGTCGATGGCCTGCCCGCCGACCATGCCCGCCGGACCTGCGGCCATGGCCAGGGTCTGCACCATGCTCAAGCGGATCGCGTCGGGCTGCGGGCTCAGGCGTGGGTCGACCAGCGCGCTGAACGCCAGGCTTTGCAGGCCATCACCGGCCAGGATCGCGCAGGCCTCGTCGAAGGCCTTGTGCGTGGTGGGCTGGCCGCGGCGCAGATCGTCGTCGTCCATGGCCGGCAGATCATCGTGAACCAGCGAATAGGCGTGGATCAGTTCCACGGCGCAGGCAGCGCCATTGGCTTGTTCGGGCGCCGCGCCCAGTGCCTCGCATGCCGCGTAGGCGAGCAACGGGCGCACGCGCTTGCCGCCATTCATGACGCTGTAGCGCATAGCTTCGTAGAGTCGGGTCAGCTCGGTGGAAGGTGCAACGAACAGGCCTTGCAGAGCGGCATCCACACGCTGCTGGCAGCGGGCCTGGTAAGTGGCGATCATTCGGGTTGTTCCACGTCGAAGGGTTGTTCGGTCAGTTCGCCGTCCTTTTCCAGCAGCACCTGCACTTTCTGTTCGGCCTCGGCCAGCGCGCCCTGGCAGTCACGGGTCAGGCGGATGCCCTGCTCGAAGGCCGTCAGCGAGTCTTCCAGCGACAGCTCGCCATTCTCCAAACGCTCGACCAGCGTTTGCAGGTCGGCGAGCGATTGCTCGAAATCCAGGGAAGCTTTTTTTCGGGCCATGGCAGCGGTCTCGACAGAAGGAGTTAAACCGCGCGACGTTAGCAGACGGGGGGCGCAGGGGCAAATACCCCGGGCGCTATTGCCACGGGGTTATGCAGCACTGCGCGATAGCGCACGTGGCCCAGGCGCAGTTGGTCGATGGCGGCGTTGACCTGGTCCATGGGCCATTGCTGCACCCAGGGCTGTATCTGCTGCTCGGCCGCGAAAGCCAGGGTGTCGCGTATGTCCTGGCGACCACCGACGTTGGCGGTGGTGACACTCAAGGTCTTGTACATCATGGCCGAAATATCCAGCGTGACCGGTGGCGGCATGCCGGCAAAGCACAGGGTGCCTCGAGGGCGTAGCTTGGCGATGAGGCTGGGCCAGTTGCAGGCGGCGGCGCTGGTCACGAGGATGAAGTCCAGGTCCTCGCTCCCCACTGGCCGATCAACCGGGCCGGTCATCTCGACGAAGTGGCTGGCGCCCAGTAGCAGCGCCTCGTCACGCTTGCCGGCGGTGGACGAGAAAGCCGTCACCCGGCAGCCGATCTTCGCCGCGAACTGCAGTGCCAGATGCCCCAGCCCGCCGACGCCGACAATGCCCACGGCCATGCCCGGCCGCGTGGCTCGCTTCAGGGCCGTGTAGACCGTGACACCTGCACACAGCAGCGGTGCCGCGTGCTCGCTGGTCAGCCGCTCGGGTATGGGAAACACGAAACGGCCGTCGCAGGTCAGGTAATCGGCAAACCCGCCGCGTTCCCCATGGGCACAGGTGGCGATCAGCGCCGAGCAGTGCTGCTCATCCCCCATCCGGCAGAATTCGCATTCAAGACAGGCGCTCTTGTACCAGCCCACACCGACCCGTTGGCCCAGTTGCAGGCCTTGGACCTCGGCACCCAACTGGCTGATGAAACCGACGACCTCATGCCCGCAGACCTGTGGAAAGACACTGGCGTCGCCCCAATCCCCGTCGATCAGGTGCACATCGCTGGCGCACAGCCCGCAGTGACTGATCTGGATCTGCACATGGGTGTGAGGCAGCGTGGGCGAGATATAACTCAGCTTGTCGAGCCTGCCCTGGGGCGATGCAGCGGCCCAGGTATTGACCTGATGCGCGCTCATGTTGGCATGGTCCTCAGCGTTTCGAGCAGTTGCCGGGCGAGGGTTATCGCCCACTGGCGGGTCAGGGGGGCAAAGCTGACTTCTGGAAATTCCAGGTCATTGGGCGGGCCGAGGCTCGCCAGGTCTTCGATGATCATCGGCAGGATCATCCGGGTTCGGGCCAGCGAGGGACGCCCAGAGCGATCATCGGCCAGACGATCCTGCCATTGGCGCAACGGTATCGGCTTGAAGCGGCCATCGGGCAGGCTGCCGCGGATCCACTCGCAGAGTGTCGCCCAGGGCAGTGCCCCCTGCGGATTGCACAGGTTACTGGCATGGCCCAGGGTCGAGGGCGGGGCCTGCTGCACCAATTGCACGATCACCTGAGCGGCGACGTCGGCAGGCGCCAGATTGATACCGCCTTGCAGGTCGGCGGGCCAGCATTCCAGCAGCAGGCAGGTGCTGAGCATGAGGCTCAGGTAATCGTTCGGGTTGGGCGCGCTGGGGTGCACATGCTGGGGCGCGGCGATATCGCCGCAGCGGGCGATCATCACCGGCAGCGCCAGGTGCCGGCTTGCGCGCAATGCCATGGCCTCGGCGACCAGCTTGGTGTCGTTGTAACCACTGCGCGAGGTGCCGGCGCTGGCCAGGGTCGAGAGCAGCAACAGCGGTGCGCCAGCAGCTACCGCCAGGCGAATGGCCTCATGGCTACCCTGGACGTTGGTCGCCGCCAGGCTCGCATAGGGTTTGAGCCAATTGACCTCGGCCCCGGCATGCACGACGACATCCACCTGCTCGCTGAGCGTCTGGTATTGCGCCTCGGCCATGTCGAAATGAGGCGCGGTCAGGTCGCCACATTGGATACGCAGTTTGCGCAGCCAGCCCAGCTTCGTGCCTGGCGCGACCAATCCATAGTGCTCCAGATTGGCCAGGCAGCGGCGCCGGGCTTGTATGGGATCACCGGCGCGAATCAGACAAACCACTTGCGCCACTTGAGGCGATTGCGCCAGGGCGGCGAGGATGAAGGCACCGAAGAAGCCTGTACTGCCGGTGAGGAATACGCGTTTGGCAGTGTTGTCGCGGTAATCCTGCAAGCGCTGCGAGGTCATCGCCGGGCCGCTTTCGAAGCGATAGCGTTCGGCTTCGGCATCGATGTCCAGCGCTTCCCTGGGCGCTACCAGGCCGCTCAGTGCCTGGTCTACGGTTCGCGCCATCCCCTCCAGGCGAGTGTCATCGAGCAGGGCTTCCAGGGACAGCTGCAGGTTGAACGTGCGGTTCAGTGCGCTCAGCAACTCGACCATCTGCAAGCTGCCGCCGCGATCGAAGAAATCGTCCTCGGCGCCCAGGGTAGGGATGTCGGCGCCCAGTACCTGCTCCCATTGGCGGGCGATCAGGGCGTGATTGCCGGTCAGCGTCGCCGGTGCATCGGGAAGGGCGATGGCTGCAGCGCACTGCTCGGCGGTCAGTCGGCGGCGTTTTTGGTTGCTGCCGGCCGCCAGGCTGGCCAAGCCATAGTACGCTGCAGGCACGGCGAAAAAAGGCAGGTGCTGCCGGGTCCAGGCCCGTAACGCATCGGCGCTGGGCAGATGGCCGGGCTGGGCGGGGACCACATAGGCGAGCAACTGCCGGGCGATACCTTCGTGACGCGTGACGATTGCCGCCTGGGCAACCATGGGGTGTGCACAGAGCACTTGCTCGACGTTGTCCAGATGCACTTTGTAGCCCCGAATCTTGACGTGCGCGCTGTCGCGGCCCAACAGCCGCAGGCGTCCATCGCTGAGCCACTGCACCTGATCGCCGGTACCGAACAGCGGCGCCGTGCATACCTGGCCGTAGTTATCCCGCGCCGAGCGGAACAACGCGCAAGGATTCGGCCCGCCGGCCGGTTCCAGATAACCGCTGAACAACCCAGGCGTGCGCACGTAGAGTTGCCCGACCGCACCGGCAGGCACGACCTGGTACTGCCTGTCCAGCACCAGGCCCTGAGCGCCCTTGACCAGACTCAAGGTGCCGTCCGCCTCCTTGAAGGCGACATCGCCCGCTTCGTTGGAGCCGTAGAGGTCCAGCACCTGGCAGTCCGGCAGCAAGGCCTGCACGCGTTCGCGCAGACGCGTTGGCAGGGCTTCACCGCTGCACCACAGCACCCGCAAGCCGCCGCAACGGCTGACCAGCGCCGGTTCGTCGCGCAGCATGCCATGCAGCAATGTCGGCGTGAGCATGATCTGCTGCAGCGCGTTGTCGGCGATGAAATCGAGCAGCCGCTGGGGATCGAGTACTACGGGATCGGGGATGATCACCGTCGTGCATTCGCTGAGCAGCGGGTAATAAAGATAACCGGTCAGCCACGCATTGAGCCCGACTCGATGGCCCGGTCGCAGCCACCGGCGCCACAGTTCGAGGGAGTCGAGCATGGCCTCAGGTGCGATCATCGCGACTTTGGCCAGGCCGGTGGTGCCGGAGGTGAGCAAGCCATAGGCCAGTGATGGCCGCACGGGACGCCGGAAGCCCCGCACAAGCCTTGCCCTGGCGCGAAAGTCGGCTTCCAGCAGATAGGCCTGATCGCAGGGCAGGTTGCCGACGCACGCCGGGTCGGTGAGTACCAGACAACTGCCCAGCAGTTGCAAGAACTGCTGGGTGTGGCTGGCGGAGTACCAGGCGGGTAGCTCCAGATAAGGCCGGCCCGCCAGTGCGCAGGCGGTCATGGCAACGGCAGTGGCGACGTTCTTGTGTTTGTGCAGGACGACCCAGCCCTCGACGTCCACACGCTCGATCAGCACTTCGGCCAGCAGGGTGGCCTGATGGAGCAATTCGGCCAGAGTGAGAGTTTGCTGACCATCGGTGACGGCCGGGTGCTGCGGCGCTGCAGCCACTGCATGTGCCAGGGTGTCGTACCAGTCGGGCACTGGATGGGCAAGTTGGTTGAAATGGTTGAACAGGTTGTACTGAGCCAGGCTTTGCTCGCGCAGGCGCAGCAGACACTGGGCGACGGCTTTCTCCGGTGGCTGAGGCGAAGGCCCTTGGCGACCCAGGGCTGTGAGCAGATAAAAACCAGTCTCGGTCAGCAGACCCAGCGTGCAAGCGATCTGCAGAAACAGTGGCGGCAAGGCTGCCAAGGTCGCGTGGCTGGCATGGGCGGCTTCGCTACAGGCCAGCACTACCGGCTCATGCAACAGCTCGCCGAGTTGTTCGGCCAGGCTCAGTGATGTCGCCACCCCACAGGTGCTGGCGTTGAACAGGTAGCAATCGGCATGTTCGATCCGGGCAATGACCAGCAGCACCCTGGCCAGATCTTCGTCGCCGCTGTGCAACAGGATGACGTTGAGCCGGGCCTCGGGGGCGTGGGTCAGGCGGCACAGGGTGGTCGGCATGGCCGCCTGGCGCTGCTGCGCGGCCAACATGGCGAAGAAGTCGAACAGGGGCCGCGCCGTTCGCGCCCGCTCGTCCACGACAAGCGGGTAGGCCTGCCCGGGATGCTCGATGGCGGCAAAGCCGGTGGAGCGTTGCGCATCTTCGTGCCAGCCCTTGAGGAACTGCCAGGCGGGTACTTCTTCAGCCTGCCACTGCAGCATCTGCGGCTCGAATGGCACACCTATGAAGGCGCAGAGTCTGGTCAGGCCCAGGCGGCCGTCGAGCAGATCGGTATCGCTCTCCAGCACCAGCGTACCGTTCGTGCCGCACGCGCGGCCGACCTGCCAGTACAGTTGCAGCAGCTCATCGAAGCCGGACTCGTTGGGATCGAAGTAGGTGGTGCCGCCTTCGTGGGACACCCGGTACAGCGATTCCATGACCGCCTGTGGATCGCGTACCAGAAACACATGCTTGAACTGCCGCAGCCAACCGTCGTCGATCTGCTCGAAATCGCAGAACCATGCCACTTCCTTGCTGAGCAGGACGGTATGGCCACTGTGCAGGGGTTCGCTGCGCAATTGCGCCATGGCATCGGCATAGGAAGGCGAGCCGGTGAAGTCCCCACGTTGGCGTCGCGCCTCGACGATGAGCTGATGCTTGGCGGGGAAGTGCGCAGCCAGAAAGGGTTCGCTGAGCCGTTCATGCAGCACCTGTAGCTGCCCATGCTGCATCAGCGACCGTTCCAGCGCCGTCGAGCGACTGCGCGACACCGCCCAGAGGATGACCCGTGTTGGCTCCGTGTGCATGTTCAGCTTCCTCTGTGGTGCTGCGGTCAGCGCAATACCAGTACCCCGGACAGCGCAATCAGACACATGCCCAGCACGGTAGCGGCGTCCGGGACTTCATTGAACAGGGCAAAGCCCCAGAACACTGCAAAGACCAGGTAGGCGTAATCGAAGGCGCCGATCACCGTGCTCGGCCCTACCTGATAGGCCTTGGCCACGCCGGTACTGACCAGCACCATCAGCAGCGCCAGAAAGGCCATCAGCAGCCAGTCATGGGGCTGCATGGTCACCCAGCGCGCCGAGAGGAACGTGCTCGGCCCGGTCTCGTCTGTGCTGCCGATCAGCCGGTAGCACAGCAGCGCCGCCGCGCCTACCAGCAGCAGGCAGAGGTTCAGGTTCAGTGCCATCAACAAGGGTTTCTGGCTGGCGCATTTGCTGCGGGTCAGCACGGCCGCCACGGCATACAGCACGGCCGCCAGAATCGGCAACAGCATGACGGCCGAGAACTCGCTGCCGCCTGGCCGCAGAATCACCAGCACGCCGGCGAAACCCAGCACCACTGCCAGCCAGCGTTTGCCGCCCACGGGCTCGTCCAGCGCCAGCGCGGTGAACAGGGCAATGAACAGCGGCGTGGTATAGATCGCCAGTGCCGCCAGGCTCAGGCTGATGTAGGGAAGGGAGGCATAGAACGCCATCCACATCAGGGTCAACGCGAGGCTGCGGGCCAGTACCCAGCGGTTACAGGAAAACGTGGTGGCCCAGCTCGGGTTCTGGTGATAGCGAATCCACAGCAACAGCAGAGGAATGGCAATCAGGGAGCGGGCTACGTATAGCTGCCACATGGAGAAGTTGGCGTTGCTGAGTTTGACCAGGGCATCGGACACCGACAGCAGAAACACGGAGCCGGTAATCAGCACGATCCCAAGTTTTGTATCGTTGAGGATCGGGCGCTCGCTCATGCCTGTGCTCCAGTGCGGGATGCTTTGCATGATGGGTGAAAAGGTGCCATGGTCTGAAACGATGATTTTGTCTGCCAGGGCAACCACAGGTTATGGAAAACCTTCGACGCAAACTTCCACCGCTGTCCAGCCTGGTGCCGTTCGAAGCGGCGGCGCGGCTGCAGAGCTTCTCCCGGGCCGCCCTCGAGCTGCACCTCACCCAGGCGGCAATCAGCCGGCAGATTCGCGCCCTGGAAGAGAATCTGGGCGTGCAGTTGTTTGACCGCAAGAGCCGGGGTGTCTTCCTCACCCCAGCGGGCGAAGACTTCAAGCAAACCATTACCCAGGCACTGCTGGGCATCGCCGAACAGGCCGAGAAATTGCGCGCCCAGGAACCTGGCACGGCGGTGGTGCTGTCTTCGCAACTGGTGGAGGCGTTTTACCTGCTGATGCCCACGCTGGCAGATTTCCATGAGCGTCATCCGCAGATCGAGCTCAAGCTGCATTCGACCCTGTCGCCCATTGGCGAAGGCCATGACAAGTTCGACATCGCAGTGCAGACCCTCGGGCGATCCACGGCCGACCACGTGCTGTTGTTCAGTGCGCCAGACCACGTATTTCCCGTGTGCAGTCCGCGGTACCTGAAGTCCATCGAGAAGGGCCTGAGCATCGATAGACTGGGCAGCTATCGGCTGCTGCACTACGAAACCCGCTCCCAGGACTTCGTCTATTGGGACCAGTGGCTGGAGGCTGTCGGGCTGCCTCTTCTGGTGGGTCGCAAGGGCATGCGTTTCAACAGTTTCCCGGTGATGATGCAGGCCGCCATCGAGGGCCACGGGATAGCGCTGGGCTGGGACCTGACCACCCGACACATGCTGGACAGCGGAGCATTGGTGCGACCGTTCGATCCGCAGTACAGCGTGGCCGATGCGCTGGGGGTGTACAAATGGCAGGGCAACACCTTGTCGCCGTCGGCGCGCCTGCTGGTGCAATGGCTCAAAGGGCTGCTGCTCAAGCGTGCCTGACCTGGCGCCAAGGCTCATGACACCACCCCACGGCCATACAGGTAGCCCAGCAAGGCCTGTACGGCCTGCTCGCAGGTGCTGTCGGCGGTGTTCAGCTTCATGTGCGGCCACAGCGGTGGCTCATAGCGAGCATCGATACCGGTGAAGCCGGGCAGTTGCCCGGCTCGTGCCCGGCGATACAGGCCCTTGGGGTCGCGCGCTTCGGCCACCGCCAGAGGGGCATCGACGAATACTTCGACGAAAGCATCGGCACCGATCACGTGCCGCGCCAGCGTGCGCTGGCGTTGCTGGGGCGTGATCAGCGCCGCCAGCACGATGGCCCCATTTTGACTGAACAGCCGCGCCACCTCTGCCACCCGGCGAATGTTTTCGGTGCGCTCCGCGTCGCTGAAGCCCAGACCCTGGCACAGCCCTTGGCGCATCTCATCACCGTCCAGCACCACGCAGTGATACCCCAAGGCTTGCAGCTTGAGCGCCGCAGCGCTGGCAATGGTCGATTTGCCCGCGCCGGAAAGTCCGGTCAGCCACAGGACGGTGGGCCGCTTGCCGACCAGCCGCCACGCCGTGGCGCGGGCAACGGCGGCGCTGCGCTCATCCATGGTTGGACTCCATGGCGGCTGTCGCCAGCAGCACTTTTTTCTGGATGTCATGCACAGCGTGTTCGCCGAAGCCACTGTGGGCCGGATCGATGATCAGTCGACCGCCGCGGTAGCCCTGGCTGTGCAGCCCTTTCTGCACGCTCTGGCACAGCGGCAGGTCCTCTTCACGCACCACGGCAACAAAATCGATGACGGCCTGCTCGTCGGGGGCGGGGATTGCCTGGGCGGTGAACCATTCCACCACCTGCTCGCAGCGCTCGGGGCCGTGGGGGATATGGTGCAGCAGATTCATATAGCCGCCGGGGTACACCTCGATGCACAGGTTCGGCCACAGGTACCAGGCGCCGAACTCATTGGCCCGTGGTGCCTGGGAAGGCATCGCGTAGCCCTGGCTGGCACCCCGGTCGGCGCTCAGATGGCTGTGATAGCCGGGGTGCAGGTCGATGCGATAGCTGCGCAGGTCGAGCGTTTGCTGAGTCAGGCTGGGGTGGCAGCCGGGGCAGTGGTAGCACTCTGAATAGTTCTCCACCGACACCTTCCAATTGGCCAGCAGCGGGTAGCTTTTGCTGTAGCTGTGGTGAAGTGCCTCCGGCGCTGGCTGAAAGCTGCGGATCTGCGCCTCGAGCGCCGGCAGCATGCTTTGCATGCTGTGCGCCTCGGCATCCAGATTGACGAATACCAGGCCGCAGAACACCTCCAGGCGCACGCGTTGCAGACACGCCGCAGCGGCCTGGAAATTCACCACCTGCTGGCTGTGACGGGCGTGGATCAAGGTGCCTCGATGATCGTAGCGCCAGGCGTGGTAGGGGCAGGCGATAGGCCCCGAGAGTCTGCCGGCGCCTTCCAGCAGGCGGTGCGCGCGGTGCTGACATACGTTGTGAAAGGCTCGCAGCTCCAGGTCCTGACCCCGAAGTACCAGGACGCTCTGGTCACCCACGTCGCGGACCTTGAACGCGCCGGCTTGATTGAGTTGCGAAACATGGCAAACGTACTGCCAGGTGCGCAGAAAGATGTGCTCGAGTTCCCGCCGGTACTGGCTAGGGTCGTGGTAGAAGTGTCCCGGCAGGCCGTGTGACAAGGCTCCGTCTGGGTGGAAATCACCGGTTCCGGCATTCATGGCCAGGCTCCTGTTCATTCGTAGAGGGCCACTGGGCGGCCGAGCACTTCCATGCGCGGCGTCAGGTCCAGGCCGCTGCCATGGGTCAGGTAGGCGCTGCCCTGGTCGACGCTGTGGCCGCCCTCGGCGGTCACGACGCTGTGGTGGCGGCACGCATTCCAGCTGGCGCGCAGGAACGGCGCCGGGGTGGCCATGGCCAGGTGCAGGGCGGCGGTGTCGGCGATCTGGCTGCCGCCGACATCCTCGATGTTCATCTGGATGCCCTGTTGCAGGCAGTAATCGCGCAGATGGCGGGCCTTGGTCAGGCCGCCGACCCTGCCGATTTTCAGGCCCAGGGCCTGCGCCGTGTTCGACTCGCAGGCGTAGTAGAGGTCGGCGGCAGTGTGGATGCACTCGTCGAGGATGATCGGTTGGCGGGTCATGGCGCGAACTCGCCGGCATTGCTCCAGGGTTTCGCAAGGCTGCTCGAAGTACACGCCTGGGTCGCTGACGGTGTTCATCACCGCAATGGCTTGAGCAGGCAGCCAGGCGCGATTGACATCGAAGGTCAGCCTGTCGCCCGGGCTCTTTGCCGCCAGCAACGCTTCGATACGCCTCAGGTCCGCCTGAACGCCCGAGCCGATCTTGCAGGAGTGGGTGCGATAGCCCTGGGCGTGGGCGAGGGCAACGTCCGCGACCATGGCGTCGGGCGATGCGGTCGGAATGCTGCTCTGCAGGGCAAGGCCATCGTTGAAACGCCCGCCCAGCAAGGCATAGACCGGCAGGCTGCTGAAGCGCCCCAGAATGTCCCAGCAGGCGATGTCCAGGGCCGATTTGACGTAAGGATGGCCCGGCAGCGCCCGATCCATGAGGTGGTTGAGGGTATCCAGGTACAGCGGGTTGCAACCTATCAGTTGCGGCGCCAGCACATCCAGGCCGGCGCGCACGCCTGTGGCGAAGGCGGGCAGGTAGGTGGCGCCCCACGGGCAGCTTTCACCGAGGCCTTGAAGCCCCTGGTCGGTATCCACCAGCACCACGGTGCTGTCCAGGTCGGAATATTGCAGGCGGCCACCGGACAGCGCATACGGCTTGTCCAGAGGCAGGTCGACTTGATAGACACGGATGCGGGTGATTTTCATGAGCAGTGTCCGCCAAGGTTTGCCGTGGAAGGGGGTCCCAGGTCCAGGGTGTGCAGGATGGGGAGATGTAGATCCGCCACCAGTCCCGCGAATTCGCGCAGCACTGCCTGGTCGGGCTGGTACGAATGGGCGTTGTCCGAGACCCAGCTGGGGCCGCAACTCATGCTGACGACCCGATCGAGCAGCTCGGCGCCCAGGCCCATGGCGCGTCCGAGCTCCAAGGCCTCGCGCAGGATCAAGGCGTTGCTCCAGGCCATTACCTCGCTCAGGCATTGGGCCTGCTCAGCCCATGCAGGATGGCCAAGGGTGTAGCGGTACTGGGGCGGGACATGCGGTTTGACCCGCCCGCGCGCGTCGGTATGCAGAGGCGCCGGGTGACGGTAGTCACGGTTGGCGCCATAGGGTGAGGGCGCCGTGAATCCCGGAATCTGCAAGCGCCGGTCATTCTCCCGCTCGAGCAAGTGCACCACTTTCAGGTGGTTGACCCGCGCCGGATAGCTGTAGCGGGCCTGGCGATAGCGTTGTTCCACCAATCGGCCCAGCGCCAGCGGCACCTCCAGCTCATCGGCCAGGCTCACCACCAGGGCGGTATCTTTGACGGTGATCTCCAGCGTGCAGGAGTGGTCGTAGCTGCCGTCGAGCAACAAGGGGGTGATCTGGTCGACGACGAAGCAGTTGCCGCGGCCTTTCTTTGCCGTCTCCCACAGCCAGTGCAGATCGATGCCGTGAGTCTGGGCGACGATGAGTAATTCGGCCCACACCAGCGTGGCACAGTAGAACAGCAGGTTGGTCAGCAGCTTCACCGACTGGCCAGTGCCGATCGCGCCGACATGCAAGGCATGCTGACCCATCACGCGGAGCACCGGTTCGACCTGGGCGTAGGCCGACGCGGTGCCGCCTGCATAGAAGCAGACGTTGTTGAAATCCACCCCCATATGGGAAAGATTGCTGACCGGCGCTTCAAGGCTGAGTACCCCTCGAGCTGCCCGCCAGCGCGGCGATTTCCAAGGTGTTGTGATAGTCGGTGGTGGAGGTGTCCACCCAGATCGCGCCTGGGCTCAGGCCTGCCAGCGCGCCGTCGGTGCCGATCATCATGTGTCGCACGTGGCAGGGCAGCGGCAGGCAGGTGATGAGCACCGCGGCCCCCTCTGCCGCCTGGGCAGGAGTCGGCGCCCAGGCGGCACCGTGTTCATCGGCCCAGGCCGCGCAGCCTGGGTCGAAATCATGCACGCTCACGGCATACCCCTGGCGTAGCAGTTCAGCGATGAAGGGCCGGCCCATATTGCCCGCACCAATGAAACCGATCGATTCGTTCATGCATCACACTCCTTTGCTCATGCCAGTTCCAGGGCTCTACCCGCGCCTTCACGACGGCGCCAGATAGCATCGAAATTGTTCAGCATCACTGCGCGGGTACTGAAGGCGGGCCCAGCGTCCAAGGGCATAATCACGGCGTCGATGTCCGGGTAGATGAAGAACGCCAAGGACACCCTCGCCTGCGCCTGGCAGTGCTGCACACGATGGGGCGTGCTGACCAGCTGGGCGCCGCTCCAGCGCGCGAGCATGTCGCCCAGGTTGATCACCACGGCGCCATCGACACACGGCACCGGCTGCCATTGGCCCCGGGTGAAAATGCTCAGGGAGGGATGCGGCAATGGCTGTTGAATCAGCACGGTGATGAAGCCGTTATCGGTATGCCGGCCCGCAGTGCCTCCGGCAGCCGGGTAATAGCTGCAACGCTGAATGAGGGTGGGCTTGCCAAAGTAGGGGTCGAGGAGGGTAGCCGGCAGGCCCAGCGCCTGTACGATGGCGTGGCGCAGGGGGGGCAGCAGCCGCCCCATGACCTCGTCCTGCAGGGCCAGCGCCGAGACGGTGAAGCCTGGGGCAATGGCGTCGTCTGGCAAAAGGCTGGGGCCGGAGAAGGGCGACTGCCCGGGACGGTCGATGCCCCAATCGAAGTGCTGCTTGAGGTCCGGCCCCTCGGCCGGATGCAGGATCTCGCCCCGCTCGCCGACATAGCCCCGCGCCGTGACCGGGAAACCGGGTTGATGGGCGTGTCCGTAAGCCGTCTTCATGGCGCTGGGCAAGCCAAAGAAGGCGTGGGCGCTGTGAATGTGTGCTTCGATCAACGCCGCGGGTAGACCATGGTCGATCAGGTAGAAAAAACCGGACTCGCGACAGGCGCAGGCCAGTTGCTTGAGTGCCTGCGTGGGATCATCAGCCAGATCGGCCAGCGAGATGATGGGTAGGAGCGACATGGCCGTGCCTCGCTCAGTTGACTTGAAAGGCCAGGTAGTGGGCCTGCACATCGCGCAGGTAAGGACCGTTCAAGCGACTGTCCAGCAGGCTCAGTCGGTGGGCCCGCTGCAATGCCTGGCAGTGGCTTTGAAACGCCGTATCGGCGTAGTAGGCAGCCCGTACGCTGAGCACGATCAAGCCGCCGGGACGTGTCAGTTCAATCAGTCCGGACAGGCCCGAGGGGGGCAAATGCCCGGGAATGAAGGCGCCGCAGCACAGCACCAGGTCGTAACGATGCTGCAGCTGTTCGGGGACGGCCTGGGTCAGGTCCAGGTCGCCGTACAGCTGCCGGTAAACCGCACGGGCGCGGGCCCGTTCCACCATGGCCGGTGACAGATCACAACCGTCGACATGATCGTAGCCACGGCGCTTCAGGACGCGGCCGACCAGGCCGGTGCCGCAACAGGCGTCCATTATCCGACAGTCCGACCCCATCGCGATCACGGCCGGTAAACGGTGCATGAAGTCGATCATGATTGTGGGACCACAGTAGTCCTGCGCACTCACGTCGTTGTCGTAGTGCAAAGACCACTGCTGGTAATACTCGCGCAGGCTCAGCGTGGTTGTTTGATTCAGCGCATGGTCGATTGAACTGCTGGTTGTTGTTGCGGTTCGAACATTGACTTGGCCGGCAGACATGATCTTCATCGACGCGTGCTCACTGAAGTTGAACTTGGGAGGACGACTCAATAGTTAGCGGCGGCTGCGTAGAAGGTCAACGACCGCTTCGGGCACTTCGTGGTGTACAAAAATTTACAGCGAAAGTTGAATAAGTGCGTGATAGATGTAATGTCCGGCTGTGAGCGCGTTCAAAAGCACTTTATATAATCTAAGCATATGATTTGCATGGTTCTATTAGGCATAAGTTGCTGTGTAAATTCAGTGACATATGCATTGCATCAAATCCCATATTCCTTGCAGGGTTAAGATTTTGTAGGGGCAGGGTAGACAATTAATTGGGCTCGAACACGCTTAAGTAAGGCCCCGCATCACCCTTCACACATACCCCCCTTGTAGGAGCGG
>NZ_DFUE01000010.1:55898-121674 GCF_002379585.1 Pseudomonas sp. UBA4194
AGGAGCGGCGTACAGCCGCGAAGATGCCGGCATTGGCGATACACACCTCGAACTTGGCGGCGCCCCTACAGGCCCCTTCGCGGCTTCACGCCGCTCCTACAAAAAAAATCACATACCGCCCCCCCTTGTAGGAGCGGCGTAAAGCCGCGAAGAGGGCGGCATTGGTGGTACATATTCTGGATTTGGCGGCGATCATGAGGGCGCCTTCGCGGCTTTACGCCGCTCCTACAGAGGGGGGTGGGGGCATTTGCGGTTTGACCGGGGACAGCGGGGCGGTGGTACTATCTTTCCTGGCCCGTGCTGCCCGCCGCTCGCTCCGCAAGGAAAGGTGAAAGCATTGTTCCACTATCCATCTGTCACCTCTCTTGCCAGTCGAGGTTTGGCAACGCGAGCACCAAGATGCTTCGACTCCAGGAGCCGTAATGTTTTCCATCGACCAAGCCAAGCAAATGGCCAAGACCCTGCGCGTCACCTTGCAGGGCCGTGAGCATGAAGTGTCCCATTCCACCGCACTGGAAATGGTTGCCCAGCAGCTGGGCTACAAGGATTGGAACACCGCCGCTGCGCTGCTGGCCCAGCCCACTACCCCGCACGCCATCAGCTTCGACAGAGCCATCCCCATCGTTCGTAGCTTCGACGAAGCCAAGGCGCGGGAGTTCTATCTCGACTTCCTGGGCTTCAGCATCGAGTTCGAGCATCGTTTCGAAGCCGGAATGCCGCTGTACCTGGGCATCGTGCGCAACGGCCTGCATCTGCACCTGTCCGAACATCACGGCGACGCCAGCCCGGGCGCCACGGTGTTCGTGCCGATGCAAGGCGTCGAAGCCCTGCGCGACGAACTGCTCGCCAAACGCTATGGCTACGGCCGTCCACAGATCGTCGAGCAAGGCTGGGGCAAGGTGCTGGAGGTCTACGACCCGTTCGGCAACAGGATCAGGTTTTGCCAGGGCTGAATCTTCAGTGAGGTCCCTGCTCTATGGAAGCAGGGACCGCTTCGAGCAGATATCGGCACAGGCGGATGCGTTGAGCACGCCATGGCTTTGCATCGGGCATTAAAAAGCCGGCTTTTGGCCGGCTTCTCGTCGACGATCTTGCCTTACTTTTGGTAAGCCGCAACCGCCTTCAAACTGTAGAACCAGCCTGGGCTGGTGGTGGTTCCGCGGCCATGTGGGCCGGTTCACCGCGCTCGCGCTCCGCAAGGAGGGGCGTTTGACGTGGGCACAGGATACGCACTTTGCCAGCCGCTGCCCAGTAGCAAAAAGCCCCGGACAGGCCGGGGCTTTTCGTGGGTCGGATGATCAGCCTTTGTAGGCCGCTACCGATTTGGTGATTTCGGCGCGGGCAGCGTCGGCATTGCCCCAGCCTTCGATCTTCACCCATTTGCCTTTTTCGAGATCCTTGTAGTTCTCGAAGAAGTGCTTGATCTGCTCCAGCAGCAGCGCTGGCAGGTCGGTGTATTCCTTCACGTCCACGTACAGCTGCGACAGTTTGTCGTGTGGTACGGCGATGACCTTGGCGTCGCCGCCGCCGTCGTCGGTCATGTGCAGGATGCCGACCGGACGGGCACGGATCACCGAACCAGGCGCCACTGGGTATGGCGTAACCACCAGCACGTCCAGCGGGTCGCCGTCGTCGGCCAGGGTGTTGGGGATGAAGCCGTAGTTGGCCGGGTAGAACATGGGGGTGGCCATGAAGCGGTCGACGAACAGGGTATCGCTGTCCTTGTCGATTTCGTACTTGATCGGCGCGTGGTTGGCCGGAATCTCGATGGCGACGTAGATGTCGTTCGGCAGGTCTTTGCCAGCCGGAATCTTGCTGTAGCTCATTGGGCGGTGCCCCCGTGGTATAGGCCAGTTTGAAGGCCGTGCAGGCCGAAAAATGTGGGGGCGATTATAGGCATATTGTGGCTACGCCCACCACACCCGTAGCAGCGGCGTGAGCCGCGTCGGTTTTCAGGGAAGGTCAATGGGTTGCTGACGCGGCTTATGCCGCTGCTACGGGCAGGCGTAGGAGGGGGTTTTGGCGGTAGAACTGACTCAGTTGCTGGTAGACCTGGGGGTAGGCCACGTCGAGCAGGTCCGGCGCGCTGAAAAAATACTCGCTGGTAACGGCGAAGAATTCGGCGGGGTTCTCCGCCGCGTAGGGGTCGATGGCGGTTTCGGCATCAGGGTCGGCGTCGAGTTGTCGATTCAGATCGTCATAGGCTGCCTGCATGGCGCTGGCCCAGTCGGCCACGCGCATATCGCCGTGCAGGGGCGGCAAGCCATTGGCATCGCCGTTGAGCATGTCGAGCTTGTGCGCCAGTTCGTGGATGACCAGGTTGTACCCCTCCCAGCCGCCGCTGGCCAGTACCCCGGACCAGGCAAGAATGACCGGCCCCTGTTGCCAGGCTTCGCCGCTGTGCTCGCCGTCCCATTGATGCTCCACACCGCTGGCGTCGCGATAGCGCTGGGGGCTGAGGAAATCGTCGGCGTACAGCACGATCTCGTGAAAGCCCTGATACCAGTTCAGGTCATCCAGATGCAGCAGGGGCAGTTGCGCCTGGGCCGCCAGGTGCAACCGTGCGGCATCGTCGAGCTCGACGCCGGGCAGGCAGCTGAGGGTCTTGGCCTGCAGGAAAAGGATGCAGCCGTCGCGCAGGCGTTGATCCTCCTCGGCGCTCAGGCCGTCGAGGATCGGCAACCGATCGCGCACGGTCTGCCAGAGCGTGGCATCGATGGGATGGCGGGCCAGGGTTCGTTGGCGCCGCCAGGCACTCAGCGACCACATGCCTCAGCGCGAGACCACTGGGCGGTTCATGCGGCTGCGCACGATACCGATGAGCATCGGCAGCAGCGAGATGAGGATGATAGCGACGATCAGCAAGGTCAGGTTCTTCTTGATGAACGGCATGTTGCCGAAGAAGTAGCCCAGGGTGACCAGGCCACCGACCCAACCGATGGTGCCCAGCACGCTGAAACCCAGGAAACGCGGGTAGTGCATCCTGCCAACGCCGGCGACGAAGGGAGCGAAGGTGCGCAGGATCGGCAGAAAGCGCGCCAGGGTCACGGTCTTGCCGCCGTGGCGCGCGTAGAAGGCGTGTGTCTGGTTCAGGTAGTCGCGGCGAAAGATTTTCGAATCGGGATTGCTGAACAGCTTGTCACCGGCGGTGCGACCGACCACGTAGTTGGTGCTGTCGCCCAGGATGGCCGCCGCCATCAACAGGCCGCCGAGCAGGAAAGGGTCCATGCCGCCACCGGCCGCCACGGCGCCAGCGATGAACAGCAGCGAGTCACCCGGCAGGAACGGCATGACCACCAGGCCGGTTTCGCAGAAGATCACCAGGAACAGGATCGCGTAGATCCAGGGGCCGTACTGGGTGACCAGGAAGTTGAGGTACACGTCCAGGTGAAGGATGAGATCGATGAAGTTGAATTCCATGTGCGGTACCTGTGGGGAGCCCTGATAGGTGGAGAGTGGCGCGAGTATACCGGGGGATGGAACGTTTGCGTGGCAATGAGGGCCCTTTCACCGTGGCCCGGCGCTGCAGCAGGACTAGTCCCGAGAAATCGGCAGGGTGTAGTTCTTGAACTCGTTGTCTTCGCGAAAGCCGATCGACTCGTAGGTTTTCTGCGCCACGTCATTGTTGGCGCTGGTGGAGACCCGCATTCGCACGGCGTGAGTGTCCCTGGCCATTTTCTTCGCGGTTTTCAGCAGGTGGTCGGCGACCAATTGGCGTCGAGCGTCTTCGGCGACATAGATGTCGTTGAGTATCCATACGCGCTTGAGCGACAGCGAAGAATAGCTGGGGTAAAGCTGGCAGAAGCCCAGCAGGCGGTTGTCGTCGTCATCCGGCAGGGCCAGGTAGATGACCGACTCCTGGCGTCGCAAACGCTTTTCCAGGAACGCCCGGGACGAGTCGGGAAATGGCAGTTCACCATAGAACTCGCGGTACTTCACGAACAGCGGGGCAATCAGGTCCAGATGCTCGAGGGATGCTTGGATGATTCGCATATCAGGCCTCACGTCCAGTCTTCAAGGGGATGGCGAATCGAAGGCATGCCGTAGGCCGATGCTGCCTAAAGCGGGTGGGAATCGCAATGGGGTGTGGGTAAGAGGGGTTGGGATTGAGATCAGTGGTGGATGGCGCCCTCACCCCAGCCCTCTCGCTGGGGGAGGTGCGGTGAGGGGGCCATTCACTACAACTGCCCAGCTGCTACCTTGATCAGAAAAAGCCGAGCGGATTGATGTCATAGCTCACCAGCAGATTCTTGGTCTGCTGGTAATGATCGAGCATCATCTTGTGGGTTTCGCGGCCCACACCGGACTTCTTGTAGCCACCGAACGCCGCGTGCGCGGGGTACAGGTGATAGCAGTTGGTCCAGACGCGTCCGGCCTTGATGCCGCGGCCCATGCGCCAGGCGCGGTTGATGTCGCGGGTCCAGACGCCGGCGCCCAGGCCGAACTCGGTGTCGTTGGCGATGGCCAGGGCTTCGGCTTCGTCCTTGAACGTGGTGATGCTCACCACTGGCCCGAAGATCTCCTCCTGGAACACCCGCATCTTGTTGGTGCCCTTGAGCAGCGTCGGCTGAATGTAGTAACCGGTGGAGAGGTCACCCTCCAGCTTCTGCACCTGGCCGCCGGTCAACAGCTCCGCGCCTTCACCCTTGGCGATGTCGAGGTAGGAGAGGATCTTGTCGAATTGCTGCTCCGAGGCCTGGGCGCCGACCATGGTGTCGGTGTCCAGCGGATCGCCGCGCTTGATCTGCTCGACCTTCTTCATAACTTCTTTCATGAACGCTGGATAGATGGACTCCTGCACCAGCGCCCGCGACGGACAGGTACAGACTTCGCCCTGGTTGAAGAACGCCAGCACCAGGCCTTCGGCGGCCTTCTCGATGAAAGTCTGCTCGGCTTGCATGATGTCTTCGAAGAAAATGTTCGGCGACTTGCCGCCCAGTTCCACGGTCGAGGGAATGATGTTCTCGGCGGCGCACTTCATGATGTGCGAGCCCACCGGTGTGGAGCCGGTGAAGGCGATCTTGGCGATGCGCTTGCTGGTGGCCAGTGCCTCGCCCGCTTCCTTGCCGAAGCCCTGCACCACGTTGAGCACACCTGGGGGCAGCAGGTCGCCGATGAGCTCCATCAGCACGGTGATGCCCAATGGTGTCTGTTCCGCCGGCTTGAGCACCACGCAATTGCCTGCGGCCAGCGCCGGCGCCAGTTTCCACGCGGCCATCAGGATAGGGAAGTTCCAGGGGATGATCTGCCCGACCACGCCCAACGGCTCATGGATATGGTAGGCCACGGTATTGCCGTCGATTTCCGCAGCACTGCCTTCCTGCGCCCGCAGGCAGCCGGCGAAGTAACGGAAGTGGTCGGCCGCCAGCGGGATGTCGGCGTTGAGGGTTTCGCGGATGGCCTTGCCGTTGTCCCAGGTTTCGGTGATGGCCAGGGTTTCCAGATGCTCTTCGATGCGATCGGCGATCTTGAGCAGTACCAGCGAACGCGCCTGGGCCGATGTGCTGCCCCAGGCATCGGCGGCAGCGTGGGCGGCATCCAGGGCCTTGTCGATGTCCTTGGCCGTGGAGCGGGGAAATTCGGCGATGGGTTTGCCGTTGACGGGTGAAGTGGTGGTGAAGTAGTTACCGTCTACCGGCGCGACGAACTCGCCACCGATGTAGTTGCCGTACTTGGCCTTGAAATTGACCTTGGCGCCTTCGGTGCCCGGGTGTGCGTAACGCATGGTAGGTATCTCCTGCTTTTGTGATTTTGGGAGTACGCGCGGTTGCGTCTTTGAGCTTAGAGCAAATGGCGGACCCGTGCAGCCCTGGAGGCCGCCAGTCGTTCGCCGGTTTCCAATCAAAGGATGCGATTTTTCCTACCCTACGCTACCCTGCCTCGACGTTTTGCGAGGTCAATCATGCACATTCATATTCTCGGTATCTGCGGTACGTTCATGGGCTCTCTGGCGGTGTTGGCCAAAGAGCTGGGCCACCGCGTTACCGGTTCCGACGCCAATGTCTACCCGCCCATGAGCACCCAGTTGCAAGCCCAGGGTATCGAACTGACACAGGGCTACGACGCTGCGCAACTGGACCCGGCCCCCGACCTGGTGGTGATCGGCAATGCGCTGTCGCGTGGCAACCCCGCCGTGGAGCACGTGCTGAACAAAGGCCTGCCTTACGTTTCCGGCCCGCAATGGCTGGCCGACCACGTGCTGCAGGGTCGCTGGGTACTGGCCGTGGCCGGTACCCACGGCAAGACCACCACCAGCAGCATGCTCGCCTGGGTGCTGGAACATGCCGGCATGAGCCCGGGGTTTCTGATTGGCGGCGTGCCGCAGAACTTCGCCGTCTCTGCACGCCTGGGGGACACGCCGTTCTTCGTGGTCGAGGCCGACGAATACGACAGCGCGTTCTTCGACAAACGCTCCAAGTTCGTGCACTACCGCCCGCGCACCGCGATCCTGAATAATCTGGAATTCGACCACGCGGACATCTTTCCCGACCTGGCTGCCATCGAGCGCCAGTTCCATCATCTGGTGCGCACCATCCCCAACGAAGGCCTGATCATTCACCCCACCACGGAACCTGCCTTGAGCCGGGTCATCGAGATGGGCTGCTGGACGCCGGTGCAAACCACGGGCGCGGCGGGGCAATGGCAGGCACGTCTGCTCAGCGAAGACGGCTCACGCTTCGAGGTGCTGTTCGAGGGTGTGGTGCAAGGCACCGTCGACTGGCCGCTGACCGGCCAGCACAACGTGGCCAACGCTCTCGCGACCCTGGCCGCGGCACGGCACGTCGGCGTCGTAGCGCCGCTGGGCATCGAAGGCCTGAGCGCCTTCAAAAGCGTCAAACGCCGCATGGAATGGGTGGCTGAGGTGCAGGGCGTAACCATCTATGACGATTTCGCCCATCACCCTACCGCCATCGCCACCACCTTGGACGGGTTGCGCAAGCGGATTGGCGAAGCGCCCTTGATTGCCGTGATCGAGCCGCGCTCCAATTCCATGAAGTTGGGCGCTCACCGTGATGGGTTGCCGGAAAGCGTGCGCGATGCCGACCAGGTGATCTGGTACGCACCGCCCAATCTGGGCTGGGACCTGGGCGCGACCGCAGCGCAGTGCCAGGTACCGGCCGTGGTCGCCGACTCGCTGGAGGCGATCATCGAGCGGGTCAAAAGCCAGGCGCAACCCGGTACTCATGTCGTGATCATGAGCAACGGTGGCTTTGGCGGGCTGCACATGAAGCTGGCCGAGGCGCTGAAATGAGTGGCCCGCAGCGTATTACCCTGGCCATGACGGGCGCCTCGGGCGCCCAGTACGGCCTGCGCTTGCTCGACTGCCTGGTGCGCGAGGACCGGGAGGTGCACTTTCTCATCTCCAAGGCCGCGCAACTGGTGATGTCCACCGAAACGGACGTCATCCTGCCCGCCAAGCCTCAGGCGATGCAGGCGTTTCTCACCGAGTACACCGGCGCTTCGGCCGGGCAGATCAAGGTGTATGGCAAGGAAGACTGGATGTCGCCGGTGGCCTCAGGCTCGGGCGCACCCAGCGCCATGGTGGTGGTGCCCTGTTCGACCGGCACGCTGTCGGCGATCGCCTGCGGGGCGTGCAACAACCTGATCGAGCGCGCCGCCGATGTCACGCTCAAAGAGCGTCGCCAACTGATTCTGGTGCCGCGCGAAGCGCCATTCTCGACGATTCATCTGGAGAACATGCTCAAGCTGTCGCAGATGGGCGCAGTGATATTGCCGGCTGCGCCAGGCTTCTATCACCAGCCACAAACCATCGATGATCTGATCGATTTCGTCGTGGCACGGGTGTTGAACCTGCTGGATATCCCCCAGGACATGCTGCCGCGCTGGGGCGAATACCATTTGGGCAGCGATGACTGAGAGCAGGCTTGGCTATTTGCCCAGCCGCCGCAGCTCGTCAGACTCCACCACGCGCACGCCATCCTGTTCTTCCAGTGCCAGCCGCCACAGCGCCCGCGCCAGCTGACACGCCTCGATGCCGTGGTACTTGCCCGGGATCAGCTTGGACAGTGGGCCGGCGATCTTCTCGGCCATGCGCGTTTCGGTGCGCGTGCCGATCAGTACTGACGGCCTTGCAATGGTCAGCTGCGGCCAGCCTTGAGCGCGCAGGGCCTGCTCGGTCTCGCCCTTGACTCGGTTATAGAAGATCGAGGAAGCCGGGTCGGCGTCGATGGCACTGATGACCAGCAGATGGCGCGCGCCCAGTTCTCGGGCCCGCTGGGCGTAGGCCACGATCAGGTCATGATCGACCTGGCGGAACGCCTCCTGGGAACCCGCCTGCTTGATGGTCGTGCCCAGGCAGCAATAGGCGATATCCACCTGGCCGTCGAGCTGTGGCAGCAGCTGCGCCAGTGACCCGACCGGGTTCTCCAGGTGCGCGTGCTCGGCCAGCGGCCGGCGGGTCGGGGCCAGTACACGGCTGACGGTCGGTTCGCTGAGCAGGCGGTCGAGCAAGTGCTCGCCGGTAAGGCCAGTGGCTCCTGCGAGCAGGATGTGCTGCGGCGTCAAGTACATGCTGAGTCTCCCTTGATACAGGCAAGCTTAGTGGCTGTTTGCCTTTTGCGCCTGCGCCACATCGGCGGTGGTTGCCTGCAACGCCTGCTTGGCTTGCTGCTGACGCAACCGCTGCCAGTGGGCCAGAACGCCTTTGGGGGCCCAGATCTGTGGCTGGGACGCCTCGTAGTTGTCGGCAATCTCCCGTTCGGCAACATGGGCACTGGCAAGTTCGAACGCTTGTTTCAAATCGTCGGTTTCATTCAGGGCCTGGGCGAACAGCGCGTCACCGAAATAGGTGAAATCGGCTTCTTCCGAGCAACCGAATGACACACGATCCGCCCGAGAGGCGGTCATGATCAGGGTCTTGTCGTCCTTGAGCGCCGGAATGAACCCCCCGGAGTAGCACGCTGAAATGACCACCACCTTGTCGCGGTTCTTCAACGGAGCCAGCACCGCGGCCAGCTCGGCGGCCGGCAGGTCGGCCAGTTGCAGACGCGGCTGGTCCAGCACCAGCTCGTGTTCGCTGGTGCCATGACTGGACAGGTAGATGAACACCAGATCCTCGGCTCCGCTGCGCTCGGACAGTGCCTGGACACTGCGGCTGAGGGTTTCGCGGCTGGCCATGAGGCGGTCGGCCAGGTGGTCGCGATGGTTGGCCAGGCTGATCTGGCCAACGGCGCCAAACCGGCTGGCGAGCATGCGGCTGACGTAATCGGTCTCGCGCAGGAACACGCTTTGCTTGCCATCCCCGGCCAGGGTCAGGGTGTACAGTTCGATGGCGGGGGTCGAGGCGGGCAGGGCATTCAAGGCCTGATCGAGCAAATGGCCCTGGTTGAGCAGGCCGACTTCCAGCGGGTCGGGCAGCAGATGGCCCTGTTCGTCCCGAACCCGCTGCCCGTTGAGCCATTGACCGCCCTGGCTGCTGCCGTCCTTGAAGGTCAAGGTGCCAGGGCCATGATAGGTATCGTTCTCGAAGTGGCCGCTGTACACACTGCCATCGGCCAGGGCGAGCAGGCCTCGGCCACTGAAACGCCACTCCGCAAACTCGCCCTTGTAGTGGCTGCCATCGCTGGCGAACATCTCGCCCTTGCCGCTCAGGACGCCGTCCTTGAATTGGCCGATCCACACGTCGCCCGCGGCGTTTTCGTAGCGGCCACGACCGTTGAGCTGATTGTGATGAAAGTTGCCGATGTACTGGTCGCCGTCGGCATTGCTGTAGGTGCCGTGGCCTTCCAGCAGGCCGTTGACGAAGGTGCCGCTGAACTGGTTGCCCGCTGCATCGCTGCGGGTCCCCTCGCCGCTGGGCTTGCCATGGGCGAACCAGCCTTGGTACTGGCTGCCGTCGTCGAGTTCTATATGACCTGCGCCGGAGTACTGATCGTCCTTGAAACCGCCACGGTACGAGACGCCAGGTTCCTTGAAGGTCCCTTCACCGTCGCGCCGGCCCTTGACGAAGCCTCCGCTGTAGGTGGCGCCGTGGGCGATCAAGGTGCCTTGACCGTGAAACAGGCCGTGATCGAAGCCCCCCGTGTAGACCTCGCCGTTGCGTCCGTGCCATTGACCCTGGCCCTGCCACTGGCCGTCCTTGAACTGCCCGGCATAGCCGCTGCCGTTGGGGTAATCGACGCGACCCTGACCTTGCAGCAGGCCATTGACCACATCGCCCCGGTAGCGGCCGCCGTCGGGCAGGCGCGCGTCCGGGGGCGACAACGGCTCGCCATCACCGCAGGCGGCGATCAACAACGAAAGGGCGAGAGGAACGAGTGGGCGCATGACGGGGTCCGGGCAAGTGAGGCGCCGAGTATGCCGTACTTGGCCGGGTGGAAAACAGCTACGGCGGCATCCTTTCTTCACCTGCCGCAGCAGCGGCGTAAGCGGAGTCACCCACGTTCACCCCATACCTGTGCGGCATATGACCACGCCGGGCCGGCGGCAGGCCCGGGTGAGCATGCTTATAATGCCGGCACTTGTCGGAGATCATTATGTTGCTACGCGGTTTGACCTGGCTGGTGTTGTTCCAGCTGCTGGGCACGGCCCTGAATCACCTTTTTCTGCCGGTACTGCCCGGACCGATCATTGGTCTGGTGCTGCTGTTGGTCTACCTGATGGTGCGCGGTGAGGTCAGCGAGCCGCTGAGTCTGGCGGCCAACAGCCTGCTGCGTTACCTGCCGTTGTTGCTGGTACCCCCGGCCGTGGGCGTGATGGTCTACGCCAGCGAGATCGCCAAGGATTTCTGGGCGATCGTGGGCTCACTGGTGATCTCGGTGCTGGTTTCAGTGGTCTTCGCCGGCTGCTTGATGCAGCGCCTCATCCGGCGCCAGCGCAAGCCCGAGGAGACGCAGCCATGATGCTCGACTGGCAGGGCGCGGTCGCCGCGGTCATTCACCATCCGCTGTTTGGCATCGGCATCACCCTGGGCGCCTATCAACTGGTGCTGGCGGGGTATGAGAAAACTCGCTGGATCTTCCTGCAGCCGGTGCTGCTGTCGATGTTGCTGCTGGTCTCGGTACTGTTGCTGTGCGGCATCAGCTATGACGAGTACCGCAGGAGTACCGAGATTCTCGGCATTCTGCTGGGACCTGCCACGGTAGCCTTGGCCGTTCCGCTGTTTCTCAACCTGCGCCGCATCCGGCAGTTGCTCTGGCCCATCTTGACTACGCTGGTGGTGGGCGGCTCTTTTGCCACCGGGCTGTGCCTGTTGCTGGGCGGGTGGCTGGGCGCCGAGCACATGATCCTGATGACCATGGCGCCCAAGTCCGTCACCTCGCCCATCGCCATGCTGGTGGCCGAGCAGATCGGTGGTGTGGCCGCGCTGGCGGCGGTGTTCGTATTGATCACCGGGGTCATCGGTGGAATCTTCGGGCCCGGGCTGCTGTCCTTGCTGGGTGTGCACAGTCCTGCTGCCCGAGGCATGGCCCTGGGGCTCACCGCGCATGCCGTGGGGACCTCGGTGGCGCTGCAGGAAAGTGACGAGACCGGGGCCTTCGCGGCCCTGGCAATGAGCTTGATGGGGGTCGCTACAGCGGTGTTCCTGCCGCTGGCGATCAGCCTGTTCGTTTGAGGAAGTCTGCTATGACCTTGCCGCTGTTTCCACTCAACACCGTGCTGTTCCCCGGCTGCACCCTGGATTTGCAGATCTTCGAGGCGCGTTACCTGGACATGATTGGCCGTTGCATGAAGCAGGGTGAGGGCTTCGGTGTGGTGGGCATCCTCGAGGAGGCCGTGGTCGGCAAGCAGGGCCTGATTCATGCCGTGGTCGGCTGCGAAGCGGTGATCACCGATTTCAAGCAGCAGGACAATGGCCTGTTGGGTATCCGGGTCCAGGGTGGACGTCGCTTCGAGGTGCTCACCAATGAAGTGCAGCGTGACATGCTGCTGGTAGGGGAAGTGCGCTGGTTGCAGGATCAGCCGGACCGTGCGTTGAGCGAGGATCATGACGACCTGCTGGCGCTGCTGACCGCCCTGGCGGAGCACCCGATGGTGGCGGCGCTGGGGATGGTTCAGGGGGCGACCGGGCAGCAGTCGCTGGCCAATCAACTGGCCTACCTGCTGCCCTTTGCCGAGCGTGACAAGGCGCTGTTGCTGAGGGAGGAAGATCCCGGGGTGCGGTTGCTGATGATTCAGCATCTGTTGACGGAGTTGCAGGCGGAGGGGGTTGTGGAGGTTTGATGC
This sequence comes from Pseudomonas sp. UBA4194, assembly GCF_002379585.1. Lineage (GTDB taxonomy): Bacteria > Pseudomonadota > Gammaproteobacteria > Pseudomonadales > Pseudomonadaceae > Aquipseudomonas. The sequence continues at coordinate 68,085 of NZ_DFUE01000010.1, forward strand.
AGCCGTACGCAGCTTGAGCGCCCTCTCAACCCCACCCCTCACATATACCGATAGCGCGCCAACGCATCCGGCAGCCCGTGCCAGGCAAAGAACCCCAGCAGCGCCACGCACGCCGGCACGATCAACCACCACACTCGCAACGGCATGGCCGGTATCGGACCGCGATGCTGCACCACTGCCAGGCAGGTCGCGCAGACGAAGCAGGCGAGCATGGTTCCGGCCATCACGTCGGTGGGCCAGTGCGCGCCCAGATATACCCGCGACAAGGCGATCGACAACGCCGGAATGGCTGCCAGCAGCACCCAGGTCAGGCGCATGCGCGAGGGCTGCCCGCGTCCGGCCAGCACCGCCAGGCTCAGAAAGAACGCAAACGCGGCCGAACTGTGGCCGCTGGGCATGCTGAAGGTGGTGAGAGGTTCGAGCAGCACGTCTGGGCGTTGACGCGCCACGAAGTGCTTGAGGCTGCCATTGAGCAGTGCAGTGATCAACATCGTCGAACAGGCGAACAGCGCCGGCCGCCACTGGCGGGTGACCAGCAGCAGCACCGTCACCAGCGCCGCCACCATGAACTGAGTGCGGAAGTCGCCAATCCGGGTGACGATGACCACGAACATTTCCGCCGCTTCGCTGCGATGCTCCTGCACCAGGGTCTTGAGCCCGTTATCCAACGCATCCAAGTAAGGAAAGCCAAAGAACAGGGCGGTGAGCATGATCAGGCTGGCCAGGGCGATCAGTTGCGTGCCGCGCTCGCGGTCGCGCCAGGTAGCGTGCACGCTCAACCCGATCAGCAGGGCGATACAGGCGGCGACGATGCCCGCTTCAGGCCAGAAACCTTCGGGCAGTGGCAGGCGGAAGGCCGCGCCGGTGGCCCAGCCCGGCAGGAGATAGGCCACCGACCAGCCGGCGGCGGCCACCAGGCTGACCAGGATGAAGCGCGGCAGCGGCATGTCGAGCATGCCGGCAACCATCGGCAGCATGGGCCGCAGCGGGCCGATGAAGCGGCCGATCAGCAGGCTGGCTACGCCATACCGATGGAAGTAGCTTTCCGCAGTGCCCAGCCATTCCGGGTGCGTGCGCAATAGCGGCAGACTTCGGATGTTCTGGTGGAAGCGCCTGCCCAAGGCGTAGGAGATGGCATCCCCCAATAGCCCGCCGGCGTAGCCCAGCAGCAAGGTTTCGCTCAACGACAGCGCGCCGTTGCCCGCCAGTACTGCCACGGCGAACAGCACCACCGTACCTGGCACGATGATGCCGGCAATCGCCAGGCACTCCACGCAGGCAATGGTGAAGATGGCGACCCCCAGCCATTGGGGGTGCAGTGTCAACCAGCCGGTCAGGCTGTCCAGCCATTCGCCCATGGTCAGTTTCCTTGAGTGAGCATGAAGTAATCGCGGCCTTCGACCTGTCCGCGACGTAGAGGGTTCCGGGTGCAGAAGCGTGCGTAGTGCGCATCCACGAAGCGGTAGGGCAGGTGTTCGTCACGGCCTGTGGGGATGCCCAGGCGTGTCGTCTGAATGATCTCGCTGACCTGAGCGCCAACGTCGTCGACGAACAACAGTTGGTGATCGAAGCGCTGGGCGTCCCAGGTGGGGACTTTGAGCCCCAGCGCCTTGCACAACAGGGTCTGCCCGGCGCACAAGCGTTCGGCGGGCCGTGGCTTGCCGCTGGCATCGGGGTTGTTCAGCTGCATCTGGGCGAAGGCATTGGCATCGCTGTGTTCGTCGAGCCAGGGGTAGGCGGATTTGATCAGTACGGCATTGCCGGGGCCGTGGGCGCTGAAGTTCAGCGAGTCCCCGCCGCGGGCGTAGTACATATAGATGTGCCCGCCATCCAGAAACAAAGCCTTACGTTTTTCCGTGTAGCCCAGCGAGGCATGGCTACCGCGATCGGTCACGTAGTACGCCTCGGTTTCGATGATTCGCGCCGAGAGCCAGTACGGTCCCTGACGGTGGCGGATGACTTTTCCCAGCAACCGGCAGGCCAGTGCCTGGGCGTCTGTGTCGAAAAATGCGTCCGGCAACGGGTTGAGCATACGAGCATCCATTGAGTGGGTAAGCGATGATAGCAATTGCATATTAATTGCCGCTGAACACAAGTGTTTACAGAGGTGTTTTCGACCATCCGCCCGTCACCGCTGTTAGTGCGCGGATGTGACAGCTATAATCAGCCGCTTTCCTCTTTGCCAAGACCACTGAGACCATGACCGAGTCCGTGCTTGACTACATGACCCGCCTGGGTCGCGCTGCCCGTGACGCGTCCCGGGTCATCGGCCGTGCCAGCACCGCGCAGAAGAACCGCGCGCTGCACGCTGCCGCCAACACCTTGGACAGCGACCGCCAGGCGCTGGTTGCCGCCAATGAACTGGACCTGGCCGCGGGCCGGGCCAACGGCCTGGAGCCGGCCATGCTCGAGCGTCTGGCGCTGACCCCGGCGCGCATCGACGGCATGATCGTCGGCCTGCGCCAGGTGGCCAGCCTGCCAGACCCGGTAGGCGCGATCCGCGACATGAGCTACCGGCCTTCCGGCATTCAGGTCGGCAAGATGCGCGTGCCCCTGGGCGTGGTCGGGATCATCTACGAGTCTCGGCCCAACGTGACCATCGACGCGGCCAGCCTGTGCCTGAAGTCGGGCAACGCGACCATCCTGCGCGGCGGCTCCGAAGCGATTCACTCCAACCGTGCCATCGCCGCGTGCATCCAGCGTGGTCTGGCCGAAGCCGGTTTGCCGCCAGCCGTGGTGCAAGTGGTCGATACCACCGATCGCGCTGCAGTGGGCGCGCTGATCACCATGCCCGAGTACGTTGATATCATCGTGCCGCGTGGCGGCCGTGGGCTGATCGAGCGGGTCAGCCGCGACGCCAAGGTGCCGGTGATCAAGCATCTGGACGGCATCTGCCATGTGTTCGTCGATGCGGGGGCTGACCTTGCCAAAGCGCAGCGCATCGCGTTCAACGCCAAGACCTACCGGTATGGCATCTGCGGCGCCATGGAAACCTTGCTGGTCGATCAGGCCGTGGCCGAGCAGTTCCTGCCGGCCATGGCCGCAGAGTTTCGCGAGAAGGGCGTGGAGTTGCGGGGTTGCCCGCGCACCCGCGACCTGATCGAGGCCAACCCGGCCACCGACGAAGACTGGGGTACCGAGTACCTGGCGGCCATCCTGTCGATACGTGTGGTGGAGGGGCTGGACGCGGCCATCGAGCACATCAATCACTACGGTTCCCACCACACCGATGCCATTGTCACCGAGCATCAGGGGCGGGCTCGTCGATTCGTGGCCGAGGTGGATTCCGCCTCGGTCATGATCAACGCGCCGACCTGCTTCGCCGACGGCTTCGAGTACGGGTTGGGTGCCGAGATCGGCATTTCCACCGACAAGATCCACGCCCGGGGCCCGGTTGGCCTGGAAGGCCTGACCTGCGAGAAATATGTAGTGGTCGGCGACGGCCAGTTGCGCGGCCAGGAGCCGGCCTGACTTGACCGAACCGAACCTGCCCGGTCCCCAGCCAGCTATACAGGCGACCCCACGTAGAATCGGGGTGTTGGGGGGCACGTTCGATCCGGTGCATATCGGCCATTTGCGTGGCGCGCTTGAAGTGACCGAAGCGTTGAAGCTGGACGAACTGCGCATGGTGCCCAGTGCCCGGCCACCCCATCGCGACCAGCCGCAGGTGTCGGCCGAGCATCGGCTGGCGATGGTGCGTGCGGCGGTAGACGGCTTGGCGCCGCTGACCGTGGACGACCTGGAGCTGCGCCGGGACAAGCCGTCATACACCCTCGACACCCTGGAGTCGATGCGCGCGGAACTGGCCAAGGATGATCAGCTGATTCTGCTGTTGGGTTGGGACGCCTTTTGCGGGCTACCCTCCTGGCACCGTTGGGAAGAACTGCTGCAACACTGCCACATCGTGGTGTTGCAGCGCCCTGATGCGGATGCCGAGCCGCCGGATGCCTTGCGCAACCTGGTGGCGGCGCGTTCGGTCAGCGACCCGCAGGCCCTGAAGGGGCCGGGCGGACAAATTACTTTCGTCTGGCAGGCACCGCTCGCGGTGTCGGCCACCCAGATCCGCCAACTGCTGGCCAGCGGTAAGTCGGTACGTTTCCTGGTGCCTGACGCGGTACTGGCCTACATCGAGGCGCACGGGCTGTACCGTGGGTCCAATTGAACTGAATGAGTTTTTTATGAGCAATAAGCAAGCAATCCCCGCTGAAGAAATCGTCGAGCTGACCAAGGCCGCCCTGGAAGACGTCAAGGCTCAGGACATCCTGGTCATCGATGTGCGCGACAAGAACAGCATCACCGACTTCATGGTGATCGCTACCGGTACCTCCAACCGCCAGATCAGCGCCATGCGCGAAAAGGTCCGTGAGTTGGTCAAGGCCAAGGGCGTCAAGCCGCTGGGCGAAGAAGGTGCTGGCGACAGCGACTGGGTGCTGCTGGACCTGGACACCGTCGTGGTGCACATGATGACCGCCGCTGCGCGCCAGTTCTACGACCTGGAACGCCTGTGGCAAGGGGCTGAGCAGAGCCGTGCCGCCAGCGCCGCGCATCACACCCCTGGCCACGAAGCTCCCGGCCACAACGAATAGGCCTGCGTCATGCGTCTGCGCCTGATCGCGGTCGGTTCGCGCATGCCCAAGTGGGTGGAAGACGGCTGGCATGAATATGCCAAGCGTCTACCTGCCGAGCTTGCGCTGGAACTGGTGGAGATACCGCTGAACACCCGTGGCAAGAACGCCGATGTCGCCCGCCTGATTCGTCAGGAGGGCGAGGCGATGCTGGCCAAGGTGGGCCCCGGCGAGCGCATCGTCACCCTCGAGGTGCACGGCAAGCCGTGGAGCACCGAGCAACTGGCGGTGGAGCTCGACCGCTGGCGGCTGGACGCGCGCACGGTGAATTTCATGGTCGGCGGCCCGGAAGGGCTGGCGCCGGAAGTCTGCGCCCGGGCAGAACAGCGCTGGTCGCTGTCGCCTTTGACCTTGCCCCACCCGTTGGTACGGATACTCATCGGTGAGCAGCTGTATCGCGCCTGGACAGTCCTGTCCGGGCACCCTTATCACAAATAATCCGTAGCCTGCGATGTCTCAGCCGATCCGCCTCAAGGACCACGAGAAAGACGCGCGCACCGTGCGCAGCCGCGTCGTGGTCGGTGCTGCGGCAATTCTGGTGCTGATCTGCGTACTGATCGCGCGCCTGTATTTCCTGCAGGTGATCCAGTACGACTACCACTCCACGCTGTCGGAGAACAACCGGGTCCATGTACAGCCGATTCCGCCCACCCGCGGCCTGATCTACGATCGCAACGGCGTGGTGGTGGCGGACAACCGACCGAGCTTCAGCTTGAGCATGACCCGCGAACGCTCCGGGGACTGGCAGCAGGTGCTGAGCACCATCGTCGAGGTGCTGGAACTCACCGACGAAGATCGCCAGTTGTTCGAGCGCCGCATGAAGCAGGGCCGTCGGCCTTTCGAGCCGGTGCCGATCCTGTTCGAACTCAATGAAGAACAGATCGCCCGCATCGCGGTGAACCAGTTCCGCCTTCCAGGTGTGGAAGTGGTGGCGCAACTGGTGCGGCACTACCCCCAGGGTGCGCATTTCGCGCATTCGGTGGGCTATGTCGGACGCATCAACGAGAAAGAACTCAAGACGCTTGATCCTGTGGACTACAGCGGCACTCACCATATCGGCAAGACAGGCATCGAGCGTTTCTACGAAGCCGAACTGCATGGCACCGTGGGCTACGAGGAAGTCGAGACCAACGCCCGCGGCCGCGTGCTGCGGGTGCTCAAGCGCACCGACCCGAAACCCGGCAAGGACATCGTCCTGAGCCTGGACATCAAATTGCAGGAGGCAGCGGAAGCGGCGCTGGCAGGTCGTCGCGGCGCCATCGTGGCCATGGACCCGAACACCGGCGAGGTGCTGGCCATGGTCAGTCAGCCGAGTTTCGATCCGAACCTGTTCGTCACCGGCATTGGCTTTCAGGCCTATGCCGACCTGCGCGATTCCATCGATCGACCGCTGTTCAACCGCGTGCTGCGCGGCTTGTATCCACCGGGCTCGACCATCAAGCCCGCCGTGGCCATTGCCGGGCTCGATTCCGGGGTGATCAACGCCGGCTCGCGGGTGTTCGACCCCGGCTTCTATCAGTTGCCCAACTATGACCACAAGTACCGCAACTGGAACCGCACCGGCGACGGCTGGGTCGACCTGGACACCGCGATCATGCGTTCCAACGACACCTACTTCTACGACCTGGCGCACAAGTTGGGGATCGACAAGCTCGACAGCTACCTGAGCCAGTTCGGCATAGGTCAGCGGGTGTCCCTGGACATGTTCGAGGAATCACCGGGGCTGATGCCGTCCCGCGAGTGGAAACGCAAGACCCGTCGCCAGGCCTGGTTCCCGGGTGAAACCTTGATTCTGGGTATTGGCCAGGGCTACATGCAGGCCACGCCGTTGCAGCTGGCCCAAGCCACTGCACTGGTGGCCAACAAGGGTAAATGGAACCGTCCGCGGCTGGCACGCAGCATCGAAGGCGCACCGCCGGTGGACGAGAACCCGGTGCCCGACATCATCCTGCGCAATACCTCGGACTGGGCCAAGGTGACCCACGGCATGGAAATGGTCATGCAGGGCGCGCGGGGTACCGCGCGCAAGGCGGCCATCGGCGCCAAGTACCGCATCGCCGGCAAGTCCGGTACCGCCCAGGTGGTCGCGATCCGCCAGGGCGAAAAATACGACCGCAGCAAAGTCCAGGAGCGCCACCGCGACCACGCCCTGTTCGTGGGCTTTGCCCCGGCTGACAACCCCAGGATCGTGGTGTCGGTGATGGTGGAGAACGGTGAGTCCGGCTCCGGTGTGGCCGCCCCGGTCGTGCGCGAGGTCATGGATGCCTGGCTGCTGGGGGCTGACGGTCAGCTCAAACCTGAATACGCCAGCGCCTCGGGCGCGGAGATAACGGCCCTTGAAGAGTAATTTCGACCGCATCCTCTCCAGTGAGGATGTGATGCGCCGTCGTGCGACCTTCCTGCAGCGGATCCACGTCGACGGCCCCCTGCTGATCCTCTTGCTGACCCTGGCCGCCGGCAGCCTGTTCGTGCTGTATTCGGCCAGTGGCAAGAACTGGGACTTGCTGATCAAGCAGGCGACCTCGTTCGGCCTCGGGCTGGTCTCGATGTTCGTGATCGCCCAGCTGGAGCCGCGGTTCATGGCCCGCTGGGTCCCGCTCGCCTACGTTGCAGGGGTGGTGCTGCTGGTGGTGGTGGACGTAATGGGCCACAACGCCATGGGCGCCACCCGCTGGATCAACATCCCCGGGGTGATTCGCTTCCAGCCCTCGGAGTTCATGAAGATCATCATGCCGGCCACCATCGCCTGGTACCTGGCCAAGCGCACGCTGCCGCCAACACTCAAGCATGTGGGCGCCAGCCTGGTCCTGATCGGCATTCCCTTCGTGCTGATCGTGCGCCAGCCAGACCTTGGCACCTCGCTGCTGATCCTGGCCTCCGGGGCTTTCGTGCTGTTCATGGCCGGCTTGCGCTGGCGCTGGATCGTCAGCGTGCTCGCGGCGGCGGTGCCGGTGGCGGTGGGCATGTGGTTCTTCATCATGCACGACTATCAGAAGCAGCGAATCCTGACCTTCCTCGACCCCGAAAGCGATCCGCTGGGCACCGGCTGGAACATCATCCAGTCCAAGGCTGCCATCGGCTCGGGTGGCGTGTTCGGCAAAGGTTGGCTGCTGGGAACCCAGTCGCACCTGGACTTTCTGCCCGAAAGCCACACCGACTTCATCATCGCCGTACTGGGTGAGGAGTTCGGTCTGGTGGGCATTTGCGTGCTGTTACTGATCTATCTGCTGCTCATCGGCAGGGGGCTGGTGATCACCGCCCAGGCGCAAACGCTGTACGGCAAGCTGCTGGCCGGCAGCCTGACGATGACTTTTTTTGTTTACGTTTTCGTCAATATCGGTATGGTCAGTGGCCTGCTGCCAGTGGTGGGCGTGCCTTTGCCGTTCATTAGCTACGGCGGAACTTCGCTGGTGACCCTACTGTCAGCGTTTGGGGTTTTGATGTCGATCCATACCCATCGCAAGTGGATCGCGCAGGTTTGAATAAGGTGAGCAATTGCATGCAAGTAACGCGTAGCTGGGCCGCTCGGTGCGTTCCGTGGTTCAGCCTGATGGGCCTGCTCGGTTCGGCGCAGCACGCCAGTGCCGGTGACTACGAGGGCTCGCCCCAGGTGGCCGAATTCGTCGGTGAGATGACCCGCGACTACGGCTTTGCCGGCGAACAACTGATGGGCGTGTTCCGTGAAGTCCAGCGCAAGCAATCGATCCTGGACGCCATTTCGCGTCCGGCCGAGCGGGTCAAGCCGTGGAGCGAGTACCGGCCGATGTTCATTACCGACGCGCGGATTGCCCGTGGCGTGGACTTCTGGCGCCAGCACGAGGCGGTATTGGCCCGTGCCGAGCAGGAATACGGCGTGCCCGCCCAGGTGATCGTGGCGATCATTGGCGTGGAGACCTTCTTTGGTCGCAACACCGGGAATTTCCGGGTCATCGACGCGTTGTCCACCTTGGGTTTCGATTACCCGCCGCGGGCCGAATTCTTCCGCAAGGAACTGCGTGAGTTCCTGCTGCTGGCCCGTGAGGAGCAGGTCGATCCATTGACCCTCAAAGGCTCGTATGCCGGGGCCATGGGCTTGCCGCAGTTCATGCCGAGCAGCTTTCGTGCCTATGCCGTGGATTTCGACGGTGACGGCCACATCAACATCTGGACCGATCCGGACGACGCCATCGGCAGCGTGGCCAGCTACTTCAAGCGCCATGGCTGGGTGGCCGGCGAGCCGGTGGTCAGCCAGGCCAGCGTGCGTGGCGAGCAGGTCGACCTGGGCCTGACACCGGGCATCGATCCGGTCAAAACGGTCGGGGAGTTGCGAGCCCTGGGCTGGTCGAGTCATGATGCGCTGCGTGACGATCTGCCAGCCACGGCATTTCGCCTGGACGGGGCGAACGGCCCCGAGTATTGGCTGGGTCTGAAGAATTTCTACGCAATCACTCGCTACAATCGCAGTGTGATGTACGCCATGGCCGTGCACCAACTGTCGCAATCGCTGGTTCAAGCACGGGGCGTCAAGTAATGCGGGCAATGCCGATACGTACACCACTGAAACTGATGGCTTACGCGGCGCTGGGGCTTCTGGTCGCCAGTTGCTCGTCCACTTCGACGCCGACCCGCAGCACCACGCAGTCGGGCAACACGGTCAAGGCCATGCCGGGTCTGGACATCAACCGGGCTCACAAGGACGGTGCGCCATGGTGGGATGTCGACGTGTCGAAGATTCCCGACGCGGTGCCGACTCTGCATACCGGCCCCTACAAGGCCAACCCTTATACGGTGCTCGGCAAGACCTACTTCCCCATGCCCGAGTCCAAGCGCTACCTGGCCACCGGCACGGCGTCCTGGTATGGCACCAAGTTCCACGGCCAGAACACTGCCAATGGCGAGGTCTACGACCTTTACGGCATGAGCGCGGCGCACAAGACCCTGCCGCTGCCCAGCTACGTGCGCGTGACCAACCTGGACAACAATCGTACCGTGGTGCTGCGGGTCAACGACCGCGGGCCGTTCTATTCGGACCGCATCATCGACCTGTCATACGCCGCCGCCAAGAAGCTGGGCTATGCCGAAAGCGGTACGGCACGGGTTCGCGTCGAGGGTATCGATCCCCAGGAATGGTGGGCCCAGCGTGGTCGCCCGGCGCCGCTGGTGCTGAATCAGGGCCCGGTGGTGGCGCAGGCGCGCCCCAATATCACCCCATCGGCCGGTACGGTCGAGCAGTACACGCCGCCGCCGCAACAGCATGCCGTCGCCACCCTGCCAGTGCAGATGGACGCAAAAAAAAACGCTTCTGCACAAGCGTCTGGCCTGTATCTCCAGGTGGGAGCGTTCGCCAACCCCGACGCTGCGGAGCTGCTGCGTTCGAAGCTGAGCTCGATGGTCAGCGCTCCGGCCTTCACCAGCCAGGTGGCGGTCAACCAGCAGACGCTCTATCGCGTGCGCCTGGGGCCGATCAACTCCCAGGGTGAAGCGCAACAGATTCAGAACAACGTCCGCATGGCCAACCTGGGTGTGCCCAAGCTGGTCACGCTGGACTGATCGGCGCCGCCTGCGGGCGACGCCACACGCGAAAACGGGCCGCCAGCCCATAAAAAGATTGCCCGCAAGGGCATGTGCCCATCAGCAATTTCGAGAGACGGATGAACATCACCACCTTTGCCAAACGCCTGTGCCTGCTTGTACCGCTGATCATCGCCCCTGCCGCCTGGGCGGCAGATCAGATGATGCCAGCGCCGCCGCAACTGGCTGCCAAATCCTACGTGCTGATGGAAGCCTCCAGCGGTAACGTGCTGGTGGAAAACAACGGCGACCAACGCCTGCCCCCAGCCAGCCTGACCAAGCTGATGACCGCCTACATCGCCACGCTGGAGATCCGTCGCGGCCAGATCGGCGAGAACGATCCGGTCACCGTCAGCGAGAACGCCTGGCGCACCGGCGGTTCGCGGATGTTCATCAAGGTCGGCACCCAAGTGTCGGTCAGCGATCTGCTGCACGGCATCATCATCCAGTCGGGCAACGACGCCTCCGTGGCCCTGTCCGAGCATATCGCCGGTAGCGAAGACGCCTTCGCCGACATGATGAACACCACCGCCGGCAAGCTGGGCATGAGCAACTCCCACTTCATGAACCCCACCGGTCTGCCGAACCCCGAGCACTACTCCACCGCCCACGACATGGCGGTGCTGGCCCGCGCGATCATCCACGAAGACCCTGCCCACTATGCGATCTACTCGCAGAAGGAGTTCTTCTGGAACAACATCAAGCAGCCCAACCGCAACCTGCTGCTGTGGCGCGACAAGACCGTCGACGGTCTGAAAACCGGCCACACCGAAGAAGCAGGCTACTGCATGGTGTCCTCGGCCGTGCGTGATGGCATGCGTTTGATCGCGGTGGTGTTCGGCACCAACAGCGAACAGGCGCGTGCTGCCGAAACCCAGAAACTGCTGACCTACGGTTTCCGTTTCTATGAAACCCAGACCTTCTACCAGAAGGGTACGGAACTGGCCAAGGCGCCGGTATGGAAGGGCGACACCCGTGAAGTCAAGGCCGGCCTGGCTGAAGACCTGACCATGACCCTGCCCAAGGGCCAGCTCAAGAACCTGGCGGCCAGCATGACCATGAACCCGCAGCTCACTGCCCCGATCGCCCAGGGCGATGTGATCGGCAAGGTGGAAGTGCGCAACGGCGACAAGATCGTGCAAACCTCCGACCTGATCGCATTGGAGGCCGTTGAGGAAGGTGGTATCTTCCGCCGCGTATGGGATAGCGTTCGTCTATTCTTCTACGGCTTGTTCAACTGATATCGTGACCTGCCGCACCCCCGCCTCGATGCAAGGTGGGGGTGTCGTTGTTGCCACGGCTTATATGAGGCCGTTACTGCCATGACCGATACCGAAGTAAAAGCACCGACCATCGAATTTCCCTGTGCCGACTATCCGATCAAGATCATCGGCACCACGGGTGTAGGCTTTCGCGACACGGTGATGAAAATCGTCGAGAAGCACGCCAGCGTCAATCATGACAAGAACGCCGAGCGTCAGAGCACGCAGGGCAACTACACCACCCTGCAACTGCATATTCTGGCCACCGGTCAGGAACAGCTCTACAACATCAACAGTGAGCTGCGCGCCACCGGCATCGTCAAAATGGTGCTCTGATGCCCCAGTGCCTGGGCTTTCGCGAGCTCGGCCAGATGCCTTACCAGCCTGTCTGGCACGCGATGCAGCGCTTCACCGACCAGCGCAACGCCGACACCGCCGATGAAGTCTGGCTGGTGCAGCACCCGGCCGTGTTCACCCAGGGCCAGGCCGGCAAGGCCGAGCATCTGCTGCTGCCGGGCGATATCCCGGTGGTGCAGGTCGACCGCGGCGGTCAGGTGACCTATCACGGGCCGGGACAGTTGGTGGTCTACCTGCTGCTGGATGTACGGCGGCTGGGGTACGGGGTACGCGAGCTGGTCTCCCGTATGGAAAACACGCTGATCGAGCTGCTGGCCAGCTATGGCGTGTCGGCGTCGGCAAAGCCCGATGCCCCCGGGGTGTATGTAGGCGGGGCCAAGATTGCTTCGCTGGGCCTGCGAATCCGCCAGGGTTGCTCGTTTCACGGCCTGGCGCTGAACGTGGACATGGACATGACGCCCTTTGGCAGAATAAATCCATGTGGATATGCCGGCCTGCCCATGACGCAGATGTGCGATCATGTCGCACCCCTTGAATTTGCCGAGGTCAGTGCAAGGCTGCGCGTGCAGCTGGTCAAGCACCTCGACTATGTTGAGCAGACGACCCTTACGGGCGGAATCGACTGAATATGACTACCGCGACAGAAGCTGTGCAAACCATCACCCCGACGCCCACCCCTCGTCCGAAAGTGGAGGCTGGCGTCAAGCTGCGCGGTGCCGAGAAGGTTGCGCGCATCCCGGTAAAGATCATCCCTACCGAAGAGCTGCCGAAAAAGCCGGACTGGATTCGCGTGCGTATTCCGGTTTCGCCCGAGGTGGATCGCATCAAGCAACTGCTGCGCAAGCACAAGTTGCACAGCGTCTGCGAAGAAGCTTCCTGCCCTAACCTGGGCGAGTGCTTCTCCGGTGGCACCGCCACCTTCATGATCATGGGCGATATCTGCACCCGTCGCTGCCCGTTCTGTGACGTGGGTCATGGTCGGCCGAAAGCGCTGGATGCCGACGAGCCGATGAACCTGGCCGTGGCCATCGCCGACCTGCGCCTCAAGTACGTGGTGATCACCTCGGTGGACCGCGACGACCTGCGTGACGGCGGTGCCCAGCATTTCGCCGACTGCCTGCGCGAGATCCGCAAGCTGTCGCCCGGCGTGCAACTGGAAACCCTGGTGCCCGACTACCGCGGCCGCATGGACGTAGCCTTGGCCATTACCGCGCAAGAGCCGCCGGACGTGTTCAACCACAACCTGGAAACCGTGCCGCGTCTGTACAAGGCCGCGCGCCCGGGTTCGGACTACCAGTGGTCGCTGACCCTGTTGCAGAAATTCAAGGAGCTGGTGCCCCACGTGCCGACCAAGTCCGGCCTGATGCTGGGCCTGGGCGAAACCGACGAGGAAGTGATCGAGGTGATGCATCGCATGCGCGAGCACAACATCGACATGCTTACCCTGGGCCAGTACCTGCAGCCTTCGCGCAGCCATTTGCCGGTGCAGCGCTTCGTGCATCCGGACACCTTCGCCTGGTTCGCCGAGGAAGGTTACAAGATGGGCTTCAAGAACGTTGCCTCTGGCCCCTTGGTGCGCTCCTCGTACCATGCCGATCAGCAGGCCCACGAAGCCAAGATCAAGCTCTGACGGTGCCTGCAAGGGGCTGCGCGCGCTCATTCGGTGGAGGCATCCATGGACTTACCCCCTCGGCTGCGTGAGGGCGGCCTGATCGGGTTGATTGCGCCGGCCGGGCCGGCCACGTTGGACGTGGCCGCGGCGACCGCCTGGGTCGAGGCGCGTGGCTATGGACTACGCATCTACCCCACGGTGCACATGAAGCAGGGCTATCTGGCCGGCAGCGACCAGGCCCGCCGACAAGACCTGCACGATGCCTTTGCCGACCCTGAAATCGACGCGATCTTCTGCGTGCGCGGCGGCTACGGTACGCCTCGCCTGCTGGATACGCTGGATTTCGATCTGCTGCGCCAGCACCCCAAGCCCTTCATTGGCTACAGCGATATTACGGCCCTGCACGTGGCCATTGCCCGTTACGCTGGCTTTCTCACCTTTCACGGTCCGTTGTTCAAATCCGACCTGCTCGAAGGCAAACAGGCGCCGACCGAAGGTGCGTTGTGGCAGATGCTGCGCGGCGAACGGGGCGAAGGGGACTGCCTCGAGCACCCGGCCGCTCACCCGCTGACCACCGTCTGTCATGGCGTCGCCGAAGGCCGTCTGATGGGCGGCAACCTGGCCATCCTCTGCGCCACGCTCGGTACGCCCTGGGCCTTGAACGCCGAGGACATCATCCTGTTCATCGAGGATGTCAACGAACCGCTGTACCGGATCGACCGGCTGCTGACGCAACTGCGCCTGGCCGGCAAGTTGGCCCGGTTGCGCGCAGTGCTGGTGGGTGACTTTGCCGGCATCCGTGTCGAGCACAGCCTGCCACTGCTGCACGAAACCTTTGCGCCGCTGGGCATACCGGTACTGGCCGGGTGGCGCAGTGGTCACTGCGACCCCAACCTGACCTTGCCGCTGGGTGCCCGCGTCAGTCTCGACGCCAGCACCCAGCAACTCAGGCTGCTGCAAGCGGTGGTGCGTTAGCCACCGGTGGCCGCTGCGGTGGGTGGGAAGCGGCCACGGCCGAGCAAGCTGACGATCAATGCCAGGGAATCGGCATTGGCCAGGATGACACGGGCCCGTTTGTCAGCGTCGCTCTGAAACACGAGTCTGGCATCGGCCAGGGTCTTGGCTCCGGTGATGGCAAGCACGGTCTTCTTCTGCCGCCCATCGCTGGTCTTGTAGTCCCTGAACACGCCTTTCTCCTCAGCGCGGAACAGATAGGCCGACGGCGTCAGTACCGACAGCTCCGTCGCCCGCGCACGCTGCACCGCGCGCACGAACCCCTTGGACGTTCCCGACTGCTGGTCGATCAAGTCCAGAAACGGCACCGACGCCTCCACGTAAGCCAGGTCAACCGCATCGAGACGAGTATGGCAGAGCTCGTGGATCAGGGTCGCCGCCTGCTGATGCGTCAGCAACTGCGCCTGGGGGATGTGGGGCAAGGCGTGCATCTGCACTTCAGTGCGCAGCGTGAAGAACGCCTCGGTGAAGAAGATGCGTTTCTGCGGGTCGGAGGGGTAGGTGAAGGCCGTGGTGCGTTCATAGCCCAACAGGTTGTGACCGATGACATAGCGCGGCGAAGTGCGCGGGTCCAGGGAAGGCTTGAGCAGTTCGTCGAACAGGTCGATGCATTTGGTTCGCAGAGCGGCCAACAGCGGCGGTGTCGACGGGGTGCCCAGGATGTTCTGCAGCACGCCTTCCACGGCCGGCGCCAGGGGTGTGCTCGGCTGTGTCGTGTTGAGGTTGGCCAGGGTCTGGCGCAAATACCGGATGGCTTGACCGTGGGCCGTCTGGATCATGTAGTAGCGCCCGGCGAAGCGCCGACGGATCTGGGCCATGCCCGAGGCTTCGGTGACGAAATGAGTACGGGCATTGGCTTCGGTATCGCCTGAGTGGTAGGCGTAGCTGATCGCCGCGCCACCGCCCAGCAGACGGTTGGGCGGGCTGATCTGCCACTGGTCCTGGACCCGTTGGATCTGCGGGCCGCGCTCATCGTTGTGGTAGATCGTCCAGGCATCGTCCGCCTGGCGCACTTCGAACACCCGGCCTTGCACGGGCGCATAGTAGGCGCCGGTCTTGGCATCCTGATACAGGTGCTGGGCCGTGTCCTTGCGCAGGTCACTGAGCTGTACATCCTGGGCGACCATTTGCAGGAGTCGGTCCTGAAGGTTGGCCGGCAATGGTTCCGGGGCCCAGCCACTGGCGGAGGACGTCGCTGCGGGCACGCCGGGTTCGGGCGCCTGCAGCAGACCCTCACCCGCGAGCACTTCACTGTCGATGGGCAGGAGCTCGTCGGGTACTTCGGTGAGAGATTCACCGACGCCCGACTCGATCACGGCCGGGACCGCCGCCTCCGTCTCCTTGAACCCCCGCGGTTCGTCGCCATGGGGCGTGCTGCGGCCGCTGGCCAAGGTCGCCAGACCGGCTACGAACTCGGCCAATGCCTGGCCCCAGCTGCTGTGCGACGCCGCCTTGGCGGCATCCTCGAACAAGGTTTCCGCCTGCCACGTGTCCACCAGCATGCTGAGTTTGAGGGGTAGAAACTGAGCCCCTTGTTCCAGCCCCAGGCTCATGAGCTGGCAGAAGGCTTTCCAATCGGCCTCGGCCGTGGTCACGGTGCGTGCTTCGGCCAGGTGCGTGAGCAACCTCAGGTTGTCGCCGAACAGGTGGTGCAGCGCGTTGCCAGGGGCCTGGTCGCGCACCAGCGTGGCGGGGGCGGGCTCTGGATTCACGTCGAACATGTCCTCGGTGTACCACAGCAGGTGGGGGTGCAGCAGGCCGTTATGGTTGTAGCGATCTTTCACGTCACGGGGCACCCGCTCGACGATCAACCGCTGCAGTGCCGGGTCTTTCTGCAGATGAGCAAGCAACGCGGCTTCGCTCTTGTGCTCGGTCAGCGACGCAGAGGTGTCATAGGCCACGAACAACAGCACCGGCCCGGCCTTGCGGTCGTCCGGGCCGATGATGTGCATGCCCAGCA
Organism: Pseudomonas sp. UBA4194; assembly: GCF_002379585.1. Taxonomy (GTDB): domain Bacteria; phylum Pseudomonadota; class Gammaproteobacteria; order Pseudomonadales; family Pseudomonadaceae; genus Aquipseudomonas. The sequence goes on from NZ_DFUE01000010.1 coordinate 84,465, forward strand.
CCGGGTCCGGCTCGAGCTTGGGGTCGGCGCGCAGCTTGAGCTGACAGATGCCGATGGCCTGACCCTCGACGGCGGGGCGCGCCAAGGCATCCGGCATTTGCATCAGCGCGTTGACATAGGCCACCGCCGTGTCGCTGAAGTTGTTCATCAGCCGTTGCTGCAAGGCGTCCACCTGCATCTGCACGCTGAAGCTTTCACAGAACAGGGTGCGGCGTCTGGCGTAATCCTTGCCGGCAGGGTTGAAGGCAACGGCCAGCAAGCTGCGGTATTGGCCGGCTACGTCGAGCTGATGGATGATGGCGCGCACCGCTTCGGCGGTCGGTGGCTCCACGCCTGGGGGCGCATCGCGCAGGCTGACCTTGAGGGTGGCCGATTGCAGGGTGACCATGTGGTCGAGTGCAGCATGGGTCAGGGTGCGGGTTTCGACGAAGCTGGCGGCGGCTATGGAGGAAGGCACCATGCCCACTCCGCCCGGGCTTACCACGTAGCGGGTCAGGGTCAGGATGATCTTGTCAGGATCGTTCGGGCCGTCCGGGTAGTCAGCCATCAATTTCGAACTGAGCAGTGACCGCGAGAAGTCGTACAGGCCGGAGATATCGAACAGGTAGTCGTTCTGCGGTCCGGTCACGGCCACGCAGCGCTGCAACAGCAGGGTCAACTTGTCCAGCTGCGCGCCGCTGGCCTCACGCAGCCATGCGGGTAGCCGGTCGGTGAATTCGAGGGTCTGGGCGTTCAACTGCGCACGGTCCAGCAGCGGCAGCAGCAGATCGACCCGCGCTTCAGTGTCCAGATAGCGCTGATACAGCTCATGGGGAAAGCCGGACTGCGCCACCGCATCGCGGCTGAAGCCGATCACCGCTCGACGCCGCTCGGCTTCGCGCTGGCACTGTTCTGCGATGAAGTCGCCGGTAACCGCGGCCAGGTACAGGCTGCCGGTTGCCCCCGGAGTGTCCAGGCGCAGCCGTGCCGCCATGCGCTGGCGTGGCGCGAGCAGGCTGAGCCAGGTTTCGCGCTCCTGTTCATTGCTGATCGAGCGGCTGAAACCGGTGCGCAGCGTGTCCAGCAGAGTGAACACAAAAAAGCTCTCGTAACAGACCCAGACCAGCACCTTGCCGTCGCGCTGGTCATGCTGGTGCAAGGCGAGACAATTGCTCAGCCGCACAGGTTTGCCGGTGTCCACTTCCAGAGACATCCCATGGATGTCGGCCGTTTCGCCGGGCAGGCCGGCGCGCAGAGCGGCGCTGGGGTAGTCCAGGGCATTGAGCAGCAATTTGAGCAAGTCGGCGTTGGTCTCGCCGGCGTAGACCTCCAAGGCGTGCTCGACGCGCAGAGACGCTTCGCGCAGGGCGCGCATTTCCCTGGGGAAGTGCACGCTGCCCTTGGCCAACCGTACCCAGTCGCGGCAGCGGTCTTCCATCTGCCCGGTATAGAACTTGGCAAAGTCCTCCAGGTGATCGGTGATCAGGCGGTTGACCCAGGCGATGCTGGGCCAGGCCAGCACGTTGCCATCGCGGTCCAGCAGTTGGTCGTGCTGGCGCAAGGGCTCGACGCTCCAGGTGGAACACCGATCGATGAACCAGTCGGTCAGGCGGATGGCCGGGTCTGGGGTGCCATTGGCATGCTTGAGGTAGATATCGCCGGGTTGCAGCTGGCCTTCGCAAAGCACGGCCATGACCGGCGCCAGGCGTCTACGTACACAGCCGGCGACGGTAGGCTGGCTGGCATGCAGGGCGTACAGACGCTGCATCAGGGCGCCGACCTGGACTCGCCACGCCGCGGGCTGGGTCGCGCGGCTGGGGGCCACCGGCAGACCTTGCGGCAACGCCCGTTCGCCTCGCTCCAGCCAACGACCGTGGCCGTCGAGGGCGTGCAGGCGTGGGTCGAGCAGACCCCGCAGGTCCAGCGCGTCGTCAACCTCGGCCAGCAGGGTGCTGACCTGAGGCCCATGGTCGCCGAGCCTGTAGGTGAGGTTATCCAGTTGGACCTTGATCAGCGTATCGGCCAGTGCCAGAAACGGTCCATCCAGCGCCTGGTATTGTTCGACATGGACCGTGTCGAAGGTTTGCACGCTGGCCCAGTTGCTCAGGGATACGTGTTCGGGGCGCTCGGCACCGCGGGTCAGGTCGTGAACGAATTTTTCCAGAACTGCCCAGGTGTGCAGAGGCATCAGGCCAGAGGCGGGGGTGAAAAGGAACATCAGCGGGCTGGTCGCGGCCTTGCTGCGCAACAGCAGCATGCCGGCCAGGGGCACGCCGGTCAGCAGGCTGCCGCTGTCCTTGCAACCCAGGGTAAAGGCGCTCATCTGTGCGCCGGGCTTCTCGGACAGCAGGCTGGCAAGGGCTTGTGCCTGGGCTGGCTCCAGGCTGCCGTCCTCCAGGCCTTTGAGAACCGCCCGGGCGAAGCCGTCGGCCATGTGCAAGGCGATCTGCTGGCGGCGATTGAAGCCGCCGGTTCCGGCGTGCTCCAGCCAGTGCGCGGTCAGCGCCTTGGCCATGGCGGTCTTGGCCGTCGTACCGACGGCCGCCAAAGCCTGTTCATAGCGTTTGACGTCTGTGGCGTCAGCCGGCGTGCCGTTCAGCGCAAGATAACGCCGCGCCTGGGTAGCCCCCTGTGACTGTCCGGCCAGGTCCTCGAGGCAGGCTTCGATCAGGCTTTGTACGCGTTCTACCGTGCTGTCGCTGGTATTGATGATATGCAGTTGATGAGCCTTGAGTTGGGCCACCGTGCTTGCCGGGAACGCCTTGAGCAGTTCGCCGGCGAGCAGGGTCTCGACACGGTCCGCCAACCGCGGCAGCTTGGCAAGCTCAAGGTTGAGCTGACTCAGGGCTTCGGTCTGTTGATCGACCAAGGCCTGCGACCAGTGGCCGAACAGCTCCCCCTCCAGGGCCGTCCAGGTGGTACTGCGCCTGGGCAGGGAGAACTGGGTGCCGAGCTGTTCAGCATGGGTTTTCAGGGCGGCAAAATTGTCGAAGCGGCGGATGCCCTGCAAGGGGCAGCACAGGTACGCGGTCGGACGCGTGCTGTCGGTGTGGGTGATCGCCAGGCTGCTCAGGCCGGGCAGCAAAGCGTTGCTGTGCACATGAATCAGCAGGTTGGAGGGTATCTCGCGTTGCGCCACGATGGCACTGAGCAGCAGGTTTTCTGCCTCGCTCAGACGATGGTCTTCGGCGGCCTGGGTAATCTGGGTGGTAAAGCGGCGGATCAGCCGCGTGGCGGCAAAGTAGGGGGTATGGGACATGCCTGCATCTCGACAAGGGCGGCGGGCGAACGGCCTGCCACCAACGTCCAGAGCATTGCCGAGCCGGCGGGCTCGGCGGTGCTACATAGATGTACGCCACGCCTCAGCGGGCGCGCAAGCTCTCCAGCAGCTTGTGGGTAGGATAGCCATCGGCCGGCCAGCCAAGCGCCTGCTGGGCGCTGCGGATCGCCTTGCGGGTATTGGCGCCGATGATGCCGTCGGGTGTACCGGCGTCATGATTATTGGCGCTGAGCAGGCTTTGCAACTCGATACGCTCGGTGCGGGTCAGCGGCAGGTCATCCTTGGGCCAGGAGCCCTGGATATAGCCCCCACCCTGGAAGCGCTGGGACAGCAGGCTGACACCCAGGGCGTAGGAAGAAGAATTGTTGTACTTGAGGATGGCGCGGAAGTTGTCGAACACCAGGAACGCCGGGCCACGGTAGCCGGCAGGCAGCAGCAGGGCGGCCATGGCGTTCTCGCTGCCGGCCGGCACGGTGCTGCCAGCCGGTACGCTGACACCCAGGCGCTGCCACTCGCTCACCGGCTTGCGGCTGCTGCCGTCGGCCAGGGCGTAGTCGAAGGTCGACTCCAGGCGCACTTCCAGGCCCCAGGGCTGACCGTGTTGCCAGCCCGAGCTTTGCAGGTAATTGGCGGTGGAGGCCAGGGCGTCGGCGGCACTGTTCCAGATGTCGCGGCGGCCATCGCCGTCGAAGTCCACGGCGTGGGAATTGTAAGTGGTAGGGATGAACTGGGTCTGCCCCATGGCGCCGGCCCAGGAGCCGATCATGGCCTCGGGCTGGATATCGCCGTTCTGCAGGATCTGCAGCGCGGCCAGCAGCTGGCTCTGGGCGAAGTCCGGCCGACGACCTTCATAGGCCAGGGTCGCCAGAGAGCGGATGACCGATTTGTCGCCCTGGATCTGGCCGAAGCTGCTTTCCATGCCCCATACCGCTACCAGCACCTGGGGTTCGACGCCATAGCGCTGCTCAATGGCCCGCAGCACGTCGCCGTACTGGTTGAGCATGGCCTGGCCACGGCGCACGCGGGTCGGCGAGATGGCACCCTCGAGGTATTCCCACACCGGCCGAGTGAACTCCGGCTGGCTGCGGTCGGCCTTGATCACGCTCATGTCCGGTGTGACGCCGGCGAAGGCACGGTCGAACAGCTCGGCACGCACGCCGGAGCGCAGCGCCTGCTGGCGAAAGCTGGCCTGCCATTCGCTGAACGATTGCGTAGGTAACACCGGCGTGTCGACGCTGGCCGGTGCCGCGGCGATGGGCACCGGCAGCGCCGGCTTGGTCACCGGCAAGGGCAGCGTATCGGCAACGGTGGGTTTTTCCGCGCAGGCGACCAGCAGGGCGAGGCACGTGGTAACGGCGATCTGGCGCAGTGGCCAGCGTGGGGTACGACTAGAAGACATTCACGAGGTCCAGATCTTTCAGGGCAGACGCTGACCTTATCATGCCCGCCCGCATGTAGCAGCGGCTTCAGCCGCGTCAGCCGTCACCGCGGTGCGTCCGGTGTGCAGGCGGGACGGTTGATGTTGGATGGTTGACGCGGCTTACGCCGCTGCTACGTTGATCGGCGTGTAGCAGCGGCGTAAGCCGCGTCAACGGTCACCGCGGTGCGTCCAGGGTGCTGGGGGAGGTTGACGTTTGACGCGGCTTACGCCGCTGCTACGTTAATCGGGGGGGAGGGGGAGGCGTTGGCCGGCCATCAGCAATGACAGACGTGACAAGCCTACCCACACCGACCCAGGCGCCTGGCCCTTGATCTGCGCATCGATGCGCTGAGCATCTTGTAACAATTGCGCCCACCGCAGGGCCGAGTGCCGTTGCAGTGCCTTGCTCATCAGCGGCTTGCGTTTGTCCCACACCGGTGGGCGCGCCTGACTGAAGGCTTTATCCAAGGGCACTCCCTGGCTGTACTGCTGCGCCAGGCTGGCCAGCAGGCGCAGTTCACGGGCCAGCGCCCAGAGGATGACCGGCGGCTCCACACCCTCGCCGCGCAGCCCTTCAAGCATGCGCAGCGCATGGGCAGCCTCGCCGTTGAGGATGGCATCCACCAGGCCGAAGACATCGAAACGGGCGCTGTCGGCCACCGCCGACTGCACCGTTTCCAAGGTCACCTGATTATTCTCGGCCAGCAGCTTGAGCTTCTCGATCTCCTGGGCGGCAGCCAGCAGGTTGCCTTCGACCCGCGCGGCGATCAGCTCGACGGCATCGGGCTGCGCAGCCAGGCCCGCCTGCGCCAGGCGCTGGCGGATCCATTGCGGCAACTGTGCCGCGTCCACGGGCCAGATTTGCACGAACTGCGTGTGCGCACCCTCGACCAGGGCTTTGCCCCATTTGGTTTTCTGCGCACTGCCATCGAGTTTGGGCAGACTGATCAACAGCAAGGTGTCCTCGGCAGGACGCGAGCAGTACTCGATCAGCGCCGCCGCACCCTTGTCGCCGGGCTTGCCCGATGGCAGACGCAGCTCCAGCAGGCGGCGTTCGGCAAACAGCGACAAACTGGCCCCGGCCTGCAGCAAGGTGCCCCAGTCAAAGCTGTTGTCGGCGCTGAACACCTGACGCTCATCGAAACCTTGCTGGCGGGCAGCGGCACGCACCGCGTCGGCGGCTTCCTGACACAGCAACGGGTCGTCACCGCTGATCACGTAGACAGGGGCGAGCGCGCCTTGCAGGTGTTTGCCGAGTTGGGCAGGGTTGAGCTTCATGGTTGTATCGACCTAGGTGAATCGAAAAGGGCGCCGAAGCGCCCTTTGTCTCCCTTACTGGTTCGGGATCTGGATCGGTGACTGCCGAGGGGTCGAATCCATCACGCGCTGGGCTTCGGCGGCGGCATCGGCCTCGGCCTTGGCGCGAGCGTTGGCGGCCACTTGCAGTTTGTCCAGTTCGGCAGGGGTGATCTGCTGCAGGCGCAGCATCATGCGCTGAACCAGTTCGTTGCGCATCTCGCGGCGCACCTGTGCGGCTTCCTGGTCGGACCCGGTCAGGTTGTTGGCGTCGTGCACGTAGACCTTCTGCACTTCGATCTTGTCGTTGAGCAGGCTGAGGTTGTTCTGCCCACGGATCTCGTACTGCAGGGCATTGGTCAGCTCGTATTCGGCCGAACGTGCCGAGCCACTGTAGCTGGCGGTGCGCTGACTGGCGCGCTCATCGACCAGGTCCAGGGTATAGGGAGCGCCGCTGCCCAGGCGCACGCCGCTGTTCTCCAGCGAGCCGCGCAGCTGTTTGACCGTTGCGCCGTAGGCATCGCGGGCGGTGAGATTGAGCTCCTTGATGGCGAGTTCGTTGGTGCCGGTGCCGCGAAGCTGGAAACCGCAGGCGCTCAGCAGGACAGCCAGGCCCATAACCAGCAGATTGCGTTTGATCATCTTGTTGCTCCCTTGAACCTTGTTGGCTGACGCTTTGTTGTGGGCGCCCGACCTGTGGCCGGGCGCGGGCCGATCAGCTGGCGACGATATTGACCAATTTGCCCGGCACGACGATGACCTTGCGGATCGTCAGGCCGTCGGTGAAGCGCAGCACGTTCTCGTTGACCCGGGCAGCGGCTTCGATTTCTTCGCGGGTGGCGCTGGCCGGCATGTCGATCTGGCCACGCAGCTTGCCGTTGACCTGAATCACCAGTTGCAGGCTGTCCTGCACCAGGGCGCTGTCGTCCAGCACCGGCCAGCCGGCGTTGATGACAGCCTCGCCGTGACCCAGTTGCTGCCACAGTTCATGGCAGATGTGCGGGGTGATCGGCGCCAGCAGCAAGGTCACCGTTTCCAGGCCTTCGTGCAGCAATGCGCGATCCTGTGCGGTGGCCTGGGGGGCTTTTTCCAGCACGTTCATCAGCGTCATGACCTGGGCAATGGCGGTGTTGAACTTGTGATGCTGTCCCACATCCTGGCTGGCCTGTTTGATCGCCAGGTGAATGGCGCGGCGCACGGCCTTCTGCTCGTCGTCCAGTGCGGCCACATCCAGCTTGCCCGGCAGGCCCTGTACCACATGGGCCTGGGCCAGACGCCAGACGCGCTTGAGGAAGCGGTGCGAGCCTTCGACGCCGGAGTCGGACCATTCCAGGCTCATGTCGGGCGGCGAGGCGAACATCATGAACAGGCGGCACGTGTCGGCGCCGTACTGGTCGATCATCGATTGCGGATCGACGCCGTTGTTCTTGGACTTGGCCATTTTCTCGGTGCCACCGATCTCGACCGGCAGGCCGTCGCTGATCAGCTTGGCAGAAATGATCTTGGCCTTGCTGTCGCGCTCCAGTTCCACGTCCGCCGGGTTGAACCAGGTCTTGCTGCCGTTGGCTTCCAGACGGTAGTAGGTTTCGGCGATCACCATGCCTTGGGTCAGCAGGTTCTTGAACGGCTCGTTGGAGCTGACCAGGCCTTCGTCGCGCATCAGCTTGTGGAAGAAGCGTGCGTAGAGCAGGTGCAGGATGGCGTGCTCGATGCCTCCGATGTACTGGTCGACCGGCAACCAGTGATTGGCCGCGGCCGGGTCGACCATACCGCCCTCGTAGTGCGGCGATGCGTAGCGGGCGAAGTACCAGGACGATTCGACGAAGGTGTCCATGGTGTCGGTTTCGCGCTTGGCCGGCGCACCGCATTTCGGGCAACTGCAGGTGTAGAACTCCGGCATGCGCGCCAAGGGCGAACCGGCGCCATCGGGTACCACGTCTTCGGGCAGGACCACCGGCAGTTGGTCTTGCGGCACCGGCACGTCGCCGCAGGCGTCGCAATGCACGATCGGGATCGGGCAACCCCAGTAGCGCTGACGGCTGATGCCCCAGTCGCGCAGGCGGAACTGGGTGCGCGACTGGCCAAGGTTCTTCTTGATCAGCGCCACTTCGATGGCGTCGAAGGCGCCTTCGAAGTCCAGGCCGTCGAACTCGCCGGAGTTGATCAGGGTGCCGTGCTCGTTGTAGGCAGCCATCCACGGCGCGGGGGTCAGGTCACCGACGCTGGTGCGCACTACCGGCTTGATCGGCAGGTCGTACTTGAGGGCAAACTCGAAATCCCGCTCGTCGTGTGCCGGGACCGCCATCACCGCGCCGTCGCCGTAGTGCATCAGCACGTAGTTGGCGACCCATACCGGCAGTTTTTCGCCAGTCAGCGGGTGCTCGACGAACAGCGCGGTAGGCATGCCGCGCTTTTCCTGGGTGGCCACGTCGGCCTCGGCCACGCTGCCGCTCTTGCATTCATTGATGAAGGCTTGCAGGGCGGCGTCGGATTTCGCCGCCAGGGTCGCGAGCGGATGCTCGGCGGCCACTGCCACGTAGGTGGCGCCCATCAGGGTGTCGGGACGCGTGGTGAAGACCTTCAGGGTACCGGCTTCGCCGATGGACGCCTGGTGGTACGGGAACTGCACCTCCATGCCCTTGGACTTGCCGATCCAGTTGCGCTGCATGGTCTTGACCTGTTCAGGCCAGCCCGGCAGGTCGTCGAGGCTGGTCAGCAGCTCATCGGCGTAGGCGGTGATCTTGAAGTAGTACATCGGGATTTCGCGCTTCTCGATCAGCGCGCCCGAACGCCAGCCACGGCCGTCGATGACCTGCTCGTTGGCCAGCACGGTCTGGTCGACCGGGTCCCAGTTCACCGTACCGTTCTTGCGGTAGATCACGCCTTTTTCGAACAGGCGGGTGAACAGCCACTGCTCCCAACGGTAGTAGTCGGGCTTGCAGGTGGTGACCTCGCGCGACCAGTCGATCGCCAGGCCCAGGCTCTTGAGCTGGGTCTTCATGTAGGCGATGTTTTCGTAGGTCCACTTGGCCGGTGCGACGTTGTTCTTCATGGCGGCGTTTTCCGCCGGCATGCCGAAGGCGTCCCAACCCATGGGCTGCAGGACGTTCTTGCCCTGCATGCGCTGATAGCGAGCGATCACGTCGCCAATGGTGTAGTTGCGCACATGCCCCATGTGCAGCTTGCCGCTGGGGTAGGGGAACATCGACAGGCAGTAGTAGGTGTCCTTGCCTGGCTGCTCACTCACTTCAAAAGACTTTTTCGCGTCCCAGAAAGACTGGGCGGCGGCTTCGATTTCGCGGGGCTGATAGAGTTCGTGCATGGCTACTTTGCGCTGAGAAATGGGTGACCTTATCCGGCAGCTGCTAAGAGGCTGAGCCTGTTGGCAAGGTACGATGATATTAAACGCCGTAGCATACATGACCCCCCTCCACCGAGGGAAACCTTGATTGCGTGCCCACCGATACCGCGAACACGCTGCAACGTCCGTTGGTCGCTGCAACCGCCTGATTTTCCAGCCACCGCTAAGCTGATCCGTGGGGAGTACGTTTTATCTTCAATGAGGTGAGCGGATGGTAGAGTCGCAGCTGAAAGCTATGAACCCTGATCTGTACGAACGCTTGATCGATCGTCTGGGCCTTGCTTTGGATGTCGCCAGAACGGCTGTTCGACTGCGTGACGAAACGCCTGCGGAACTGGAATTGAGCGGCTTGAGCCGTGCCGAATTCGAACTGATCAATGCCTATCTTGCCGCCAGTCGCACCGGACCCAGGACCGATAAAGCCGTCCACGCCGGCGCACTGGCACCCTTCGAGCCGCCCAAGGAGCTGGCCAAGGTGTACTGGCTCAAAGAGCGGCGCGCCGCCAAGCGTCCGGGCAAGCGTGGTCATTGGCAGTACGGCAAACTCTGACGGGCTATTGTTGTAACACCCATCAGCCCTTAGGCTGCGGGCATCTTCTGGAGATGCCCGATGTTTTCACGCTACGTCCTCAAGCAACTGCTGCTTCCCCCTGGTGTGTTCTTCGTGCTGCTGCTGGCCTCGTGGTGGCTGCGCCGTCGTTGGCCGCGCCTGGCCGCGGGCTGCTTTGTGTTGGGTCTGGGTGGGCTGTGGGTGATGAGCCTGCCTGTAGTGGTGCAGCATGCGGCGCGAGCGTTGCAAACGGAGCCTGCGTTAGCGACCGATGATTGGGCCGGCCTGGCCAGGCGCGCCGATGCCATCGTGGTGCTGGGCGCCGGGCGCGAACGTGGCGATCCTGCCTGGGCCGGTGTGGATCAGCCCACCGGTGTGGCTCTGGAGCGCGTGCGCTACGCCGCTCGACTGGCCAAGGCCTCTGGATTGCCGCTGCTGACCTCGGGTGGCCTGCACTTCGGCTCGCCGCCCAGCGAAGCCTGGATCATGGCGCAATCGCTGCAGGACGATTTTGGCACGTCGGCGCGCTGGCTGGAGGAGCGCAGCCGCACGACCTGGGAAAACGCCCAGTTCAGCGCCCAGTTGCTGAAGGAGCAGGGCATTCGGCGCGTGGTGGTGGTGACCCAGAGCTGGCATATGCAACGTTCGCGCTGGAGTTTCGAGCAGGCCGGGCTTGAGGTGGTGCCAGCGCCTGTGGGGTTTCTGGGCGTAGACAACGCTCGGCCCCTGGGCGGCTGGTTGCCGGAGGTGAAGGCGATCTGGCAGAACGGGCAGTTGTTGAATGAGGCGGTGGGCCTGGTGGGGTATCGGGTGTTTTATCGGTGAGGGGACCATCCCCCCCCAATCCCCAACCTGGCCTAAACCGTCTTGGCAATCCGACTCGCCAGCAACGCCCAACCCAACAGCAATGCACACAACACCACCATCGGCCACGAGCGCCAATGCAAGTAGGGCGTCAGTCGCTGCATGGGCGTCACTTCGCCATACATCACACCTTCCTCGAACTGCGGAATCTGCGTGGTGATCTGCCCGAAGGGGTCGATCAGCGCGGTGACGCCGTTGTTGGTCGCACGAATCATCCAGCGGCCCGCCTCCAGCGCGCGCATTTGCGCCATTTGCAGATGCTGCAGCGGGCCGATGGAGGTACCGAACCAGGTGTCATTGCTGATGGTCAGCAACAGGTCGCTGCGCGCCGCCATGCCGGCGGCGAATTCGGGATAAACCACTTCGTAGCAAATGAACGGCGCGATCTGGTAGCCCTTGGCTTGCAGCAATGGCTGGTCGGCGGGGCCGCGGGCGAAGTCCGACATGGGCAGGTCGAAGAAGGCGATCAGTCCGCGCAGCATGTCCTGCAGCGGGACGTACTCGCCAAACGGCACCAGCTTCTGCTTGAGGTAGACGCCGTCGCCTTCACCCACCACGGTGATGCCGTTGTAGTAACGCTTCTGGCCGTGCTCGACCTGGCGAATGGGCACTCCGGTGATCAAGGCAGACTGTCGGTCGGCAGCGAAGCTGCCCATCATGTTCAGATAGCCCTGCGCCGACTCCATCAGCACCGGAACAGCAGTCTCGGGCCAGACGATGAGATCCGCCGGCTGCGACACGAAGGTCTTGTCGCGGTACAGCTTGAGCTGGTGGTCGAGGGCTTCAGGGTCCCATTTCATGCTCTGGGCGATATTGCCCTGGATGGCGGCTACCTTCAGCGGCGCTCCAGAGGGCACTGTCCAGGCATGACCCTTGAGCCCAAGGCCCAGACCCCACGGGGCGATCAGCAAGACCACGCCCAGAGCCAGGAAAGCCTTGCGCTCGCGCAGGCGATGCAGGTTGCACAGCAACGCTGCCGTCAGCGCCAGGGCAAAGGACACCGACCACATGCCACCCAGTGGCGCCAACCCGGCCAGCGGGCCGTGCAGTTGGCTGTAGCCGCTGTAGAGCCACGGGAACCCGGTCAGAAACCAGCCACGAAAGGCCTCCTGGCCCAACCACAGCGCCGCGAAAGCCAGGGCATCGGCCAGGGGGGCCTCGTTGCGCCGAATCCAACGCGCCCAGACCCATGCAGGCAAGGCGAAGAACAGCGCAATGGCGGCAATGAAACCCAGCATCAGCAGGCCTGCCAGCGCCACGGAGGCGCCGCCATAGGTGTGGATGCTGACGTAGATCCAACTGGTGCCGGCGCCGAACAGGCCGAAGCCATAACACCAGCCACGGCCCAGGGCCTGGCGCGGGCTCAGCTCGCGCAGGCCAACGTAGAACAGGGCCAGTGACAGCAGCGCCAATGGCCAGATGTCGAACGGTGCAAGAAACAGCGGGGTCAACGCGCCGGCCGCCAGGGCCAGCAGGTTACCGGGCCAGCCGGGGCGGGTGATCCAGCGCATCCTTGTCCTTAAATGCAAGTCGTGATGGGGAGCTTGGCCAAGCGCTTCAGCGAGCGATGGGGGTCAAGCGCAGCAAGTGTATCCGACGGCTGTCGGCGTTGAGAATGCGGAATCGGTAAGCACCGATTTCGGTAATCTCGTTGCGCTTGGGCAGATGGCCGAACGCACTCATCACCAGGCCACCGACGGTGTCGAACTCGTCGTCGGAAAACTCGCTTTCGAAGAACTCGTTGAAGTTCTCGATGGGCGTCAGCGCCTTGATCAGGAAGTCACCGCTGGGCAGCGGCTTGATGTAGCTGTCTTCTTCGACGTCGTGCTCGTCTTCGATGTCGCCGACGATCTGCTCGAGCACGTCTTCGATGGTCACCAGCCCTGCCACGCCGCCGTACTCGTCGATGACGATGGCCATGTGATTGTGGTTGGCGCGAAACTCGCGCAACAGCACGTTCAGGCGCTTGGACTCGGGCACGAAGGTGGCCGGACGCAGCAGGTCCTTGATGTTGAAGTTGGAATGGTCGTTCTGCAGGATCAGAGGCAGCAGGTCCTTGGCCAACAGCACGCCGATGACATCGTCGTGGTTCTCGCCAACCACCGGGTAGCGCGAGTGCGCAGCATCGATGACGGCGGGCAGGAATTCCTGCAGGGTCTGGGTGGACTTGATGCTGATCAGCTGCGAACGCGGCACCATGATGTCGCGCACCTGCAGGTCGGCCACCTGAATGGCGCCTTCGACGATGGTCAGGGCTTCGCTGTCCAGCAGCTTGTTCTGATGGGCTTCGCGCAGCAGCTCCAGCAGCTCCTGGCGGTTCTTGGGCTCATGGGCAAAAGCCTGGGTCAGTTTGCCCAACCATGACTTCTGCCCGTTGCTCGATCGATCTTCGCTCATAGCCCTTTACTCGTGATCCTTGCCAAATGCTTTGATAGGGGTGTCGCCGACGTCATCGTCGGCGTAGGGGTCGGGATGACCCAGTTCTGCTAGCAACTCTCGTTCCAGCGCTTCCATTTCCTCGGCTTCATCGTCTTCGATGTGATCATAGCCAAGCAGATGCAGGCAGCCATGCATGACCAGATGCGCCCAGTGGGCATCCAGAGCCTTGTGCTGTTCGCGGGCCTCGCGCTCGACTACCGGCACACAGATGACCAAGTCGCCCAGCAGCGGAATATCGAGCATGTCATCCGGCACGTCCGCCGGGAATGAAAGCACGTTGGTTGCGTAATCTTTATGACGATAGGTGTGATTCAGCTCGCGACCTTCGGTTTCGTCGACCAGGCGAATGGTCATCTCCGAATCGGCGCTGCGCTGGCGCAAGGCCAGCTGGCACCACCGGCGAAAGGCGTCGTCGCTGGGGCCAGCGGTAGTGCTGGCCCTCTGCAGATCAAGCTCAAGCATTTCGGCGTGTATCCCCGGCCTCGGCAGCGGTGGCGGGGCGGGCGTCGAACCGTTCGTAGGCTTCGACGATACGCTGCACCAAGGGGTGGCGCACCACGTCCTTGGGCTTGAAATGGGTGAAGCTGATACCGGGCACGCCATCCAGGACGTCGATGACATGGGCCAAGCCGGACTTGGTGCCCTTGGGCAGGTCGACCTGGGTGATGTCGCCGGTGATCACCGCGGTGGAGCCAAAACCGATACGGGTCAGGAACATTTTCATCTGCTCAACCGTGGTGTTCTGGCTTTCATCGAGGATGATGTAGCTGTTGTTCAGCGTGCGGCCGCGCATATAGGCGAGCGGGGCGATCTCGATCACCTGCTTCTCGATCAACTTGGCCACATGCTCGAAGCCGAGCATTTCGTACAGGGCGTCGTACAGGGGGCGCAGGTAGGGGTCGATCTTCTGCGCCAGGTCTCCGGGCAGAAAACCGAGCTTCTCTCCCGCTTCCACGGCCGGTCGCACCAGAAGGATGCGTCGGACCTGCTCGCGCTCTAGCGCATCCACGGCGGCAGCCACGGCCAGATAGGTCTTGCCGGTACCTGCCGGGCCAATGCCGAAGTTGATGTCGTTGGCCAGGATCTCCTTGACGTAGCGCTGCTGGTTCAAGCCGCGCGGCTTGATCATGCCTTTGCGCGTGCGCAGCGCCACGGGCACTTCGCCCGAGGCCGGATTATCGAGCTCTTCGACAGCCGATTCCTGCAGGAACAGGTGCACGGTGTCTGGCGACAGTTCACTGGCTTTGGTTTCGCGATAGAGTCGGCGCAGCAGGTTCTCGGCGGAACGAGTGTGCTGGGCCTCGCCAATCAGCTCGAACTGATTGCCACGGTTGCGGATCTCGATTTCCAGGCGCTGTTCGATCAAGCGCAGATGCTCGTCGAATTGCCCGCACAGGTTGGCGAAGCGGCGAGCCTCAAAGGGCTCGAGGAGGAAGCGATGTGGTTCGATAGGTGCGTTCAAGGTCGTTTTCGGCCGCCCGACGGCAATTGAGTTGGGCTCAAGGATAACCCCTGGCGGGGGAGGGGCGAAAGGGGGTGGGGGTGAATGGTAGGGGTTGAGGGTCAATCCCTGGGTTTGGGGTCCAGGGTTCCCTCGCCCCAGCCCTTTCGGGCCGCCGTACCGCCCTGAGGGCGAGGGAGCCGTACGCGGTGTGCTTTTGGCTCCCCAGGCGCTTACCCCAGCAACTCTCCCCGCAACGAGTGCGGCCGCGCTTCGGCGATCAGCACGTCTACGAACTGCCCGATCAAGCGCGCATCGGCACAGCTGAAGTTGACGATCCGATTGTTCTCGGTGCGCCCTTGCAGTTGGCCTGGGTCCTTGCGCGAGTAATCGGTCACCAGGATGCGCTGGGTAGTGCCCACCATTTGTCGGCTGATTTCGAAGCCCTGCTGGTTGAGGCGGTGCTGCAACGCCTCCAACCGCTGTTTCTTCAGGCTTTCCGGCGTGTCGTCGGCCAGGTCCGCGGCGGGGGTGCCCGGGCGCTGGCTGTAGACGAACGAATAGGAGAAGTCCATGCCGACGTCGGCGACCAGCTTCATGGTCTGCTCGAAATCCTTCTCGGTTTCGCCGGGGAACCCGATGATGAAATCCGAGCTGATGCAGATGTCCGGGACCGCTGCCTTGAGTTTGCGCAGCTTGGATTTGTACTCCAGCACCGTATGCCCACGTTTCATGGCGGCCAGTACGCGATCCGAACCCGATTGCACGGGCAAGTGCAGGTGCTTGACCAGCTGCGGCACTTCGGCGTGGGCCTGGATCAGGCTGTCGGAAAACTCCAGCGGGTGGGAGGTGGTGTAGCGGATACGGTCGATGCCATCCACCTCGGCCACGGTGCGGATCAGCTCGGCCAGGTCGGCCAGACGGCCATCGTGGGTCAGGCCGCGGTAGCCATTGACGTTCTGGCCCAGCAGCGTGACTTCGCGCACCCCGTTTTCGGCCAGGTGAATGACTTCCGTGAGGACGTCGTCGAAGGGCCGGCTGACTTCTTCGCCGCGGGTGTAGGGCACCACGCAGAACGTGCAGTACTTGCTGCAGCCCTCCATTACCGACACATACGCGGTGGGACCGTCGATGCGCGGCTCGGGCAAGTGATCGAACTTCTCGATTTCCGGGAAGGAGATGTCCACCTGCGGGAGCTTGGTGATGCGCGCGGCGTCGATCATGTCCGGCAGGCGGTGCAGGGTTTGCGGACCGAACACCACATCGACGTACGGCGCGCGATCACGGATGGCTTCGCCTTCCTGGCTGGCCACGCAGCCGCCTACGGCAATCACCATGTCGGGCTTGGCCAGTTTCAGTTCACGCCAGCGACCCAGCTGGGAGTAGACCCGGTCCTGGGCGCGCTCACGGATCGAGCAGGTATTGAGCAGGATCACGTCGGCGTCTTCTGCGCGGGCAGTGACTTCCAGGGCTTGATGTTCGCCCAGCAGGTCGACCATGCGCGAGCTGTCGTACTCGTTCATCTGGCAACCGTGGGTTTCGATATAAAGCTTCTTGGCCATACGTGATCATCAGGTGGTTCAAAGAACCGCGCATTATAGTGCCCGTGGTCGGTGGTTCCTAGCATTGCCTGTCGGGCGGCTATGCTATAGTTTTCGCCCTCTTCTCAGCCCTCGACTCTATATCTGCCCACGATGACCAAACGCGAAGCTCCAATCTACAAAGTGATTTTCCTCAACCAGGGCCAGGTGTTCGAGATGTATGCCAAGCAGATCTACCAAAGCGATCTTTGGGGATTTCTGGAGGTCGAGGAATTCGTCTTTGGCGAGCGCACCACCGTGGTCGTCGACCCCAGCGAAGAAAAACTGAAGGCGCAGTTCGAAGGTGTGACCCGCAGTTTCGTGCCCATGCACTCGATCGTGCGGATCGATGAAGTGGAGCGCATGGGAACGCCGAAGATCAGCGAAGCGCGGCCCACGGGCAACGTCATGCCGTTTCCCATGCCGATGCCGGACAAGTAATCAGGGTAGCGGCGCGAAGGGCGAGCGGCTGCCCCCGTCGGCGGTCTGCAGTTCCAGCAGGTATTTGCGAAAGATCTGGCCCAGCACCTGGGTGGCCACTTCCAGGTCTTCGCGGCGCATCTGGCCGGAGACTTCATCGGCCACATCCAGGGCATCTTCGGCGCCGTTGACCGCGGCCATCTTCAGTACCACGTAGGCCTGGACGTTGTTGGCCGCCACGCCTTCACCCTTGAAGAACATGACACCCAGGTGATACTGGGCTTCGGCGTGCCCCTGCAACGAGGCCTGCTCGAAATAGCTCAATGCCTGGTTTAGGTCGCGTGGTGTGGCTTTACCGTCGTAGTAAAACTGACCGAGTTCGAATTGTGCTTGCGCGTCGCCGTCTTTGGCAGCTTGCTGGCACGTCGCGAGTGCCTGCGCCAGAGCGTCGGGAGAGGTATTGAGGGTGCAGCGACCCACCGCCGGGATCAACAACGAATTGCCGCCTGCGGTTGCCATTAGCGGCTGAAGAAGCAACAGGCAGCCCAATGCAAGGGTGCGGCCGGTGCGGTTCATGGGGATCGACTTACCTCTGCAAGATGCGGACGGACCCGGCCGAAAGAGTGTGCGGGTGCGTCATTATGAAATAAGCAGGGGGGTGGTTACAAAGTCTTTACTCGTTTTTCTGCAAGTAAGGGGAATCTGTGGCGATGGGACCATCACCACAATTCCCACGGACACTCACTTCAACGCAGCAAACGCCTTCTCGGCCGCATCCAGGGTGATCTTCAACTCCTCATCCCCATGGGCAATCGAGGTGAAGCCTGCCTCGAACGCACTCGGCGCCAGGTACACGCCGCCTTCAAGCATCAGATGGAAAAACCGCTTGAAGCGCTCGGCATCGCTGCTCATCACGTCGTCGAACGTGACGATATCGTCGGCACCGCTGAAGTACAGGCCGAACATTCCGCCCGCCTGGGTCGTGACGAAAGGAATGCCCGCGGCATCGGCACGTTGTTGCAGGCCGTCGAGCAGGCGTGAGGTGTAGTCGGTCAGTTCGGCGTGGAAGCCGGGACGACTGATGAGATTCAGCGTGGTCAGGCCGGCGGCCATGGCCAGTGGGTTACCCGACAAGGTCCCAGCCTGGTACACCGGGCCCAGCGGTGCGATATGCGACATGATCTCGCGTTTGCCACCAAAGCAGCCGACCGGCATGCCGCCGCCGATGATCTTGCCGAAGGTGCTCAGGTCCGGCGTCACGCCGTAGTGAGCCTGGGCGCCGCCCAGTGCAACGCGGAAACCGGTCATCACTTCGTCGAAGATCAGCACCACGCCATGCTTGTCGCACAGGCTGCGCAGGCCTTCGAGGAAGCCCGGCGCAGGCGGCACGCAGTTCATGTTGCCGGCCACTGGTTCAACGATGATGCACGCTACTTCCTGGCCCACGTCGGCCAGCATTTCTTCCACCGCTGCGATGTCGTTGAACGGCAGGGTCAGGGTGTGCTTGGCGAAGGCTGCCGGTACGCCAGGCGAGCTGGGCACGCCGAGGGTCAAGGCGCCGGAACCGGCCTTGACCAGCAGGCTGTCGGAGTGGCCGTGGTAGCAGCCTTCGAACTTGATGATACTGTCGCGGCCGGTGAAGCCGCGGGCCAGGCGAATGGCGCTCATGGTCGCCTCGGTGCCCGAGCTGACCATGCGCACCATTTCCATGGACGGCACGATGGAGCAGACCAGGTCGGCCATCTGCGTTTCCATTTCGGTCGGCGCGCCGTACGACAGACCATGCTCCAGCTGCTTGCGCACGGCATCCAGCACGTCCGGATGGCTGTGGCCCAGGATCATCGGCCCCCAGGAGCCGACATAGTCGACATAACGCTTGTCGTCTTCGTCGGTGACGTAGGCGCCCGCCGCATGCTTGAAGAACAACGGCGTACCGCCCACGCTCTTGAATGCACGCACGGGTGAATTGACGCCGCCGGGGATGTGTTTCTGGGCGTTGGCGAACAGGGTTTCGGAACGGGACATAAATAGGCTCTCTTGCGAATCAGGCGGTTTCGAACAGCGCTTTCAGGGCGCGGGCGCGGCGGGTCACTTCCTGGGCCGAGTCGGCGCCGAACAGCGCGTGGACCACGGCCAGCAGGTCAGCGCCCTGGGCCACCAGCGGCGCGGCGTTGTCCAGGGTGATGCCACCGATGACGGCGATCGGCAGCTTCAGCTCGGCCCGCGCGGCGGTCAGCAGGTCGAGACTGGCGGGCGGGGCGTCGGGTTTGGTGGTGGAATTGAAGAAGCGGCCGAAGGCGACGTAGGTGGCGCCCTCGCGTGCGGCCTGTCGGGCCAGATCCAGGCTGGCGTGGCAGGTCGAGCCGATGATCGCCTTGCGACCCAGCAGGGCGCGGGCTGGGGTGAGCGGACCGTCACCCTGGCCCAGGTGCACGCCGACGTTGAGGCGCGCGGCCAGCTCGGCGTCGTCGTTGATGATCAGGTGGGCCTTGTAGCGGTCGCATAGATCCCGCAGCTTCTCGGCTTCGCGCAGCCGGCGGGCTTCGTCGCCAGTCTTGTCGCGGTATTGCAGCAGGGTGATGCCGCCCTCAAGCGCCGCCTCGACGTACTTGAGGAACTTGCCGGCCAACAGTTGGCTGTCGGTAATGGCATAGACGCCACGTAAATGCATGGTTCAGGCCTCCAGCGGTGCGCGGCGAGCAGTGCTCATGAACAGAAATCCAGCGGCAGGCGGCGCGGCACGAATTGGCCCTGGCCCAGCTGCTCGGCATCACGCAGGGTGCGCCACGTGTAGTTCAAGGCCGACTGGACGGCGCTTTCAAGCTGTTCGCCCAATGCCAGGCGACCGGCCAGAGCGCTGGCCAGGGTGCAGCCGGAGCCATGATAGCTGCCCGGCAGGCGCTGGCAGGTGAAGGTGCGGCGCAAACCGTCGCGGCCATACAGGCGATTGTGCACTTCGTGCTCGTCGCCATGGCCGCCGGTGATCAGCACATGCTTGCAGAAAGGCAGGAGTTTGGCCGCGCACTCGTCGGCGGTGCCTTGGGGCAGCTCAGCCAGGATGCGTGCTTCGGGCAGGTTGGGGGTCGCGATGGCGGCCAACGGCAGCAAACGCTCGCGCATGGCGAAGCCGACTTCATCCTTGCCCAGGCTGCCGCCGCCGCCAGCACGCAGCACCGGGTCACAGACCACCGGCAGGTGAGGGTGGGCGCCGAGCAGCTCGACCACGGTCTCGACCATCTCCACCGAGCCCAGCATGCCCAGCTTCACTGCAGCCACCTGGGAATCGTTGAGTACGGCATTGGCCTGCGCAAGTATCCACTCACGGTCGAGCACGCGGAAATCGGTGACATCGACGGTGTTCTGCACGGTCAGCGCAGTGACCGTCGGCGCGGCATGGCAACCCTGTGCAAGCAGGGCTTCGATATCTGCCTGCAGGCCGGCGCCGCCGCTGGGGTCGTGGCCGGAGAGACAGAGGACAACAGGGCGTGAGCTATAGATATTCATGGTGCGCGAGCTTATCACGGCCAACCCATTTGTAGCAGCGGCGTAAGCCGCGTCCAGCCTGAGCCGCGATGGCCGCCGCAGTGTGCCTGCCCAAGCTGACGCCGATGGCCGGTGTCAGTGCCACAGGGTCGCGCAGATTGTATCGCTTATGTATCATATTGACATCATGGTCAGGAATGGCCGAAACCACCGAACTAGAGCCATCTGTTCTCGCTCGTAAAGGTCTCTCACGGGCACGCTGGCGCTATGCTAGAGTGCTTCGATATTGAATAACAGGCTATGCCGGTTGCGTCGACCAAAGGGAATGGGGGCTTCCTGACGACAACGGGCGGGCTATGCTGGGGCTGTATGCGCTATTTGCTGATCCTATTGGTAGCCTGGCTGCCCTTGCTGGCGTGCGCGGTCGAATTCGACGAGTCAACGCGTAACCTGCCACTCGGTCGAGTGATGCAGGTGTACGAAGACGTGGCCGGCGATGCGACCATCGAGCAGATCACCGACGGCCTTGCGCCGGCATTTCGTCAGCACCACGGCGACGTGCTCAATGCCGGCTATTCCACCTCGGTATTCTGGCTGCGCATCGACCTTCACTACCTGCCGCGTACCAACCTGGACCCGCACAACTGGTTGCTGGAACTGGCGTATCCGCCCATGGACCACCTCGAGTTGTACCTGCCCAACGGCGACGGCAGCTACCGAATGGACCAACGCACCGGCGACGCCTTGCCCTACGCCAGTCGCCAGATCAAGCAGAACAACTATCTGTTCGAAATTCCGCTCAAGGCCGGGGAGGCCAAGACGGTCTACCTGCGCCTGCACAGCCAGGGTTCGATCCAGGCCCCGGTCAGTCTCTGGTCAGCCAACGCTTACCTCGAGGAGCAGCCGTCGCGGCTTTATGTACTGGGGCTGATCTACGGCGTGCTGCTGGGCATGCTGGTCTACAACCTGTTCATCTTCCTCAGCGTGCGTGACCGAAGCTACCTTTATTACATCGTCTATATCGCGTCCTTCGGGCTTTACCAGGTGTCGGTCAACGGTGCCGGGGTCGAGTATTTCTGGCCCGACAGCCCGTGGTGGGCCAACGCCGCCACGCCATTCTTCATCGGTGCTGCCGGTTTCTTCGGCTGCCAGTTCTCGCGCAGTTTCCTGCAGACCTCGCAGCACAGTCGCTGGCTGGATCGGTTGTTGATGGTCTTGATGGTCTACGGCGCCGTGGTCATGGCGCTGTCGCTGTCCACCAGCTACGCCCTGGCCCTGCGCCTGGCTACCGCGCTGGCGCTGTGCTTCACGGTGGTGATCTTCACCGCAGGCATCGTTGCCTGGCTACGCGGCCTGCGCCAGGCGCGGTATTTCATCATCGCCTGGACGGCTTTTCTGCTCGGTGGCATCGTCAATACGCTGATGGTGCTGGGCTATCTGCCCAATTTCTTCTTGACCATGTACGCCAGTCAGATCGGCTCGGCCCTGGAAGTCGGCCTGCTGTCGCTGGCGCTGGCCGATCGCATCAACACCATGCGCGACCGCCAGGAACAGACGCTGCAGGAAGCCGGGCAGCAGCTGGAACTGGCCAACCAGCAACTGGCGGCCAGCAACCGGCTCAAGGATGAATTCCTGGCCACGGTGACCCATGAATTGCGCACGCCCATGAACGGCGTGATCGGCTCCCTGGAGCTGATGCAGACGGTGCACATGGAAACCGAGCTGGCGCAGTATCAGCATACGGCGGCAGGTTCGGCGCGGGACATGATGCGCATGGTCGACGATATCCTCATCCTGACCGAGTTGCAGGCGGGCAAGCTGTACCCTCGCAACGAGCCGTTCAGCCTGCAGGCGCTACTGGACAGCATGCAGATGCAGTTCAGCCGTCAGGCCCACGACAAGGGCCTTGCATTCACCGTCGAGCGTGCTGCGGGCTTGCCTGACAAGCTGCAAGGCGACTCCAAGAAGCTGGCGCTATGCCTGGGCTGCCTGATCGACAACGGCATCAAGTTCACCCGTCAGGGCCATGTCAACGTGCGGGTCAGCGGCGGTGAGCTGGACGATGATCGGTTGGATGTCACCTTCAAGGTCACCGACAGTGGCATCGGGTTCGCTCACCGTGACGAAGAAACCCTTTACCAGCGCTTCTATCAGGTAGATGGCTCGATGACCCGCGAATACGGTGGCCTGGGTATTGGCCTGGCGATCTGCCGGCAACTGGCCGAGCTGCTGGGCGGGCAGTTGCATCACCAGTCCGAGCCGGGCCGGGGCAGTTGCTTCGAGCTCACCGTGCATCTGGGCGTGGTGGAACCGCACCCGGCCCAGGCCTTCATCTCGCCAGCGGGCGCCTTTGGCGCGCAGCGTGCCGCGCATGAATGCACGGTGCTGTTGATCGACGACAACAGCATCAATCAATTGGTGATCCGCGGGATGTTGCTCAAACTGGGTTATCGGGTCCGCACGGCCGAAGACAGCCCGACGGCCCTGGCCTTGCTCGCCCGGGAGCCTTTCGATGCGGTGCTGATGGATTGCAGCGGCTCCCTGGACGATGTCTTGCAGACATCCCGTACCCTGCGTCGACTGCCCGGGCGTGAGCAACTGCCGGTGTTGGCGATCAGCGCAACGGGTCAGCGCGGCGAGCGCGAGGCCTGCCTGGCTGCCGGAATCACCCAGTGCCTGGCCCGGCCGGTGCGTTTCGATGAGCTCCAGGCGTTGCTGCATGGCTGGCTGCTGGCCAAGGGCAAAAGCGAAAAGGCCTAGGGCGTTTCGCCCGTTACTGGCGAGCAGCGAGTGGGAGGTGCTTCACTGAGGTATCGCCCACCTTCGCGGGAGCCTGCCATGGACCTTCAATCGTTTGCCGAAACCCACGCAGTCACCAATCAGCCACCACCGCTGGAGGGTGTGAACCTGTGGCGCGCCGATCTGCCCTTGCAGCAGTGGACGCAACGTTTCGGCGCGCAATGGGCGACGCCGCGTCTCGATGCCTATGGCGCATTGGCAGGCGGGCCGTTGATGACGGCGGGCTTTCTGGCCAATGAAAACAAGCCTGTGTTCCACAGCCACGACCGCTACGGACACCGGATCGACCTGGTGGAATTTCACCCCGCCTACCACCAACTGATGCGCACTGCTGTCGAGCATGGCCTGCCTTCACTGCCGTGGGCCGAGCCGCAGCCTGGTGCCCATGTGGCGCGTGCAGCCCTGGTGTATCTGCACATGCAGGCGGATGCCGGCAGCGGCTGCCCGTTGACCATGACCTTCGCCAGCGTCCCGGCCTTGCGGTGTCAGCCGGACATTGCCGGCCAGTGGTTGCCCAAGGTGCTGAGCCGAACCTACGACCCGCGCAACGTGGCGGTCGCGCACAAGGCGGGGGTTACCCTGGGCATGGCCATGACCGAGAAGCAGGGTGGAACCGATGTGCGGGCCAATACCACCCGTGCCTGGCCGGTGGGCTCAACGGGGCCGGGTCAGGCCTATGAACTGGTGGGACATAAATGGTTCTGCTCGGCGCCCATGTGCGACGCCTTTCTGACCCTGGCCCAGACCGAAAAGGGCTTGAGCTGTTTCCTGCTGCCTCGGCACCGGCCCGACGACAACCGCAATCAGTTCTATATCCAGCGCCTGAAGAACAAGCTGGGCAATTGCTCCAATGCCTCCAGCGAGGTGGAGTTGCGTGGCGCCCTGGCCTGGATGCTGGGCGAGGAGGGGCGAGGTGTGTCGACCATTATCGAGATGGTGGCCATGACCCGCTTCGATTGCATGATCGGCTCCAGTGCCTTGATGCGCCAGGCGCTTACTCAGGCCAGCCATCACTGTGCGCATCGACGTGTCGGCGGCAAGATGCTGGTCGATCATCCGCTGATGCAGAACGTGCTGGCCGATCTGGCCCTGGAAAGCGAGGCGGCGCTGGCGTTGACGCTGCGCATGGGGCAGGCGCTGGATCAGCTGGACCAGCCACAACAGGCCGGTTTCGCGAGATTGATGACGGCGGTAGGCAAATACTGGATCTGCAAACGGGCGCCGGCGATGATCAATGAAGCGGCCGAATGCATGGGCGGCGCGGGGTACGTGGAAGACAGCATTCTGCCGCGGCTGTATCGCGAAGCGCCGGTGAACTCAACCTGGGAAGGCTCGGGCAACGTGCAATGCCTGGATGTGTTGCGCGCCTTGTCCAAGGAACCGGGGGTGCTCGATGCGCTGTTCGCCGCGCTGGGTGATGGACACGGGGATGCGCGCCTGGCTCGGCATATCCAAGGCCTCAAGCAGGCGTTGGTGGATACCGCCGACATTCAATATCGCGCCCGCGCGTTGACCGAGTCCATTGCGCTGGGCGTGCAGGCCAGGGTGTTGCTGGAAGCGGGTGATGCCACCGTCAGCGATGCGTTCATCGCCAGCCGTTTGCAAGGCAGCGGTCGCGCCTACGGCACGCTGCCGCGAGGGGTGGACGTGGAGGCGCTGCTGCGCCGGGCGCTGCCTGCAGTGTGACCGGGTACGCGTGCGCCTGTCCCGACGCCTTCGCGGCTGCACGCCACTCCTACAGAAAGTCCCGCAACGACCCGACCCCTGTGGGAGCGGGCCCTGCCCGCGATGACGGCCACAAAGACAACCGCGAACCCCAACCCCCGCCACACCGCCCCCACCGCATTCAGCAACGCCACTAACCCCTGTGGGAGAGGGCTCTGCCCGCGATGGCAGCCGCAAAGACAACCGCGAACCCCAACCCCCGCCACACCGCCCCCACCGCATTCAGCAACGCCCCGACCCCCTGTGGGAGCGGGCTCTGCCCGCGATGACGGCCGCAACGACACCCAAGCACCCCACCCCCGCCACACCGCCCCCAAGGTTGCACACGGCCCCTGTAGGAGCGGCGTACAGCCGCGAAGACGTCCGCACAAGCACCACAGATTTACAGGGAAGCCACCGGCTCCTGTAGGAGCGGCGTACAGCCGCGAAGGGGCCCGCATGTCAGGAGCAAACCATGAAAGTCACGCAATACCACGCACTGGGTTTCTCCTTCGCCACGCTGGTCGACCGCGAACGGGGCATCCTCGATGGGCTGCGACCCTTGGCGGTGCAAAGTGAAACCGCGCCCAGCGATCAACAGTTGCTGAACACCTATCGACAGCTCGCCAGCGAGCTCGCCCAGGCCAGCCCAGGCGCCAGCGCCAGCGCTTTCCACGGCCAGTTGTACCAGCGTCTGGCGCATCAATTGCATGTGCTTCCCGGCTGGGATGAGAGTGTTGCGTTCGGTAGCTCTTCGGCCCAATGGCCGATCTACGAAGACGCCCCCGGCGCTCTGCAGTACCTGAGCAAGTTCTACCGGTTGATACTGATCGCCCCACCCCAGGGCATCGATGTCGGCTCCCTGACCCAACGTCTGCCCGTGGCATTCGATGCGGTCATCGAACCCTGCAACGATGCCTGGCACAGCAGCCTGGAAACCGAGCTGCAACGCCTGGGCCTGGAACGCGCGCAGCTGTTGCCGGTGCGCAGTACCGAAACCGATGATCCATGGAATCAGCGCGTGGATTTCCCGGTGTGCACCCTGCACCGCGACCACCGCCAACCGTGGAATCTTTCGCCCCAGGCACTGGACGGCAAGCGCTGTGAATACGCCAGCCTCGCCGACCTGGCCCATGCCCATCAAACGGCATTGCACGCCTGAGGCCACCGCTCACGTTTTGACATTGCGAGGCCTGAACCATGGACGCTGCAACCAAGCTCGATCGAATCGACATCAATATCCTGGTGCAATTGCAAAAAGACGGGCGCATGACCAACGTCAGCCTCGCCGAAGCGGTGGGCCTGTCGCCCAGCCCTTGCCTGCAGCGGGTCAAACGATTGGAGTCGGCGGGTTACATCAGCGGCTATGAAGCCCATGTCAATCTGGCCAAGTTCGCCAACTCGGTCACCGTGTTCACCGAGGTCACCCTGTCGGACCACAAGCGCGCGGACTTCGTGAAATTCGAATCGAGCATCCGCAATATCGACGAGGTGCTGGAATGCCATTTGATCAGCGGCGGGTATGACTACCTGGTGCGCTTCCTGTGCAGCAGCATCCAGCATTATCAGGAGCTGATGGAGTCGATTCTGGACAAGAACATCGGCATCGATAAGTACTTCAGCTACATCGTGATCAAGAGCCCGGTGGTGAAGAGCGCGGTGCCGTTGCGGAGTCTGGTGCGGGCGGTTTGAGGCGGGAATTTGCAGGTTGGGTTGGGGATCTGTGGTGACGGGTCCCCTCACCCCAGCCCTCTCCCTGGGGGAGAGGGAGCTGTACGCGGTGTACTACCGAACCCAAACCCTCCCTCAACTCAATATACAAAATACCTTGCGCACCACCTCCTCACTCACCCACGCATTGGTCGCCCCCGAAGGCACCATCACCACCTCCCCAGCCCGCACCACGCACGCCTCACCCTGCTTGGGTGTCAACGTCACCGCCCCTTGCAGAATGAACATCAGTTCGCTGTAGGCCGGTTGCACCTGCTTGCGCGCATACGCCTCGCACTGCCACAAACCGATGCGCAGATTGGCCACGCTGAACACCGTCTCGCTCCACGCCTTGGGCGTCGGCGTCAACAGCACCGAAGCCGCCGGCGGATTGCTCGGTTGCAGGTCGCTTGTGAAGTCGATCTTCAGTGGCTTGGCCGGCATGTCCTTGCTCGGCAGCAGCCCGGGAAATGCCATGAACAACCGTCGCAGTTGCCCACGGTGCTGCCATCGTACGGTCACGCCGCGAGGTACCACGAAGCAGTCGCCGGCTTGCAGGTGCAGGTCGAAACCCTCCCCCTGCAACGTCAACTCACCGGCTTCCACCACACCCAGCTCGACCCAGGGAAACTCCTCGATCAACAGGTTGGCGCCCACACTGGAACTGGCGCCCACCGCGTAGCCATTGACCGGGTCATGGAAATGCACGGTACGCCCCGCCGCCAACGGATCGCCCTGGAGGGCGAAAGCGGCCAGCGGCAATTGGCGATCGGAAGCAGGTTGCGAGTAATGCAGAATCGGTGGCATAGGTTTCATCTTGGCAATAGGTATCCAGGCTCAACGCCCGATGGCATCCAGCAGTTGCTGCCAGCCGGCGGCCAGGCGTACGCCAGGAGCACGGAAGGCATGCAGGGGAATGGGTTTGAACGTCTCACCGGCCAGCAGACCCAGCTGCACAGGCTCACCGGCGGTCATGGCAGCCAGTTGCTTGCCCATGTAGGTGGACATGGCCACACCCCCACCGTTGTAGCCGATGGCGTAGAAACTGCGCTCATCCAGCTGCCCGGCATGAGGCAGGTAATCGAGGGTCATGGCGACCAGGCCGGACCAGCGAAAAGCGATGGGGAAGTCACGCAACGCAGGAAACACCTCCCCCATGCTGCGATGCAAGGTGCGAAACGCGCTGTCGGAATCATGCTTGCCGAACGCCCCCCGGCCACCGAAGATCAGCCGATCGCCGATCACTCGGAACCAGCGCAGCATGCGCTTGGTGTCGCCGCACACTTGCCCGCCCGGCATGATGCCGGCCAGTACGTGAGCCGGTAGCGGTTCGGTAGCGATGATGGCGCTGCGAAACGGAATCAGACGGCGGTGTAAGGTATCGGTGGCTCGGGTCTGGTCGGAGTAGCCATTGGTGGCGTACACCACCTGCCTGGCGCTGACCCGCCCCTGCGGCGTCTGCACGATCACACGGCCGCCTTCCTGGCGAACCTGCTCGGCGGGGCTGTTGATGAACATCTTCACGCCGCGCTCGTTGAGGCTCGATGCCATGCCGCGGGCGTAGTTCAGCGGATGGATACCGCCTGCCTTGGGCGTCAGCAGGCCACCGTGGAAAATCGTCGAGCCAGTCATCTCGCGGACCTGCTCGGCGCTGATCATGCGCGACGACTCACCGCCGGTTTCGCGCTTGATCCAGTTGGCCGTGCTTTGCAGTCCGCCCAGGGCGTGCTCGTTATGTGCCGCCGCGATGTGTCCCCCCATGTGCAGCTGAGCGCCGGCGATACCCAGGCTTTCGATCATCTCCACCAGGCTGTCTACAGCGGCGTAGCCGGTGCGGTACATGTGCAGGGCGGTGTCGCGGTCGAAACGCTGCATCAATGCCGCAAAGCCCACGCGAAACTTCGGCGAAACCACGCCGCCGTTACGTCCGCTCGCGCCCCAGGCCAGGGTATTGGCCTCCAGGATCAGCGGCTCGCGACCGCTGGCGGCTATATGATGCGCCGCCGAAAGACCGGTATAGCCCGCGCCGATGATCACCACATCGCACTGCCGCTCGCCTTGCAGCGACTGCAGCGCCGGGGCGGGTTGGGCGGTGGCCGCCCACAAACTCTTCGCAGTCATAGCCCGTATCCACAAGAAAACGGCGCTTCGATGGAAGCGCCGCAGGTGTCAGCCCAGTTCTTTCTCGACCGCGTCGGCCAGTTGCGCCAGCGAAGTGAAATGGTAGTGCGGCTTGGTGTGTTCGGATTCCAGGGTGCCACCGCTGCCTTTCTGGGCGAAGCGGCGTTCGATCCAGCAGGTCTGGTAACCCAGGCGCATGGCCACGCCAATGTCGTGGTACTGGCTCTGGGCAACGTGGAGAATTTCCTCGAAGACGATGCCTTGGGTGGCCAACACGCCGCGGGTGTAGGCAAAGAACTGTGGATCGGGTTTCTCGAAGCGCACGTCGTCGACGGTCACACGCACGTCGAACGGCTCGTCGAGGGTCTTGGCCATGTAGTTCAGGGCCCAGATTTGAGAGTTGGTGGTCGCCACCAGCTTGAAGTGCTTGTGCAGACGCTTGAGGGCTTCGACCGAATCCGGGAAGGCCGGGAAGTTTTCCACCGCCAGGGCCAGGCCGCGGGCGTATTCGTCGTTGTCCGGCAGGCCGAGTTTGCTGGCGATCAGGTGATAGCAGCGCTCCAGGTCATCCGGCCACCAGCCCGAATCCGGCATGGCGCGGGCGTCGCGGTACGCCTTGAGGATATCGTCATCGCTGCACGCCTTGCCGGCTTCACCGGCCACTTCACGCACGTGGTTGAGAATGCCGGCTTCGAAATCGATCAGGGTGCCGACGACATCGAACGTCAGGGCTTTGAACTGCTTGAATGACATAAGGCGCTCCGCATGATGAACCAGGGGAAGATGCAAGGTGTGGTTCAATTATCGGCGCGCGCCATCGCCATATGTTCTGTTTTGTCCTTACCTCAGGGCATAACCTACTGTTTTTCGCTCGCTCGCGGCATACCTGTTCTCATGAGGCGGCGGCGATCTTCTGCGCCAGGCCTAACTGGGGGTAAAGCGCGTCGATTCGAGCGATGTCGGCCTGCATCTCTTCGATGATCCACTGACGCACGCTGTCGACGATCGGCCGCGCTGGCCGATTGGTCGGCGACACCAGGCAGCAGCGCCTTGCACTGACCTTGACCCCATCACCCATCGGCAGCAATTGGCCGCTGGCCAGGCAGTGCGAAACCACATTCAGCCAACCCAGTGCCATGCCCTGGCCAAGCAGAGCGGCCTGCACCACCACGGCGTAATCGGAGAACACCAGCGCATTGTCGGTACGTCCGCCCTGGTCGAAAGGGGTGGCCCAACTGCGGTCCTGGTTGTCCATATGGATCAGTGCCGGTGCTGCGTGCTTGCCCTTGCCGCGAGGTGTGTCCATTCGGTACTGGGGGCTGCACACTGGGAGGGTGATCTCCGGCAACACCAGGCTGTCCGTGGCTTTCACGCTGCCCGCGTCGAGGTAGCGCATGCCCAGATCGACGTCTACCAACGGGCCGCCGATGCGCCCGGACATCAGTTGGTAGCGCATGTCGACGCCAGGAAACCGCTCGCTGAAACGGCTCATGCGCGGCATCAGCCAGTGGGTGGTGAACGCGGTGGACACCGACAGCGTGATGGTTTCCATGCCGGTGGCGCGAGCCTCGATCTCGCTGATCGCCGCTTCGATGGTGCTGAAGCCTTCCTGTACGCGGCGGTAGAGCAGGCTGCCATTTTCGGTGAGCCGCGCGCCGCCGCGAACGCGCTCGAACAACTGCACCCCCAGGTGCTCCTCCAGCCGCGAGAGCATGCGGCTGACGGCAGGCTGGCTGACGCACAGCTCGTCGGCCGCGCGGGTGAAACTGCCGCAACGGGCGGCCGCCTCGAAAACGAACAAGGAACCGGAACTGGGCAGCTTTCGACGAAGGTTTGACATGACCTGAGTTTATGCCTGACAAAACCATTAGTAAATTGCCCCGCCCAACAACCCCCCCCATCCTGTAGCAGCGGCGTAAGCCGCGTCGCTTTTCTACGGCGTAAGCCGCGTCGCTCTTTTACGACGTAAGCCGCGTCACTTTTTTTACGGCGTAAGCCCCGTCGCCTTTCAATAGCCGCCCTCCGCCATGATTCGGCAATCGACCGCCCAACAGCGGCACGTGGCTTATTGAAGAGCGACGCGGCTTACGCCGCTGCTACGGTAATGAACGGGGGTGGGCTTTGGATAATGTGTTGAAATTCTATATCGATGGGCAATGGGTTGAACCCTCGGGTGTGCAGCGCCTTTCGGTGATCAACCCGGCGACCGAGCAATCTTTCGCACAGATCGCCATGGGCGAGCAGCGTGATGTCGACGCCGCCGTAGGGGCGGCCCGGCGGGCCTTTGCCGGTTTTGCCCAGACCACTGCGGCTGAGCGCAGGGCGTTGCTGGAGCAGGTCCTCGAGGCGTTCATGGCGCGCTACGACGACATCGCCGAGGCGATCATGCAGGAAGTCGGCGCGCCCAAGGCCTTGGCCTACGACTGGCAGGCCGGCATCGGCAAACGTCACCTGGAGCAGATGCTGCGCACCCTCGACAGCTTCGAATTTCGCAAGACCCGCGGCACCACGCTGATCAATCAGGAACCAGTGGGCGTCGTCGCGCTGATCACGCCCTGGAACTGGCCGATCAACCAGATCGCCTGCAAGGTGGCGCCGGCATTGGCGGCCGGCTGCACCATGGTGCTCAAGCCCAGCGAGATCGCGCCGCTGAACGCGATCATCTTCGCCGAAGTGATGCACAGCGCTGGGGTGCCGGCAGGCGTGTTCAACCTGCTCAACGGCGACGGCCCAACGGTGGGTGCCGCGCTGGCTCGTCATCCTGATGTTGACATGGTGTCGTTCACCGGCTCGACACGGGCCGGGGTGGAGGTCGCACGCCTGGCGGCGCCCACGGTCAAGCGGGTGCATCAGGAACTGGGCGGCAAGTCGGCCAATATCCTGCTGGACGATGTCGACCTGCACGCGGCGGTCACCGCCGGCGTCAATGGCTGCCTGGGCAACAGCGGTCAGTCCTGCAACGCACCGACGCGCATGCTGGTGCCGGCGGCGCTGCATGACCAGGCCGTGGCAATTGCCCGCCAGGCAGCCCAGGCCCACCAGATCGGCGCGCCTGACGACCCGCGTACCACCTTGGGCCCGGTGATCAGTGAGCGCCAGTACCAGGCGATCCAACGGCTTATCGCCATTGGCATCGAGGAAGGTGCGCAGTTGGTGTGCGGTGGTCTGGGACGGCCGGCGCATCTGGACAGCGGTTACTACGTGCAGCCGACTGTCTTCGCTGGGGTGGAGGCGCAGATGACGATTTCCCGAGAAGAAATCTTCGGCCCTGTGCTGGTGATCCAGCCTTACACCGATGAGCAGCACGCGGTGCAGATGGCCAATGACAGCGTGTTCGGGCTGGCCGCGTACGTCCAGTCAGCCAGCCTGGAGCGGGCGCGCGCTGTTGCTTTGCAGATGCGCGCCGGGAGCGTGTACATCAATTATCCAAGCTGGGATGCGGCGGCGCCGTTTGGGGGATACAAGCAGTCGGGCAACGGACGCGAGTATGCCGAATGGGGGCTGGAGGCGTTTCTGGAGGTGAAGGGGGTAGTGGGTTGGGGGTAGGTTGCGGGGGGCTGGGGTGAGGGGACCATTCACCGCCGACCCCCGCCTCGTTCCCGAAAGCCACCCACAGTACGTGCACTAGCCAACCTTGATCATGTCCGCAATCCGCTCGGCGATCATGATGGTCGGCACATTGGTGTTGGCACAGGGAATCGCCGGCATCAAAGACGCATCGCATACCCGCAAGCCACTCACCCCGATCACCCGCCCATCACCCAACGTCACCGCCTGAGGATCATCCGCGCGCCCCATCCGGCAAGTGCCCGACGGATGCCAGGTGCCGCCCACATTGGCCTGGACGAACTCGGTCAGCGCCTGATCATCGTCCAGCAGCTTTTTCAAGGTCACACCCTGAGTCACCAGGCCATGTACCAATACCCCACGCAACGGCCCAGCGATGTCCAGCAACAGGCTCAACACCGCGCGTTGCAACGCATTGAAACGCCCCGGCATCGCCACCTTGGCCACCCTTGGCGAATAGCTGGAAGGAAACACCACACTGCGCTGAGCCTCGAGCGCAGGCGCCGACAGTGTCTCGGCACCCCTGCGCAGGGCCTGCTTCAATCGCTGCAGATCCCGCGGGTCGGATAGCATCGCGAAGCTCACCTCCGGCTCCTGCAGCGGATCCCGGGACGTCACCCTGACCCTGCCCCGTGAGTAAGACTTGTTGACCCAGAAAAACATCGTCCCCAGCCGGTAGCCCACCGAATGCCAGCCGGAGCGCGACAGAATCGCCCCGTGCATGTCACCGGGCACCGTGTTCGGCAGCCCGGACGAGAACCGCACGATCGCCTGCTCATGGTGCTCCTCGACATGGGGTGTGCGCCCCTGCGCCGTCAGCAACGCCGATACCGCGATAGACGGATGCTCCATCAGGTTCGCGCCCACCCCAGGGCGGTCAGCCACCAACGGCACACCCAGATCGAGCAATTGATCCAGCGGCCCAACGCCGCTGCGTATCAGCAGCGCCGGACTGTGAATCGCCCCCGCACACACGATCACCTGTGCTGCATCGAGCTCTTGGGCCGTACCCGCTTGATCCAGCACGCGCGCACCCACTGCCTGTGTCCCCGCGAACAGCACACGGTCCACCACGCAGTCGGTACGGATCGTCAGGTTGGGCCGAGCCCGGACCTCGTCGGAGAGATAACACACCGACACCGGAATCCGCTCACCTTGCTCGCTCACGCCAATGGCACCCACGTAGACGCCGTCCTGCCACTCGCCGTTCTGGTCGGCGCGGGTCGGCAACCCCTGGGTCGCCAACACCTTCATCACCGCCTTGACGAATGGCGACAGAAACTCAGGCGCCGTGCGCCGTATCCGCACCGGTCCGCTATCGCCGTGCAAAGGCCCGCTGAAATCACAGTCGGTTTCCAGCTTGCGAAAGTACGGCAAGCAGCTGTTCCAATCCCAGCCTTCAGCGCCCAGTCGGCCCCACTCATCGTAATCCTGCGGGGCGCCGCGATTGGTCATCAGTGCATTGATTGCCGAGCCGCCTCCCAGCAGGCGGGCCTGCTCATAGCGGCGGCCACCCTGCCCGGCCATGCGCGCGGTCAGGCGCTGCCAGATATTGCGCGTGTCCAGATAGGCCCGGCCGGGGTAACGACTGGCAATGGCGGCCGGCATCTTGCCGGGCGCGATATCGCGCCCCGCTTCCACCAGGTACACGTGCCGGGTCGGATCTTCGGAAAGCCGGGCAGCCAGCACGCAACCGGCACTGCCGCCACCCAGAATCAGATAATCGATCACTGTGCAGACCGCCTTACTGGACGAATTTCAACCAGCGGTCCTTGGCGGCGATGCCTTCGGCAGACGACCACCATTCTTCCGACATCAGCGCTTGCTTAGCGGCGTTTTCCGGCGAGCTTGGCAGCTCCTTGCCGCGTTCGGCGCTGAGCTTGCCGGTCGCGAAGGCGGCCGGGTTGCCAGGGCCGTAATCGATGTACTTGGGCAGATCGGCCTGCAGGTCAGGCGACACGGCGGTGTCGACGAACTTCACCGCCGCGGCCAGGTTCGGTGCGTTCTTCAGAATGCACAGCTGGGTGTTCTGCAGGATGCCGTCGTTGTAGGTGAAGTTGACGTCGGCGTTGTCTTTCTTCACCGCACCCACGCGACCGTTCCAGATCATCAGCATGTCCACTTCGCCGTCATTGAGCAGCTGCGCCGACTGACCACCCGAACTCCACCACACGGCAATATCGGGTTTGATCTGGGCCAGGCGCTTGTAGGCGCGGTCGACGTCCAGTGGGTAGAGTTTGTCCCGCGGCACGCCGTCGGACAGCAGCGCGGCTTCCAGGGTGCCCATGGGGTCGTTGCGCAGGGCGCGGGTGCCGGGGAAGTCCTTGACGTTCCAGAAGTCGGCCCAGCTTTGCGGCACCTTCTTGAGCGTCTTGGTGTTGTAACCCAGCACCGAGGAATAGAACTCGTAGGCCACCGAATAGGGGGTACGGTAGGCCTCGGGCATGCCTTTGACGTTGGGCATTCTGGCCAGGTCCAGTGGCTCGATCAGCCCTTCACGACCGCCGCGAATGCAGTTCGAAGGTGGCGTGTCGATCACGTCCCACACCGGCTTGCCGGTTTCGCCCTGGGCTTTGACCATGGGCCAAGCGTCGGGGACGCTGTCCTGCTTGATGGTGATATCGAGCAATTTGGCGGCGGGGTCGAGGATGGCTTTGGTCTGTGCCTCCTGGTAGACACCGCCCTGGGACACGAAGGTGATCTGCTCGGCGCTGGCGGAGGCCGCGCACGTCATCGCTACGCACAACAGGGATAAGACAGAACCGAAGTTTTTCATGGCAAATCATCCTGGTAGTAGATTAATTCGGCAGCGACAAAAACCTCGACGGTTACCCAGGTTGCACCGGTGATGTGTTGTTGTTCTACCGAGCGGGTCGGCTGGAAGGTACAAGACGTGATGGCTTTTGGACAATGCACGATTAGTCAGTAGGGGCATGATCTGGGGTTATGGGGTGGAGCGGGACGCGGCTTACGCCGCTGCTACGGTGGTGCGCTGGGCCAAGGTGTTGCGCAGGTACTGCACGAATACCGCAATGCGCTGGGGGGTGTGGCGGCGTTGCTGATAGACCGCGAAAACATCGGCTTGCGGCGCCTCGTAGTCTGTTAGCAAGGCGCGCAGGCGGCCGGCCTGCAGATGCTCCTGCACATCCCAGCGCGAGCGCAGGATCAACCCGTGGCCTTCGAGCGCCCAGCTCAACGCCACCTCGCCATCGTTGCTGGACAGCGTGCCGGTGACTTTATGGGCGTGTTCCTGGCCATTCTTGCGAAAGCGCCAGATGGCATAGTCGCTGCCGAACTGGCGCAGCACGATGCAGTTATGCGCGGCCAGATCCGCCACTTCGGCCAAAGCAGGCATGCCTTCAAGGTATCCTGGCGAAGCGCAGAGAATGCGCGGATTTTCCAGCAGGCGTACGGCGATCAGGCGTGAGTCTGGCGGCTCGCCCATGAACACGCCGATGTCGAACTGGTCGTCGAGCAGGCTCACCGGCTGACTGCTCAGCTCCAGAGAGACCTCCAGCTGCGGGTGCAGGCGGGCGAACTCCGACACGACGGGCGCCAGGTGCCGACGTCCGAAACCCATGGTCCCGTTGATCCGCAGACGCCCCTGCAACGTCGGTTGGCGCGTGACCAGCGCGCTTTCCAGCTCATCGAGCTGGCGCAGGATCGGCCGGCCGCCTTCGAGGTACAGCACGCCCTCCGGCGTCAACGACAGGCGCCGCGTGGTGCGCTGCAGCAACTGCACGCCCAGACGCTGCTCCAGTTGGCTGAGGCGCTTGCTCACCGCAGGCAAGGACAAACCCAGGTGCCGCGCCACTTCGGTCAGGCTCGCGCGGGTAGCGACCTGCTGAAAGAAGCTCAAGTCGTCAATCATGCTCATGAATTGTTTACCTGAATCTAAGAATGGCTTTACGTTTTCGCTAATTATTCATCGCTGGGTACTGATTACACTGAGCTGGCGTATTCATCAATCAGTGGAGTGGCACCATGAGCAAATCCAACTACAAGATCGCGGTGATCCCCGGCGACGGCATCGGTAAGGAAGTCATGCCCGAAGGGGTTCGCGTGCTCGATGCGGTGGCCGCCAAGCACGACCTCGTTCTGCAGTGGGACTGGTTCGATTTTGCCAGCGCCGATTACTACCTGGCCCACGGCAAGATGATGCCCGACAACTGGTTCGAGATTCTCAAGGGCTATGACGCTATCTATTTCGGCGCCGTGGGCTGGCCGGACGTGGTGCCCGACCATGTTTCGCTGTGGGATTCGTTGCTGCAGTTCCGGCGCGAGTTCGATCAGTACGTGAACCTGCGCCCTTGCCGGTTGATGCCGGGGGTGAAAGCGCCACTGGCCAATCGCAAGCCTGGCGACATCGATTTCTGGGTGGTGCGCGAGAACACCGAGGGCGAGTATTCAAGCGTAGGCGGCAAGATGTTCCCCGGAACCGAGCGCGAGATCGTGCTGCAGGAGACGGTGATGACGCGCGTGGGTGTGGACCGTATTCTCAAGTTCGCCTATGAGCTGGCCCAGAGCCGCCCGAAGAAGCACCTGACCTCGGCGACGAAGTCCAACGGCATTGCCATCACCATGCCGTACTGGGACGAACGGGTGGTCGAGATGGGCAAGAAGTACCCAGAGGTGAACGTCGACAAGTACCACATCGACATTCTCACGGCGAATTTCGTGCTGCACCCGGATTGGTTCGATGTGGTAGTGGCCAGCAACCTGTTCGGCGACATTCTCTCCGACCTGGGGCCGGCCTGTACGGGCACCATCGGTATCGCGCCTTCGGCCAACATCAACCCGGAACGAAATTTTCCGAGCCTGTTCGAGCCGGTACATGGCTCGGCACCGGACATTGCCGGCAAGGGCATCGCCAATCCCATCGGGCAGATCTGGTGCGGGGCGATGATGCTGGAGCACCTGGGCCATCCCGAAGCGGGCGCAGCCGTGCTCAGCGCCATCGAAAAGGTCCTGGCCACGGGACCGGAAAACGCCCCATTGACCGCGGACATCGGCGGCACCGGCAATACCGAGGCACTGGGCAAAGCGATTGCCGCAGCGTGCTGAGGTAGCCGGCGTGGTCCGGGATATGTGTTGACGGGGCCGGCGCATGATCTGGGATGTGTGGTGACGGGGCTGACGCCTTCGCGGCTGGACGCCGCTCCTACAGGGGGGTGGGGTGTTTGTAGGAGCGGCGTG
>NZ_DFUE01000010.1:121721-143748 GCF_002379585.1 Pseudomonas sp. UBA4194
GTAGGAGCGGCGTGCAGCCGCGAAGGGGCCGGCATGGCTGGCGCATGATCTGGGAGGTGTGTTGGCGGGGCCGGCGCCTTCGCGGCTGGACGCCGCTCCTACGGGGGGTGGGGGCGCACCATGTTTTGTTTTGGGGCTGCTATTCGGGAGAATGTTGCGTGGCGTTATGGCATCTTCAGCGCTCAATCCGAATGCGTACGAGATTTCCCGCCATGACCCTGTTGTTCAAAGTCGCCGATGAGCGCGCCCATGTATGGAAGGCGCTGTTCGCCGAGCATGCCCCGGACATCGACGTACGTTTCTGGCCCGATATCGGCGACCCCGCCCAGGTTCGCTATTTCGCAGCCTGGCAGCCACCGGCAGACCTGCACGAACGCTTTCCTAATCTGGAAGTGGTGTTCGCCACCTCGGCCGGGGTGGATCAATTCAATCTCGAGCAACTTCCCCAGCACATCGCCGTGGTCCGCATGTTGGACCCCGGCATCGCTCAAGGCATCGCTGAATACGTCGGTTTCTCCGTACTGAGCCTGCATCGGGATATCCCGGATTATCTGCAACAACAGCAAAACCATGTGTGGCAGACCAATGCACTGACAGCGGCGTCCAAGCGGCGGGTCGGCGTGATGGGGCTGGGCAATCTGGGCCTGACCGCGCTGGACGTGCTGCGCCCGTTCGGATTTGCCCTCAGCGGCTGGTCCCGCACCCTCAAGAATTTGCCAGGCGTGACCTGCTATGGCGGCGCCGAGCAACTGCCCGAGTTTCTGGGCCAGTGCGACATTCTGCTGTGCCTGCTGCCGCTGACACCGGAAACAACGGGGATCTTGAACGCCGACACCTTCGCGGCACTGCCCAAGGGCGCCAAGCTGATCAACCTGGGCCGCGGTGGGCATCTGGTGGAGGCGGACCTGCTCGCGGCTGTTGATTCAGGACAGATCGGGCATGCGATCGTCGACGTGCTGAACGAGGAGCCCCCTACCCAGGACCATCCGTTCTGGAGCCATCCGAAGATCTGGGTAACGCCTCACGTTGGCGCGATGACCGACCCAAGGACGGCGTTCGAGGTGCTGCTGGGGAATGTGCGTCGGCATGAGCGTGGAGAGGACATGGTGGGGGCGGTGGCTCGCGGGGCGGGGTACTAGCTGGGATCGGCGGTGGATGGTCCCCTCACCCCAGCCCTCTCCCTGGGGGAGAGGGCGCCAAGCGCCCCACATCCCAATCAATGCTTCTTCGGCGTAGTCGGATTGATCATCCGCGACAACCCGAGATTCTTCAGCGCCAACTGCAGTGAACTGTGGATAACCTGCGGGTTGTCGATCTTGTTCAGCTGCGCCAGCAGTTCCTTGGCCTTGCTCAGGTTCACCTGACGCAACATCCACTTCACTTTCGGCAGGTTGGTGGCGTTCATCGACAGGCTGTCGAAACCCATTGCCATCAACAACACCGCCGCCGCCGGGTCACCGGCCATCTCGCCGCAGATGCTCACGGGCTTGCCTTCGGCATGGGCCTCGGTGACCACGTGCTGCAAGGCCTGCAACACCGCCGGATGCAGATAGTCGTACAGGTCGGCGACACGCGGGTTGTTGCGGTCAACGGCCAGCAGGTACTGCGTCAGGTCGTTGGAACCCACCGACAGGAAGTCCACCTGGCGCGCGAGCTCCTTGGTCAGGTACACCGCCGCAGGGATTTCGATCATCACCCCCACCGGCGGCATCGGCACG
Organism: Pseudomonas sp. UBA4194; assembly: GCF_002379585.1. Taxonomy (GTDB): domain Bacteria; phylum Pseudomonadota; class Gammaproteobacteria; order Pseudomonadales; family Pseudomonadaceae; genus Aquipseudomonas. The sequence goes on from NZ_DFUE01000010.1 coordinate 123,440, forward strand.
TCGGTGCCCTCGTCGCGCACTTCGCCCCAGGCCCGGTGAATCAGATGCAGGGCCTCTTCCAGCTCATGGGTGCCGGAGATCATCGGCAACAGGATGCGCAGGTTGTTCAGCCCCTCGCTGGCCTTGAGCATGGCGCGGGTCTGCACCAGGAAGATTTCCGGGTGGTCCAGGGTCACGCGAATACCGCGCCAGCCCAGGAAGGGGTTCTCTTCCTTGATGGGGAAGTACGACAGCGACTTGTCGCCGCCGATGTCCAGGCTGCGCATGGTTACCGGCAGCGGATGGAAGGCCGCCAGCTGCTCGCGATAGATGGCCAGCTGTTCCTTTTCACTGGGGAAACGCTGGTTGATCATGAACGGCACTTCGGTGCGGTACAGACCCACGCCCTCGGCGCCGCGCTGCTGGGCACGGGCGACGTCCGCCAGCAGCCCGGTATTCACCCAGAGCGGCATGCGGTGGCCATCGAGGGTGACGCACGGCAGTTCGCGCAAGGCATCCAGCCCCAGGGCCAGTTGGCGCTCTTCCTCGACCACGTCGGCGAACTGCTTGCTGAGAATATCGCTGGGGTTGGTATAGACCTCGCCGTGGTAGCCGTCGACGATCATCTTGATGCCGTCGACCTTGGAATACGGCAGGTCCACCAGGCCCATCACCGTGGGGATGCCCATGGCGCGCGCCAGGATGGCCACGTGGGAGTTGCCCGAACCCAGTACCGACACCAGCCCCACCAGCTTGCCCTCCGGCACCTCACCGAGCATGGCCGGGGACAGCTCCTCGCTGATCAGGATGGTGTTGTCGGGGTAGACCAGGGTCTGCTGGCGGGCTTCCTGCAAATAGGCAAGCAGGCGCCGGCCCAGGTCCTTGACGTCCGACGCACGCTCGCGCAGGTAGGCGTCGTCCATCAGCTCGAAACGATTGACGTGCTCGGTGACCACATGGCGCAGTGCGCCCTGTGCCCACTGGCCGGTCTTGATCACATTGGTCACTTCGCTGCCCAGCGACGCGTCGTCGAGCATCATCAGGTAGACGTCGAACAGGGCGCGCTCTTCAGGCCGCAGCTGGGTGGCGAGCTTGGCCGACAGCGTGCGCATGTCGTTGCGCACGCCCTCCAAGGCGTTCTGGAACAGCGCCAGCTCGGCATCGATGTCGCTGACGTTCTTGTCCGGCACCACGTCCAGATCGGCCGGCGGCAACATCACCACGGCCGTGCCGACCGCCGCTCCGGGCGATCCTGGAACGCCGACGAAGCGCGCCTCCTGGATGCCCTTGCCTTGGCGACCAATGCCACGAATGGAGCCGGTGGCCTCGGCATGGGCGATCACCCCGGCCAATTGCGCGCTCATGGTGACCAGAAAGGCCTCTTCGCCCTCGTCGAACTGACGCCGCTCCTTTTGCTGGATGACCAACACCCCCACCACGCGCCGGTGGTGAATGATCGGCGTGCCCAGGAACGACGCGAAACGTTCCTCGCCCGTCTCGGCAAAGTAGCGATAACGGGGGTGGTCGGCAGCGTTTTCCAGGTTCAGCGGTTCTTCCCGGGTGCCCACCAGGCCCACCAGGCCTTCGTTGGGGGCCATGCTGACCTTGCCGATGGAGCGCTTGTTCAGGCCCTCGGTGGCCATCAGTACGAAACGGTTGGTTTCAGGGTCCAGCAGATAGACGGAGCAGACCTGGCTGCCCATGGCTTCCTTGACGCGCTGCACAATGATCCCCAACGCCGACTTGAGATCTTTGGCGGAGTTAACTTCCTGGACGATCTTGCGCAGCGTATTGAGCATGGCTCGGGGTCGAACTCCGTCGTCAGTCGCGCGATAAAAGGCGCGGGGCAAGCTCTTTGAGCGCGCGGCGGTAGACCTCACGCTTGAATGTCACCACCTGGCCCAGCGGATACCAATAACTGACCCAGCGCCAGCCATCGAACTCCGGTTTACCGGTCAAATCCATCCGTACGCGCTGTTCGTTGGAAACCAGGCGCAGCAGAAACCACTTTTGTTTCTGGCCGATGCACAGCGGTTGGCTGTGGGTACGTACCAGACGTTGGGGTAAACGATAACGCAACCAGCCGCGGGTGCAGGCAAGTATTTCAACATCTTGCCGTTCCAGCCCGACTTCTTCATTCAGCTCGCGGTACAAGGCCTCTTCCGGTGTTTCCTGGGGGTTGATGCCCCCCTGGGGAAACTGCCAGGCATCCTGATTGATACGCCGAGCCCAAAGCACCTGACCGGCATCATTGGTGAGAATGATGCCGACGTTAGGGCGAAAACCATCCGGGTCGATCACGGCAGCAACCTCGCAAACGCATGTCGTCGCATTGTTCCACAAAGCCTGTGAAAGCAGCAACGACGCCGCATACCTTATGTGCACGCATGTGAAAAGTCCGTATTCTGTGGGCCTTTTCCACTTTTTACGTGAGTAATTTCATGCGCCTGGCCTTGTTCGATCTCGACAACACGCTGCTTGGCGGCGATAGCGACCACGCCTGGGGCGACTATCTCTGCGAGCGCGGCATTCTCGACGCCGACGCCTACAAGGCGCGCAACGACGATTTCTATCAGGACTACCTGGCGGGCAAGCTGGATCTCAATGAGTATCTGAATTTCAGCCTGGAGATTCTGGCCGCCACCGACATGGCCCAGCTGGATGAATGGCACCGTGACTTCATGCGTGACTGCATCGAGCCGATCATGCTGCCCAAAGCCGCCGCCCTGCTGCAATGGCACCGCGATGCCGGCGACAAACTGGTGATCATCACGGCCACCAACCGCTTCGTGACCGGGCCGATCGCCGAGCGCCTGGGCGTGGAAACGTTGCTGGCGACCGAAGCGGAAATCGTCGATGGGCGCTACACCGGCCGCAGCATCGATGTGCCGTGCTTCAAGGAAGGCAAGGTGACTCGCCTGAACCGCTGGCTGGAAGAGAACGGCTTCGATCTGCAGGACAGCTACTTCTACAGCGACTCGATGAATGATTTGCCGCTGCTGGAGCAGGTGGCCAACCCGGTGGTGGTGGACCCTGATCCGCGGTTGCAGGAAGAAGCGAAGCGGCGAGGGTGGAAAGAGATTTCGTTGCGAGGGTAAGGGCGCCGATCACCCGAATTCGCACCACCTGCTCTTAGCTCCCTCTCCCCCAGGGAGAGGGCTGGGGTGAGGGGACCATCCACCACAAATCCCCCAAGAAACCCTAAACCGGCTTCGTCACCATCAACCCGACAATCGCCACCAGCACCACCAGCGCCACGCCAGCAATGATCAGCACGTTGCGGCGCTTGACCGCGATCACCGCCTCATCCATGCCCTGCGCCAGACGCAACCGATTGACCCGGCTGAGCAACAGCAACCACACACCGCCGCCGATCACGTACAGCACTGCCGCACTCAGAATCCAGGTCTGTCCGAGGGGCCAGCCGACCTTGTGCACCAGCCACCAACCGGTCACCGGGAAGCTGATCAGGCTCAGCGCCATCACCACCCACGCATAGGCCCAGGGCCGCTGCAGGGTGCTGGCGAACGGCAGCCTGTCGCCGCCTTGCCAACTGCGCCAGGCGCGATAGATCACCGCCACCACACTGCCCAGCAGTACCACGGTGGCGACTGTGTGCAATATCTTCAGAACCGTCAGGCTTTCCATGACGCGTTATCCCCGTGGGCCGTTACGATGCATCATCGACAAGCGTAGCAGCCAACGAGTTCAGCAGGCCCGGCCCCATCGCGGGTAGAACCCGCTCCCACAGAGGGGGGGGGCGTTGGCGCTGCATAGCGGATATCTCTAGTGGGAGGGCTGGCCCCATCGCGGGTAGAACCCGCTCCCACAGAGGGGGGGCATTGGCGCTGCATAGCGGGTATCCCTTGTGGGAGGGCTGGCCCCATCGCGGGTAGAACCCGCTCCCACAGAGGGCGAGCATCGGATTTGCGCAGCGCAAATCCCTTGTGGGAGCGGGTTCTACCCGCGATGGCCGCACCGCCGATCCCAACCTCCACCCCTGACCCCGCAGCTACCCCAAGAACAGTTGATAAGCCGGATTATCCGTCTCATCCCAGAACGGATAGCCGATATCCGCCAAGGCTCCAGCCACCAGGTGCCGCTCATCCTCCGGCACCTGCAAGCCCGCCACCACGCGCCCATCCGCTGCGCCATGGTTGCGATAGTGGAACATCGAGATATTCCAGTGCCCGCCCAACTTGTTGAGGAAGTTGAAAAGCGCCCCGGGCCGCTCGGGAAATTCGAAGCGCAGCACCATCTCGTCACTCACCCGCACCGCATGCCCGCCCACCATATGACGGATGTGCAACTTGGCCAGTTCGTTGTCGGTCAAGTCCAGCACCGGGAAACCATGGGATTGCAGGGTCGCCAGCAACGCCGCGCGTGGATCGTTTTCGGGATGGGTTTGCACGCCGACGAAAATGTGTGCTTCTTCGCCGGTGTGGTAGCGATAGTTGAACTCGGTGATCTGACGCTTGCCGATGGCTTCGCAGAAGGCCTTGAAGCTGCCCGGCCGCTCCGGAATGGTCACCGCGATGATGGCTTCACGGCCTTCACCCAACTCGGCCCGCTCGGCCACGTGACGCAGGCGATCGAAGTTGACGTTGGCGCCGGAGTCGATGGCCACCAGCGTCTGCCCGGAGACGCCACGGGCCTCGACGTATTTCTTGATCCCGGCCACACCCAGCGCCCCGGCAGGTTCGGTGATCGACCGGGTATCGTCGTAGATGTCCTTGATGGCCGCACAGATTTCGTCGGTGCTGACGGTGATCACCTCGTCCACGTGATCCTTGCAGATATCAAAGGTGTGCTTGCCGATCTGCGCCACAGCCACGCCGTCGGCGAACAGTCCGACCTGTGGCAGCACCACGCGCTCACCGGCAGCCATGGCCTGTTGCAGGCAATTGGAATCGTCCGGCTCGACGCCGATCACCTTGATGCCCGGGCGCAGGTATTTCACATAGGCCGCAATGCCCGCGATCAAGCCACCGCCGCCCACCGGAACGAAGATCGCGTCGAGGTCGCCCGGATGCTGACGCAGAATCTCCATCGCCACGGTGCCCTGCCCGGCAATGGTGTAGGGGTCGTCGTAGGGATGGATATAGACCAGGCCCTTTTCATCGACCAGCTTCAGCGAATGCGCCAGGGCCTCGGGAAACGAGTCACCGTGCAGCACGACTTTGCCGCCACGCGAGCGCACGCCTTCGATCTTGATCTCGGGGGTGGTCTTGGGCATCACGATGGTGGCTTTGATACCCAGCTCCCGGGCCGCCAGCGCCAGGCCCTGGGCATGGTTGCCGGCCGAAGCGGTGACCACGCCACGCGCCAGTTCCTGGGCCGAGAGCTGGGCCAGCTTGTTGTACGCGCCACGAATCTTGAAGGAAAACACCGGCTGCAAGTCTTCGCGCTTGAGCAGCACCTTGTTGCCCAGACGCTTGGACAGCTGGCCGGCGGGCTGCAATGGGGTTTCCACCGCGACGTCATAGACGCGCGAGGTCAGGATCATTTTCACGTACTGTTCGAGCATGGCGGGCATCACTGGCAGTGGCTGGGCGGGCCGACGAGTCTAAGCCAACAACCACAGCAAAACCAAGGTTTTGCCCCTATAATGCGCGCCGCCGGGGCCGCAACCACTAGAGCCCCACCTGCCGCTCCGGAGCCCGCATGACCCAGGACCAACTCAAACAGGCCGTCGCCCAGGCTGCCGTGGATTTCATTCTGCCCAAGCTGGACGACAAGAGCATCGTCGGCGTGGGCACCGGCTCCACCGCCAACTGCTTCATTGACGCCCTGGCCTTGCACAAGGGCGCGTTCGACGGCGCCGTCGCCAGCTCCGAAGCCACCGCTGCGCGCCTCAAGGGCCACGGCATTGCGGTCTACGAGCTCAACAGCGTCAGCGACCTGGAGTTCTACATCGACGGCGCCGACGAAAGCGACGAGCACCTGAACCTGATCAAGGGCGGCGGCGCGGCCCTGACCCGCGAGAAGATCGTCGCGGCCGTGGCCAAGACGTTCATCTGCATTGCCGACGGCAGCAAGCTGGTGCCGGTGCTGGGCAACTTCCCGCTACCGGTGGAAGTCATCCCCATGGCCCGCAGCCATGTCGCGCGCCAACTGGTGAAGCTCGGTGGCGACCCGGTGTACCGCGAAGGCGTGCTGACCGACAACGGCAACATCATCATCGATGTGCACAACATGCAGATCACCGATCCGGTGGCGCTGGAAACCCAGATCAACGCCATCGTCGGCGTGGTTACCAACGGCCTGTTTGCGGGCCGGCCGGCAGATCTGTTGCTGCTGGGTACCAACGACGGCGTCAAAACCCTGCGCAGACCTTGACGGCGCTGGCTCCTGGGGAGAGGAGCCGACGCGGATCGCCTACGCAGGTGTTGAACGAGCGCTGAGGTATAGTGCGGGGCATCGTCGCAATGCTGGAACATCGCCATGCCCCTCAAGCCACAGGATCTCGAGCAGATCGCCTCGCTCACCCTCGGACACTACCAATCGGTCGCCGAAGATTTTCGCGAGGGCACTCGCGACCATGACGTGAGCCAGAACATCAATGCCCTGTTGCGCCACATCCAGGGCACTGCGCCGTGGCAGATCCTGGATTTTGGCTGCGGGCCGGGGCGCGACCTGCAGACCTTCACCCGCCTGGGGCACGTGGCCGTCGGCCTGGACGGCACCCCCGCGTTCGCCGACATGGCCCGCGCCGACAGTGGCTGTGAAGTGTGGTGTCAGAACTTCTTGGCATTGCAGTTACCGCCACAGCGTTTCGACGGGGTGTTTGCCAATGCCGTGCTGTTCCATGTCCCCAGCCAGGAGCTGCCCCGGGTGCTGCGCGAGCTGCATGCGACGTTGAAGGCGGGCGGCGTGCTGTTCAGCTCCAATCCGCGAGGGAAGAACCAGGAGGGTTGGCAAGGTCCACGCTATGGGGCGTATCACGATCTGGCCAATTGGCGCCGGTTGATGACCGAGGCGGGGTTTGTGGAGCTTGAGCATTACTACCGGCCTGCCGGGTTGCCGCGTGAGCAGCAGCCTTGGTTGGCGAGTGTCTGGCGGCGGTGAGGGGACCATTCACCACCAATCCAAACCCATCCACCTCCCCAACCCTACCGCGCCCCCTCATCTTCCCGAATCCGATACCAGGCCACATACAACGCCGGCAAGAACAACAGCGTCAGCAGTGTGGCCACGATGATGCCGCCAATCATGGCGTAGGCCATCGGCCCCCAGAACACTTCACGGGCAATCGGAATCATGCCCAGGCTCGCCGCCGCCGCGGTCAGCAGAATCGGCCGGCGGCGATGCTGGGTCGCCTCCACCACCGCATCCCACGGCTTGTAGCCATCACGTTCGTAGGCATCGATCTGGGTCACCAGAATCACCGAGTTGCGGATGATGATACCGATCAGCGCCAGCACCCCCAGAATCGCCACGAAGCCCATGGGCGTGCCGGTCGGCACCAGCGCGATGACCACGCCGATGATCCCCAGGGGTGCCACGCTGGCCACCAGGAACATCTTCTGCACGCTGTGCAACTGGATCATCAGGAAGGTGGCCATCAGGAATATCATCAACGGCACCACCTGGGCGATCGGCCCCTGGGCCTTGCCGCTCTCCTCCACGGTGCCGCCGGTCGCCACCTTGTAGCCCACCGGCAAGCCCCCGGAGAACTTGTCGATCTCGGGCTTGAGCTGCTTGACCAGGTCAGTCGGCTGAATGTCGTCGCTGACCGCCGCCTTGAGGGTAATGGTCGGCAATCGATCACGGCGCCACACCAAGGGTTGTTCGAGCTCGTAGCGCACGGTGGCGAACGCCAGCAGGGGAATCGAGGTACCGCTCGGGGTGACGATCTGCAGGTTCTGAAGGGTCTCCGGCGAACCGCGCTCGGCATCGTTGGCACGTCCGACCACATTGACCAGATAGATATCGTCGTTGACCTGAGTCACCGCGGCGCCGCTGACGATGCTGTTCATCAGGTTGGCCACGTCCTCCGATGACAGGCCCAATTGCCGCGCCTTGTCCTGGGCGATGTCGATGCGCAGCACCTTGCCCGGCTCGTTCCAGTCGTAGATCATCTCGCCGATGTGAGCGTTCTGATCCAGCAGGGTGGCCAGTTCGATGGCATGTTTGCGCACCTGATCGATGTCCTTTCCGCTCACTCGATACTGGATCGGGCGACCCACTGGCGGGCCCATTTCCAGCGGCTGCACATAGGTGCCGATGCCCACGAAATCTTCCCGCAGACGTTTCTTCAACCGCTCGGTCAGGGCACCCCGTTGCTCCAGGCCGGTACTGACGATCACCAGCTGAGCGTAGTAGGGGTTTTCCAGTTGCTGGTCCAGCGGCAGGTAGAAACGCAGGGCGCCCTGGCCGATGTAAGTGCTCCAGCGCGCGATGTCCGGATCGCCCTTCAAGGTCGCCTCCAGACGGTCGACCGCCTTGCGCGTTTCATCGATCGAGGCGTTTTGCGGCAGGTTCAGGTCCACCAGAATTTCCGGTCGATCAGAGGACGGAAAGAACTGGTTTTGCACGAAGCGCATGCAGAACAGCGCCACGGCGAACAGCAGCACGGTGCCAATGATCGTCAACCAGCGGTGGCGCATGCAGCCCACCAGCCCGGCGTTGAACCAGCGCCCGATGCGCCCCGGCTCCTCGGACTTGGGCTTCACGTTCTTGCTCAGAATGTGCACGCCAATCACCGGCGCGAACAACACCGCCACCACCCAGGACACCAGCATCGCCACGGCGATCACGGCGAACAAGGTGAAGGTGTACTCGCCGGCCGAACTGGCGTTCAGGCCGATGGGCACGAAGCCCGCCACGGTCACCAGGGTGCCGGTGAGCATCGGGAACGCCGTGGAGTGGTAGGCGAACGTCGCCGCCTGCTCCTTGGTATCGCCCGCCTCCAGGCGCGTGACCATCATTTCCACGGTGATCATCGCGTCGTCCACCAGCAAACCCAAGGCAATGATCAGCGCCCCCAGGGAGATCCGCTGCATGGTGATGCCGCTGTATTCCATGAACACGAAGACCATGGCCAGCACCAACGGGATCGAACAGGCCACCACCAACCCGGCGCGCACGCCCAGGCTGATGAAGCTGACGATCAGCACGATCACCACCGCCTCGAACAGCGCACTGGTGAACCCACCGACGGCCTTTTCCACCACCTCGGCCTGGTCCGACACCTTATGCACGCCCACGCCCACCGGCAGCTGCGCGGTGAGTTCATCCATGCGCTGGTGCAAGGCGGTACCGAAGGCCTGAATGTTGCCGCCGTCCTTCATGGCAATGGCCAGGCCAATGGCAGGCTGGCCGTTGTAGCGGAACATGGGCGCCGCAGGGTCGCGATAGCCACGCTCGATGTCAGCGATATCGGCCAGCCGATAGAAGCGGTCGTTGAGCCTGAGGTTGACCGTTTCCAGGTCCTTTTCGGACTTGAACTGCCCGGACGTTCGCACCGAGATGCGCTCCGGCCCGGCCTCGATCACCCCCGCCGGGGTCACCGCGTTCTGCGCTTGCAGGGCGCCGACCACCTGTTGCTGGTCCAGCCCCAAGGCGGCCAGCTTGCGGGTGGAGAAATTCAGGTAGATCACTTCATCCTGCTGACCCACCAACTGCACCTTGCCCAGGTTGTCGACCTGGCGGATCTCGGCGCGCACCTGTTCCACATAGTCGCGCAGTTGACGCATGTTCAGGCCGTCACCGGTAAAGGCGTAGATCGAACCGAACACGTCACCGAATTCATCGTTGAACGACGGCCCCTGCAAGCCCTGGGGAAAGGTGCCGCGGATGTCGTCGATCTTCTTGCGCACCTGATACCAGATTTCCGGGATGGCCTTGGCACTGGTGGTATCGCGCAGGTACACGAAGACCGTGGATTCGCCTGGCCGGGTGTAGCTCTTCACGTAGTCCAGCGAGTCCAACTCTTCGAGCTTCTTCTCGATGCGGTCGGTGACCTGCTTGAGGGTTTCGTCCTGGGTCGCGCCAGGCCAGCGGGTCTGAATGACCATGGTCTTGATGGTGAACGCCGGGTCCTCTTCACGGCCCAGGTTCATGTAGGAGAACACCCCCATCAGCAGGCCGACGAACATCAGGTACCAGACGAACGACTGATGCTTGAGCGCCCAGTCCGACAGGTTGAAACTTCCCTTCATCACCGGCTCGCCTCGTCCAGTTTGATTTTCTGCCCAGGTTTCAGGCTGTTCACACCGGCACGCACCACACGCTCGCCCACCTGCACGCCGCTGCTGAGCACTACCGTGTCGTTGCTGCGGCTAAGCACGGTGACGTCACGGGGATTGACGGTTTGCGCCTGGCTGTCGATCAGCCAGATGCGTGACTTGCCGTCGACCTCCTGAATGGCAGTGGCCGGCAATTCCAGACGCTGTTCGATACGCGAGCTGAGGGTGACGCTGATGGCGGTGCCCAGCCGCAGGCCCGGTGGCGTTTGGGCCAGGGTCAGGCGGGCGCGGCGGGTCCGGGTGGCGCTGTCGGGCTGAGGCTCCAATTCGCGCAGGCTGCCGGTGGTCGCGATGGTGGGGTCCAGCTGTGACTGAACCTGGAATTGCACCCCGGCCGGCAGGCTTTCGGCCAAGGCGGCAGGCAGGTCGATCACCGCTTCCTTCACATCCGGGCGCGCCAGCACCACCACTTCCTGCCCCGCCGTGACTACCTGGCCGGCTTCGACTTTCCATTCGTTGACCACGGCAGCGTGATCGGCGCGAAGCTCGCTGTAGCCGAGCTGATCCTGGGCCTGGCTGACCGCCGCCTTGGCTTGATCCAGGGACGCCTGGGCGGTTTTCAAATCGGTCTGGGCGATGTCCAGGCCCGCCTGGGCGCCGACACCCCGGTCGAACAGTTCCTGCTGGCGTCGGGCATTGGCCTGGGCATTGATGAACTGCGCTTGTACGCGGGCCAGGTCACCTTGATTGGAGCGCAGCTGGTTCTGCTGGTCGGTGGGATCCAGGGTGGCCAGCAGTTGGTCTTTCTGTACTTCACTGCCGACATCCACGGCACGCCGGGCAATACGGCCCGGCACTCGGAAACCCAGGGTGCTTTCATAGCGCGCCTGAATGTTGCCGGCGAAACGGCCCAGGCTTTCCTGGTTCAGGCCCGTGACTTCGACCCACAGCACCGGCCGCACTGGCTCCGGCGCCGGCGCCTCCTTCGAGCACCCCGCCAACACCAGTAGCAGCGGCGTAAGCCGCGTCAACAGGCGATGAGGTTTCTTCAAGGACAACGCATGACGGCCGGACGCGGCTGACGCCGCTGCTACAGGGGTCATTGGGTGAGCTCCTGGGCGATTTCGACTTGCATGTCCGGGTGCAGCAACTGTCCGCCGGCAACCACCACCTTGTCGCCCTGGTTCAAGCCGTTGCCGATCACGACCTTGCCTGTCAGGTAGCGGGCTACGCCGACCTTGCGCAGGTTGACCTTACCGTCGTCGCCCACCACCCACACCGCCGGTTCGCTGATGTCCTTGGTGAGCGCCGACCACGGCAGTTCGACGCTGGCCTTGCCCGGGCCGCTGAGCGAGGCACTGACCACCGAGCCCAGGTCCATGCCCTTGGGCAGGCTTTGCAGGGCGATTTTCACCTGCAGGGTGCCGGTCTGCGCGGACACCGCCGGGGTGACCTCGCGCAACACGCCGGTGGTCTTGATGGCGGGGTTGTCCAGCAGATTGACGGAAATGGGTTGCTGATTGCCGGGCTGGGCGAACAGCGATTCGTAGACGTTGAACACGGCGTCGCGATCGCCATCCCGAGCCAGTCCGAAGATCGGCACGGTGGCTTGGACCACTTGAGCCACTTCCGCCTGACGCGCGGTGATCACACCGGGCGCGTCGGCCACGAGGTCCGTGTAGCTCAACTGCTCCTGGGCGTTGGCCAACTGCGCCTGGGCTGCGGCCAGGGAGCTCTGCGCGCTGCGCAACGCCGCCTGGGCCGAGTCGTATTCACTGCGGCTGGTGTAGCCCTTGGGCAGGAGTTTCTGCTGGCGAACGAACGCGGCGCTGGTCTGGCTGACCCGGGCCTGTTCGGCGGACACGGCCGCGCGGGCCGAATCGACGTTGGTCTGCAGGTCTTTGGGGTCCAGGCGGGCGAGCACCTGCTTGGCGCTGACCCGATCGCCGACATCCGCCAGGCGCTGAATGATCTTGCCGCCGACGCGAAACGACAGCTGCGTCTGCACCCGGGCCTGCACGTCGCCGGTAAGGCTGACGGCAGCGGCGAAATCGGTGGTCTGCACATTCTCCACGCGTACGCGCGGATGCAGCGGCTCCACGGGCTTGTCTTCACCACAGCCGACCAGTGCCAACAACAAAAGGGCAACACCTGTAACCTTCCAACGAGGACCAGCCATGCAGGCTCCTTTGCGTGCGCTGTAATGCTTGGTGAGTATGCGACTGTGAGCGTAGTTCAGGGTTCCTTTCTCGGTTGTGTCAGTACTGGCCTCTTCGCGGCTGCACGCCGCGAAAGCGCTCGCATATCACCCTGTAGGAGCGGCGTGCAGCCGCGAAGGGGCCCGCCCCTACAACGCAAAACGCCGATGCTGTCCAAGCCATCGGCGTTTCCTCGATCAACCGCATCCCACTCGAATCAGAACGCAGGCAGTACCGCGCCGCTGTACTTCTTCTCGATGAAGGCCTTCACTTCAGGGCTGGTCAGCGCCTTGGCCAGCTTCTGGATGGCGTCGCTGTCCTTGTTATCCGGGCGTGCCACCAGGAAGTTCACGTATGGCGAATCGGCACCTTCGATCACCAGCGCATCCTTGGCCGGGTTCAAACCCGCTTCCAGCGCGTAGTTGGTGTTGATCATGTCCAGGTCGACCTGATCCAGTACACGCGGCAGCATCGCCGATTCCAGCTCCTTGAACTTCAGGTTCTTGGGGTTGGTGGCGATGTCCTTAGGCGTGGCCAAGGCGTTGCTTGGGTCTTTCAGCGTGATCAGGCCGGCTTTCTGCAGCAGGATCAGCGCACGACCACTGTTGCTGCCTTCGTTGGGAATGGCCACGGTCGCGCCATCCTTCAGTTCGTCCAGCTTCTTGACCTTCTTGGAGTAGCCACCGAAAGGTTCGACGTGTACGCCGATCACGGTCACAAGGTTAGTGCCCTTGCCCTTGTTGAAGCTTTCCAGGTACGGCAGGGTCTGGAAATAGTTGGCGTCCAGACGCTTCTCGTTGACCTGCACGTTTGGCTGCACGTAGTCGGTGAACACCTTGATGTCCAGGTCCACGCCTTCCTTGGCCAGGGTCGGCTTGATCAGCTCGAGGATCTCGGCATGCGGGATCGGTGTGGCTGCAACGGTGAGCTTCTCGGCGGCGTTGGCCAGGCCGAAAGACAGGGAGGCCGCCAGAGCGGTGAACAACAAAGCCTTTTTCATGCGAAGTCCTATTGTTGGAAGGTGCCGGCGATAGCAAGCGGCCAGCTTGAGGCGGAAGATACCCGGAATTAATATTCCCACAAATACCTTTTAGTTTGTTGCTTATGCCTTTTCGTTCAGTTGCTCCAAACCGCGATTCAACAGCGCCCGCAGCGCCACCGACTCGCCGCTTTGCAGCAGCCGGTCGATCTGTCCAGCCAACTGCTGAAGCGGGTCTTGCACGCCGGGTAGATTCAAATGCTCCGGCAGGATTTCATCACCACTGCTGACCAGCAGGGCGAAATGGATGACGTTTTCCAGCTCCCGCGTATTGCCGGGCCAGCTATGGCGCTCCAACACCTGTTGCGCGGCGTCGCTGATCAGCGGCACGTCCAGGCTCAGGCGCTGGCTGTAGATCCCCAGGAAGTACTCGGCCAGCGACAGGATATCGCCGACCCGATCACGCAGGGGCGGCAGCAACAGATGCCCTTCATTCAGATAACGAAACAACCGCTGGTTGAATTTACCCGCCTCCACCGCCTGGCCCAGGTCGATGCTCGACGCCGCCACCAAACGCACGTCCACGGGGTTGGGATGGGCAGCCCCGACGCGGGTCACCTCATGATTCTCCAGCGCCGACAACAGTTTCACCTGGATGGCCAGCGGCAGGTCGCCAATCTCGTCCAGGTACAAGGTGCCGCCGTTGGCCGAGCCAAACCAGCCAGCCCGGCTGCTGGCCGAGCCGCTGTAGGCGCCTGCGCTGTAGCCGAACAGCTCGGCATCGGCATAGGTGGGGCTGATGGCACCGCAATTGACCGAAACGAACAGACCCGCGCGGTCACTGGCCCGGTGGATCTGCCGGGCCAGCAATTCCTTGCCGGTGCCGCTTTCCCCATGGATCAATACCGGCAGGGCCTTGGGTGCCAGGCGTTCGAGGTCTTCACGCAACTGGCGCGAACGCGGATCGACGAATACCAATGCCTTGGCACGAATGCTCAGGGGGCTTTTGTCGGAATCCGGAAAGGTCAGCAGCGGCTGGCCAAAGGTGTCTTGCTGGGCAGTCATGGGCAAAGCTCCCACCGGCCCTGGTTGCAGGGCTCGGCGTACTCAGGTGATCGTGTGTTCAGGCGCGTCGCAGGGTGTGCTGGTCCATCCGGCTTTGCAGACGGTAGAGGTAGGCGAACCCTTGCTCCCAGCGCTGATGTCCGGATTTGACGTTGATATGCCCGGCACCCGCCAGGATGCCCGCCTCGGCACCCCAGTCACGCGCCAGTTGCAGGGCGCGCGGAGCACTGGCGGCCGGGTCGTTGTCCGAGCCCACCACCTGACTGGGGAAAGGCAGTAAATGCTTGGGGATCGGGGCAAAGTTGCGCAGCGCCGGCGCGCACGCCGGCCGCTCGACATCCGCCGGGGCTACCAGCAGCGCGCCACGCACCTTGCGCAACGACACCAGCGGGGCATGGGCAGCCCAATGCACAACCGTGATGCAACCCAGGCTATGGGCGATCAGGATGACCGGATCGGCGCTGGCATTGACAGCCCTGTCCAGGGCTGCCACCCAGTCCTCACGCCGAGGCGTCAACCAGTCGGCCTGTTCGACCCGCGCGCTGTTGGGCAGGCTGTTTTGCCAATGGCTCTGCCAGTGGTCTTCGGACGAGCCCTGCCAGCCTGGCACGATCAGATAGCGGATCGATTCGTTGCGCATGGTGTGCGCCCTCCTGCGAATGTTGCGTTCGGAGGCCAGTATAAGGGCGGGGTATATATTCGTTAAGGAATAAGAAGCTATTTATTAATAACTAAAGTGCTAGATGCGTTTCTACCTGCGCCAAGCGCCTGTCCGGCCATAGATGCGCACAAAGATGCTGCGTGCATTGACCACGGCTGCACACCTGCTACATGTGAACTCCGGGCCTTGTGAAGCTTGCAACGCCTGCACCTCCCGTCTCTGGAGACAGACCATGAAGACCCTTGTCGACCACCTGAGCCAGTACGCGGCCTATCACCGTGATCCTCGCAACATCGCTACGCATTTCGTCGGCATACCGTTGATCGTGCTGGCCGTGGCGATACTGCTGTCGCGCCCGGGTGCGGAGATTGCCGGCCTGTGGATAAGCCCGGCCCTGCTGGTTGCGTTGGGCGCAGCCGTGTTCTACCTGCGCCTGGATCGAGCACTGGGTGGTCTGATGGCGGTGTTGCTGGGGCTGTGCCTGTGGGCCGGCCAGGCGCTGGCGATACACAGCACCCTGACGTGGCTCGGGTGGGGCGTGGGGATGTTCGTGGCGGGCTGGGTGATTCAGTTCGTGGGGCATTATTACGAAGGACGCAAGCCGGCCTTCGTCGATGACCTCAGCGGGTTGATCATCGGGCCGCTGTTCGTGGTGGCGGAGATGGGGTTCGTGCTGGGAATGGGCAAAGGCTTGAAACGCCAGATCGAGGCAACAGCAGGGCCGGTGAGGCCCCGTGGGCAATCCGTCGCCCACTAGGCCCCCTTCGCGGCTTCACGCCGCTCCTACAAAATACCCCGACCCCACACCCCCCCCTGTAGGAGCGGCGTAAAAGCCGCGAAGACACCCGCAAGAACACCATCGCACCCAGGTCCACCCTACCCCGCCCCCCCCGGTAGGAGCGGCGTAAAAGCCGCGAAGACACCCGCAAAAACACCATCGCACCCAGATCACCCTACCCCGCAACACCCCCCGTAGGAGCGGCGTAAAAGCCGCGAAGAGGCCCTCAACAACACCCTAGATATTGGCCACCTTCTGCCACACCTTCGGCTTGAAGAACAACGTCTCCCCCCGCGCCAGCCCCGTCAGGCTGTCGTGATCCTTGACCACCTCGGCCTCGATCAGATCACTCTGCCCTTCCACCTTCAGCGTCACCCGCGTCGTTGCGCCCAACGGGCGGATGTCGCGAACTTCGGCGGCATGGTGGTCTTCCAGTTCATGACGCGACAGCGACACTTCGTGCGGGCGGAACAGCACATGCTCCTCGCCGCCCACCTGCAGCCGGTTCGAATCACCCAGGAAGTGATAGACGAAATCGCTGGCCGGATTCTCGTACACCTCACCCGGTGAGCCGATCTGTTCGATCACGCCCTTGTTCATCACCACGATGCGGTCAGCCACTTCCATGGCCTCTTCCTGGTCGTGGGTCACGAACACCGAAGTCAGGTTGATATCTTCGTGCAAGCGCGCCAGCCAGCGGCGCAGCTCCTTGCGCACCTTGGCATCGAGCGCACCGAACGGTTCGTCGAGCAGCAGCACCTTGGGCTCCACCGCCAGGGCGCGGGCCAGGGCAATACGCTGGCGCTGACCACCGGACAGTTGCTCGGGATAGCGGTCGTTGAGCCAATCGAGCTGCACCATGTTCAGCAACTCGTGGACCTTCTCGGCGATCTTGCTCTCGCTGGGCCGCTCGCCCTTGGGCTTCATGCGCAGGCCGAAGGCGACGTTGTCGAACACCGTCATGTGCCGGAACAACGCGTAGTGCTGAAACACGAACCCAACGTTGCGATCCCGCACGTCGTGGCCGGACACGTCCTCGCCGTGGAACACGATGCTGCCGTCATCCGGGGTTTCCAGGCCGGCAATGATGCGCAGCAGGGTAGTCTTGCCGCACCCGGACGGGCCGAGCAGCGCCACCAGCTCGCCGCTCTGGATGTCCAGATTGATGGCGTTCAGGGCTTGGAAGGCGTTGAAGCGCTTGCTGACATTACGAACTTCGATGGACATTGATCATTCCTCCGCGGCGCTGTTGCGCAGGCGGTTAATACGGGACTCGCTCCACTGCTTGAGCAGCAGGATGAAGAGCGCCAGGATCAGCAGCAGGCTCGCGACAGCGAACGCGGCGACGTGGTTGTATTCGTTGTAGAGGATTTCCACGTGCAGCGGCAAGGTGTTGGTCACGCCGCGGATATGCCCGGACACTACCGACACTGCGCCGAACTCACCCATGGCCCGCGCGGTACACAGCACCACGCCGTAGATCAGCCCCCACTTGATGTTCGGCACCGTGACGTGCCAGAACATCTGCCAGCCATTGGCGCCCAACAGGCGTGCAGCCTCTTCCTCCTGGGTACCTTGCTCCTGCATCAACGGAATCAACTCGCGGGCCACGAACGGCACGGTGACGAAGATCGTCGCCAGCACAATGCCTGGCAGCGCGAAGACAATCTGGATGTCGTGGTCCTGCAGCCAGGGCCCGAACAGCCCCTGAGCGCCGAACATCAGCACGTAGACCAGACCGGCGATCACCGGCGACACCGAGAACGGCAGGTCGATCAACGTCACCAGGATGCTCTTGCCGCGGAACGAATACTTGCTCACGCACCACGCGGCGCTGACGCCGAACACCAGATTCAGCGGCACCGAGATGAGCACGGCGATGACCGTCAACTTCAGTGCCGACAAGGCATCGGGTTCGAAGATGGCGGTGAAGAATGCGCCGACGCCCTGCTTCAGGCCCTGGGACACCACGATGAACAGCGGGAGCAGCAGGAACAGGGCAAACACCAGCCAGCCCAGGCCGATCAGGATGCGCCGCGAGGTGGCACTGCCACGACGGGCGGCGTTGGTGGAGGCAGCAATGGAAGATGCAGACATTTAGGTAGCCTCCTTCAAGGGGTTTCGATGCGCCGCTGCAGCAGGTTGATCAGCAGCAGCAGAATGAAGGAAACCACCAGCATCATCACGCCGATGGCGGTTGCGCCGACATAGTCGTACTGGTCCAGCTTGACCATGATCAGCAGCGGCAGGATCTCGGTCTTCATCGGCATGTTGCCCGCGATGAAAATCACCGAACCGTACTCACCCACCCCGCGGGCAAAAGCCAGGGCGAAGCCGGTCAGCCAGGCGGGCAGCAAGGCCGGCGCCAGCACATGGCGGAACACCTGCAACGGCTTGGCACCCAGGCAGGCGGCGGCCTCCTCGACTTCACGGGGAATATCGGCCAGTACCGGTTGCACCGTGCGCACCACGAAGGGCAACGTCACGAAGGTCAGCGCCAGGGTAATGCCCAGCGGGGTGTAGGCGATCTTGAAGCCCAGGTCGGTCGCGAATTGTCCGACCAGGCCATTGGGGGCGTACAGGGCGGTCAGGGCAATACCGGCGACTGCGGTGGGCAGCGCAAACGGCAGGTCGATCATGGCATCGATGATCTTGCGCCCGGGGAAGGTGTAACGCACCAGCACCCAGGCCAGCAGGGTACCGATGATGCCGTTGATGATCGCAGCGCACAGGGCAGTGCCGAAGCTCAACTTCAGCGCGGCGAGCACACGGGGTGCGGTGACGATGGTCCAGAACTGGTCCCAGGTCAGCTGGGCGGCATGTACGAACATGGCGGCCAGGGGAATCAGCACAATCAGGCTGAGGTACACGACGGTGTAGCCCAGCGTCAGCCCGAAGCCGGGTATGACGGGGGAGATACGACGCGACATAGAAGTCCTTGGTGTGGTCCGGGTTTACGCGTGAAGGCCCCATCGCGGGCAGAGCCCGCTCCCACAAGGATTCACGCGGTTCCTGTGGAAGCGGGCTCTACCCGCGATGGGGCCAGCGGCCTCAACGCATGTCTGTTGCTTACTGCGCCTGATAGATCTGGTCGAACACGCCGCCATCGTTGAAGAATTTCGGCTGCGCAGTTTTCCATCCGCCGAAGTCCTTGTCGATAGTGACCAGGTTCAGAGCCGGAAACTGCTTGGCATACTTGGCTGCCACAGCCTTGTCACGCGGACGGTAGAAGTTCTTCGCGGCAATTTCCTGACCTGCCGGGCTGTACAGGTGCTTGAGGTACGCCTCGGCAATTTCCTCGTTGCCCTTCTTCTTCGCGTTCTTGTCCACGACCGCCACCGGCGGCTCTGCCAGAATCGACAGCGAAGGCACCACGATGTCGAACTTGTCGGCACCGCCGTCTTCTTTCAACGCCAGGAACGCCTCGTTTTCCCAAGCCAGCAGTACATCGCCCTGGCCATTGTTGACGAAGGTGATGGTCGAGCCACGCGCACCGGTATCCAGGATTGGCACGTGCTTGAACAAGGTCTGCACGTACTCCTTGGCCTTGGCCTCATCGCCACCGCCAGCCTTCAGACCATAGGCCCAGGCCGCCAGGAAGTTCCAGCGGGCGCCGCCAGAGGTTTTCGGGTTCGGCGTGATCACCGACACGTCGTTCTTGATCAGGTCACCCCAGTCCTTGATGCCCTTGGGATTACCCTTGCGCACCAGGAACACGATGGTGGAGGTGTACGGCGTGCTGGCCTCCGGCAGGCGGGTCTGCCAGTTTTCCGGAAGGCTCTTGCCCAGCTTGGCGATCTCGTCGATGTCACCGGCCAGTGCCAGGGTCACCACGTCGGCCGGCAGGCCGTCGATCACCGAACGCCCCTGCTTGCCCGAACCACCGTGGGACTGCTTGATGGAAACGTTGTCGCCAGCGTGGTCTTTCTTCCAGAAATTCACGAACTCGGCGTTGTATTCCTGGTACAGCTCGCGTGTCGGATCGTACGACACGTTGAGCAGCTCATAGTCCTTGGCGACTGCGGAGCCAGCAAACACGGCGCTGGCGAGGGCTGCCAAGGCATAACGGCGGATAGACATGGACGAAGCTCCTGGGGTCGGCTTTATAGTTTCTTATGACTGGTGCGCAGGCGCGCTGTCAGCTGGGCTTGTTGCCCGGGTTCTGCAAACGGAATTTCTCTTTGCGTTCGATCTGTACCACCTGCGCGTTGTGCACGGTGATTTCCACGGCGCCGAAACGCAGGTCGCGCAACGCACTCTGAATTTCCCGCAGAATGGTGGCTTCGTCCTGTCCGTCGACGCTACGCAGGGATGCGCTCATGATCGTGCTCCTTGATGAGGGGTGCCGTGGTGGCTTGAGCGCGATATTAGAGGGGTGCAGTTATTCTTAAAAATACTGTTTAAGAATTTTCATATAACCAGAAAGCGTTATCCCATTTCACCCCCCCCCTCCCCCCCC
>NZ_DFUE01000010.1:143850-236454 GCF_002379585.1 Pseudomonas sp. UBA4194
GCGGCGTACAGCCGCGAATGCCCCCCACCAACCTACCGCCCTACCAAAACGTCAGCCGCCACAGGTCGCCCAAACCAATACCCCTGCCCCAATCCACAACCATGTTCCAGCAGAAACGCCGCCTGCTCCGGCTGCTCGATCCCTTCGGCATGCACCTGCATGCCCATGCTGCACGCCAGCGCAATGATTGCAGTGGTAATCGCCTCATCATCCTCATCCCCTGGCAGCCCCGCCACGAACCCCTGGTCGATCTTGAGCTTGTGCACCGGCAAACGCTTGAGGCGCAGCAACGAGGAATAACCCGTGCCGAAGTCATCGATCGCCAGTTGCAAGCCCAGCTCACGCAAACGATGCAGTTGCTCGAGGGCGCGATCAGGGTCATCCATCACCGCGCTTTCGGTCACTTCCAGTTCAAGGAAAGCAGGTGCCAGGCCAGTGTCGGCCAACACCTGAGCCACCTGCTGGTAGAGATCGTGATGGCTGAACCAGCGACTGGAAATGTTCACCGCCATGAACTCCAACGGGTGCCCTTGCCTCTGCCACTGGCGCATCTGCCGACAAGCCGTGGCCAGCACCCAGGCATCGATCTCGGCAATCAAGCCGCTGTGTTCGGCCACCGGAATGAACTCGCCTGGCGGCACCAGACCGCGCTCGGGATGCTGCCAACGCACCAACGCCTCGACACCCACCCTGGCACCGCTGCCCAGGGCATGCACCGGCTGGTAGTGCACGCGTAACTGCTGGTCAGCCAGGGCGCGACGCAACTCGGCAGTGATCTCCACCCGGTGCTGGGCGTGGGCGGTAAGCTCTTCGGAATAGAACGCATAGTTGGCCCGACCGCTGGACTTGGCCTTGAACAACGCCGAATCGGCATTGCGCAACAACTGCTCGGCCGTCAGGGCATCGCCAGGAAACAGGCTGATGCCGATACTGGCGCCGATGAACAGCGTATGCCCGTCCACCACGAAAGCCGTCCGCAGCGCATCGATCAGCTTCTGTCCCAGGCTTGCGGCCTGTGCGGCGTTGAGCTCACCTTCCATCAATACGGCGAACTCATCACCACCCAGCCGGGCCAGGGTCAGGCTGGCATCTAGGGAGTTTTGCAGGCGCTCGACCACGGCCTTGAGCAGCAGGTCCCCGACGCCATGGCCAAAACTGTCGTTCACGCCCTGGAAATGGTCCAGATCCACCAGCAGCAGCGCACACCCGCGCTCGCTGGCCTGGGCGGTACTCAACGCGTGAGCCGCGCGGTCGTTGAACAACAACCTGTTGGGCAAGCCGGTCAGCGCGTCATGCTGCGCTAGGTGCGCCAGTTCGTGCTGGGAGCGTTGGATGGCGCTGACATCGGAAAACACAGCCACATAGTGGCTCAGGTGGCCATGGTCATCTTCGATGGCGCGAATGGTTTGCCACTGTGGATAACTGTCTCCGCTCTTGCGCCTGTTCCAGATCTCACCACTCCACTGACCACAGCTGGCGAGGGTTTCGAACATCTGTGCGTAGAACGCATGTGAATGACGACCGGATTTGAACTTGCTCGGGTTCTGCCCCAGCACTTCGGCTTCGTCGTAGCCGGTAATATCCATGAACGCCCGATTGACGTGGACGATATGGCCGAACTTATTGGTCACCAGCACGCCGTCGGCAGTGCAGTCGAACACGGCGGCCGCCATGCGCAGGCGCTCGCGCTCGGACTTGCGTAACCCCCGGCGCGGCGCCTGGCCCTCATCACGGGGCCGGTAGCAGGCAATGAAAATGGCCGTGGCCAAGGCCCACAAGTAACCCCCTGCCATCGGCAAGGTTACCGACGCTTGCGAAACATCGAAAAGCCTGTTCAGTATTTGATCGGAAAGCGGGAACCACAGCGCGGACACCAGCAGGTAAACCACAGCGACACGCGCTGTACCCCGGGATAAAACGGACATACGGTCAGCCAGTCCCTATAAAATGTTTGCCAATTATAGAGTAGAAACATTCAGCGACTCTTATCTAAAAGCCCGACTGGTATTCTCTGATAGCTTGTCGATAATGCGCTGCACGCAGTAACCCACCCAACCGAGGGCCCTCCCGCCTATGTGGTACAACGGTTTTCTTGATCTGTCCGTCTGGCAACTGCTGGCAGTCACCCTGTTGATGACCCACGTGACCATCGTCAGTGTCACGGTATATCTGCATCGTTATTCCGCTCACCGCTCGCTCGAACTCAATGCCGGGCTCAAGCACTTCTTCCGTTTCTGGCTGTGGCTGACCACCGCCCAGAACACCCGCGAGTGGACAGCCATCCACCGCAAGCACCACGCCAAATGCGAAACCGAGGATGATCCGCACAGCCCGGTGATCAAAGGCCTGAGCACGGTCATGCGCACCGGCGCCGAGCTGTATCGCAAGGAAGCCGAGAACCCCGACACCCTGCGCATCTACGGCAAGAATTGCCCTGAAGACTGGATCGAGCGCAACCTCTACTCGCGCTATCGCCTCACCGGCGTGGCATTGATGCTGGCCATCGACCTGTTGCTGTTCGGCGCGCTGGGCCTGACGGTCTGGGCCGTTCAGATGATGTGGATTCCGTTCTGGGCGGCCGGCGTCATCAATGGCCTGGGCCATGCCGTGGGCTACCGCAATTTCGAGTGCCGCGACGCCGCCACCAACCTGGTGCCATGGGGCATCATCGTGGGCGGTGAAGAGCTGCACAACAACCACCATACCTACCCCAACTCGGCCAAGCTGTCGGTCAAGAAGTGGGAATTCGACATGGGCTGGGCCTGGATCAAGCTGTTCACCTGGCTGCGACTGGCCAAGGTCCAGCGTGTGGCGCCCATCGCCCACCGCGTGGAAGGCAAGGGCCATCTGGACATGGACACGGCCATGGCGATCCTCAACAACCGCTTCCAGATCATGGCCCAGTACCGCAAATTGGTGATTGCGCCGCTGGTGCAGCAGGAGCTGAGCAAGGTCGACGAGTCGGTACGGCACTCGTTCCGCCGCGCCAAGCGCCTGTTGTCACGGGAAACCAGCCTGCTGGACGAACGCCATCAACTGCACATCCAGGCGATGCTGGAACATAGCCATGCGCTGAAAGTGATCTACGAAAAGCGCCTGGCACTGCAACAGATCTGGGCCCGAACCAGCTCCAACGGGCACGACATGCTCGCTGCAATCAAGGACTGGGTTCATGAAGCGGAAACCAGCGGTATCCAGTCGCTGCGCGACTTCGCCGCCCAGTTGAAAACCTACTCGTTGCGTCCCGTGGCAGCCTGAGCCGTTCATCGGCGCGTCCCCTGGCGGGCGCGCCCTGTCGGAACTTTGATACAAATTTCAACTCTCTAATCTCATAGCGCCACCGCTGCGGATACCGCCGTGGCTGCGCCTCGTCGCGCATTTCTTCGCAGTAATCCCAACGCCTTTGAGATGCCGTGATGATGGTCAATAAAAAACCACAGTCCACACCCGTGAAGCCACTTCCCGAAGCCGCCGAAACATTGCTCGCCTTGATGCACGCGCAGGGTGAAGTGGCGCGCCTCAAGGAGCGCGAGCACCTGTTCAGCTCGCTGCTGGTCAGTGTCAATGCCGTACTCTGGGCGTTCGACTGGGAAACCCAGCAGATGATCTATGTCAGCCCGGCGTACGAGCGCATCTTCGGGCGCTCCGCGGGTTTGTTGCTGGCCGATTACAATGAATGGCGCGACAGCATCTATCCCGACGACCTCGACTACGCCGACCGCAGCTTTGCCGAGGTACTGGACAAGGGCTCGATCGAGGACCGCGAGTACCGCATCATCAGTGCGGACGGGCAGATTCGCTGGCTCAGCGACAAGTGCTTCGTCAGCCACCAGGTGGAGGCCGGTCAGCGGGTCATCGTGGTAGGTATCGCCGAGGACATCACCGAAAAGAAGCACCTGGAGGGCGAGCTGCAGCGACTCGCCACCACCGACGTGCTCACCCAGAGCAGCAACCGTCGGCACTTTTTCGAGTGCGCCCACCGCGAATTCGAGCAATCGCGGCTCAACGGTACGCCCATGGCGTTCCTGCTGCTGGACATCGATGACTTCAAGATCATCAACGACACCTACGGCCACCAGGAAGGCGACCAGGTACTGCAACGCATCGCCGAGACCGGCAAGGCCGTACTGCGCCGTGGCGACCTGTTCGGGCGAATCGGCGGCGAAGAATTTGCCGCCGTATTTCCCGGTTGCGCACCGGACATGGCCCTGCAGATCGCCGAGCGCCTGCAGCGCGAAATTCAGCGGCTCAGTTTCAGCAACAACGGCAAGACCTACGGCGTGACCGTAAGCCAGGGCCTGACCAGCATCCAACCCCAGGACGACATCCTCGACTCGCTGTTCTCCCGCGCCGACGCCGCGATGTACCAGGCCAAACGCCAGGGCAAGAACCAGATCGTCCCGGCCTGATCGCTACAGATCATCCAGATTCAACCTTGCATCCGTGCTTATCGCTTGGCACTAGTAGTATCTACAACAAGCAATGGTAAAACCTGGAGTAGGTTAATGGCGGTCCTATTACGGATCGCGTCGACGACAGCCATGAGCATCACCATCCACCGCGCGTAAGCGTGCACCTGCTTCGAAATGGCAGCAGTCATTGGAAGCCATTGATAAACTGCCCAAGAGCAAACAGAAATTTGTTGCGCTGATGCTCGATGCCTTGATCGCCCGGGCCAAAACCAAATCGAGCAGCGAAGGAGGGGAGGTTTTGCAGTAAGTGAAAGGACGCGTCTAAATCCTGGAAAATCGAAAAACGCATGCAGGACAGTGATGAATAACAAGCAACTGAACGAAAAAAGCAAGTTTCTAAGTTATATTTTGCGACATGAGCCGCAGTCCATTGGACTTCAGTTGGATACGGAAGGCTGGGCAGAAATTGATTCGTTAATTGCAGGCGCAGCTAAGGAAGGGCGAATTTTAGATCGAGAGCTAATTATGTCTATTGTTAGCACCAGCGATAAAAAGCGCTTTTCTATTTCTAATGATGCGAAATACATTCGAGCTGTGCAGGGGCACTCAACCGAAAGTGTGGACCTCCAACATATTAGGAAAGAGCCCCCTAAGTTTCTGTACCACGGAACCGCTACTCGCTTTCTAGAGTCAATTGAGCAACAAGGATTAATTGCAGGTTCTCGCCATCATGTGCATTTATCTCAAGACATGGCCACAGCTGTAGCTGTCGGACAGCGATATGGAAAGCCTAAGGTGCTAAAAATTGAAGCTCTGCGAATGCACCAACAGGGCTTCAAGTTTTTTCAGGCTGAGAACAACGTATGGCTAACGGACAATGTCCCCAATGTTTTCATACATCAGGAGTAGCCTTTATCTTCGATTCGTTCAGCCTTATAGCGGGAAGACTCTTCTTTAGCAGCAATAAACCATTCAGCGAAACCAGAGTAGGCCAAATTATCCCAAGGACTTAACTTCGGCTTTGAATAATCATAAATCCGCACAGATGGACTGCCTTCCTTGCGCTCCCCATCAAAACACGCAAGAACAACCCAACCATCATTATACAGCCCTGACTCATCTTGAATAATTGCAAAGGGAACTAGAGCCGCCCCCGGAAACTTCAAAAGCATAGAGCTATAATATAAAAGACATGCCGCCTTGTCTTTCGATAGGAATCGCCAGGGTTCTACATCTAAGCACTCATCGGCTAAAACCAAATCCAAATAATCAACAGGGAATTTAAAACCACTAGGTAAAATTGGAAGGTCGTACAAAAAATCCGGCATTATTTGCCATCTCCAGAAATACGTGGTGATTCAGTTGAACCGTGAAGATTGAAAGTAGGAAAACCCTCCTGACTGCTTGTGTATGCCATAAGCAATGGCCTCTCCCCAAGTATTAAAGCTCTGCGATCCCCGATCCTTTTTAAGTGCTGGAGTCAATCGATCATCAAGTCGACGAACGCTAGCTTCGACGTCAATCCCCGCGTCTCTGGCTGCGGCAAGTCGAGTGTCAGCCATGCTAGTCAGCTTGCCATTAGGCATTTCAACGACGTCAGCTGGATCACGTTTCCAACCATTAGTCCGCATGCTGTGAACCAAATGCTCACATTTTCAATTCGTACCCGTTACTCGGTCAGTTTTTTTGAATGAGGCGCTATTCTGCGAGTACCAAATATCATCAGCCGCGTGCAGCATGACACTGTCCCCCTTCTGCACCAAAAAATAGAGAATTTAATTGTTTATTAGTTGCCTGACCGGATCCCAACCATTAGGTTTGAGTTTATGCTTGCTCCACCATTGCATCCCCTCAGAAACCCACTTTTCGCGTAAATCGGAATGAGCTGTTGTCGAGTCATCATACCCAAACTCTGTCCCGCAGCATGGGCAAATATTGTACGAGGCACAGCCAAAACTGTCATACGCAGGCTCATCAAGATCAGGATACCTACATACCGAACATACATATATTTGATTGCTATTGGGCATTAAAATAGTCCAAGTCTGAACCCTTACCATGCACTGCTGGATCAGGCTTGTAGTACGTGCGAATACTTCCCCCACATGATACGACACCAAATTCATCAGTGCCAGGGTTGTAACGCACGATATCTCCATTGGGTCTTGCCTTTTCAAGCACGCCCGCAGGCTTCGACGCTGTTACGAATTTATCAGCATGTGCTTGGTACTCAAGCGTATTTTCGCGAAAGTATCACGATCCGCAGAGGGATTTTCTATCACTCTGTTCCACAAAGTCTGCTTGTTCAGATCTCTTAGCGCCGTTGACTGATAGCCCTTTCCTGTTGAATCCATCGCATAGTCTGGAGACCAGCGGAAAACACATCGGCACCATACCGGATTAGCTAGAACCACCAAGCCGTTTCCTGCTGGGACTTACCTGGATCAGGGCCAATCATTTTAAACCAGCCATCTTTCCCGCCTTGCAGCAAGATGTTAGCTGGAACATCAAACTGTACATAGACAGAGCCTTTGGGTGCAGCCCCTTTAAAGTCAGAGATGCCATTAGTCGAAATAAAGGTTTGTCCTCCACCGCCTTGTACCACTTTATCTGGATTTTGCATCTGCGCCAGCTCATCAGAAGAAATCCATCTTCCTACACGAGTCATGCTGACATCATTGATTGCCTTGGTTTCGCCCATTTCTAAACTTTCGATTTTGCGCCACTAGGCAGGAAAGAAACTAACTTCAAACATCATCGACCATACTCTTCAAAAACTTGATACCATACTCATCTCGAATTGCATACACGCTCTCATATTGAAAAGAGAGTACAAACCTTAGGTTTGTACCAATAGAAAACTCTGTAAGAAAAATTTTAATATCATTCCAACTCTCAGAGAGGGACTTAATAGGCGAATGAAATGCACCTCGCACACCGACCTTCCAACCAACTTCTACACCCTCTGCGGCTACAGCATCATGAGGGGCAATATAGCGAAACACAAAATAACAGCTCGAACAATTAAAATTCCCAGTCAAATATTCTTCATCAACTGAGTAGTCAGCTCCCATTTTTGATAGAGCTAAGGAAACCTTATCAAATGAGGTGCCTTCTTCAACCTCAAGGCTCATGGTAATAGTCATTTTGAAGCCTTAATCACCCTGAACTCATTATTTTTCATCAAAAAAAGCTTTTTCAACCCATCAACAGGGCGAGATAGTAATGCTTTCTCTATCTCGCCAAATGTTAGTGGAGATTCCGCCAAATTCATAACATCACTGCTAGCCTGTTTTTCAACCTTCTCAGTGAGAGTCATTAGTAGTGAAATAGGTCTATTCGTTCTAGGGGAGAATACATCAGCCAAGTCACCATTAATTCGCATGTCAGGGTTCCCACTTTTCGGTCTCATGTTCGCTGACTGCTCCACATCAAACCCTGCTTGAGCAAGTTTTTTAGACGCCTCATTTTGACGCTCTATTGATCAACTATGTCTGGAGACGCATTTTTTGGTGGGAGCTCAGGCTCTCCTTTCAAAGAGCCGAGTTTTGGTAACCCGCTAGTGCCAGCCTCTGCATCTGTTATGACAACTTGTCACATTCGGGATCTTTGAAACTCCTGCAACTTCTTTTTCACCAAACCAGCTACCTCTTTATTTTTTATCCCCTCGCCACATATCATTTAAAACAATTAACACCCTAGAATAAATCTGCAACTGAACCTCAAGGACCACAACACTCTCCGAAAGATGGATTTCCAAAGGCATCGAAATATGCACATTCTGGTTCGCCGAAGCTTTCGAAAACACCGCCGCAGATAGATGACTTGTAAACTTTAATATATCAGAGTAAAGAATACTAACATTTTTTTCATCAGACTTTATAGCTGCGCCTTTTTCAAAAATTTTTAAGGCACAGCCATCTAAATAAATTTCATATACCCCCTGACCCAGTTCGGGGTCACTACTGAGAGGTATATAGCCTCCATAACCGGACACATTGAGGCTTTTCAGCTGCTTGCTCACTGAGCTTGGATGACTCACTACTAGCCCCTTCAAAAAAGTCTCTAAGTCCTTCTCTGGTAGCTGGAAAATAAAAGAGAATTTATCGCTCACTTTCCCGCCCCCTAATGCTGCGCCTTCCTCTGATGCGTAATAACCTTTAAGGGTAACTGTCTTGGCTCCTTTTGAGACTGAATGTATTCTAGGAGCTTTATTAACCGGCCTTACTAATTCGGAAGCCCCGTCCGGACCATAGCCTATAAAACCTTTCGATGTACCTACAGCGAAGTCGTCAAATATAACCTCACCGGCATTCACCGTCACTTTCGGGGAGTATATGGTTTCGACCCCGTTAACAGCATTAAATGAAACCTTTTCAAGATCCGTCACCACAGGCAGGGTTGCTTTTCCACCACCCGTACCACCCCTACCCGCCTTCCCCACAACCCCCATCGAAGCCGAAACCACGATAGCGTCGCGAATCATCTCCTTGCGGGCGTCCCAGAACCCTAACCGGTTCTGCAGATCTTGCACAACGAATCAATCTGGGCGCCCGCAGTCACCTGTGCCAAGGCGTTTTGAACTTCATTGTTCTCGGCCAGCACAAGCGCAAAGACCTGCTGAGCATTGGGGGGCGACAGCTGTCGCTGCCAGGTCTTTGAACTGCTCTGCTCTGGCCTGAGTATTGGCCACCATCGACGATGTGCTGGCACAAGAGTCAGGGTTAGCAGCGCAAGACTGGAACGCTGAAAGGGCGTATTGAGCAGGTAGACCATAGGTCGTCGGGTTGGTAGACAAAAAGGAGACAAAAGGACTACTAAAAGGATACAGCTTGAGTACAAGAAGGCTACATAATGGGTGCAGATAGGTTGCAAAAACACCGGCGCAATGCCGTTATCGAAAGTGTCAGATCAAGTTGGAGCTTTTCTACAGCTCAAAGCAACCAGCTCATCTTTTAACCATTGTTCATGCTCATGAACAACATGTTCATAGTTCGATTCAGAGTGGTATGGATGCTGCGGCAAAGTCATCGCACCAGGAATCATTGACAGTGGAGCATCAACAGCCCAATCCCAGCTTGACCAAAACTCAGACAACTTTATCAACCCATAGAGCGGGTCCGAGTCCAGGGTTGCTAGTAATTCTTCCAATGCAACCGCTCGCCATATTCTCTTAGCTCGTTGCATTTCTGCATTTTGAAAATCGCTCATTTTTTGCAACTGTGGGCATAGCTCAGATAAAGGCAGATCACTATCGTTAGCTAAACCAACAATCACATCGAGCAAGGGATTATCCACAGCAACCCTTTCAAGTTCAGCATTTGCAAAGTCTTCCACACAAGACGTTGGTAATCTCCCCAAAAGGCTAGGAACACCACAGACGCCTTGAAGCAAAACGGCCCAATCGGTCAAGCCATATCTGGTAATTCGTTCAAAGACTGCTTGAATCATGGTTTCACTGGTATACCGTTAACAGTTCCATTTGGTACAAACATTCTATGTGTTACACCACCCAACTTCGGATCTACAATCCATTCAAACCTACTCGACACACCGTTGTAGCTACCTGATGCTTGGTAAAGCGGCCACTTATCTTTCAAGTAACACACGATCTGCTTCGCATCCAACCCCAGTGAGACTCTTCATCACTAATCGAAAAAATCTGGGGTGCGGATTATACGAAAAAATATAGCAATCCGCATTAGGCGCAATGAATTTTATTTTTCCAGTAGCAAGCAGATATTCGATCACAGAAAAAAAACATCTTTTCGCTGGGAGAACGATAGCTCAGGATTCCATGAACAAATAGCGCTGAACAGTGCCGATAGTCATAGACCAAAAGAATCACGCACTGTCTTCAACATACTTAATATCCATTATGGATTTCCATCGGGAATTTTATTTCTGGATTATAAATAGTGTCTATGGCGCCATATCCCTCTGTGATCTTCCGGCGCTGGGCCGGTGTTAGGTGAGTACTGCTTACTTAGACTTAAGCAATCGCTCCTGATATCACACATAAAGCAGTAACTACTTGATCAGGATGATCTTCTAGAGGAACTCCCCAGCCGGTAACTTCAAGTCCACCATAGCTTTGATCGGTATAGAACCACTCTCAGCACTATCAAACTCTAAAGATGTAAATGGCAATAGATCCGAAACCAGACTACCCAAGCCAATACCAGCCGGCAAACACCCCTTATAAACAAACTCCCGTGCAAACTCCCCAGAAAAGCTAAAATCGTAAACCTTAACAGCATAAACCTTTCCCGCTCTAACCATTATTGATAGAGCTGGAGTTCCTTTTAGCAGACCATTAATAATTGCATCATTAAATAGCGAAAAAGAGTAGCCTCCATTACCAAGCTCGTCCAGACCATGCGTCCTCAATAGAAGGTCCGGCGAATTTTCAAACTTGTACAATAGACTGGACGCATCAACAAAATACTTAAGCAGCACACGTTCCAGCACTTCCGAGCTGACATCGAGCGGTATACCTGAAAGAGAGACGGATGGCACGATTGGTGCCACCCAAGATATTGAAAAATCATTAGATGACGTCATTCTGGCACCCGCGTGTTGGTGGAGGAGTTAAATACCACTCTTTGCCCCTGAGGGTTTAAATACTTTGTGATAGTATCATAAATAGGGCTCCCGTTACTAAAAGTCGTCTGTAAGCCACAGAATCAACAACCTTAACTTTGCTCCCATCAGCATAAGTAAGCTTGTAGTACTCACCGTTGTGAGTTGAAAACTACACCTTTCGAATATCACATAAAAAGTCATAGAATTCTTTTTCTGTCATCTCAAACTCTGGCCCTTCGACCATTGCCATTAGTGACAACAACGCAATGTCTAAATCTTTTGTGAGAGAAAGTTTTGGATCTTGGTAAATATCAAGTGCCTCTTTTGATATTTTAAAAATATCAAATCCATCAGCAACTACTCTTCCAAGTCTGTCAGCCACTATGTTTTCCATGCTCATTGCTGCCCCCAACTCTTTAGCTCTGCCCCGGTCGGAGGGTAGTGCTGAGCATCAACCGGCTGCCCATTAATACTTTTCGGGTGGACACGGATTACTTCTCCTGCATGGTCATAGCTTTCCATCCATTGCCTCGTACTGCCCGTTTAAGGATCAAACTCCGTGGCGAAAGAAGCACCCCGAGTAGGTCCTTCTTTCCTTGCAGGAACCTCTTGTGTGTAGTAACGAATACGGCCATCAGGCAGTGTTCTAGTGACCGCTGCTGTCTCTTGTGCTTTTCGTAGTCCTGCTAGTTTCGCTCTCAATGCAGCTTGGTCATTTGCACTTGGCTTCAGTAGCTACAACTTCTCCCGTTGTAGCAGTAGCTTTTGCACCACCCCTACCCGCCTCCCCACAACCCCCATCGAAGCCGAAACCACGATAGTGTCACGAATCATCTCCTTGCGGGCGTCGCTGAACCCTAACCGGTTTTGCAGATCTTGCACAACCGAATCAATCTAGGCGCCCGCAGTCACCTGTGCCAAGGCGTTTTGAACTTCATTGTTCTCGGCCAGCAGAAGCGCAAAGACCTGCTAAGCATTGGGGGCGACATCTGTCGCTGCAAGGTCTTTGAGCTGCTCTGCTCTGGCCTGGGCATTGGCCACCATCGACGATGTGTTGCGCGCTGGGGACTTAGACTATCTGCACCAACTAATCAGCGACTATTTTTCGCATCAAGCTCGCGACTTTAGATCTAAGCATGTCATCGTCAAATTCATATTCTTCCCTGGATTCATCTGGCTCGTACATATCTGCAGCACAATAAATACTGGACAAGCACTCGCTCAACGAAGGCTCATCGAGCTGAAGGACATTCCTATCTCGCTCAATTTTCCAAATCTCAATATAAGCCTCAGTAAAAATTTTGGCTGTAAGCCTTCCGGCTACATACGATCTTGCAAACTCCAAAATAGTAAGACTCATCACAGAACTCCATTTTTTAATAAAGTTATCAAGCTGCTGAGTTCCTGGCTTGAGCTTAAAGCCCGTCAAAAAATCTCCATACGGATCAAGCACAACAGCGTTATTGGTGGTCGAATTAAAGAACACCTTGGAGTCTTTTACACATCCGTATGTGTCTTGCTGAGTCGTAGAAGCGGAACCCATGTAAGTTTTGATTGCAAACTCATAGTGAGCAAGTGTTTCAGTATTTTTCTCTGTAGTCACCACGCCAAAATTAGAAGCATGAATGAATTTTTTATCGAGCTGCTTCTGGCTAACGCTATTTAAGCGTCTCTGCAACACTATTAACTTTTGCACCACCCGCACCACCCCTACCCGCCTTCCCCACACCCCCATCGAAGCCGAAACCGCAATAGCGTCGCGAATCATCTCCTTGCGGGCGTCGCTGAACCCTAACCGGTTTGGCATATTCTGACCAACCGATCAATTTAGGCGCCCCAGCCAACTGAGCCGAGGCGTTTTTAACGTTATTATCCTCAGCCGGTTATCGAGTTATCTTCTGGCAAATTCTGCCAACTCTCTGAACTTTTGTACTTTTCCTGAAGCTAATCCATCCAGCCGGAAACCTGATCATTAGTGCTCTGAGTAATTTCGACCTTGACCTATACCGCACTGTTCCGGGTAGCACTCGGCAGAAACTCAGTTGCGGTCGCTTTTGACCATTAAATCAGACCAAACTCTCGCAACTGTCTCTCACCTGCAAACTCTAATCCACCGCTCTCAACTCTAGACCCATCTGAATAATGGGCGTATCCACAGACATTGCATTGATAAGCCAACAATCCATTATACTTACCTATAAATACGCGCATTCCCTCAGACTCACATCTAGGGCATTTCTCATCAACTTCGACAGTGCCCAACGACTCAATCGTATCGCGTAAAAACCTCGCGATCGCCTCAACCTCTCTAGCCTGACGCTTCAAAATAACTCTCTTAAAATTAATTAAATCCCCCACACTAAATGAAGAGTATTCAACTGGAATATCTCGCTCATCTATGTTCGTAATAGTGTTGAACCCATAGACCGAAAACGGCTCACCAGCGAGATGCTCATGATTACTTTTCACCCAATACAATATCATTTCAAAAACATATCTTAAAGGTGTTTCGTCACTTAGATCTTCCACTACCAACTGGAAATCATGCCATATCTTTCTTGGTAGACTACGCATCAGCTGCCCAACTTAACGGGGAAGGTTGTAATTAAATTTCCTGCTTTATCGGTGAATACTTTTATCACAGACGTAGGAACGCCACCATCCTTCAATGTAGTAGTGCCAATAGTCCTACCCACATCAACCGTTCTTACGAATTGGCCATCTGGCAGCGTCACAACTGGAGACTTTGCAACAGCACTGCTCTGTAGGATAGCTTTCAGCTCATCCGGAGCAATGGTAAACACGGAGCGCGAGTTGGAGATTTCTCTATTGAAATGCCCATCTATCACGTGATCGAAACCCGCAGACACGGGATTGCCGTTTTCACGGACAGGAGTCGTTTCCGTGCGACCATTGGCAATGTTTACACGCGAATGTACTCGGCCTGAGGCCTGAGTAGCAGCTTCACCTGTCGCTTTCGCCTCGCCCAGGCTCCCCCTACCCGCCTTCCCCACAATCCCCATCGAAGCCGAAGCCACGATAGCGTCGCGAATCATCTCCTTGCGGGCGTCGCTGAACCCTAACCGGTTTTGCAGATCTTGCACAACCGAATCAATTTGGGCGCCCGCAGTCACCTGTGCCAAGGCGTTTTGAACTTCATTGTTCTCGGCCAGCAGAAGCGCAAAGACCTGCTGAGCATTGGGGGCGACAGCTGTCGCTGCAAGGTCTTTGAGCTGCTCTGCTCTGGCCTGGGCATTGGCCACCATCGACGATGTGCTGGCACAAGAATCAGGGTTAGCAGCGCAAGACTGGAACGCTGCGATTTCCTGCTCGCGGCTCAGCGTAACGAACCTTTGAAGAACGTCCTGGGCGCAACCACCGTCGTTGGTCGCGCAGGCGTTGAGTTCTTGGGCTGCACGCGTAAGGTCGCTGTGGTTCAGGTGGTTGTACTGCGTGGCTGTCGCGGCGATGTTGGCTGCAACCTCAGGGTCGCCGCCTGTGACCACGCTGGACAGCACGCCAACCACTTTCGACAGGGCCAGCAGATTGGCCTTGGCCTGTTCGGCGCCACTTTTGCCAGGCTCGTAGCCTTCTGGCATGACCAGGTCCGCCAGGTAGTTGACCATGGCTTCATTCGCGCCACCGGCCAGGGCGCCGGTCTTGAAGTCCTGGCCCATGGCCAGGGACTTCATGCCCCCCAATAATGCGTGCGCCGCGATCTTGCTGGGGCTGCCTTCGACCATCGCCGAGTTGCCGAGCGCGTTTGCACCTTGAGCCCCCGCTGCCGTGATCAGTGCGCTGATCATGCTGCTGGCAAAGTTATCGCTCAGACTGCCGCCGGTGAGGGCGGTCTGGGCCAGTGAATCGGCGCCGGCTTTGACAGCGACCGTACCGGCACTGTCCATGTTGAAGCCCAGTTGCGTCGGGTCGTAGCCCAACTGGCCGGCAACACCGGCACTTGCAGCGGCAAGCGCATACCCCTTGATGCTGTTACTGCTGAAGGTATCGCTCAGCGTATCGCGGACTTTGCCTTTGTTGTTGATGGCGCTGACAGTGGCGGTACTTGCCATGGATGTAAGCGCGGCCGTTGCCGCCATATTGCCCAGCCCTGCAGAGGCTGTTGCAGTGGCCGCCGCCATGGTGCCGGTGGAGGAGGCGCCCAAAGCGCCACCTGCTGACGCGGCGGCGCCGCTGGCAACACCTGCAGTGAGAACGGACACTATGATGATGATGACCAGCATCGCCCCTTGGCCCAGTCCCGAGTGATCGTACTTGAACGACTCGTGCACTTCCCTGATCTGCTGCCAATTCACATCGCCGCGTGCTTCTGCCTGTTTTAGCCAGGCCAGTTGAGGGTCGGCCTGGACCATGGCGTCGATGGTCTGGCTGACAGTGTTCTGATCGATATGCTTGATATCGATGTTCAGGCCTGCGCTGGCCTTGATTGCCAACGTTCCCTGCGCAACCAACTCACTCTGGCGCAGGGTCTCATCAGTCGTCCCTTTACTCCCCATGGAAGTCCAAGCAAGATCACTACTGCTCTTCTGGTGGCTCTCCTGATCCAGATCCTTCACACCTGCGAAATCAATAGCGCCGCCGCTTTCCAGGGTCAGGTCTTTGCCACTCTCCAGTTTGGCGGCCTGGTACTTTTGATCGCCGCCGCTTTCCAGGGTGAGATTGCCACCGGTCTTTATTTCGGTGCCCACGTTGGTGACGCTGGTCGTCTCGTCGCGCTGGGTCTGTTTGCTGCCCAGGCTGCCTTTTTTCTTTTTGTCGTACAGGGAGTAGTCGCTGTCTTGAGCGGCCAGCAGCTCCAGGTTTTCACCCGCATACAGGTAAGCTTCGTCGCCTGCGGTGATGCGGCTGGAGACCAGAGCCATGTCCTTGCCCGCAGTCAGGGCGACGTCGCCGCCTGCAGTGAGCGAAGTGCCGACCTGACTGACGTGGTCCTCCTGCGCGGTGACCTTTTTGGACTTGAAGTAGGCGTGTCGTTCGTCTGCAGCAGAACCCAGAGTGAGATCACCGACCGCTGCCAAGGCGATATCGCGCTTGGCATCGATGTCGCTGGCAATAGCCGTCAGATCACGGCCGGCGGTGGCGATAACGTCCCGGCCTGCAGCGACGCTTGAGCCGAGCTGGGTTACGGAACTGCTGTTGGCTTTGCGGCCGCGGTCGTTGCTCGCCACCTGCTCGGCTGAGGTGACATTGATATCTCGACCCGCGGCCAGGGTCAGGTCATTGCCACTTTGCAACACGCCACCTACGTTGCTGACATCCCGACCCGCCCACACACTCAGATCATTTGCCGCCTCGATCCGAGCCGCCGTGTCTGCGAAATCCTTGCGTTCGCTGCGATAGCTGCCGCTGCTTTGATGGCTGGTCACCGTGCGCTCGTTGATGACGTCGCCCTTGGCGGCAGTCAGGCTCACGTCGCGACCGGCGATCACACCGCCGGCCTGGTTGACGAGGGTGTTGCCTGCCAGCAGGTCGAGTCGGTTACCGGCCTGCACCAGGCCGCTGTTGACGAGGTTGTTACCGGCGCTGGCGCTGAGGTTGTTGCTGGCTTTCAGGGTGCCGGCGCTGGTAAGTGCGTTACCGGAAATCAGGTTGACGTCGCGGCCGGCGACCAGCGCGCCGTTAGGGCCGACGCGGCCGTTGGCGTGGGCCAGGTACAGCACGGGCACCAGGACCTTCTCGCCATTGACCTCGTACTCCTCTAGCCAGACGATGTCGTGGGTCAACGCTGCGACTTGCGCCGGGGTCAGGGTGGTGCCCACCGACAGATTGAGCTGTTGCTTGCTGGCGACGGCGTTGTTCATCAGGTACTTGAACAGCGCTTCGTCGGAGTGCTGACCGTCGATGAAGCGTTGGCCAGTGCGGGCAACCAGGGCCTGCTGGATCAGCTTCTGTTCGTAGAATCCATCACCCAGGCGCTTGGCGCTTTCGTCCGGGTTGTAGCCCAGCTCTGCCAGCAGGTAGTCGGAACTCAGGAATTGCTTGAGGTCGGTAAGTACCGGGTTGGTTTCGATCAGGTATTTATGCGGCGGTGTAGTGCTTTGTACTTCGGGCAGGCCTTGCACGCGGTTGATGGTGTAGGCGGCAGCAGCTGTGGTACCGGCGGCGACACCGGTTTGCCCCTGCGCATCGCCCGTAAGGCTGCCTATCGGCTGGCTGTTGCTGATCGTAGCTTCCGTGTCGGTGCGACCAGGCAGCAACAGATCAGCCGCCGAAGAGTCCAGGTCGGCGACGATGATGGCGCCGGGTAGGTGGTCGCTGCCTGTTTCCTGGTGCGACGCAACTTGAACATCGCGGTCGGCAAGCTCGACAGCAGGCTGGCCTGCTACTTCAAAGGTACGGCCTTGGCTGACGTCGACAGTCTGGGTGCGCTGAGCTACATCGATGCTCGCGCTGCCGAGGGTCCAGTTTTGCGGGGCGGTATCGGCCTGTCTGGCCGCACTGTCCGTAGCGGACTGGTCACTGAGACGGAACAGGCCATGTTGCCCGGTGGGCAGGCTGAAGCCTGGCAGGGCCAGCGGGTTGATCTGTTGCTGGGCCAGATCGGGAGGCAGTTGCGGGTTGAGGCTGACACGAGTGCTGAAATCGCTGCCTGGAGCACGCGTGTCGGTGCGGGTGTCGCTGCCGATGTAGTGGTAGTCGTTGCGTACCACGCTGTTGTCGAAGTTGTTCTGGGTGGTGATGTTGACGTCACCGACCGCTTGGATGACCGCCGCGTAGCGTTGATCGCCGGTCGCCAGTGGTGTCACGCGGGCTAACTCCGGCAGCTCGGCAGCCATGTAGCCCAGGAAGCGGCTGATACCCGCTTCCAGACCGCCAACGTTGCTGGCATCGTACCGGGCGCCTTCAAGCCAGTACTGCTCGTTGAAGGCACTGGCTTGCGTAATCAGCCCGCCTGCACCCCGCTGGCGATCGGTGCGGAAGGTGCGGACAACCTCGGTATCGCCCGTTTCGATGCCGAGGTTGAACAGGTTGGTGACTGAGGCGTTCAGATTGCCGCCAGTGGCGATGGTGCTGCTGTAGTTGAGCAGATCGCCACCGCTGAAACTCAGGTCGCCACCGGCGGTGATGCTCGATGCCTGGCTAGCCTGGGTGACTTCCAGCTTTTGGCGTTCCAGTACCTCGAACACGAAATTACGCTTACCCGAGCAATCCCCCGCGTTGACCCCCTCGATACAGGCCACTTGGTAGATCTTGCCGGTATAGACGCCGGCGTCATGGGTGGAGAGCACTTCGCGCACGTTTTCGATGGTGCTGGCGGCCAAGCTCATGCTGCCGTCACTTTGCAGCGTCGAGGAGCTGTTGCGAATCAGGGTGGCGTGGCCGCCATTGCCGTCCCGATCGATGCGCAGGTTGGCCAGGCTGTAGACGTCTGCGTAGCGGTTGGTGAAGGTGTCGACCTGCAAGCCCATGTCGCCACCGCTGAACAGCAGTGCGCGCTCGTTGAGCAAGGCGCCGGTCTTGAGCTTGAGGGATTGGCCGCTGCCGAGGGTGCCATGGTTGTCGATGTTGCCCGCCGTGAT
This sequence comes from Pseudomonas sp. UBA4194, assembly GCF_002379585.1. GTDB lineage: Bacteria > Pseudomonadota > Gammaproteobacteria > Pseudomonadales > Pseudomonadaceae > Aquipseudomonas. Next base: position 162,386 of record NZ_DFUE01000010.1, read on the forward strand.
CGCGGCGCTATCCAAAGAAGTGATGCGACCCTGATTGAACAAGGCGCCGCCGACGTCCAGTCTCAGGCCGGCGCCAGACGTGATGCTGCCAGGGGCAGCGACTTGCAACTGTGCGGCGCCGATCTGCAGGTTTCCCAGGCTGGTGACGCGACCATTGCCCGAATAGGTACCGGTCAGCCCGAGCCACAGGTCACCGTCACTGGCCAGCGTGCCATCGTTGTGCCAATTGGCGCCTTCGCCGCGCAAGCTCTGTGAAGCCAGTAGCTGGCCGCTGGCGGTCTGGTGGAAGTCGTCGACGTTGATGGTCAGACGTCCGGCTTGAAGCACGCCGCTGTTGGTCCAGTGGTCGGCATTGAGGGTCAGGCCACCACGGGTGACCAGGCTGCCACCCGCCGCGATGACGTTGGCGCTGGCGATATTGAATTCACCCAGGCCTACGTGCAGCACAGAGCCGTTGGTATTGCGGAAGCTGCCCGCGTCGATCGTCAAATCCGAGTTCGCACTCTCGATCACGCCACCCCGGTTGTCCAGCACACCGCCCACGCGATACACCGATGCCCCATCCGTGCCGAGTGCGCGCAGGGTGCCGCTCTGGTTATCGAGGCTGGCAGCGGAGATGTCGATGAAGGAGTCGCTTTCAACGATGCCGGAGCGGTTGATCAGCGACCCGCCCAAGGTAAAACGCACGCGGCCGCCGGCAATTTGGCCCGCGTTGGTGACGGTGTTGCCGGAGACGTCGATCAGACCTTTGGCATAGAGCGCGCCGGCGCTATTGTTGAGGTCGGCGGTGGTGATGCTGGCGTCGCCGCTCTGCGCGGCAATACGACCATTCTGGTTGTCGAGCCCGGCCAGGGCCACCAAGGTCAGGCGTTGGCCTTGCAGGGTGCCTTGATTGTTGAGCAGGCCGCCAGTCACGCGCGCTTCGAGGGCACCGCGCAGGCTGGAAAGGATGCCGCCGCGGTTATCCAGGCTTCCAGCGCCCAGTATCAGGTCGCCGTTCTGGGCGATGAGGCGACCGTTGGCGTTGTTGATCGCGCTGCCGGTGAGCAGGGTCAGGCCTGCCTGGCTTTGTACGGCGCCTCCGCTGTTTTCCAGCGCCGCGGCGGTGACGCTGACGGCGCCGTTCTGGCTGTAGATCAAACCATCGGCATCGTTGTGCACGGTACCACTGGCGTCCACGGTCAGTTGATCGAGCGAAGCCACCGTGCCACGGTTGCGGTTGTCCAGGCCGCCAGCGAACAGGCTCAGCACACTTTGGCTGGCCAGTTGTCCACCTTGGTTGTCGATGTGGGTGGCGCGCTGAATGCGCAGGGGGCCGCCGCTGGCGAGTGTGCCCTGCGCATTGATCAAGGTGCCCAGCAGGTCAAGGGTAATGCTGCCGTTGCTCGCTAACTGGCCGCCGGTGTTGTCCAGCGTCGTACCGGTCAACGTCAGGGCCTGCTGGCTGGTGACAGTGCCTGCACGGTTGCTCAGGCTTGTGGCGCGGACGGTCAGCTGGGCACCACTGTCGATCAGGCCAGCCTGACTGTTGTCGAGCGTGCCCTGAACGGTAAGGGTTTGGCCGGCGCCGCTGCTCAGAATGCCGCCTTGGCTGTTGTCCAGGCGGGCACTGTCGATGTCCAGACGTCCGGCACTGGTCAGGGCGCCGGCGTTGCTGTTGAGCAGCACACCGCTCAGGTTCGCCGTCAGGTTGCCGCTGAGGCTGGAAACGGTGCCGTTGTCGCGGTTGTCCAGGCTGCTGCCTTGCAGGTTCAAACCCTGCCAGCCGGACAGCAGGCCATTGCGGTTGATGATGGCGCCGCCGATGACGGACAACTGGCCGCTGCTGATGATTCTGCCCGCGCTGTTATCGAGCTGCGCACTGGCCAGGGTGAAGCCTTGGTTGCTGGAGATTTCGCCGTCGCGATTGTCGACGGCACCGATGCGGGTGAAGGTCAGAGGGCCATCGCTATTGATCAGGCCGGCGCTGTTGCCCAGCGTGCCTCCGTTGAGGTCCAGACGGACAGCGTGGTTGCCGAGCAACTGGCCGCCGTGGTTGTCGAGTTCGGAGCTGTGGATGTCCAGCACGGTCGCGGCACTGATCACGCCATTGTTGCGATTGAGCAGACTGCCCTGACTGGTCAGGTTCAGCTCACTGCGGCTGGTGAGCACACCTTCGCTGTTGTCCAGACTCGCGGCCTGCATGCTGAGGGCAGCGGCGGCAATCTGGCCTTTGAGGTTGGCCAGGGTCTGTTCGATCTGCAGGGTCAAGGTTTGGTTGCTGAGCAGCTTGCCCGCGCTGTTGTCCAGACTGCGGGCTTTGAGCATGAAGGCCTGGCCGCTGGAGATTTCACCGCCCTGGTTGTACACGGCGCCAACGTTGCGCAGAGCCAGGCTCGGCGCGTAGAGCAGGCCTTGACGGTTGTCGAGGTCGGCGCCGTTGAGGTCCAGCGTCAGGGCGCTGTCGCTGAAAAACTTCCCCTCGCGCGTAGCCAGGCCTTGCAAGCTCGCAGTCAGGGCCAACTGGCTGCCGATGCGGCCGCTGAGGTTGCTGACGGCATCGGCGGTCAGGTCAAGGGTGTTGGCACTGCTGACAACCCCGCCATCGTTGTTGAAAGCGCCGGTTGTCAGGTTCAGGGCGCCCTTGGCGTTGATGCGGCCGCCCTGGCTGTTGTCCAGGCTGGCGCTGGAAAGGGTCAGGCCTTGATCGGTGATCAGTTCGCCATTGCGGTTCATGATCAGGCCGCGGCTGTCGAGGGTCAGCAGCTCTGCACTGGACAGCTTACCGCCCGTGTTGTCGAGGCTGCCAGCGCTGAGGTGCAAGGTCCCTTCACCGCTGATCAGACCTTTCTGGTTGATGGCCGCGCCCGTGAGCAAGAGATCGATGTTGCGCTGGCTGAGCAGGCGTCCATCGCTGTTGTCCAGGCTGTCTGCTTGCAGGTTGATACCGGTTTTGCCGGACAGCAAACCCTTGGCGCGATTGAGAACAGTGGCGTAGGCGACGGTCAGGCTGCCTTGGGCCGACACCTGGCCGGCATCGTCGTTGTCGAGTTGGTGACCGGACAGCTCGATCTCAGCCTGCGAAGACAGTTCGCCGCCGCGGTTATCCAAGTTATCGACGTGCAGTTCCAGCGCTTTTGTAGCGGTTACCAAACCGCTCTGGCGGTTGTCCAGTTGCGTGGCTGTGAGCAGCAGCGCACCTTGGGCGATCAGTTTGCCGTTCCGGTTATCCAGCCCTGCGGTACGGACGTCGACGTCTTGCTTGCCTGCGATCTCACCCTCACGGTTGTCGATAGCGCCTGCCTGCACGCGCAGCAGGTGGTCGCCGATCAAAGTCCCGGCGCGGTTGTCGAACAGGCCCGTAGAGGTGATATCAATGGTGCCAAGGCTGCTGAGCAGGCCTTGTCGATTGTTCAGGCTCTTGCTGTTCACGACCACGCTGCGGGCCGATACCAGGCCCTTGAGGTTGTGCAGGGTCTTGCCGATGCGCAGGGCGAGGTTTTCGATGGAAAGGACTTTGCCTGAGCTGTTGTCCAGGCTGTCCGCGACCAGTTCGAAGCCATGGGTGCTGGAGATTTCGCCGCCCTGGTTATTGACCTCTGCCAGGTTGCCGAAGCGCAGTTGCGGGGCATTGACCAAGCCTTGACGGTTGTCGAGCACACCGCCATTGAGGTCCAGAGACAGCGCGGTGTTGCTGTACAGCTTGCCGCCCTGCTGAGCCAGCCCTGCGAGGTTGGCCTTGAGGGCCTTGGCACTGGTGATGCTGCCCTTTTCGCCGTTGCTGACTTGACCAGCGCTCAGGTTCAGGGTGTCGCTGCCGGTCAGACGACCGCCTTGGCGGTTGTCGAAATCATCTGTTTGCAGGCTGACCGCGCCTTTGCCGCTGAGCAGTCCTTGCTGGCTATTGTCCAGACTGGCGCTTTTCAGGGTCAACGCGTTATTGGAAACGACCGTACCGCCACGGTTGCTCAGCAGGCCCTGGCTGGTGATGGCCAGGTTACCCGTGCTGGTCAGGCGGCCGCCGTCATTGCGCAACGCCATCGCCGCCAGGGTCAATGCAGCTTCGCTGGTCAGCAGACCTTGCTGGTTGTCGAGCTCGCCAGACAGATCAAGGGTCATGGCTTGCTGGCTGGCCAGTTTGCCGTTCTGGTTGGACAAGCGAGTGCCGCTCAAGCGCAATTGACCTTCGGCGGAAATCAGGCCCTGTTGCTGGTTGATCAGTTGAGCGACACGGGCCATGAGGTCGGTACCAGCCAACAGCTGACCGCCGCTGTTGTCCAGGTGCTGGCCAGTCACGTCCAATGCGGTCAGGCCGGCGATTTTCCCGGCGCGATTGTCGATGTGGTTGACCTTGACGATCAGCGTCTGATTGGCCGCCAGCAAGCCACCGCTGCGGTTGTCCAGATGATCGCCGGTCAAGCTCAATTGGCCTTGGGCGACCAGTTCTCCCCCCTGCTGACGAAGGATGCCAATGGCTGCGGTCAGGTCGGACCGGCTGGCGATACGACCGCCGCCATTATCGGCTTCATCCAGCGTTACGGTCAGGGAGCCGGCGCTGAGCAGGCCGCTCTGGTTGTTCAAGGTCTTGCTGGTCAGGCGCGCGGCCGCCCGGCTTTGCACCGCGCCCTTGTCGCGGTTGTCCAGATGACCGCCCACCAGTTGCAGATCACCTTGGCTGATCAGGCGGCCGGTCTGGTTGTTCAGTACGCCGCTGGCGTTGATGTCCAGCATTTGCCCGGCCCAGACCACTCCCGCAACGTTATCCAGCGTCGCCAGGCGCAGGCCGATCGTGCTGCCGGCCAGCTTGCCTGCGTTGTTGACCAGGCGACTGGTGTCGATTTCAAGGCCGCCAGTGCTGCTGATCAGAGCCTGCTCGTTGTGCACCTCACCTATGTCCAGTTTGACCAGACTGGCGCTGAGTACCCGTCCGTGGTTGCTGTTGTTCAAGTGGGTAGCGGTGGTGGCGACGCGGCCCTCTGCTGACAGAGTGGCGCCTTGGTTATCAACGGCACCCGCACTGACCACGTCGAGGTTGCGGCTGGCGATCACGCTGTTGCGGTTGTTGAGTCCTTGCGCCTTGAGATGGACGTCGCCCCAGGCGTTACGGCTATCGTCGGCATTCACCCCGGCTTCGATGATGCCGCTGTTGGTCAATTGCCCGCCGCTGGTCAGGGCGATGCTGTCGCGGGCGGCCAGGGTGTTGCTGATCGTCAAATCGTCACGGGTCTGCGCCCGCACCTGGCTACCGGCATAGACGGGACCTTGGGCGTCGAGGCTTTGCGCCGCGATATTCACGGCGCCGCTTGCCCCTGCCTGGGCCAGGCGCAGATGGCCGTTGGCGTCGAGCTGAATGTCACCGGCGCTGGCCGCCAGGTTACCGGCCAGTTTGACCCCGACGCCGGCTTCGGTGCCCACCAGCTTGATCGCACCGGCATACATGCCACCCAGCGCGGAACTGTCGATGGCCAGCTGCGGCTTGGTGGAACCGTCATCGGCGCGGGCGGTGGCGTGCAGGGTCGTGGCGTCGACGTCGTTGCGGCCTGTCACGATGGTGAGATTGCGCGCATTGATCTGTGCATTGATCCGGGCCGAGCGAGTGATGATTTCAAAACCATCTACATTGCTCGCGTTCAAGCCCTGCCCGTCGATGGAAATCGCACCACCGTCGACCTGATAGCGCTGCAACTGGCCCTTCTCGACGATCGGCTTGCCGGTGGTCAGCGTCACCTGCGGGGTGTTGATGAAGCCGCAGCCGTTGCAAGTCATGCCGTAGGGGTTGGCGACGATGACCTTGGCCGATTGTCCGGCGACTTCGGTGTACCCACGCAGCTGGCTGGGATTGCCGCCGGTAACTTCGTTGAGAATGACGTGGGCCGCAGAGCCGGCCAGGTTCGGATTGCCGACGATGATGCCGCCCAGCTGAGTGTTCTGTGTGCGACTGGTGGCGTTGTTGAGGATCACGCCCTGGCTGCCGACGTTGTAATCCTTGTACTGGTTATGCGACAGGCCGGTGGCATCAGGGGTGGCAATGTTGACGATCGGCACACCGTTGCCCGCCTGTTGCAGGCGGGTGCCTGTACCACTGACCACAATGCCTTCGGCTTGCGCCCACAGCGGCTGCCAGAACATGACGTTGGCCAGCAGCAACGCCAGCCCACGCTTGGGCAAGCCGCAGAATTGCTCGCGAGGCTGAATCCGAGCCGAGGCTTGCCGGGCCAGAAAAGCGAACTGGCGAACGTCCATGTCGATTACCTACCGAAACGTGAAGTCAGAGAAAGAGATCTAGGCGAAAGTAGATCGGTGTTTCCCGCTCGCTCAGCGCAGCGGGGCGCTCCAGCGAGTGGGCCAGGGTCACCGACGTCGCAACATGCTGACCGCGGGCGAACAGCTCGACCGAATTGCTGGACACGCGACCGTGCTGGTCGCCGTTGTAGCGATCACCCCGGATCACACCTTGGTCGTAGCCCAGGCCAATGCCGTATTGGTCAAGCACGGGGCGTAACCAGGCGAGGTTGACGGGACGCGTCCAGCGCAGGTCATTGCGCCAGTAGCCGCCGCTGTCGCCAGACAGGTTCTGGTCCCTGATCCCACGCATCGACGACTGCCCGCTCAAGCTCATGCGTTGCGGGCTGAACAGCACATCTTCACTGCGTTGCCCCGTGGCCAAGCTGGTGAAGCTGAACGCTTCGCCCCACAGGTTGAAGCCCTGCAGGTAACTTGCGGTGGCGGTGTACTTGCGATAGCGATCGTTGGGGTCGCCGTGCTGTTCGATCTTGCGACTCTGCGCGTCGAGGGCACCGATGCCTCGTTGCATGCCCAGGTCGAGGTTGACGAACGCATTGCCGATACGCCGGCCGTGGTTGATGCCTAACTGGGCTTCGCTGATGCGATTGCTGCTGACTTCCAAGCGGCTGCCATTCAAGTAGTTATTGCTGCGCAGGTACGCCAGGCCGCCGTTGATAGACGTTTTGCTGACCGAGTCGCGATGTATCACGCGCTCGGCACGAAACTGATGGTTCTGGCTGTCACCGTTTTGCTTGAAGGCAAACCCATTACCGAAAGCCTGTGAGCCGTATTCGCTCTGGCTGTAGGAATAGTTGAAATTCCACCATCCCCACGGCACGTTGTAGTACGCCGTAGTGCTTTTGGAGCGGCGATGATGGTCGCTGACCGCATCGTGGCTGCCGCGCAGTACCAACTGGTCAGCCAGGCCCAACGGGCTGTCCCAATCAAGACCGGCGCCCCACTGCTGCCGACCGGTGCTGCGCTGGCCATCGTTGTTGCGCGACAGCGAGGCGCGCCAGGGCTTTTGCGCGGTGTTGCTGACGAGCACCGTGCTGCCCCCCACCGCTTCCCCAGGCGCCAGCTCCATTTGCGCGCGGTTGGACGGCAAGCGGTTGAGCTGGTCGACCAGTTGCTCGACTTCGCGCAAGTTGAGCAACTCACCCACGTGACCTGGAAAAGCCATGTTCAATTCGCGGGACGTCAGGCCACTGTCACCGGCAGGTCGGATGCCCTCCAGGCGGCCTTCTACCACTTTAATCTTCAGGACCCCGGTCGAGAGGTCCTGTTGCGGCAAATAGGCACGACTGGTGACTAGCCCCCGTTGCAGATAGCGATCGGTGACGATCCTCAGCAACTCGTCGAGCTGCGCGACACCCAGGCACTGGTTCAGATACGGCTGTACGAGTTCGGTTTTTTGCGCGGGACCCAGAGCGTCGGCGCCCTCGATGTCGATACGCTGGATGGGGAAACAGCGGGTGTCCTTCACTGCAGGAGACGCAAGAGGGCTGCCTTGCTCGCCGGGCAGGTTCTTGAGCTTCTCGAGGCGCTGCCGCTGTTCTTCCAGCAGGCGATCCTGACGGTCGCGGATGAAGTCTTGCTCGCCCGGGGTAGTGGGCGCTGCGAAGACCTGCGTTACATAAAAAAGAAAAACCACAATACACGAACTTGCCCGGCGCCCCGCCCCTAACCACATATTCAATCCTTGATGCCAGATAGGCAGTGTGATTACTTGAAAGGGGCGCGATGATAGGAAGGCACTCTATTAACGTCAAGATGAGGACCCATGAATTCAACAACTTTCAGAATTGTCTGAATTTTATAGGCGCTTCAAGCTTGTTTTGAAAAATGACAACTCTCGCGAACGACTTTTCCTACAGGTCAAATCCATATCACCCATAGGCAAAAAGTATTATTAAGTGTGTAAAGTTACATTGATGCGGGATATACAAATAATCCTGTCGAATGACAATAAGAACTTCGGCAACGCCCATGGGGTACCGGAATGGCCGCAATGGCGTCAGCCCTGCCTTCCCCTCATCCACTGCTCACTCCCACAGAGCCGAAGGGTCCCGCCGATTCATGTGGAAGGCCCCCGTCATCTCGCCCTATCGGATCATCGGTGCCCCACGCAACCGATTCAACTGCGCAGCCCCCATCTTCAACAAGCGCGCCGGCTTGCCCTTGGCCACCTCGTCAACACTGTCGTCAGGCCCCAGCCGCGCCAATTGTGCCGCCAGATTCATCGCCAGCGTATCTCGGGAATACACGCCACCGCCCAGCTGGTAAACCGCGGCAATCAGCTCGCGCAATTCCAGCGGCAACCGCCAGCGTCGGCGCAGCTCCGAGCCGAACGGCGCACCGAACGTACGCAACGCCTTTGCCGTTTCGCCGTCCTCCAACACGCCTCCCGCCAGCCGCCACTCCTGCAACACGCGCAACACCGCCAGATCCCCCAGACAATGCAGCAAACCGGCGCAATAGCAGCGTTCTTCATCAGTATCCAACTGACGCGCCAAGGTCCGGGCGAATTCGGCGGTGTGCAGCGACAGGTTCCAGTACACCTCCGCCTGCTCGGCCAACTGCGGATCGCTGAGCCTGGCACTTCGCTTCAGAGTCAGGCCCAGAATAAGGTTCATGCTCTGGGTCGAACCCAGCTTGGTCAGCGCCTGCATCAGGGTCTGCACCTGTGCCGCGCCATGGAGCGATGCGCTGTTGGCTGCCGAGATCAGCACTGCCGTCACTTGCGGGTCGCTGCGCACATCCGCTTCGAGGATTTTCAGGTTCAAGCCATGGGGATTGAGCGCGCGCTTGACCGCCGCCTGTACATCCGAGAGCAGCGGTGCACCATCGCTGTTCTGTCGCCGGCTTTCCAGATAGGCATCCAGCGTCATGCCGGGGGTCAGCGTCGGGACCTCACACGCCACCTCCTGGCCCACTTCCAGCAACAGCTTGTGCAGGCGAGCCTTGAGGCCCTCCATGTTCAACGGTTTGGTCAGATAGGCCGTCGGCGCCAAGGGCAACACTTCGCGCACGCTGGCGCTGTCACTGCGGTCGCTGAGCAGGATGAACGGCAACGCCGGCTGACGATTCTGCTTGCGCACGCTGCGCAGCAACGCCAGCCCATCCACCCCCGGCAGCTCTCGGGCGGCAATCACCAGGTCGGGCAGGCGACGCAGATGGTCAAGGGCTGACGAGCCATCCTCGCAAACGTCGAGTTCAGCGTCACAGCGCACGCTGAGCAACATTTGCGTGAGCAGGTCGCGCATCCACGGGTCGGCTTCGGCAATCAAGACCCGTGGTGTCGAATGGGCTACAGCGGTCATCTACGTTCTCCTGGGGAGTGCCAGCGCCCCTTGCCAGGCCGCATTCCTTCAACCATTAACGGCTGCTTTAGCCAATAGTGCAAAAAAAAACCCGCCGAGGCGGGTTTTTTCTGCAGCCGGTCACAGCCTCGGATGAATCATGGCGTCAGCTCCACGATATCGCCCAACCGTCACGCCAGCTCGGCAAAGCACTCTTCGATGATTGCCAGACCTTGGTCCAGCTGCTCGTCGGGCGAGGTCAGCGGTACCAGGATGCGCAACACGTTGCCGTAGGTGCCGCACGACAGCAGGATCAAACCCTTGTCGCGCGCCTTGGCCACGATCTGCGCCACGGCAGCGGCGTTTGGCTTGTGGGTGTCGCCGCCTTCGAACAGCTCCACCGCGATCATCGCGCCCAGAGCGCGCACGTCACCGATCACCGGGTACTTGGCCTGGATCGAACGCAGGCCAGCCACCAGGCGTTCGCCCACGGCCTTGCTGCGGTCCAGCAGGTTCTCTTCCTCGAACACCTCCATCACCGCCAGGGCGGCAGCGCAGGCGATCGGGCTACCGGCGTAGGTGCCGCCCAGGCCACCCGGAGCGATGGCATCCATGTACTCGGCTTTGCCGCACACACCGGCCAGAGGGAAGCCACCGGCGATGGATTTGGCGAACGTTGTCAGATCCGGCGCGACGCCCATCTGCTCCATGGCGAAGAAGGTCCCGGTACGGCCCGCGCCGGTCTGGACTTCATCGGCGATCAGCAGAATGCCGTGCTGGTCGCACAGCGCACGCAGGCGCTGCATGAACGCTTTCGGTGCGACGTAGAAACCGCCTTCACCTTGTACCGGCTCGAGAATGATGGCGGCGATGTCGCGGGCCTCGGCATCGTTCTTGAAAATGCGCTCGATGCTGGCAATCGAATCATCGATGCTCACACCGTGCAGCTCGCAAGGGTACAAGGCGCGGAACACACCGCCTGGCATCAGGCCCATGCCGGCCGAGTACGGTACGACCTTGCCGGTCAGCCCCAAGGTCATCATGGTGCGACCGTGGTAGGCGCCGGTGAAGGCGATCACGCCTGCACGGCCGGTGGCGGCACGGGCGATCTTGATGGCGTTCTCGACCGCTTCCGAGCCGGTGGTCACCAGCAGGGTCTTCTTGTCGAAGTTGCCCGGTACCTTGGCGTTGATCTTCTCGCACACTTCCACGTACGGCTCGTAGGCCAGCACCTGGAAGCAAGTGTGGGTCAGCTTGTGCAGTTGAGCTTCCACCGCAGCGATCACCTTGGGGTGAACGTGTCCGGTATTGAGCACCGCGATGCCGCCGGCGAAGTCGATGAACTCGCGGCCTTCGACGTCGGTCACCGTGGCGTTCTTCGCCGAGTCGGCAAAGATCGGGTGAATCTGGCCCACGCCACGGGGGACGGCGGCCATGCGACGCTGCATCAGGGATTCGTTGGTCTTGCTCATGACATTCCTCATTCGCCGCTCATCGGTCGGCGTGGTTCAAGGATAAAGCGGCCGGTTGAAACCGCAGCAGCATACGATGATCGACTGCTGCGGCTGCCGGCCGCCAAGGGTGTCTGCGCGGCGGGTTACACCGAAATGCAGAGGTATTTGATTTCCAGGTAATCTTCGATGCCGTACTTGGAGCCCTCACGGCCCAGGCCCGACGCCTTGATGCCACCAAACGGTGCCACCTCGTTGCTGATCAAGCCGGTATTGATGCCCACCATGCCATATTCCAGCGCCTCGGCGACACGGAATACGCGGCTCATGTCGCGGGCATAGAAATACGACGCCAGGCCGAACTCGGTGTCATTGGACATGGCGATCACTTCGGCTTCATCCTGGAAGCGGAACAGCGGCGCCAGTGGGCCGAAGGTCTCTTCCTTGGCCACGGCAGCATCCTTGGACACGTTCACCAGCACCGTCGGCTCGAAGAAATTGCCCTGCAACGCGTTGCCGCCAGTCAGCACCGTCGCGCCTTTGCTCAGGGCATCGGCGATGTGTTCCTTGACCTTGGCCACGGCCTTGTCGTCGATCAGCGGCCCCGTGGTGGTGCCGTCTTCCAGGCCGTTGCCGATCTTGAGCTTGCTGACCGCCACCTTCAGCTTCTCGGCGAACGCGTCATAGACACCGTCCTGCACGTAGATGCGGTTGGCGCAGACGCAGGTCTGCCCGTTGTTGCGGTACTTGGAGATGATCGCGCCCTCGACCGCCTTGTCCAGATCGGCGTCGTCGAACACGATGAAGGGCGCGTTGCCGCCCAGCTCCAGGGAGACTTTCTTGATGTCCTTGGCGCATTCGGCCATCAGCTGACGACCGATTTCAGTGGAGCCGGTGAAGCTCAGCTTGCGCACGATCGGATTGCTGGTCAGCTCGCTGCCGATGTCGCCGGCGCTGCCGGTCACCACACTGAACACGCCTTTGGGAATGCCCGCACGCTCGGCAAGTTCAGCCAGAGCCAAGGCGGAAAACGGCGTCTGCGAAGCCGGCTTGAGCACCATGGTGCAGCCCGCAGCCAACGCCGGGCCTGCCTTACGGGTGATCATCGCTGCCGGGAAGTTCCACGGGGTAATGGCTGCGGTCACACCAATCGGCTGCTTGATCACGATCAGGCGTTTGTCGGGCTGATGGCCCGGGATGGTGTCGCCGTAGACGCGCTTGGCTTCCTCGGCAAACCACTCGATGAACGACGCCGCGTAGGCGATCTCGCCTTTGGCTTCGGCCAGCGGCTTGCCCTGTTCCAGGGTCATCAGCCGGCCCAGGTCGTCCTGGTTCTCGATCATCAGTTCGAACCAGCGGCGCAGCTTGTTCGAGCGCTCTTTGGCGGTCAGGGCACGCCAGGCCGGCAACGCCTTGTCGGCAGCCTCGATGGCGCGGCGGGTTTCGGCCGCGCCCATTTTCGGCACGGTGCCAAGGATTTCATTGGTGGCCGGGTTGTTGACCTTGATGGCCTGGCCACTGTCGGCGTTCTGCCACGTGCCGTCTATATAGGCTTGTTGGCGGAACAACGAGGTGTCTTTGAGCTGCATGTCGGCTTCCTTAACGGCACCATGCGCGACGGTGCGGATTGTGATTATGGAAAGGCGCCCGGGCTGAAGTACAAATGCCCCATGGGAATACCCACGCGCTTCAGCACCCAGACAAGAGCGTTTGAAATCTCAAACGAATCCTAGGTTCTGTGGGGTGAAAGGACAATAGTCTGTTCGAAAAAAAGAACGAACTGGGCAGCTTCGACCGCTTTTTCCGATCACCCCAAAGCTGTGACCGCAACATCCCTTAAACGATGTACCCCTCGTCGCAATAGACGCCCACCCCCGACATGGGTATTATGGCGCCCGCGTTGCACCAGTAGCTCAGCTGGATAGAGTACTGCCCTCCGAAGGCAGGGGTCGTGGGTTCGAATCCCGCCAAATTTCCCACTTCCTTCAAACCCAGGTGGGTTGCGGCTGAACCTAGGCCGAGAAGGAATCTGAGCAAATGGGGCATCGAGTGACGCACTGACGTGGGGCATCGCAAAGGTGCAACGCATGCAGTCAAACCCATCAAACCTTTCGCTAAATCGACACGGCACCTACTACTTCAGGATCGTCGTGCCAAAACCGCTGCGCCAAGCATTGGGTATCCAGCGAGAAATCCGCCGTTCCCTCAAAACCGATAGCCGAAGGCTGGCGCTTCGACGTGCACGGCAGTACGTTGCACGCTACGAGATCGTTTTTGATAAGGTGCTGGCCGTGGTTGACCGAGACGATTACCAACCTTCTGAAGAAGACTATGAGCTGTATCTCGCCGAGTTGGAGCTTGCGGAGCGCTCGCCGGACTGGAGCAACAGCGCAACGCCCCATACAGGGGAGCCAGCTTTCGAATCGGCACTCACCGACGATGAGTGGGAAGAACACGATCACGACTTACGGCGGAGGCTAATTGCTCAGACTCTGACGGGACGGCCACATCGGATGATTCCGAAAGCTCAAGAACAGCTCGCTAGCATGTTGTTCGATAAGGGTTTGAACCTGCCGCTCCCGTATTTTCGGACCGTGCTACCAAGGCTTGTGGAAAACCTAGCCTTAGGTCCTGAACTGATCCCTATGGGAGCCGCACCTTCGAAGCTGGCGGAACCCAAACCTCAAGCGGCGGCGCTAAGTGTTTACGAGCTCTGGCAACTTCAGTGGGATACAGATGCGCGGCTAAATAGAGGCGCGCCAAAAAGCCAGAGAACCAGAGAAGACGAGCAGGGGCATGCGTGCCGTCTGAGCATCCTCAGTCGCGGAAAACCCTTCAACCAGCTCACCCTCGAAGATTTCGAGTGGATCTATCAGGCTATATTTGAGCTACGGATGAGCCGCGGCAGCAAGCTGCCACCACCAGACGCCCCCGTAGACTCAATCATTGCGAAAGACGGGGAGCGGAAAATCTCGGACAAGACCGGTGCTAAAGTCATGCTCCGGCTGTCAGTGCTTCATGAGTTCGCGCATCGGAAAGGGTTTACCTCGATTCATCCTGACACTCCGGAGCGGCCAAAGCTTAACGACGACAGGCCAGGCGCCAAGCCAGTGGAGAAGGCATTTTCGAATGCAGACCTCAATGCGATTTTCACTGGCTATCTCTATCGGGGGACAGAGCTAGATCGTAGCAAGTCAGTGGCTCCCTATCAGTTCTGGCTGCCGTTACTAGGATTGTTCACCGGAGGTAGGCTTAATGAGCTGTGCCAACTCAACGCGCTGGATATCGCTCAGACGACGGACGGGATCTGGACCATCGATATCATGGATGACGAACAGGACCGGCCACTCCCCAAGTCTTTGAAGAACCGCGCCAGCCGAAGGATTCTGCCAATCCACAGCGAGCTCGTTCGCATGGGTTTTCTAGACTTTGTGCGAGAGGCCGTTGAGGAAGGTCGAGAAAAATTATTTTCTGACGGGCTCACTTATCGAGACAAAAAAGGGTGGGGCAGCAACGCCACCCATTTTTTTTGCCGCTTCCCTAGCCACAGCACCACTGCAGCCGGTTATTTCTTCAAACAAGGCATCCGAGTCCGAGACTCAAAGGGCGACACGGACCGGAAGAACTTCCACAGTTTCCGCCACACATTTGCAGACCTCGCTCGGCGAGCCGGCGTCGAGGCGTTCCTGATCCTACCTGACATCATCGGTCACTCACGCGCACACGAAGGCACGACTGCACAGTACGGAAACGGATTCACCCAGGCGCAGAAACGCGAGGTACTTGAGAGCTTAGAGATCCCTGTAGACCTGTCAGGAATCACCTACGCAGGATTCCGCGACCGCTTTAGCGGTCAATTGGCATCGAGCAGAGATCGCCATCGTGCGAAGTTCGGGCTCAATCAGTCGGAATAATTCAAGCCTGCTCACGTTGGACAGGGATGATCTGCCCGCCGAGCATCAGATGAATGCTACTCATCGGCGCGCTGGCTATCGTTCTGCCATCACCTGTAATCTTCCCCCATATGCTACCTCGCGTGAGGCGGAGAAAGGTTTATGGTGCATTACAGCGATGATCACGAGCGAATCTTGACGCTGGTATTTGAGGAGCGGTGGCTGGGCTTCAATAGCGAGGACAATGATCTATTGAAGTCATTCGTCTACACGGGCCATATTCACGCCCGCCCTGTGCAAGGCCATCCTGGTAGGTACAGGCTAAGCCTCACTGAGCGAGGCTCTCTATACCTGTCATACCTTCGGAGAGAGCCTCGCTTGGTACCTGTGGAGCCAGCGCCCGCTTCTTTGATTCCTATCCGGCGATCATCTGACCCTCACGTCGAGAGGCGCCACCCATAGCCCCGCTGAACCAAAGTAAGCATCAACTGAAATCGATACTTTAGTTATACAGTAACTATTTTTCGTACAACCGGCGAAATCTGCTCCGTGGGTCCAGACTCTGAACTCCTTCGGAGGGATACGCTAATGCCCACCTCAATCCCGATAACGTTCGAACTCCTGCAGCTCGCCAGCAATAGGAGCATCATCATCCTCAAAGGCGATCGCCGTTTCTGGCTCGAAACGTTGATCAAGTCCGGACACATAACGACTGATGCTCCGCTAACACCGGAGACCCACATCGTCTGTGCATCGCTAACGGCTGAAGGGCAAGAGTTTTTGATGTGGCTGCACAAGTAGAAATTTTCAGAATCTCCGCCACACTTGCCATTACCTTGGAAACTGTGTCCCCGCCGCTAGGACAGACCGTTCTCATGATGGCTTGGAAAAATGAATTTGAATCGATTGGAGCATAGGCGGCTCCTAAACCTGATCCACGCAGAGGAATGGCTCTCGTTCAGCACAAGCGACGTTGCGACGCTTCGCTACCTAACCTTCGCGGGATTCATCGCCAAATTACCTGTGGAACGCGGATCGTCACAGCTTCGCCTTCGTGTTACGGCACCGGGCTACCGGTACCTGGCGACGCTGAACTCTTAAGTAAGCAAGCGTCGAATGAGCTGCTGACTCCCTTTCCAGTTCCAGTACGGGTGACAAAGTAACCTAGAGACCGGGGGATCCTCCTAGCCGTACGACACGTTGCGGACATTTCCAACCCAACAGGTCGCCCAGTGAACATCCATCAACTGCATCATGCACATGGTCTCCATCTCTCCCAATCCCCAAGTCGGATAGTTTCGTTGATCTGGAAGAGCCAATCGTACAATCCCTGCTGCTTACCAGACACTTCACATATACAGCCGATTACGGTGACAAGCTTCGTCACGCCGTGATCACCTCGGCGGGCTGTGCTTACTTTCAATGGCTCCATACGCATGGGCCTGCTACAGCGCCCTAACATCGGCCTACTACCGACGATCCTGAGTTTTAGACCTCTTTTGCGACCCTGCCCCATCTCTCCCCCTCATCATCACGCCGCCCACCTTCCGTGGCTGGAGTACCTGACATCACATCGGGCACACGAAAGAGTTTGTGCAGCGACAGAACACAGTGGGGATCATCTAACGACCGTTAAACGATACCTCGCTGACCAATGGTATCTAGGATCATGAAATTAGGCTTTAGGCATTGTTGATACCTTGGTACACTGATACCACGTTAAACGATACGGAGTCTCAACGATGTCACGCACCTTTCTGTACTGCCGGGTCAGCACTTCCACTCAGTTCACTACAAACCAAGTGCAGGAAGTGAAAGCCGCAGGCTTCGAGATCCAACAGAGTCGAGTGATCGAGGAAACAGTCTCAGGTAGCGTTGCCGCAAGTGAGCGCGCCGGCTTTCAAAAGCTAATGGACCGCATGGAGTCCGGCGATGTGCTGATCGTCACCAAATTGGACCGGTTGGGCCGGAATGCTATGGACGTCCGTCTAACAGTCGAGCGCCTCGCGAAAATTGGTATTCGTGTGCACTGCCTCGCCCTTGGGGGTGTAGACCTCACGAGTGCAGCGGGCAAGATGACAATGCAGGTACTGGGAGCCGTTGCTGAATTCGAACGCGACCTGCTTATCGAGCGTACTCAGCAAGGTCTTACTCGCGCAAAGGCTGAAGGCAAAACGCTGGGGCGCCCTCAGGCGACAGACACCACCGCATCTGTGCAGCGCCTGAAAGCAAGAGACATGACACAGGCTCAAGTTGCTAACGAGCTTGGTATCGGTATAGCGACTGTGAAACGCCACTGGAACAAGGCCTAAATCTTTCCCTTGGACCTTCGCGAGATATTTTGAGATTCCAGGCTTAGCGCGAGCAGGCAACCCGCAAAAACCCGTTAGAGCTACTGAACCACTAACACTTTGATTTTCCTATGGATTGTCAGCCATTGTACTTCAAAGCCTGCGCGACAAACCGTGCCGTTATCAAATAAACGCTTGCAACTTACTGAAATCGTTGAAATTTCTTGATAGACGCTAGACGTAATTAGGCATACGATTTGGAGTGCCTGCTATGGTCAGCGGCTTACTCATTACTCACTCGACAATCACCCTTAAACATCAAACGAGACCACTGATATGACCCCAAACCTATTGATCCGAAGAAGGAATACCCGCAATGAACACATTGGAAAAAAACGCAGCTGACTTTCTCAATAACCCAATCGCCTCCTACAGTCGATTGGCCGAACAGTTGAACATCACCAATCCTCGCAGTGACGGTGTTCGCTGGACCAAGGACTCGGCGTACCACTTCTGCCGCACCCACGGCATTCGTTCTCCCCGTAGATGCCGTAACCAGCCACACGCCAGCATCACCCAGCGCACGCACAAGCGCAGGTCGATCATCCAACAGCTATCCGATGCCCTCCTCGCATCTGGAACCCCTCTCGCATCACTCGCACCGTTCAACATTGGCGAGATAGCGCGCCTGAGTGGTCATTCGCCCGCAACCATCAAGAGCAACTGGTACCGGCTAGAACCCGAGCTGCTGGCGCTTGCTGGCCTACCGCCCAAGCCTATCGTGCTCGGCATGTTCTCCTGAGAGGTGATAGTCATGGCAGGCAAAAAGACGCCCCCGGATCAAAGCGTACAAGTGGTCGTGCTGAGAGAGGCCGGGTATACCCTATCGGCCATCGCCGACCGTCTGGGCATGAGTGTGAGTACCACGCAGCGCATCATCCGCAGGAACAACGCAGTGGCTGGCGCAACCTCTGAGGCACTTGTCTCCAAGGCCCGAGAGCAAATGCTCAACTCATCGTTCGCCCTTGAAGAGATTCAGATGTCGGCGGCAGCGATGGTGCTCGATGACTTGTCCATAACACGACAGATCCGCGCGAAACTCGCTCTGTCAGTTGATCAGCTTGATGTAACAGCACCGACAGCGTTCAGATCGCTCGCAGCAGCAAGCACCTCTCTCAAGCTAACCCAGGACGTTTACCGGCGATCATTGCCGATGGACAAGCTCGAAGAGGCGCTCGAAGTGGAGCAACTGCCAGAGTTGCACATTCGCATCATGTCGGAGAACGATGTAGCGGTGATGAGGGCGCAGCAACGCAGAGAGGATGCCGAGCTGAATGGGGATCTAGCGGGTATGAGCGACGAGGACGAAAACCTTAAATGGTTAGCAGACCGTCGCGCAGCACAGACCGAGCAGACAGATGAAGACGACGATCTAGTGATCGAAGGATGACTTGAGGTTGACCGGGCTACGGGCATGGTCAATCTGTCAAAGTCTTAGATTTACTGTAAGGATGTGACTGCACTGGGCCTGCTGCCTAGACCGTCATTTTGAAAATCAGAGAACAACTCCTGTGAGAGTTAGAGATGACCCATTCATCAACGGTTGCAGACAGCATCAAGGCCACATTGCCAACGGATCAAACTGAATCCGGTGAAGAACCGGGAACAGCGGGGGGCGTCGACCCGAACGCTCAAGCTGATTTGCAAATCGGATCTGAAAGGCAAAAAGCCGTAAAATCGAGATCGTCAAAAAGCACTGCTACGGTAGGCGGGCTGGTGTATGCGAAGGAACACAGCATGCACAAGAGACGTATGTTGGCTAACTCACTTCACCTCCCAGACAAAGGCATCAGAGCAAAGACCCTTCTAAACGAGCCTCTACCTACCGAAGCCATACTCACGCCCTGGAAGAAGGCTGATGAGTTCACGAAGCTCGCAGCAGCAGCCGGACCGCTTTACTGGATGGCTCAGCGCAGAGGTTGGGAGCTGAAGACCTTCACCTTGATCCTGAATCACGATCTGGATGACAGACTAAATCGAGGTGACGCCACTGCTTTGACCTACATACGAGATCAGATCACTCGCCTTGTTCGAGCATCAGTATCACCAAGGTCTGAGTTCCTATACGGGATAGAAAAAGCGCCTGCTGCCCTCTCCGCATCATCCAGCCGCCGCCGGTGGCACCTCCATGGTTTGATGATTGGACCACCCGGATTCTCAGCTGCAGGTAAAACACCTCTCAGGCTAGCGCTGCGAGCCCTGAAAGGCGAGGCAGATACCGACCTAATGTTCCAAACTCCAGGTGAAAAAATTGGGCGTTCGAAGCAGTCTTCCGCGATGAGCTGGTGCTTCTATGCAGTAAAAAATGGACTCACGCTCGACGTAAATCCGGACCTCCAATCCAAGTACGACGTTCCGCCGGGCAAGCAGGCCTTCCTATCGTCGCTCCTGAGACGAGAAGCGCATAGGTGGCACGAAGGTATGCGGCACGGCAAAAATGCCTCAGAGCTCATCGTAGAAGCTCCTGGACTGTATGTTTCGTTAACCTTCGGCGTCTGAGTACAGCATCATGGGCATACAAAGAATGCTTCTATCGGTGATAGCAAAGAACTATCACAGGCGATCTTTGTAAAGAAAAAAATACATAAAAAACGCAAGCGCCGGTCGGAATTGCTCCTTATAATCTGCCGCCCTTCGCTGATACCGAACGCGCAGTGATGGGTAGAAGATAAATCCAAAGGGAATTGTTCTGATCCATGACCACGAACGTCTACGACCGCACCACCGGCTTCATCACCAGTGATTCACGATGGTCAGTCGAGAGAGATTTCGCGATCATGTACGTTGATGACACAGGCTTCGATAAAATCGAAGAGGCGCGCGGAAAGGTCTTCCTATTCGCAGGCGATTCTGAAATTATCCAGCTGTGGAAAACGTTTTTGAGGTCTGGACCTCTGTCGTCGCACGGTCGTCCTAAGATCGAAGGCATCGCGATTTTGATCGCCGAAGCAGATAGCGGTCGACTGGTCTACCATTACGGTCAGGACATACTGCTTCCTGATTCTGAAGCGCCAACGACGAGTTTTGCAGGCTCTGGGGCACGGTCAGCAGCACAATGCTGGCAGGCGAATAATTGCGCGCTGAGAGCCGTCGAGACAGCTAAAGGTTTCGATGTTTTTAGCGGTGGTGAGGTCAAAATGTTTGAACTTTCCACTGGCAAGCACAACCTAAACGATCAGATTGACGTGAAAGATTTGAAAGCCGCGTTCATCAAAAAGGGGATGGTCATGTTCACCGCTAATAGCCAAAAGCCCGTGACAGTGCAGGAAGCCGCCGCCAACGACGCCCGCGTTGCACAGATTGTCACATCCATTGCTAACGGCAGTGTGTCGCTGAAAGCACCGTGTGATGCTATGTATAACCAGCCAACGCATGCTGACAAGAAACGACTTGACGCTGCGCTGGATGAAATCTTCGGCTGATCGCCGATGAAAAAAAACCCGCTTAGGCGGGTTTTTTGCTATCTGTGGTCTGCGATGGGACGCGACCTACCGCCTGTAGCTCATATGGCAGCACAGAGCCCAGCTCGATGTCCTACGTAGAGTGGCAAGCACGAATGCGGCATTAGCTGGCTACGATTGTTGATTGAGCTTTCTCTCGACAGCCATCAACACGAGTCAATTCCATCCCGGTGCCCCCGCTCCTCATTGAGCCCCCCCCTACGAAACTACCTTGTGAGGTCACTGATGGGTAAAGACATGGACCCTTTTCGCGCCAAGCACTCCGAACTCAACCAGAAGCATCTGGACGCCCTCACCGATGAAGGGATGGTGATTCTCAAAGTACATCTTGTCATCGAAGAATTGCTTCGTGATTTCTGCGGCGCCGTCGTCCCAAATCCCAAGCACCTACGAGAAGCCCGACTGACATTCAAGCAGACCATGCTTTTAGCTCGGTCACTCACAGATCATGACATCGACTGGATATGGGCTGTCCTGAGAAATTTGAACCGGATGCGCAACCTGATGGCGCATGCGGTAGAGCCCTCTGAAGAAGAATACTCTAGGTGCCGCAACACCATCATCCAGCTCGTCTCGGAGGCCCGCCCAGGCGGTCGCCCAGACTCCCTGAAAGGCGCGCTACAGTACGCTTATGGATGGCTCGGCGGCATGCTCTCTAACCTTGTCACGACGAAGCATCTCCGACCGCAAGTTAAATCGTAATTTCCCTGAGTCAGTGGCCGAGCTTCATCAGCAGTATTTCTTTGATCTCGACTTGATCGTGGAAATCGGCGTACTCCACGAAGCTCATCGCACCACTAGACTTTGTGATGTCGAAGCCAGAAGCCACGATCCGGCGCACCTCGCTCACATTTCCCATCGATATCGCCTTCATAAGATCTTCAGGGCTGATGTGATCCGGGAGCTTAGCCAGGGGCACGTCAGATCCGGCGATTGGAGCAGGACGTGTGGCCGCGACAGACCCGAATCCATACAGCATGACTCCGACAACGATGAATGCTATCGCCAGCATCAAAGAGTTCTGCTTCTCAGAAACGAGGCCGACGTTGTGGACCCGCATGCCTGCCGTTGAAGATGACATGTAGACATCGCTCACCGGAACGCTGGTATCCATGTACATCGCCATCATCAGCATCACGAATCCCACAACACCGATTACCAGCCCTGCATTTTTCATGTTCATGTCGGCTATCCCTATGCGCCCGCATTTGATAAGCGCTCGCTCGAAAATAACGGACGACACCCATGCCAACCCGGCCTGACGTCGCACGTTCCCTATCTACCGGCACTGTGACTCTAAAATGAGGGCGAAAATTCCTGCCTTACAGCAGCAAAATCGATGCTTGAACGGCGTGTGACATCGCCCTCCGGAGGTCGAAAGCACTTGTCAGGCGAGCGCTTACAGCCCATCAAGAGTGTAAAACGGGACCCTAGACCCGACGCCCCAAGCCAACGGACCGCCCTACCACCCCTGCTAAGGAGTTAGTTGACGAGATAAGAACAGGTATGCGGTATATGGCAACGACGCCTCAGAACTCATCGCAGGAGCTATAAAGCGGTATGGAGCGTAAGGTGGGGTCGTGCCGTCGTAACCAATAGACATGCTGCAATCGTTGTGAATCCATCCACACGCTCGATGCTCGCTAGCATGACAATGATATTGTAAAGCCACTCAGCCTACGGAAAGCCGCGTATGTTCAATCTCCTCGTCAGCGCCAGCCCATGGGATCAGCCCCGTAAGACCTACGCCTCGTCCAGGGTTCTGCAAAGCGGCTACAGCTCGGATCAAGTACTGGCAAGGTTTGCCCCGTCCGGTATCGTGAACTTCGATGCACTTAAAGAGCTGCCTACGCTTTTCGTGCAGGAAACCTCTCAGCACTACCCAGACCAACTGGCAAGGGTAGGAACTATCCTCAGCGTTCGTACCAGTGGTACGGAAGTTGCGATCGAATATCGCTTCGACCAGGAGGTCAGGCCGATTCCCCAGAATGAGTTGATTCGGATGGAACATCATTTGGGGATCGTTTCAAATCCCAGGCGAGGTTTTGGAGAGTTGTCCACGACACACTGGGCCGTCAAAGACTTCAACCTATACCGGGCACTGTTCATCGCGCAACCAGGGAGGGATCGGACGCCGAAGGTCTTCACGCTCCCTGAATCGGGTATCGTACAGTTTGACCAACTCTCCGCCATGATGCCTTTTGACAGTAGCTTTTCAGGCGTTTTTCAAGCTATTCGCAGGGCAGCTCAACGCGTGAACATGAGGTGTGATCGGGTTGATGGCATCTGGGAAAATCATGCCGTAATCCAAGATGTCATCAGCTTGATAGACCGTTCTGCCTTCGTAATCTGCGACTGCACGGGCCGTAATCCCAATGTGTTTTACGAAATCGGTATCGCGCATTCGTTGGGCAAGGAAGTGATTTTGATCACGCAGAACGGTGACGACATCCCATTTGACCTCAGACATCTCCGCTATCAGCGGTATTTGAATAACAACGAAGGCTTGACGGACCTGGAGGAAAGACTATTCCAGCGACTTCAAGCTCCATTACAACAGCTGTGATCGCCCCTCGCATCGACGTCGGTGCCCCCGTGCTGCTATCCGGCCAGAGGTTTTCTGAACCCCCGAGCAATCCAAGCTCCGACTAGCCCGGCGATGTACAGCAACCCGCAGAGAGCAATCCAACCGCCTGTCAATTTGGCTACAGTGACAGGCCGCTGCTTACTGACCTTGTCCATGAACTCAGCATGATTCGCTTTTGATTGCTCGATTTCAATCAGACGCTCTGACACCGGGGTCTGTGCCAGCACCTCTCTAAGCAACCTATTGGACCCCTGTATAGGGCTCTGGATGACCTTTATCTCGGCTAACTTTTCGTCGATCGTTTCCTGATGCTTCTGATTGAGATGTTCGTCGGTTGGGATAAACGTCCGATAGAGGTACACCGGCACCAACAAGAGTACGACACAGCACACGATCCACGCCCTTTGCCAACCATTCATACCAGCACCTCCAGCGCCACTGAAATCCATATCTGTGATGCAAGCAAGTCAGCGGTGCAGGCTAATGAGGGTGATTCCTTGAACATTTGTAGCTCCTTTTTCGGTGAAAGATAGCCTTCGGGATGACGTCAGTAGCAAAGTAGATGCTAATCACAGTATGTAAACGGCGACATTTGGTGAATGCCTATTTCACCAAGCCAATGCCCCCTTATTTCCATTTTTTGCCGCGAACGTGAAGCGACGCAGGTTACAGCTTGGGCTGACGCAAGAAACCCTAGCAGAGCATGCGGGGGTTCACCGGACCTACGTGGGAATGCTTGAACGGGGCAAGAAAAATCTGACGATCTATAACATATGGCGACTGGCGAACGCTCTCAATGTTAAAGCCGCCGACCTTCTAATCGAATAGACGGTTACACACCACAACGGGCGAACTCTCGTATGCTTCCACGGCGCGACCGTACCCCTGGATGATCTTGCTTTGTGTCAACGGCATAGCTAAGGTCGTGTGACATCCACAAGCCTCTCTAGGTGTGACACCGATACCAAATTCCATACCCACTGCTGCTAGCTGGACGCCCACCCCCGACATGGGTATCATGGCGCCCGCGTTGCACCAGTAGCTCAGCTGGATAGAGTACTGCCCTCCGAAGGCAGGGGTCGTGGGTTCGAATCCCGCCTGGTGCACCATTGATTCAAACAGAGAAAACCTCAGGTGAAAACCTGGGGTTTTTTTTTGCCTTCCTTTATGAGCAGCTCTTATTCCCGCTTCATCGGGGACGGCGCTGCATGAAGATGTGCTCCCTGAAAATCGACCTGACGGTTTCCGCACTGGGCAAGCATCTGTGGGGGCGTAGCAGTTGCAACACGGCGTAACGTCGGACTGGCGAACCTTGTCGGCTGACTGGCGTCCGACCTAGGCAAGCCCATCGTCCGAGGTCCGCCTATGAAAGAAGCCATTGCCAAGAAGTACCGTTTGATCATCAAGACCATGGGCTACGTGGGATGGTCGTTGTTCTGGCTGCTGCTGTGGGACATCGCCGTCACGGTCGATTTCATGCTGTTTCTCAATGCCAAGCTCAGCTTGCCGATCATGCCGTTGACCCTGCTGGGTTCGGCGCTGATCGTGCTCATCAGTTTTCGCAACAGCAGCGCCTATAACCGCTGGTGGGAAGCACGCACCTTGTGGGGCCTGTTGGTGAATGCGTCACGCAGCTTCGCCCGTCAGGTGCTGACGTTGATCGACGATCACGAAGATGAGATCAACCCGGTCAAGGCCACGCTGCTGCGCAGACACGTTGCCTATGTGAACTGCCTGGCCGCCCATGTGCGACATTCGCCTTGCCCGCCGGAAGTGGCGGCGTTCATTTCCGCCGAAGAATTCGGGCGTCGCGACAGCACCAATAACTTCTCCAATGACATCCTCACCGGTTCGGCCGCGCTGCTGGCCAAGGAATACAAGGCTGGGCGCCTGGACAGCATTCGTCTGGCACGGCTGGAGTCGACGCTGGTGGACATCTCCAACTGCCAGGGCGGCATGGAGCGTATTGCCAATACGCCGTTGCCTTATCCGTATGTGTATTTCCCGCGGCTGTTCATCACCGTGTTTTGCTTGATCGTACCGATCGGGCTGGTGGAGTCGCTGGAGTGGTTCACGCCATTGGCGTCGACGGTGGTAGGGTTCATGCTGCTGGCGATCGAGCGCATCGGTACCGATCTGCAGAGCCCGTTTCGGGTCAGCGAGCATCAGATTCAGATGGATGCGTTGTGTGAGAACATCGAAAAGAATCTGCAGTCGATGCAGCGGGATGCGCAGGGGGATATCGATGGCGGCTGGTCCCCTCACCCCGCTCCCCTTTAGGAGCAGCATCCAGCCGCGAAGGCATCGGTCCAAACGCCGCCACTTCCAAGTTCATACGGGGGTGGCGGTGAGCCAAATCTTTCCAATCAGGAGCCCTTCATGAAAGCTATCGCCTACAGCCAGAACGGCACACCCGAGGTCCTCACCGATCTCGACCTGCCCACCCCCACTCCCGGCCCGCGTGACCTGCTGGTGCAGGTGCAGGCCATTTCGGTCAATCCGGTGGACACCAAGGTTCGCACCGGGGCCGCCGTCACCGAGCCCCGCGTGCTGGGCTGGGATGCTGTGGGCGTGGTGCAGGAGGTCGGCAGCGACGTGACCTTGTTCAAAGCCGGCGACACCGTGTTCTACGCCGGCGCCATCGACCGCCCCGGCAGCAACAGCGAGCTGCATCTGGTGGACGAGCGTATCGTCGGTCGCAAACCCAAGAGCCTGGACAACGCCAGCGCTGCTGCCCTGCCCTTGACCTCCATCACGGCCTGGGAGCTGCTGTTCGATCGCCTGGGCGTCGCCGAAGGCACCGGTGAAGGCCAGAGCCTGCTGATCATCGGTGCCGCCGGCGGCGTGGGTTCGATCCTCACCCAACTGGCGCGCAAGCTGACCAAGCTCACCGTGATCGGCACCGCGTCCCGCGAGCAGACCCGCGCCTGGGTCACCGATCTGGGCGCCCACCATGTCATCGACCATAGCCAGCCGCTGGTAGAGCAGTTGCAGGGCATTGGCGTCGGCCAGGTCGACTACGTCGCCAGCCTGACCCACACCGACAGTCACTTCGAACAGTTGATCGAAGCCCTGCTGCCCCAAGGCAAGTTGGCCCTGATCGACGATCCGAAGACCCTCGATGTGGTGCCGATGAAGCGCAAGGCGCTGTCCCTGCATTGGGAGCTGATGTTTACCCGCTCGCTGTTCGGCACCCCGGACATGATCAAGCAACACGAATTGCTCAACCGTGTCGCCGATCTGATCGACCAAGGCGTACTCAAGACCACCCTGGGCGAGCACTACGGGACCATCAACGCCACTAACCTGAAGCGCGCTCATCAATTGATCGAAAGCGGCAAGGCCAAGGGCAAGATCGTGCTCGAGGGGTTCTGAGGGTACGAATCGCCACAGGGGCCGGTCGGCGCTGATGTGTGCGACTGGCCTGGCCCCTTCGCGGGCAGAGCCCGCTCCCACAGAGGGTGTGGGGTACTGCCTGAATCTGACGGGCATTGACTGGCTATGAGCGGATCTCCAGCGATGTGAAGACCCCTGTGGGAGCGGGCTCTGCCCGCGAAGGGCCGGCGCTGCCCCCGCAGATCCTCAGGGCTTGCCCGCCACCTGCCGTCCGCTCTCCCAACCACCACCCAGAGCCAGGAACAGGTTCACCTGCTCCATGGCCACCTGGGTATTGGCCGCCGCCAGCTGCCCACGGACATCGGTGTAGGCTCGCGTGGCTTGCAGATCGGCCAGGAACGACTCGCGCCCCGCCTGGAAGAACTGGTGCGTCTGACCCGCTGCTTGCTGCGCGGACTGCTCGGCATCGGCCAGGGCATCCCGGCGCTGCAGCAACGCCGCATACTGCGCCAGCCCGGTCTGGGTCTCGCGAATGGCGTTCAACACCACCCCATCGAAATTGGCCAGCGCTGCCTGGGTCGATGCCTCGGCCTCACGAATCCGTGCCCGTGAACCGTTGGTAGGAATGTTCCAGTTGATCAGCGGCCCGAAGCCCCAGCGATTGGTAGCCGGGCGGCCAAGGTCATCGAGGATACCGACGGTCCCTACGGTCGCACCGATACTGATATCCGGATAAAGCTGCCCGGTCGCCACGCCGATATTGGCGGTGGCGGCCGCCAGTTTGCGCTCGGCCTGACGAATGTCCGGACGGCGCTTGAGCAACGCTGCGCCATCGCCCACTGGCATCAACTGGGCGATGTGCGGCAGTTCGGCGCAATCGGCCACACCCGCTGGCAGCTGCGCCACGGGCTTGGCCAGCAGCATCGACAGCTTGTACAAACCGGTCTGACGGGCTGCCTGGTAACGGGGCAGTTCCGCGCGTAACGACTTGAACTGAGTCTGCGACCGGGTGACCTGGGTTTCATCGCCACGCCCGGCGTCGCGCAGGCGCTGGGTCAGTCTCACACCTTCCTGCTGGAGTTCCAGCGACTGCCGAGCAATCTCGTACTCCTCGTTGGCTGCACACACCTGGGTATAGGCACGCACAACGTCGGCCACCACGGTGATACGCGCCGTGTCCGCCGCGGCCTGGGTCGCATCGGCATTGGCCTTGGCCGCCTCGATACCGCGCTTGAGTGTTCCCCACAAGTCGAACTGATAGGACAGGTTGAAAGACGCACTGCCGAGGTTATCCACAGGCAGTTTTTCCGTCATCAGGAAGGCTTCGCCCGACTCCTGCAAGCGCTGCGCCTCGGCCTTGACGTTGAAACCAAAGCCACCTTGCGCCTCGGCCTGCTCGACTTGCGCCCTGGACCGTGCAATGTTAGCCGCGGCCACCCGCAGGTCGGTGTTGGACGCCATGGCCTGGCGTACCAATTCATCCAGCCTGGGGTCGTGATACAGCTTCCACCAATCCTGCGGAACCGGCGCCGATACCACATTGCTGTCGCCATCGGCTAACTGCCCTTGCAAGTCCGGGCGATTCACGGCGCCGTCCCTGGGCGTGCTGTAGTTGGGCCCGACCATCTGACAAGCCGACAACAACAGGCCGGCGGCGATGGCGCCGAACTTCACGGCGGTGTTCATTGCGCGGCTCCTGCGACCGCGCCGTCTTCGATGATCGATACGGTCGCGGTACGACCGGCAATCAGGTGATAACCCTCAGGCAGGTTCTCGAAGGTGATCCGCACTGGAATACGCTGCGCCAGGCGCACCCAGCTGAACGCCGGGTTGACGTTGGGCAACAGGTTGCTGCCGCTGCTGCGATCGCGGTCTTCGATACCGGCGGAGATACTCTGTACCCGGCCCTCCAGGCGGGTGTTGTCACCCATCATGCGGATATCCACCGCCTGCCCGACGCGAATGGCGCCCAGCTTGGTTTCCTCGAAGTAGCCGTCAATATGAAACGAGGTGCCATCGACCACGGCCATCACGGCGCGCCCCGCGGTGACGAATTCGCGAGGGCGCGGCGCACGGTCGTTGATGAAGCCGTCGACCGGGCTGCGAATGACCGAGCGATCCAGGTTCAACTGCGCAGCATCCACCGCCACCTGGGCTTCGGACAATGCCGCCTGGGCACGCATCTGCCGCGACTGGCTCTCTTCCAGTTGCTCGCGCGCCACCAGATTGCCCAGGCCACGGTTACGCTTGAGCTCACGCTCGGCCTGGGCGAGGGTTTCCTTGCGCTCGGCCACGGTGGCCTGGGCTTGGCGCAAGGCCAGCCGGAAGCGGTCCTGGTCGATGGTGAACAGCACGTCACCGACCTTGATCGGCTGGTTATCGTGAACATCCACACGCTGGATCAGGCCGGAAACGTCCGGGGCGATCTGGATGATGTCGGCACGCACGTGGCCATCACGGGTCCAGGGCGCGAACATGTAGTACATCACCATGCGCCAGACGATGAATGCCGCCAGGCATACGAACAGCAGGGTCAAGACCAGACGGCCAAAGGTTACGATCGGTTTTTTCATAGCATCAGAGTTCGGCAGATAGCGTCCACTGCGCCGAGCAGCACAGCGTAGAGAGCGACGTTGAAAAGAGCCCGGTGCCAGACCAGGCGATAGAAATGCAGACGGTTGAGCACGCCGTGCAGCAGCAGAAACAGGCCGTAGGTGAACACCATCATCACCAGCACGGTGGGCAGGAAGATCCCGCTTATATCCAGTTCACCAATCACAGCGGGGCTCCGTCGATACCATAAGGTGGCTGTTCCTGGGCGTCGCCCGCTTCAGTGACCACTTCCACACCCGGCAGCAGCGCCAGGCGCAAACCGCTCAATGCATGCAGCAAGTGTTCGCGGGCCTCTTCGCCGTCGCCTGCTGCCTCGACGTTCAGGGCGCGGCGGGCTCGGTCCATGGTCATCAACAGACCCATGGGCGCGGCCACACGTTCGCCGGCCTGGCGGCAAGTCTGAAAATACCCTCCCACATCGGCCACTACCTGCAGCAACAAGGGGCGCGCCAGTACCGGTGCGCGCGGGATGTAAGCTTGCATGTCGAGCAGGTTCAGGGCGACGCGTACGTCGCGCAGGGCCGCGCCGGTGTCCTGTCCGGTGAGGGTCAGGCGTGGTAGATGCTGCATCAGTCGATCGAGCATCTGCACACCCATGGCGCGCTGCTCGGCCAGACTCGCCGGCCGCGTGATGTGGACAATGTCGCGCCAGCTGAAACGGGTCAGGCGCTTGGCCGCCAACTCAACGCCAAAGGGGCGGAAGACCAAAGTCCAGATGAAGGCGAACAGCAAGCCGACCGGACCCGCCAGGTTGTTGTTGGCGAAGTTGAGAAAGTCGGCGTCGTAGGCGCCCTGGATACTGATGAACGACGAAGTGTTGACGATGGTCAGCAAGGTGCCGAGGAAGAACCGCGGCTGCACGGTCAGCGTACCCACCACGATGAAGGGCACGGAAAACGCCAGCACCAGCATGGGAAAGTCATGCAGGTTGGGCAGCACCAGGAACAGATACAGACTGGCGAACACCACCGACATGGCCGTCCAGAAAAAGAACCGGTAGATCTGCGGCGCCGGGTCGTCCATGGCGGCAAAGAAGCTGCACGCCACCGCCGCGAGGATCACCGCGCTGGCACCGTCGGTCCAACCCAGCAGAATCCACAGCACCGAGGCGACGATGATCGCAGTGACGGTGGAGAACACCGAGTAGAACATCAACCCACGGTCCAGGAAGGGCCTGAGCCGACCCAACCGCCAGTGCCGATACACCGCACGCCAGAGCAGGCGGCTATCAGTCTTGATAGCCAGTTCGAGGCTGCGCAGATCCTGCCACAGGTCGACCCACTCGCCGAGTCGATACACCGCGTTGGAAAACAGCAGCTCACGCCGATCGTCCAATTGCTGAGGCGTGGGACGCAGGGCATCAAGTTCGTCGCGCAGCGCTTGCCAGCGCGTCAGGCTGGGATCGTCGACGCTGTCCTTGAGCCATTGTCGCGCGTGCTGCAGCACCGGCGCCAGACGCGCCACCAGTTCCGGGGTACGACGCTCGATGGCGAACAACGCGTCGTCCAGGGCGTCGATTACAGGCAGCAGATGAATCATGCGCCCGCGCAGCTCGCCGGCATTGCGCACCAACTGCGGCCGCGCGCCCTCGTGAGGCAACTGGCCGATCATCATTTCCAGGGAGTTGAAATTGGCCACCATGGCCGAGCGCAACGGGCCGACTTCCTCGCCCTTGACGTCGCGGGCCAGAAAGCACTCGCTGTAGCCCGCAGCATCGGTGAACCACTTGCCGGCAGCGCCGACGAACACGGGGGTCAGACGCCGCGGCCAGAACATCGCGCCCACCACTGCGGCGCAGACAATGCCCAGACAGATTTCCTGAAAGCGCGAGCTGGCGATGTCGAACACTGCCGTGGGGTTATCCACCACCGGCAGTGCAATCAGCGGCAGTGTGTAACCCGACAGCATGAAGGCGTAACTGTTGGCGGTACGCAGGTGCAACGACAGGTACAGCAGGGTTCCGGTCCATAAAGCGATGACCGTGGCCAGCAGGAACGGCGTCTGCACGAAGAGCGGTACGAACAGCACTGCTGCTGCGGCCCCGGTGAAGGTCCCTACAGCCCGGTACAGCGCCTTGGAACTGGTAGGTCCGACGAAGGGGCTGGAGACGATGTACACCGTGGCCATTGCCCAGTAGGGCCGAGGCATCTGCAGGATCATGGCGATGTACAGGGCGATCATCGAAGCGGCAAAGGTGCGCACGCCATAGAACCAGTCCTGGGCCGGCGGCACGTCGCTGAAAAAACCTTTCACGAGGTCAGCCCTCCGCCGCCCTGCCCGGCATC
This sequence comes from Pseudomonas sp. UBA4194, assembly GCF_002379585.1. Classification (GTDB taxonomy): domain Bacteria; phylum Pseudomonadota; class Gammaproteobacteria; order Pseudomonadales; family Pseudomonadaceae; genus Aquipseudomonas. The sequence continues at coordinate 193,929 of NZ_DFUE01000010.1, forward strand.
CTCGAACGCCTTGACCACCCGCAACGCCGCTTCAAGGTCTGCGGGTGGGATGCCTTTGAGCACTTCGCGACGCAGGCGAACCAGTTGACCTTCGATGGACTCGGCCAGGGCTCTGCCGCTTTCGGTCAGGCTCAAGGCCTTGGCGCGGCGGTCGGTGGTGTCTTCGGTGCGCACCACGAAGCCGGACGCGCAGAGTTGATCGAGCAGACGCACCAACGACGGGCTCTCCAGCCCAGCAGCGTGGGCCACCGTCACCTGCCGCACGCCATCGCCCAGCCGCACGATGTGCAGCAGCGGCACGGCGCACGCTTCGGAAATGCCATAGTTGGCCAGGGTGGTCTGGCAGATGCGCCGCCAATGGCGTGAGGCACTGACCATACCGCTGCTGGTGCTGAGCTGGAGTTTGTCGAGATTCATCGAGGACGTACGAATATTCATAGTTTGCTAACTATCTATATTCGTTCAGCGTGCGGCCTTCGTCAAGGTGCTGCGACGAAATGCAGGCCCCATAGGCTCAGCCTGTCAGCGGCCGAGCATCACCCTTTCAAGGCGCCCACACCCTGAGTGACCACCACGCTGCCGGCCGGCCGTTGGTAGGGAAACATCAGTGCCCGGGTGATTCGGTGACGTTGGCAAGCGTAGTGAACCAGTGCCGAGAACAGGATAGGCACGACGAAAGCCAACGTCCCGACCACCGCATCGGAGTCGATCAACCGCGGCCCGTTGCGGGTAATCAGATAGACCACCGGCGAATGAAAGATGAGTACGAACAAGCTGATCCTGCCCAAGTAACTCAATACGCGTACCGCCACACGCCAGCGTGATAAGGCGTCGCACACGTGCAGCATTACAAAGATGCCCAACAATGCCTGGGCGGGCGACACCAGCATGCCGTTGTACTCTCTGTGATTGAGGTCCGTGCGCAACTTGAATATCCATTCCAGTGCGACCAGAGCGAGCAGCGCTGCCATGCCCAGCCCCGGCATCCCGCGAAAGTTCTTAACGTTATTCGAAAAGAAGTAGCCCAACATGAAGAACGATGAGGTGACCAGTAGCAAGTCTGCGCTGAGTGGCAGGCCACAGGTAAATAACTGTGAGGTCAGGGCCGACTGCGCTTCGCACACTCCTGCTTCACGGGGACTGCTGAATAACTGCAGCCAGAAATAACCGGCAATGGTCATCAGGATGAAACATCCGGCCTGCGTCCAACGCGCTTTTAAATAAACCTGGCACTTGATCAATAGTGCAAAGCAGCACGCATACACCAACCACATGTGCGGTAGAAACCATAAGGGTGGCCAGGAGTAAGTAAATCCCGTGGCATAGATGGCACTGGTGAGCAGCCCCTCGAAGCTCGACTTGCCCAGCACGATCTTCATCAGACCCAACGCCACGATCACCACCAGGCAGGGCTTGAGCCAGGCATCGGCGCGCAGCAGCACAGCGGCGCGCCACGAGCGACGGGTCAAGCTCAGTGTCACGCCGGAAATGAAAAAGAAGAACGGTGTCCTGAAGGAGGCCAGCACATCGGAGAGCAGACCAAAATACACATCGAAGAGGGTATTATGGCCAATCACGATCAGGCATATACCCATGCCCTTGGCCACGTCGATCAACGAATGCCTGGGTGAAGTACCCGCGCTTTTTTCCAGTACCGAATTCGAACCATCGGTGAACAGCTGCATACAAGATCCCTATGTACTCGTGGTGAACCACAAGAGATGAGCAGCCCTGAGCACAGTTGCTCAGACACAGTGCTGCCTCTGCTGGCGCAGCGGCAAAACAACTAGTTATTTTTATTCAGGCACGAAGTTTCAGCGATCGTTAATTACGTCGCAATTGGTAAGTTCTCGTTCAGCCTGATTATTACAGCGGCAACACTTCTTCCTGCCAGCGCCCCTTTAGGGAGGCGTACGCTGGTTACATTCGAAACAGAAGTAATGCGTTGTTCGGAAGCGTGGCGACTATATGAGGTCTTCGGAAAAAAAACCAGCGCCGGCGTCAAAAAAGGTGCACAAATATTAAAAGACTTAGAATTAAGTCAATTTGCAGTCACTTTAAGGCTGACGCCTTTTTGGCATTGGTTTGCAGGTGTTGGTGAGGGGGATTGGATTGGTTGGGGTTGAGGTTGAGTGAGGGTTGGGATTTGTGGGGGATGGTCCCCTCACCCCAGCCCTCTCCCTGGAGGAGAGGGAGCCGTACGGTGGTGTTGCGACTATCGGCGATCTGCTTTTAGCTCCCTCTCCCTAAGGGCGATACGGCGGCCCGGGAGGGCTGGGGTGAGGGGACCATCCCCCCGCAAACCCACCTACCCTACCCCAATCACCCACTCACCGCTCGTGCAGCGCTTCGGCCCGGGACTTGATAATGGGCTTGAGCAGATAGCTCAGCACGCTTTTCTTGCCAGTGATGATGTCTACCGACGCGACCATGCCCGGGATGATCAACAACGGCTTTTCATCCGTCCCCAGGTGGCTTTTGTTGGTGCGCAGCTTGATGACATAGAAGGTGTTCTTCTTGTCCTCGTCCTGCACGGTGTCCGCACCGATCTGCTCCAGCGTGCCTTCCAACCCACCGTAGATGGTGTAGTCGTAGGCCGTGAACTTGATCATGGCCTTCTGTCCCGGATGCAGAAACGCGATGTCCTGTGGACGAATCCTGGCTTCCACCAACAAGTTCTCGTCCAGCGGCACGATTTCCACCATGTCGCTGCCAGGCTGGATCACGCCGCCGACGGTATTGACCAGCACCTGCTTGACGATGCCGCGCATCGGTGAGGTGACCATGGTGCGGCTCACCCGATCCTCAAGGCCTTTGGCCGTCGCCTGGGCCTTGGACAGATCGGTACGCGCCTCGTTGAGCTGAGTCAGCGCATCACTGCGAAACTTGCCGCGCGTCTCGTCGATCTTGCGCTGCACTTCGCCGATGGCGGCCTGGGCCCTGGGAATAGCCAGGGTAGTACCGTCGAGCATGCCCCGGGTTTCCACTTCCGAACGGCGCAGGCGCAGCACTTCGACCGGGGAAATGGCGCCCTTGGCCACCAGGGGTTCGGACATGCCGATCTCCTGACGCAACAGGTTGAGGCTGTTGCGGTACTGCTCGGCCTTGGAGCTGAACTCGCGCAGTTCCTGCTGGCGTTGTACCAACTGCTGCTGCAGCCCGCCTATTTCGTCCGCCAATTGCTGACGGCGACTGTTGAACAGTGACTCTTCGTTAGCCGCCTGGCTGGGCACCGACTTGCGGGCTTCGGCAGTAATCTTCAGCGGGCGATCTTCCACCTCGGCACTCAGGCGCTCGACACGCAGTTCCATCGCCACGCGGTCGGCTTCCGTCTCACCGACATTGGACGCAAAACGGGTATCGTCCAGACGAATCAGTGGTGCACCGGCTTCGACGATCTGGCCTTCCTTCACATAGATCTGCGCGACGATACCGCCTTCCAGGTTCTGGATCTTCTGCAGGCGCGACGAAGGAATAGCCTTGCCGTCGCCCTTGGTAACTTCATCGATGACGGCGAAATGCGCCCAACCCACCAGGAAGACGAAGAACGCGATCACGCCCCAGATGGTCAGCCGGACGATGCGCGGTGCGTCGTCGATCAGCGCCTTCTCGACCTCGGGCAAGGGCTGCCCGTCGAGCGAGTCGGAACCCTTGAAGTAGCGATAGACGGAATCCTTGAAACCGCCCGAACCGGATTTAAGCAACACTGATCTGCCCCTTCTTCAGCGCTTCCATGACGGCCGCCTTGGGACCATCGGCAAGAATCTGGCCACGGTCGATCACCAACAAACGGTCGACCAGGCTCAGCAGCGAGGCACGGTGCGTTACTAGAATCACGGTTTTGCTCTCGATAACGGCTTGCAGACGCGCCTTCAGGCGCTCCTCGCCAGTGTTGTCCATGGCGCTGGTGGGTTCGTCCAACAACAAGATGGGCGGATTGAGCAGCAGTGCCCGGGCAAGCGCCACGTTCTGCCGCTGCCCGCCCGACAGGTTGCGCCCGCGCTCACCTACCTGCAGTTCATAGCCCTGGGGATGCAACCGAGCGTATTCATGCACGCCCGCCAGCTCGGCAGCCTGCAACACCATTTCGTCGTCGACATAGCGCGCGCCTGACACCAGGTTGTCACGCAAGGTGCCGGCCAGCAGTTGAATGTCCTGTGGCACGTAGCCAATGTTGTGGCGCAGTTCGCTGACGTCGATCTGGCGTATATCCACGCCGTCCACCAGCAGCGAGCCAGCATCTGGCTGATGCAGCCCCACCAACAGCTTGGCCAGCGAACTCTTGCCGGAACCGCTGCGGCCGATGATGCCGATCTTCTCGCCCGGTCTCACGGTCAGATTGATGCCATGCAAAGCCTGGTTCTGCTGCTCGGGATAAGTGAAGTCGACATTGCGAAATTCCATGGCCCCCTGAAGCACCTGGCGGCTGAGCGGCCGCTCATCGAAATTGCGCTCCTGCGGCAGCTCCATCATCTGGTCCACCGAAACCATGGTGACCTTGGCTTGCTGATAACGGGTCAACAACCCGGACAACTGCGCCAGCGGGCCCAACGCGCGGCCGCTCAGCATATAGCACGCTACCAGGCCACCCATGCTCAGGTTACCGTCGATGATCTGGTAAACGCCGAAGATGATCATCGCCACGCCAGCCAGCTGCTGAATCAGCAGGGTGATGTTCATGGCCAGGCTGGATAGGGTCTTGACCCGCAATTCCAGGCGGCTGAGCGTACCAATGGTCTGCTCCCACTGATACTGGCGCTCACTCTCGGCATTGTTGACCTTCACACCGTCAAGGCCACCCAGGGTTTCGATCAGGCTCGACTGGCGCTCGGCGCCCAGCGCCATGGTGCGCTCCAGCGTCTGGGTCAGGGGTTTCTGCAGGAAGTGTCCGATACCCAGTGCCAACGGGAAGGCAATCACTGGAATCCACACCAGATGCCCGCCCAACAGGGCAATCACCGCCAGAATCAAGATGGTGAACGGCAGGTCGATCAGACTGGTGAGGGTCAACGACGTGAGAAAATCACGCATGCCCTGGAATTCATGGATGTTCTGAGCATAGCTGCCGACCCGCGCCGGGCGGCTCTTCATGGACATGCCGACGATACGCTCGAACAACGTTGCCGAAATGATCAGGTCGGTCTTCTTGCCAGCCAGATCCAGGCACAGGCTGCGCATGCCCTTGAGCAACAGGTCAAACAGGTAGGCACCACAGATACCCACCGCCAGCACCCAGAGCGTAGCGGTGGCCTGATTGGGCACTACCCGGTCGTACACGTTCATCACGAACAAGGGCGCAGCCAGGGCGATCAGGTTGATGACCAGGCTGGCGGCAATGGCGTCCGCGTACAGCCAACGGGAACGCTTCAAGGTGTCGCGGAACCAGGATTTGGCACGCGGGATCATCGATCCGTTGGTAACGTCGAATTTGTGCTGGGGCTGGGCGAAGAACACCTTGCCAGCGTAATCCTGGGTGAGGATGTCGCGTGCGACACGCACCTCGCCGCCGTCGCTCTCACTGAGCAGCAGGCGCGCGGTATCACCTTCCCAACCCAGCAGCACGGCGCAGCGGGCGTCCTTGAGAATCAACATGGCCGGCAATGCAATGGCCGGAATGGTCTCCAGCTTTCGCTGCAATACCCGCCCTTGCAAACCTGCTCGCGCGGCCGCCCGCGGCAGCAGGTCAGTCGTCAGACGCTGCGCAGGCAGTGGCAGGCCGGTGGTCAGCATGGCCCGACTGGCGGGCTTGTGGTGCAGTGAGCACAGTGTCAGCAGCCCATCGAGCAGCGGATCGTCGTGCTGGGCCCGCGGATCCTGGCTGAGTTGTACCGAAGTTAATTCCGAATCCACGCTGACACTCTCTTATCACTCATTGAACACCTCGATTCCGTCAAGAATCAGTTCATTACGCCCGTTCCAGCGGCGTTTTGGTTGCTTTTGCACAACGGATGCCAGACGCCCTGTCCGGTGATGGCTTTTTCATAGCAGCCGCTGAACGGCACTTTTTTGCCCCTCAAGCGTCGAAGCGTTTAAAAAGTGTTTCAATAATGAATCACTTTTCTCTTCATCCTGAATTCATCGCCAACGATCAGGCATACGGTGCAAAAGTTTCGTCACTTACTCGTCGTCTTGTAATTTTCTGAATGGCAACAACGAGTTGGCTGCTGGCATAACATCTCATTATAAAAAAACAGCTTCTTATCGTAAAACCGCCTCCTTAACGACAGGCGTTTCGAGACAACTTAGTAGACGCACTCGCCTACCTACCCGTCACTGCCGCTGCATTGCCTGCGGCCCTGGTCCGAGCCCAATCGCAGCGCCACGCAAATTCGCTCTGGTCGAACCGTCGATACCGCCGAAGCCCCCGCCCTGAAGCCATTGGCAGATTTCATGCTTTCCTCAGCGCACCAGAATATGGCGTTCTGACCCGGTGCAGATTCAAGCCGCGCTCATGCGCTTCAAGCGACACTTTTTGTCACCCTGTGCGCCCAGAAACGTCATCTCGACAGCGTCTGCGTGCGCCAACAAAGACATTTATCTTACAGCGTAAATATCAATGTGACATTACGCATTGGATTGTTTAGGATGGCGCCCAATAGGTCAATACTTTGTCATAATCTTCATTTTTCGCCTATTTAGACAAAACATTGGCGCCAAACTTATAGCAAACAATGACGTGTTTGTTGCCTGAGACCTCTTCAACGAGCGTCCTTGAAACGAATGCCAATTAAACGGCTACCCCGGAGATCTCCATGAGCAGCGTTATTGCAATCGTCAAAAGCATTGTTGGTCAGGTGTTTGCGGTATCCCCCGAGGGTGTCCGCCGCCTGATCATCGAGGGAGATCGGCTGTTCGCCGGGGAGCAGGTGATTACCGGGCCGCAAGCTGCCGTATCGCTGGAGCTGGCCGATGGCCGAATCATCGACCTGGGCCGGGACAGCCAATGGTCCGCCAATACACCGGATGCCTCGATCGACCTGAGCGAAGCCACTGCCCAGGCGGCGCCGTCGGTGGCTGAGCTGCAGCAGGCCATCGCTGCCGGCGCCGACCCCACGCTGGACCTCGAAGCCACGGCAGCAGGCAACACCGCAGCCGGCGCGGGCGGTGAGGCCGGAGGCAGCCATAGTTTCGTTCTGCTCAGCGAGACTGCCGACTCCGTCGATCCTACCGTGGGGTTTGCTACCGAGGGGCTGGGTGGCCAGGCTGCGCTGGCGTTCCTGCGGGTTGACGGTGATCTGGACACTGTTCTCGCGGATGATCTGCCGGCCGTCGATCCGACCCCGGATCCCGACCCTACGCCGAACCCCGACCCCATTCCAGATCCTGACCCTGCGCCCGGTCCTGACCCCATTCCAGATCCTGATCCAACACCTGGTCCTGACCCCATCCCGGATCCCGATCCAACGCCGAATCCCGATCCCACTCCAGATCCCGATCCGACGCCCGGCATCAATGATCAGCCGACTCTGACCAACCCGGATACCGCCGTGGGCGACGAGGATCAGGTCATCACCGGCAACGTGCTGGACAATGACTCCGATGCCGACGACGCACTGACCGTGGCCAGCTTCACCGTGGCCGGGTTAACCGGAACATTTACCGCAGGCCAGGCGGCGACCATCGTCGGTGTCGGCACGTTGGTGATCAACAGCAACGGCAGTTTCGTCTTCACCCCGGTGGCCGACTACAACGGTACGGTGCCCACCGCGACCTACACCACCAACACCGGCGCCAGCGACACCCTCGACATAACCGTCAATCCGGTCGACGACCCCAGCCTGTTGATTGCCGATACCAACACCACCCTGGAAGACACCCCGCTGAGCGGCAATGTTCTGGCCAACGATACCGACGTGGACAACCTGTTATCGGTAGCCAGTTTCACCGTCAACGGTGTTCAGTACGCCGCAGGTGCCACGGCAACCATCACCGCAGCCTCGGCCACTGGGCCGGTGACTGCCGGCACGCTGACCATGGCCTCGACCGGCGAGTACATCTTCATCCCCGCTCGCGACTGGAACGGTGCCGTCCCTACGGTCACCTACACCACCAACACGGGGTCTTCGACGAGCCTGGACATCAACGTCACCCCTGTCGATGACCCGACCATCCCGCAACCGGACTTCGCCACCACCAACGAAGACACCCCGCTGAGCGGCAACGTTCTGGCCAACGACACCGACGTCGACAGCCTGATCTCGGTGGCCAGCTACACGGTGAACGGCGTGCAGTATGCCGCCGGCGCCACCGCTGTGATCACCGCCGAAACCGTCAACGGCACCGTGACCGTTGGCACCTTCACCCTCGCCGAAACAGGCGAATACCTGTTCTTCCCTGCCCAGGACTGGAACGGGGCCGTGCCTCAGGTCACCTACTTCACCAACACCGGTGTGTTCGAGCTGCTGAATATCACCGTCACGCCGGTCGACGATTTCAGCGTCAACCTGCCGGACGCCAAGTCGACCAACGAAAACACCCCGGTCACCGGCAATGTGCTCGCCAACGACAGCGATGTGGATAACTTGCTGGCCGTGGCGAGCTTCACCGTGAACGGGGCTTCGTTTACGGCCGGCAGCACTGCGACGATCACTACTGTCATCAACGGCGCGACCGTTACCGTTGGCACATTGAGCATCGCCACCACGGGCGAGTACCTGTTCGTGCCGGCTCAAGGCTACGTCGGCGCCGTACCGACCGTCGCCTACACCAACGACAATGGGTCGTTCAGCTTCCTGAACCTGACCGTTACCAGCACCAACGCTGATACCAACACCACGGCCGAAGACAACGCCGTGACTGGTAACGTCTTGGCTAACGATAGCGATGTCAGCACCGTGCTTTCGGTGGATACCTTCACCGTCAACGGCACCAGCTACGCCGCAGGCACCACCGCCAATATCACTGCCGGCAACGTCAATGTCGGTACACTGACTATGGCTTCCACTGGCGAGTATCTCTTCACGCCAGCGCAGAACTGGAATGGCTCGGTACCGGCAGTCACCTACACCACCAACACCGGTACCAGCAGCACGCTCTCGCTGACCGTTACCGCTGTCGACGATCAAACGATTCCACAGGGCGACACGGCCACCACCAACGAAGACACCCCGGTGACCGGCAACGTTTTGGCCAACGACACCGATGTCGACAGCCTGATTTCGGTCGCCAGCTACACCGTCAACGGTGTTCAGTACGCCGCTGGCACGACTGCCGTAATCACCGCCGAAACCGTTAACGGTACCGTCAACGTCGGCACTTTCACCCTGGCTGAAACGGGCGAATACCTGTTCCGTCCTGCTCAGGACTGGAACGGCGCAGTTCCCCAGGTGACCTACACCACCAATACGGGTGTGTTCGAATTCCTGAAGATCGAAGTCACCCCTGTGGATGATTTCAGCGTCAACCTGCCAGACGCCAAGTCGACCAACGAAAACACCCCGGTCACCGGCAATGTGCTCGCCAACGATAGCGATGTGGATAACTTGCTGTCCGTTGCCAGCTTCACGGTCAACGATACCCAGTACGCCGTCGGTACCACCGCGACCATCACCACCGTCATCAACGGTGCGACCGTCAACGTCGGAACGCTGAGCATCGCCACCACGGGCGAGTACCTGTTCGTGCCGGCTCAAGGCTACGTCGGCGCCGTACCGACCGTCGCCTACACCAACGACAATGGGTCGTTCAGCTTCCTGAACCTGACCGTTACCAGCACCAACGCCGACAGCAACACCACGGCCGAAGACAACGCCGTGACCGGCAACGTATTAGCCAATGACAGCGATGTCAGCACCGTATTGACCGTGGAAACTTTCACCGTCAACGGCACCACCTACGCGGCAGGCACTACCGCCAATATCACTGCCGGCAACGTCAATGTCGGCACACTGACTATGGCTTCTACTGGTGAGTACCTCTTCACGCCAGCGCAGAACTGGAACGGCTCGGTACCGGCAGTCACCTACACCACCAACACCGGTACCAGCAGCACGCTCTCGCTGACGGTTACGCCGGTGGATGACCAGACCATTCCGCAGGGCGACACTGCGACCACCAACGAAGACACCCCGGTCACCGGAAACGTCCTGGCCAACGACACTGATGTCGACAGCCTGATCTCGGTGGCCAGCTATACCGTCAACGGTGTTCAGTACGCTGCTGGCACGACTGCCGTAATCACCGCCGAAACCGTCAACGGTACCGTCAACGTCGGCACCTTCACCTTGGCCGAAACCGGCGAATACCTGTTCCTCCCTGCTCAGGACTGGAACGGCGCTGTCCCTCAGGTCACCTACACCACCAATACGGGTGTGTTCGAATTCCTGAAGATCGAAGTCACCCCTGTGGACGACTTCAGCGTCAACCTGCCGGACGCCAAGTCGACCAACGAGAACACCCCGGTCACCGGCAACGTGCTCGCCAACGACAGCGATGTGGATAACTTGCTGTCGGTCGCCAGCTTCACGGTTGATGGCGCTTCCTTCGCGGCTGGCACCACCGCCACTATTACTACACTGGTGAATGGCGCCACGGTGAACGTCGGTACATTGAGTATCGCGTCCACGGGCGAGTACTTGTTCGTGCCGGCTCAAGGCTACGTCGGCGCAGTCCCAACCGTGGCCTACACCAACGACAACGGCTCGTTCAGCTTCTTGAATCTGACCGTTACAAGCACCAACGCTGATACCAACACCACGGCTGAAGACAACGCCGTGACCGGCAACGTGCTGGCCAACGACAGCGATGTCAGCACCGTATTGACCGTGGAGACCTTCACCGTCAACGGCACCAGCTACGCGGCAGGCACCACCGCCAATATCACTGCCGGCAACGTCAATGTCGGCACGCTGACTATGGCTTCCACTGGCGAGTATCTCTTCACTCCGGCGCAGAACTGGAATGGTTCGGTACCGGCAGTCACCTACACCACCAACACCGGTACCAGCAGCACGCTCTCGCTGACCGTTACCGCTGTCGACGATAAAACGGTACCGTTGGGCGACACTGCCACCACCAACGAAGACACCCCGGTAACCGGCAACGTTTTGGCCAACGACACCGATGTCGACAGCCTGATTTCGGTGGCCAGCTACACCGTCAACGGCGTGCAGTACGCTGCTGGCACGACTGCCGTGATCACTACAGAAACCGTTAACGGCACCGTCAACGTCGGCACCTTCACCCTGGCCGAAACCGGTGAATACCTGTTCCGTCCTGCCCAGGACTGGAACGGCGCTGTACCTCAGGTGACCTACACCACCAACACCGGTGTGTTCGAATTCCTGAAGATCGAAGTCACCCCTGTGGATGATTTCAGCGTCAACCTGCCAGACGCCAAGTCGACCAACGAGAACACCCCGGTCACCGGCAACGTCCTGGCCAACGACAGCGATGTGGATAACTTGCTGTCGGTCGCCAGCTTCACGGTTGATGGCGCATCCTTCGCGGCTGGTACCACCGCCACCATTACTACACTGGTGAATGGCGCCACGGTGAACGTCGGTACATTGAGTATCGCGACCACGGGCGAGTACTTGTTCGTGCCGGCTCAAGGCTACGTCGGCGCAGTCCCAACCGTGGCCTACACCAACGACAACGGCTCGTTCAGCTTCTTGAATCTGACCGTTACCAGCACCAACGCTGATACCAACACCACGGCTGAAGACAACGCCGTGACCGGCAACGTGCTGGCTAACGATAGCGATGTCAGCACCGTATTGACCGTGGAAACCTTCACCGTCAACGGCACTGACTATGCCGCTGGTAGCACCGCCAACGTCACCACGACTGTTGGCAACACCACCGTCAACGTCGGCACCCTGCTCGTCGCCTCGACCGGTGAATACCTGTTCACCCCAGCGCTTAACTGGAATGGCTCGGTCCCAGCGGTCACCTACACGACCAACACTGGCACCAGCAGTACCTTGTCCCTGACCGTTACCGCTGTCGACGATAAAACGGTACCGTTGGGCGACACCGCCACTACCAACGAAGACACCCCGGTAACCGGCAACGTTTTGGCCAACGACACTGATGTCGACAGTCTGATCTCGGTAGCCAGCTACACCGTCAACGGTGTTCAGTACGCTGCTGGCACCACGGCCGTAATCACTGCCGAGACCGTCAACGGCACCGTCAACGTCGGCACCTTCACCCTGGCCGAAACGGGCGAATACCTGTTCCGCCCTGCTCAGGACTGGAACGGCGCTGTCCCTCAGGTCACCTACACCACTAATACGGGTGTGTTCGAATTCCTGAAGATCGAAGTCACCCCCGTGGATGACTTCAGCGTCAACCTGCCGGACGCCAAGTCGACCAACGAAAACACCCCTGTCACCGGCAACGTCCTGGCCAACGACAGCGATGTGGATAACTTGCTGTCGGTTGCCAGCTTCACGGTCAACGACACGCAATACGCCGTCGGCACCACTGCAACCATCACCACCGTGATAAACGGCGCGACCGTCAATGTCGGCACGCTGAGCATCGCCACTACCGGCGAATACCTGTTCGTCCCTGAACAAGGCTACGTCGGCGCCGTACCGACCGTGGCCTACACCAACGACAACGGCTCGTTCAGCTTCTTGAATCTGACCGTTACCAGCACCAACGCTGATACCAACACCACGGCTGAAGACAACGCCGTGACCGGCAACGTGCTGGCTAACGATAGCGATGTCAGCACCGTATTGACCGTAGAAACCTTTACCGTCAACGGCACTGACTATGCGGCGGGCACCAGTGCCAATATCACCACGACAGTAGGCAACACCACCGTCAACGTCGGCACCCTGCTGGTCGCCTCGACCGGTGAATACCTGTTCACCCCAGCGCTTAACTGGAATGGCTCGGTCCCAGCGGTCACCTACACGACCAACACTGGCACCAGCAGCACCTTGTCGCTGACTGTTACCGCTGTGGATGACCAGACCATTCCGCAGGATGACACTGCGACCACCAACGAAGACACCCCGGTCACCGGCAACGTCCTGGCCAACGACACCGATGTCGACAGCCTGATCTCGGTCGCCAGCTACACCGTCAACGGCGCGCAGTACGCTGCTGGCACCACTGCCGTGATTACCGCTGAAACCGTCAACGGTACCGTCAACGTCGGCACCTTCACCCTGGCCGAAACCGGCGAATACCTGTTCCTCCCTGCTCAGGACTGGAACGGCGCAGTCCCCCAGGTCACCTACACCACCAATACGGGTGTGTTCGAATTCCTGAAGATCGAAGTCACCCCTGTGGATGACTTCAGCGTCAACCTGCCGGACGCCAAGTCGACCAACGAAAACACCCCTGTCACCGGCAACGTCCTGGCCAACGACAGCGATGTGGATAACTTGCTCTCCGTTGCCAGCTTCACGGTCAACGACACGCAATACGCCGTCGGCACGACTGCAACCATCACCACCGTGGTAAACGGCGCGACCGTCAATGTCGGAACGCTGAGCATCGCCACTACCGGCGAATACCTGTTCGTCCCTGAGCAAGGCTACGTCGGCGCAGTCCCCACAGTCGCCTACACCAACGACAACGGCTCGTTCAGCTTCCTGAACCTGTCCGTTACCGCTGCCGACGTCCCAAGCGTGCTGCAGGCCGACACCGGAACCACGTTCGAAAATCTCCCGCTGAGCGGCAATGTGCTGGCCAACGATGTGGACGTCGATAGCGTCCTCAGCGTTGCCAGTTTCACCGTCAACGGCACCCAATACGCTGCAGGAACAACTGTCCCGGTGGCTACCGAGACAGCAGGCGTCACGACCCTCGTCGGCACCCTGGCCATGGCCTCGACCGGCGAGTACACCTTCACCCCGGCCACCGACTGGAACGGCATCGTTCCGCAAGTCACCTATACAACCAACACTGGCGGAACCACCACCTTGGACATCACCATCGCTCCGAACAACAGCGTCCTGTACCCCGACAATGCCACCACCGCAGAAGACACGCCGTTGACCGGCAACGTGGTGAGAAATGATGTGGCCGTCGATACCGTCATCGCCGTCACCAGCTTCGAAGTCAACGGCCAGCAATACGCGGCCGGCACCACTGCGACCATCATGGCCCCGAGCGTATACGGCCCCGTGGTGGCAGGTACCCTGAGCATCGCCAGCACCGGCCAGTACATTTTCCTGCCGGCCAAGGACTGGAACGGCAACGTCCCGGCAATCGGCTACACCACCAATACCGGTTCGTTCACCAACCTCAATATCGTGGTGACCCCGGTGGACGATGCGACCATCACTCAACCGGACTACGGCATCACGCCTGAAGAAGTCCCGCTGAGCGATAACGTCGTGCGCAACGATGTCGACGTCGATGACGTGGTCGGTGTGGCCAGCTTCAATGTCAACGGCACTGACTACGCTGCTGGCAGTACCGCCGTGGTGATGGCGCCTAGCGTCAACGGCCCGGTGGTCGCTGGCACCCTGCAGATGCTGTCCACAGGCGAATACGTCTTTACGCCCGCCAAGGACTGGAACGGCAATGTACCGGTGGTGAGCTACACCACCAACACCGGTGAAGTGCAGAACCTGACCATCGTCGTGACCCCGGTCGACGACTACAGCATCAACCTGCCCGACACCGGCGTGACCAACGAAGACACCCCGCTGACCGGCAACGTCACCGCCAACGACAGCGATGTCGACAACGTGCTGACCGTAGAGACCTTCTACGTCAACAACGTAGGCTACGCCGCTGGCACCACCGCGATCGTCACCACCGTCGTGGGCGGCGTCACCGTGACCGCCGGTACGCTGACCATCGAATCGACCGGCGTCTACACCTTCGTACCGGCCAAGGACTGGAACGGTAACGTTCCGACCGTCGCCTACAAGAACACCAACGGCTCGTTCAGCTTCCTGGACATCACCGTCAACGCCGTCGACGACGACAGCGTGATGCGCGCCGACACCGCCGCCACCAACGAAAGCAACGCTACCAGCGGTAACGTGCTGGCCAACGACAGCGATATCGACAACGTACTGTCGGTAGTGAAGTTCACCGTCAATGGCGTGGACTACAACGCGGGCAGCACGGCCAACGTCACGGCCCTGAACTCCAGCGTAGTGGTCGGCAAGCTGACCCTGGCCGCCAACGGCGAGTACAGCTTCACCCCAACCAAGGACTGGAGCGGCACCGTTCCAACCATCGCCTACACCACCAACACCGGCTCGTTCAGCTTCCTGGACATCAAGGTCAACGCGGTCAGCAACACGCCGACCCTGGAACTGGGTGGCGGTGGCCTGCAGACGTCGATCAACTTCGACAATGCACAGACCAACTCCATCGGTTACTTCAAGACCAGCGCCATCAGCAGCACCTGGTTCACCGACAACAAGAGCGGCGAGATCGAAATCGGCAAGGCCGGTGACGTATATGGCGTGCGCGGCGCGGGCAACTCCAACGTCATCGAGTTGGAAGCGCGTAACGGCGACAAGAACCTCTACACCAACATCGCCGCCAAAGGGGGCAGCACCTACAGCGTGAGCTTCGACTACTCGCCACGTGCCGGTGCCGAGAAATCGTCGGTCATCTACGTCAAGTGGAACGGCGCCACGATCTATACCCTCGACGCCACCACCGTGGGCATGAAGACCTACACCGTGCAGATCCCGGTCGACAAGGATGGCAACGGCCGTCTGGAATTCGAAGCGCAGAACAGCAACACCGTGGGCGGCCTGCTGGACAATATCAGCGTCAACCAGGTACTCAACACCGGTTCTGAAGACAGCAAGATCCTGCTGTCCACCATCAAGGCGGCGAGCACCGACAGCGATGGCTCCGAAACCCTCAAGGTCGAGATCAAAGGCCTGCAGGCCGAAGGCAAGCTGAGCGACGGCACTCACTCCGTCACCGTCGGCGCCGACGGCACCGTCAACGTGACGGGCTGGAACATGAGCACCATCACCTACCAAGCCAAACCGAACTTCTTCGGTACCGTCAACGCAACCGTCGTGGCCACCTCCCAGGACGGCCCGGACGCGGCCCCGGCGTCGGTCTCCAAGGCCCTGGACATCGTGGTCCTGCCGGTCGACGACGCACCGACCGCCACCGGCAGCAACGTCGTAGGCAATGAAGGCAGCACCACCGTCCTGAACTGGGCCACCTTCGGCATCACCGATGTCGACGGCGACGCCATGTCCGTGAAGATCACCTCCATCCAGGGCGGCGGCTCGCTCAAGCTCAACGGTGCGGTGGTGACTGCCGGCACGCTGATCAAGCAGAGCGACATCGCTGCAGGCAAGCTGACGTTCACCGCTGCGGCAAATGAGTCGAGCAGTGACAAAGGCGCCGCGGGCGTGGGCAACAACAAGACCGACTACGCCAAGATCGCCTTCCAGGCGTACGACGGCACCAGCTACAGCGCCACTGCCACCGTGGTGGTAGACATCACCCCAGTGGCCGGCGCCGCCTCCGTCAAGGCGGGTATCTCGAGCATGACCGAGAACGCCACCGAGCTGCTCAACCTGGTAGCCACCACCGCCGACAGCGATTCGGAAACCGTGGCCATCACCAACATCGCCGGTATTCCAAAGGGCGCAACCATCAGCGATGGCGTGCACACCTTCACGGCTACCGCTTCGGTAACCTCCACCGACGTGACAGGCTGGAACATCAGCAAGCTGACCTTTACCCCGGCGCCTTACAGCACCGGTACGGTCAACCTGGCCGTGACCGCCAAGTCCACCGAAATCCTGGGCAGCGCCAACTCGGCCAGCACCACTGCGCTGACCACCACCACGGTGAGCATCAACGTCGCCAAAGACAGCTACAAGGCTGTTGACGGTACCGATGGCAACTTCACCGGCACCAGCAAGAGCGAAATCATCGTTGCCGACAAGCAGAACCTGACCATCGCCGACGGCAAGAACTACAACATTGCCTTCGTGGTGGACAGTTCGGGCAGCATGAACCAGCTCGACGCGACCAAGGCCCAACTGGTCAAGGCGTTCGAACAGCTGATCGCCAGCGTCAAGTCCAATACCTCGGGCACCGTCAACGTCGCCCTGATCGACTTCGACACCAGCGCTCGCCAGGTGCTGCAGATCAACCTCAACTCCAACCTGTCCGACGCCGCCAAACTGGCCACGTTGAAAGCAGGCCTGGACAAGCTGGTACAAGGCGGCGCGACCAACTACGAAGACGCCTTCAAAACCACCGCCAACTGGTTCCAGAGCGATTTCGCCACCAAGAATGCCGGCGCCGAGAAGCTGACCTACTTCATTACCGATGGCCAGCCAACGGTGTATCAGGACAACTCCAACAGCGCGACCGTGGTCGACTACCTCAGCCTGTTCAAAGGCGACGTCACCCTGGCCAGCTACATCAAGCAGTACACCGATAACCCAGGCGTGGCGGTCAAGGCCGACATCAACGGCAACGGCTCGAAAGAGACCATCATCGCTGCCGACGGTACCGTGTACAGCTGGACCCAGAAAGTCACGCTGGGCTTCTTCAGCATCGGTACCACCTGGCAAGCCGAGGCCATCGGCAAGCTCGAACAGCATGCCAACGGCAAGGGCGGTACCGAGTACAGCTTCCTGGCAGGTAACGGCCAGTACTCAGGTATCGCTGAAAGCGTCAACGCTTCGGAAGGCTACAAGCTGCTGACCGCTACAGGCTCGACCGTGGAGGCCATCGGCGTCAGTCAGAAGACTGCCAATCTGCTGGGTGGTTACGACACCGACCTGAACACCCATACCGTCAATGAGCTCAACGGTCTGGCCAGCGACGTCACCGGCAGCAAGAACGCGAGCGACACCAGCGCCGACACCCTCAACGGTGGCAGCGGCAACGACATCCTGTTCGGTGACGTGGTGCGCTTCGACAACATTGCCGGCAACGGTGTGGAAGCTCTGCGCAGCTACGTACAGCAGCACAGCGCCGACAAGACCGCGGCGGTCGATGACCGCACCATCCACCAATACATCACCGAGCACGTATCGGAGTTCAACTCCAACGCCACCTTGGGCGGCAACGACCGTCTGCTGGGTGGTGACGGCAATGACATCCTGTTCGGTCAGGGTGGCAACGACATCCTCGACGGTGGCAATGGCAATGACATCCTGGTCGGTGGTCGTGGCAACGACACCCTGACCGGTGGTGCCGGTGCGGACACTTTCGTTTGGCTCAAAGGCGACGTCGGTACCGACAAGATCACCGACTTCAGCCACAGTCAGGGCGACAAGCTGGACCTCTCCGACCTGCTGCCGACCGATGCCGAAAGCAACCTGGCCAACTACCTGAAGCTGAGCACCGATTCGTCGGGCAACTCGACCCTTCAGGTCAGCACCACAGGTGGCCTGAACTCGGCCGGCGCTGCGGCCACCCCGGATGTCACCATCAAGGTGGATCATGCCAACTGGGGTACCGGTTCCGACGCCATCAAGTCGCTGATCTCGGGCGGCGACCTGTTGGTCAAGCACCACGACAGCAACTGATGACAGCGCTTTGCGCCAGCCCCAGGGCTGGCGCAAAGAACACGTCAGCGGTTCGGATAATTGTGTAATCTCTGCCAGAGCCGTGATAAATGGCCCTCGCAGAGATTTTTCGTATCAGGGAGAGCATTCATGTTTTACGTGCAACGCGACGAACACGGCGACCTGGTTCGCGTGGAAGGGGCGCCCTACGCCGAAGCCACCGAAACCCTCCCGGCCGACCACCACGAGATTCAGGCCTGGTATGCCCACGATGTGGTCGAGACCAGTCTCAAGCAGCTCAAGCAGAGCGACCTGGACATGATTCGGGTTCTGGACGACTTGATTCAGGTGCTGACCAGCAAAGGCGTGATACGCGTCACCGATCTACCGCCTGCGGCGCAGGCCAAATTGAAGGACCGATCCAGCGCGCGGGTGGCACTGGGCGGTTTGAACCAGTTGATCAACGACGACGAAACCGGATTGATCTAGGCAGGGGCCGAGGACCGATCACGGTCCACGGCCATCGGCGCTCAGGCTGCGTGGGCGGGTTTGCCCTGCTCGAACATCAGCTCGGTCACCGCATCCCAGTTCATGACTTGCGTACGGTCGATCTGCGAGCGGTCGTAGGCGATGGCGGCATTGAATGCAGCGATCACTGAGGCGGCATCCGCCGTGGCGGCGAACGGCAGCACATGGCTACGCCCAGGTGCAGCGAATGCCGGCGCAACGATCGGCAACTGGCAGTACGTGTACTGCACCATCTTCAAGCTCGATTGACTGATGTATCCAACATTCGGCGCGTCGTGATAGGGCGCGATACCGATGTCCGCATGTTTGAGATAGCCGATCAGCTCATCGAACGGCTTTTCGCCATGCTCGATGACATTGGCCAACGGTTCAGCCAAGCGCGCTTTCTTGCCGAACAGGTGAAAGGTCCAGTCCGGAAAGTTACGCGCCAAGGTTTCCAGCACGCGAGCATTGAACAGCATGTCGCCAATGCTGATGGCGTTGTTACCCGAGGTGTAGGGATTGGGCAGCGTTCGATCGAATGTACCGGTGTCCAGACCAGGCGGAATGTAGGACACCGGCGCCGACGCTGGAAACGACTCTTTCATGACCGCTGCAGGCACGCGTATCAGGTCGAAATGCGCAATGGCGTCGCGTTCGGCCTCCAATATCAGCGGGTGAAACGTCAGTGTCTCGATACGATCGCTGACCGTATAAATCAGCTTGGCATGGGGCGCCAATGCCGCAATCGAGCGAACCAGCATCAGGCCTACACCACTTTCGATCACAATCACCTGGGCACGGGCGATACGCGCTTTCACCGAACGGGGGAGCAGCGTCGGGTACAACTTGAACAGGGGCCGAGTCAGACGATCGAGTTTGGGGTTGTTGAGGCTGAACGGGTGAAACAACGGCTTCCAGACGAATTTGGTGCGCAACCTGCTCAACGACACCCAGGTATTGAAGGGCTTGGAGAAACGCCGTGCGTTGCGCTTGAATCCGGTGGCGTTGCTCAGGCCAACGGTCATGAAATCGACTGCGATCCCGGCCTTCTCCAGGCTTTGCGCCCAGAAATGAAAGTCCACCTTGCGAGGCGCAGTTGCATCGTGCCCCGTCACAAAAAACACACTCATACCGTCGACTCCAATGTCGGCGTGAAAGGCGCCCGAGCGGGGGCGCCAGTACTGCGTAGAGGCCTCACTTGCGGTTGCGCAAAACGTACATCAGGAACACGGGAATGCCGATGATATAGCGGCGGAACAAGCGACGAGGTTCCTTGCACAGACGGTACAGCCATTCCATGCCAGTCTTGCGCATCCACAACGGAGCACGGTCAACGCGTTGCGCGGCGAAGTCGATGATCGCCCCACCACAGACAATGACCGCAGCCGAGCTCAGACGTTCTTTGAGCATTTGCGCCACGTGCTCCTGCTTGGGCATTCCCATCGCCAGCACCACCACTGCCAGGCGGCCCGGAGTGTGATGGCTACTGAAGAAATCGACATAGGCCTTGTCGTCCTGAAAGCCATCGATGGTGTGCACATTCGGCGAGTCGAACAGCGCCGTGGCACCTTTGCTCAACCAGGGCTCCTGGGTACCCATGGCGAAGTATTCCAGCGGCTGCGACGAGCTGGAACGCAGCCGCGCGAGCAACTTGGGAATGAAGTCGGTGCCGTTTAGATTCAGCCCCGGATCGATACCGTTGATCTTGCACGCCAGCTTGATACCGATGCCGTCGCGCAGCAGGTAATCCATGTTCAGGAACGACGCCTGCAAGTGCGGATGCCGCTCGATCAGGTTGTATCCGTGCTGGTTCAAAAAACCCACCACAACGCCATCATCCGTCTGGCTTAACCGATGCAACATGTGTTCATATCCATCGGTGTCCAGCAGGGTTAGCTGGTTCAGTATTGCGTCACTACTCATCTGTTCAGTCATGGTCGGTTCCAATCAACAAAGCGAGCCTATGAAGGGCTACATCCGGGGGGAACATCCGTGAAGAAACGCTGGAGTGCGTTAGTCCTGGCAACAGGTTTATTGGGTGCCGCAACAGTGTTCGCCGCCAAGGCGGAGTGCGCTGCGCTGCCGTTGATACAAATGAACATTGCCGGTGCTGCTTTTGGACCCGAGGTGCTTCCCGGGCAGCTTTACTGGAACTACTTCTTCCCCAGCGTGGCGGAGCTCGAGCAATGGCGGGTTCGCCATATCAAGGTGATCCGCTTTCCGGTGCTGTGGGAACGCCTGCAACCCAAGCTCAATGGCGCCTTCGATCCCACCTACGCCACGCTCATCGACACCCTGCTCAAACAGGCGGCGACCAAGGGCATGACGGTCATCCTGGACGTGCACAACTACGGCCTGTACCGGGGCCAGGTGCTGGGCTCCGCGCAAGTGCCACTGACCGCCTACCAGGACCTGTTCAGCCGCATTGCCGGACGCTGGAACACCAGCAAGGGCCTGCACGGCTACGACCTGATGAACGAACCCCATGACGCGGCCGACGCTGGCTGGGCCAAGGCCGCACAGGCCGGCATCAACGGTGTGCGCAGCATGGACAAGCGTCGGCCGATCTACATAGAAGGACGCGGCTGGTCCAGCGCCATGGTCTGGCCCGAGCTCAACGACGACCTGGCCCGGCTCAAGGATCCGGCCAACAACCTGATCTACTCCGCGCATCTGTATCTGGATGCCAATACCAGCGGTACCTACCAGAGCGGCCCGGGCGCCAATTTCGATACCAAGGTGGGCGTCAACCGCGCCAAGCCCTTCGTCGAATGGCTCAAGCGTCACGGCAAACAAGGCCACATCGGCGAGTTTGGCTTTCCCGGCAACGATCCTCGCTGGGATACCGCGGCCACGGCACTGTTCAAGTACCTGAAGGCCAACTGCATACCGCTGGCGTACTGGGCGGCGGGTTCGGTGTGGGGCGACTATCCGCTGTCGGTCGAGCCGAGCAACGGCGTCGACAAGCCGCAATGGAAAACCATTGCGCCTTTCGTCAACTCCGGTGGCTGCAAGCTCACCTACTGACAGCCGCGCCCCGTTCATCAATAGATGTCGCGCGAGAACAAGGTGAACGGGGTCTTGATCAGGATCTTCAGATCGAGCCACAACGACCAGTGGTTGATGTAGTCCAGGTCTTTGGCGACCCGAAGCTGCATTTTCTCGATGGTCTCGGTCTCTCCACGCAAGCCACTGATCTGCGCCAGGCCGGTAATGCCCGGCTTGATGCGGTGGCGGGCCATGTAGGCAAGAATCTTGTCGCTGTAATACTGATTGTGCGACACCGCGTGGGGACGCGGCCCTACCAGCGCCATCTCCCCCAGCAGCACGTTGATCAACTGCGGGATCTCGTCGATCGAGGTCTTGCGGATGAACGCCCCTACGCGGGTGACACGTGAATCGCTGCGCGTTGCCTGCTGGGCCACTTCGCCCTCGGCGTGAACCCGCATGGAGCGAAATTTCCAGACCTTGATGATGTCACCGTTCCAGCCATGACGAGGCTGGCGGAAGAACACCGGGCCAGGCGAAGACATTTTCACTGCCACCGCGACCACCGCGAACAACGGACTCAGCGCCAACAGCCCGAGGAACGCCAGCGAACGGTCGGCCAGCTCCTTGCTGAACACGGCGGCGGGATGCGAGCTGCGGGTGGTTTCATTGAGGTAGATGGCAGGCATCTGCTCGATCTGCGAGATCGATTGGTTGAGCAGGGTCATGCTGCTCAAGTCCGGCACCCACACCACGTCGACACTCAGGTCGAGCATGTCGATGTACAGGCTTTCGATCAGGGTGAAGTGCTCGAGTGACAGCGCAATGTACACCCGACGCACATTCTCGCGGGTCACCAGGTCACGCAACTGCGCCAGGTGGCCAATCACTTCGCAGCCACCGGCTGCGCCAGCAGTGTCGTCGGGCTGTAGCGTCACCAGCCCCAGCAACGGCACACGGTGGCGCAGACGTTCGGCCAGCGTCTGGGCAATCGGGCCGTTGCCGATGATTACCGAGGTACGGTTCTCACGCAGCTGTCTGGCGTGGCGTGTCGCCAGAAAACGCAGCGGGATGAAGGTGGCGGCCTGCACCACGAAACCGTAGAACGCCCAGTCGCGCATGACGCCAGTGTCGACCGCGGCGTAGCCGCTCAGCACGCTGAACGCCAGCACGCCGGCGAGCAGCACCACCCAGCCGGCCAGTATCCGCAGCAAGCCCGACACATAGCCGAAGCGCTTGTGATACACCCGCAGCGCGCTGTAGACCGGTACCGATCCCAGCAGTGTGATCAGTGCCAACGCACGATACTCGGGCGCGAAGAAGCCCAGATGACTGACCACGATATAGTAAAGGAGCAGGCATACGGCGCTGATGGCAGCGGCCCAATGCGCCCAGAAGGTCAGGCCCCGTCGGTTGACGGCCGGGTTGGTACGTTGAGCAATCATTGCAAGTCCTCATGTTGAGCGCCAGCTACTGATAAACAGTGACTACCGAGCACCGTTCATGGCGCCTATGTCGACGTAGTGAGCAAATGGGAGAATCGTTTAATCGGTAAATCGTTCGGCGACTGATCCCGCCGCCTTCCGGCATCGGCCTGGAACGGCCGATGCCGGGCAACAGGCTCTAGAAGAAACCCTGATCTACAGTGATTGCGTCGCCCGGCTTGATCGGCGTGCCCAGGGTGGCTTTCTCGATGGCCCGCTGGTCGTCGCCGCCCCGAATGATGCTGATCCGGTTCTTCGAACCGCGCTCCGTCAAGCCGCCGGCCAGGGCAATGGCACGGTCCAGTGTCAGGCCCGGCTCGAAGGGATAGCCGCCGGGGCTTTTGACTTCACCGCTGATGAAAAAGGAGCGGTAGGTCACCACACTCACCGACACTTTCGGCGACACCAGGTAGCCCTGGCTCAAACCGTCCGCCAACAGGCGCTCGACCTGCCCTGGTGTCTTGCCACGCGCGTTCACTTCGCCGATGAAGGGGTAAGAAAACGTACTCGAATCGTTCAGCCGCACTTCATCGAAGCTGAGCTCGGGCTCACCGAACACACTGATCTTCAGTACGTCGCCCGAACCCAGGCTGTAAGGTTGTTCGGCTGCCCAGCCGAGGCCCGGAAGGCAGAGCATCAGGATCGTGAATAATGTGCGAGCGTTCATGGCAAGTGTTCCTGTACGACGGTCAGAGGCTGAATTCAAAACTCAACAGGTAAAGATTACGGGTGTAGGTTTCGCTACTGAGGCTGGAATCGTTTTGGGTATGGGCGTAGCTGGCAGTGATGTCGAGCCAGCGGCGCATGGCATAGGTGGTGCCCACGCCGTAGATGTTGCGACGGTCTTCGCGATCGATGCCCTGATAGTCACGGTCGGCATGGGTGGCATTGAGGTCGGTGGTGATGCGCGGGGTCCACTCATGCTTCCAGCCCAGGCGGGTACGCTGCTGGTGGATCGCGATCGCGTCGTCATCGCCTTCGTCATAGGCCTTGCGGGTGCTCAGCGAGACGGTGGAATAGCTCAGCGGCTTCCAATCGATGCCGACTTCCCAGGTGGGACTGCTGTCATCGCGGTCGTTGTCATCGTAGTTCTTGCGCTCCTGGCCCAGGCGCACCGTACCGGTGGTGAGGGCGGTCGCTTCCCACGCCAAGCCCACCAACGCCGCGGTGCCGACGCTGTTACGCGGGTTGCCGCTCTGCAGGTAGTCGAAATCGGTGTAGCGCAGTTCCGCCAACGCACGGGTCTTGCCGGTCAGGCGGTGATACCAGGTCGAGGTCAGCGCCGTGGTGTTGCGCTCCATGTCATCGTTGATGCCATCGGCGTTGAGGTAGCGCCGCTCCTCGTACTTGAGGTCCGCATCGATCTGGTTACGCGCCTGGAAGCTGCCGAAGGTGTAGCCGATACCGGCATTCTTCACCGTCAGCTTGTCGTTTTCGCTGCGATCGGTGGTGTCGGTGGTCTGCTCCAGACGCTGGTAGCCCAGGTCGTAGTGCAGGCGGTTGCGCGAGTCGAATTCCAGCACGCTGCGAAAGGCCAGAGCGTGGTCGGTATGGTTGGCCGCCGAAGCCTCGTGGTACGTCTGGTTGTCGAAGGAATACTCCAGCTGATAGCCACTCTTGCGGGTATCGGCCTCGAGCAGGAATTTGGGCTTGATGGAGGTAATCCACGACGACTGCTTCTCGCTGTTTTCCAGGGCGCGGAAGTTGTCGTCGTACATTTCGGTCATTTTCAGCGTCGGGGTGAAATTGAACCCAGCCAGGTCAATGTCCACCGGTTCCAGTGCGTATCCGTTCATCGACGCCGAGCCGAGCAAAGCGGCTGCCAGCGAATTCCGATAGTTCATGCCAACAGCCCCTTGGTAATACGTTGACGCCACAGGTAGACGAAACCTGCAGCCAGCAGCATGGCCAGCGCCACACCATTGAGTTCGAAGAATGGCGCCAGCGCCAGTATGGAAACAGCCGAGAGCACCATCGCCGCGAGCGAGATCAGCGCAATCTTGCGGTCCTGATGGTGCGCATAAATGATGTTCCCCGTGCCCTCGGACACGGTCCGCAACAGCGTCGCCAGCAGCATGATGATGAACACACCCTTGTGCTGGTCGAACTTGTCGTTACCCAAGGCCTCGAGCAGCCAGGGCATGACGACGATCAAGGCCACCGACAGACCCAGACACCACAGCCAGATCTCCTTGAGCATGGCCTTGCAAGCCCGCAGGATCGCGCCCTTGTCGCCCAGATTGACCGCGGCAATGATCGAAGGCGCCTTGGGACTGGTGACGCCGAACAGAATCACGTTGTTGACGGCATTGGTCAGCGCCCAGAAGAACGTATAGACGCCGGTGGCTTCCAGGCCAAGGAAGGTCGTCACCAGGAAACGATCCAGGTAGAGCGCGCCGTTGTTGCCGATATCGGCGACGTAGAAGTGCCGACTGCTCTTGATCAGCTCGCGCACCTGGCTGAAGTCCGGACGCAAGCTTGGCCCGTAGCGCTTGAACAGCACCATGAGCATGACCAACGCGCCGATCAGCAGCAGACTGGCCAGCCAGAAACCCATGAGCACCGGGATACTGCGCAGCGACGGAACGAACCAGGCGGCAGCGATGAACACCAGCGGCCAGGCGCCCGAACGGATGAACAGGAAGATCGCTGCGGTATTGGCCTTGAAGCGTGACAGCAGGATGGCGTTGAG
Source organism: Pseudomonas sp. UBA4194 (assembly GCF_002379585.1). GTDB lineage: Bacteria > Pseudomonadota > Gammaproteobacteria > Pseudomonadales > Pseudomonadaceae > Aquipseudomonas. Next base: position 220,034 of record NZ_DFUE01000010.1, read on the forward strand.
GTCCGAGGCGATATGCTCGAGGAACAGCGTCACCGCGACCAGCAACAGCAAGGGCAGCTGCCCGGCCGGCAACCAGAACGCCAACAGCAGCACCAGCAACGGTGTGATCAGCAGGTGCAACAACACCGTCACGCTGCTACGGGTTGCCGCCAGACGCAGCGCATCGTCGCGCGGCAGGTCCACCAGCTTGCGCCCGACCGGCCCATTGAGGCCCAGGCCGAACAGTGCCGGCACCAGGGTGGCGCCAACGGCGATCAAACCGTACAGGCCCAGTTCCGAAAGGGTCATCTCTCGTGCGATGAACAGCGTCAGCAGAAATTTGGACAGCAACCCGCCCGCCCGCAGTCCCAGCAGGAACAGAGTGCCGATCAGGCGTTTCACTTGAAGCGCTCCAGCAGGTGCATGGCCGGCTTTTCATACAATCGGTACGTCAGCACACCGACGATGGACGACGCCGCCAGGGCCACGGCCACGAACAGCAGTTCATTTGGCGCGCCACCCGGGAATAGCCGCATGAACACCACGCGGCAGGCGGCCAAGGTAAAGATATGCGTCAGGTAAATACTGTAGGACGCATCACCCAGTAATTTCAGCAGCGGCAACTCACGAAACCGCGAGCCGATCTCGGCGCAGCACAGTGCGTACACCACCACCGCCGCCGGCACGCCGAAGGTAAGCGCACGCATCGAAGCATGGTTGAGGTCGGCCATCAGCAGCAACCCTGCTGCGATCAGACCAGCCAGCCACGCCAGCTTGGCGCCGATGACGTTGCCGCGCTGCATCAGCACGGCAACGCCCATACCGAACACGAATTCCAGGATGATCGAGTTACCGTAGAAGCTGATCGGGCCGCTGCCCAACTGCCCGGTCGCCCCAGCCAGCGCCAGCAAGGCAAACGCTATGGGTACCAGCAGCAGGCGAATCGCCGGGCGCGCGAGCAGGCACAGGGCGAACACCAGATAGAAAAACATTTCGTAGTTCAGCGTCCACCCCGGAACCAGAACCGGGCTGTAGCGCATGCCCTCGACCACGCCCGGGGCGATGCCCGGATTCAAATGCGGGACAAAGAGCATCGATGCGATGAAGTGCGAACCCTCGAACTTGGTGCTCTTGAGCAACTGAGGCGCCAGCAATGCCACGGCGGTTGCGGCCAGGGTCAGGGTCCAGTACAGCGGCAGAATGCGGATCAGGCGCTTGCGCAGGAAGGACCACGGCGTTGTGGCGGATCGGGAGGTGGTCATCCACATCAGGAATCCGCTCAGCACGAAGAACAAGTCCACCCCGGATTCACCGAACAGCGGCAGCGTGTCGGCATAACCAAAGTTACGCAGTTGCAGCACGCTGTGAAAGTAGACCACCAGCAAGGCCGCAACCCCACGCAGGTACTGCAGCGACGTCAGCGACAGGCGTGCCGAGGTTGCAGCAGCAGCAGCGGTATGGGCGCCGTTGGCCAAGGTATTCACAGTGCTCAAAGCGTGGCTCCCTCACGGGCCTCGGCACGGACACCGAGCACGCTCTCGTACACCGCCGATATTTCTCGCGCCACGGCCACCCAGGAAAACTGCTCGGCGTAGTCCAGCACGCGTTGGGCAGCTTGCGGCGACCAGCCGGTGACCAGGCTGTCGTAGGCACGGTTGAACGAGGCAAAGCTGTACTCGAACAGCTCGCCGCTCTGGGAATCCTTGACGAAATCATGGAACGAGGCCGGCTCGCTCGAAAGCATGGGGGTCAGGCCATAGGACATCAGCTCGACAACCCCCAGACCGAAGCCTTCGTAGTCCGAGGCGCTGACATTGAAGCGCGCGGCCGACAGTTGACGCACGATCTCGGTGTCATCGATATCGATCAGCAGCTGCACGCGGTCGGCACAGCCGAGCTTTTCCACCAGGGCACGCATCTGTGCCACATCACCGGTCTTACTGCGGCCGATGATCTTCAACTGGCCAATGGGTGATGGCAGTTGTGCGTACGCCTCGATCAGCCAGGTCATGCGTTTGTTGGAACTGAAGCGACCCAGATACACCATGTCGCCAGCCTGCTCGGCGGTCACTCGCGGGCCGAACTTGCGCAGCCGGATGCCGTTGTTGATGAGCCGCGCCTTGGAACTGATGGTGCTGAACAAGGCCTGGTCGTTCGACGAGCAGCTCAGTACGGCATCGGCCTTGGCCAGTGTCATGCGGGTCACGGTGCGGAAGAACAGTTGCTTGAGCTTCTGGTTCTTCGCGGTATGGAAGAAGCCGCCGTGGGTGGACACCACCAGCTTGCTTTTCAGCATGCCCAGACGCTTGAGCCCGGAGAGGTAGTCGACGAAGAAATCGATGGCATGCACATGAACGATGTCGGCCGCGTTGAGCGCTGCAACATCCAACTGGCACACCGAGTAGCGCTGCGACAGCTTCCAAGGCACCCGGGTCACGGCAATGCCCCGTACCTGCGCGTGCTCGGGCAGTATTTCTCCGGTCTGAAAATCGCTGTTGAGGGTCAGGACACTGGCCTGGTGACCGGCCGCCAACTGCTCCAGGGCAAGGTTCTCTACATAGTCTTCCAGGCCGCCAACGCTGGGGTGAAACTGGCGTACAACATGGATGATCTTCATTGAGGGGCCGTCGTGCGCTGGAGGGTGGGTCGAAATGCGGGCGCTGCATTGCGTTGCACGCTGGACATGAAGCCCACGAGCAGCCACAGCAAGGCAGCCACCTTGATGGAGAAGATCGCGGTGCCGCCGATCAACAGGTTGGTAAAGGTGTAGACCGCCAGGCCGTAGGCACACCGCTGCTGCTCCGGGCTGCGCTGAGGGACGATGAAGGTCACGAACAACCAGTGCAGCAACAGCCCCAGCACCGTGCTCGAATAGATGATGTACGGGTAGCCGCTGTCCATCAGCAGGCCCAGTTGATCGATGGCCAGTCCGGAATACTCGGCGATCCCCATCTTGGCGATAATTTCCCCGGTATGGGCGACGCGACCCACGAAATCGTCACCCGCAGCATGCGGATTGAGCTGGTAGATGATCACTGCAGTGACCACCACCACGGGCGCCATGAGGAGATTGAGGTACTTGGGCAGACGCGGGTAAAGGTAATAACCGATCAAGGACAGCAGAAACAGAATGGACGTGGTACGGGTGTTGTTGGACAGGATGATCAACACCGCCGTGGCGGCGTGCAACAGCCTCGCGTACCGGCTGAGGTACGGCCACAGCGCCAGCAGGAATACACACAGCACCCCGGCGTAGTTGGCTGCCGACACTTGCTCCAGAAACAGCGAGGAGGTCCGCGCGCCAGAAAAGATACCGAAGGAAAAACGTCCCTCGAAGCCCAGTGCGTTGCGGAACAGGCCACTGTCGTCAAGCTCGAACTCGGCCGTGCCACGGGTACTGGCAAAGTACTGAGCCGGTTTGAAGATCGCCGCATAGGTGGGCAGCGACAGCATTTCGAGCACCAGGAACAGCAACACCAGTGCACTGCAGACCATGAAGGTGCGGTTCAGCGTCTTGAAGCTGACCTGGCGACCCAGGCAGGCAAAGATGGTGATGATCAGGGCGTTGCGAAACGCGTCGACGAAGACCTTCTGGTTCAGCAAGCTGACGATGATCGCCAGACCCAGGGAGGCGCAGCAGAACCACAACAGGTTGGCGTTCTCGGCCTTGATGCCCTGGCTCACCAGCAGCAACAGGCAACCGCCCAGGATCAGGATCTCGGTCGCCGCCACCAGACTGAACCCAACCGGTGCGACGTGTGCATTGAACACCGCCAGCAAGGCGTTGTAGGTCACTGCCAGCAACGTCAGCAGGACCACTCGGTTGTCCACCGGCTCACGCTGCACACCAAAGGCAGGCAACGAGCCGGGCGTTGGTAAAGTCTGTGTCGACCGATACATGGCGGCGATGCTCAACTCAGGACCCGAGGGTTCAGTGATTCGCCACCTGAGGGCGACTGTAGTTGTAGTAGTCGTAGAAGCCATCGAAACGGAAGCCGTTGCGCGAGGCTTTCTTGATGTCTACCTGACTGAGCACCACCGCACATGCCGGCGCCTGACCCTGCTGCAGCAACCGAGCGACGCCCAGTTGCACCTGCTTGCGTGGGGTCTTGCCCGCCTCGACGACGTACAGCACCAGGCCGGCGTAGCTGGCCAGGACCCGCGTATCGCTGGCGGCCAGGGTAGGCGGTGAGTCGATGACGATTCGGTCATAGCGACTTTTGAGCAGTTCGAGAGTCTGCGCCATATCGCGCGAAGACAGGACTTCCAGCGGGCTGGCCAAACTGCTGCCGTTGCCGAGCACGTCGATGCCGTCGACTTTATGCAGGCAATCGTCGAGCGCGGCACGCCCCATGATCACATCGCTGAGGCCCGCCGAACCGGCGCTGAGGCCCAGTTGGCTGGCCAACGTGGAGCGACGCAGGTCAGCGTCGATCAACAGGACGCGCTCGAGCTGCCCCAGCGCCACGGCAAGGTTGGCGGCCAGCGAGGACTTGCCTTCGCCTGGGGCGGCCGACGTGACCAGGACCACCTTGCCTTTGTCTGCCGGTGCACCCAGCAGAACGCCCGTGCGCAGCGTGCGGACGGCCTCGTTGAACGACCATGAGCTGTCCTTGCCGTACAGCCGCGCCAGGGTCTTGCTTTCAGCCGACGTCACCTTCGGAATGATGCCTGCCACGGGCAGACCCAGATGAGCCTGCACTTGCTCGACGCTTCGGAAGGTCAGGTTCAGGGCTTCGCGAATCAGCGCCAGAACGCAACCCAGCATCAGCCCCAGCACGATACCCAGGCAGACGATGATCACTTTGCGTGGTTTCACCGGGGCGCTTGGCGCCACCGCGGGATCGACCACACGGATGTCCGCTGTATTGAGGTCGGAGGTGGCGCCGGTTTCACGCAGGCGGGTCATGAAGGTGTCATACAGCGCCCGGTTGCCATCGACTTCGCGTTGCAATTCGCGCAGTTGGAACTCTTTGCGCGAGATGTCCTGAATCTGGGATTTGTTGGCATTGAACGATGCCTGCAACGAATTTTCGTTGGCGGCGGCCAACTGGTAGGCACGCTCGATACCGGCGGCTACCTGCTCCACCTGGGAGCGCAGGCTGGTGGAAGCGGCGGTCAGGTCGGAACGCGCGGCTTCCATCGCCGGGTGGCGAGGACCGTAGCGCCCTGCCAGCTCGTCGACCTTGGCCTGGGCCTTGGCTTGCTGGGCCTTGAAATCCTGGACGACCGGGTCAGCCAGCACAGCAGGAATACTGGCGAGCTTCTGCCAGCCACCGGCCGCCATCTTCTGAACCTGGCGATACTGGCTTTCGGCTTCGGCGCGCAAACGGCGGGCATCGATCATGCGCTCACCGGTGAGGTTCAGTTCGCTGGCGCTGATGGTGCTGACACCTTGTACGTCGACCAGATGCTCAGCCTCTTTATAGGCCTGCAAGCGATCTTCCGATTCCTTCAGGGTACGCCCCAGCTCGCCCAGGCGACCATTGATCCACGCAGTGGCCGTGTTGGACTGGCCCACCGTATTCTGGATCTGGCTCTGCAGGTAGGCATCGGCTACAGCGTTGGCCGCCAGCGCAGCCATGCCGGCGTCAGCCATTTCCACCTGGATCTTCACCAGTTGGGTCTTGCCCAATTGCTCGACACTGAGAAGATTGAGGAAGCGCGCCGACACCTGGTCCAGCACCTGCTCAGCGGTCAGCGGACCCTGGATGCGACCCGCGTTGATCTTGCCGATACCCCATTGCGCCAGCTTGTTGCGCACCTGAGCCAGGATGCCATGCTGCACACGCGGATCGAACTCGGGATGCTCGGCCAGCTTCAGGTCCTGAACGACCTTGCTGACGATGGCGTGGGAACGCAACAGTTCGGTCTGGGTGTCCAGATACTGGTTGGCGGCGGCGCTGTCGGTGGCGGTTGCGGTTTTGTCGAAGGACACCACCTTGGCCGTCTTGTCGTTGATCTGCAACGTCGAGGTAGCGCGATAGATCGGCGTCAGGCTGACGGCAAAAAACACCGCGACCGCGGCGACCAGTGCGGTCAGGGCGAGGATGCTGTACTTGCTCCGCCACAGTGTGCGGCCCAAGCCAAGAAGATCGAGCGTGCCGTCGGATGTGTCGCCTGGAAGCGAGCCTGGCACGGGTCGCAGCACAAAAGCATTCGTTGTCATATACCGGTATCTCTTTTAAAGAGGACTTCTACTTTCACGCTGCTGCACCCCGACAGTGCAAACAAGCGACCGCTGCTTTACTACGTTCCCTCATCCTCGATCGTCACTACACCGTAGTAAACAGTCGCTCTTGCAAGAGTACACAGGCTGAAAAGAATACCATGGACGACGAAGCGCCACCCCTGACGACACCGACGAAAGATCGCCACTAACAGCCTTATCGGCGCAATGTTGGCGATCTTGAAAAATAGTTGTTATCGGTGTCTAGTTTCGAAAACCGTAATCTTCGAGATAGGTAGCGGCGACTATAAGGGCTCTGATGGCGAATTGCTAGGGGCCTGGAAAAAAAATAAAGCAAAGCGCCATATTCCAACCTGCTGGCCAAATTAATGACGTCAATTTGGATTTTTTTGCGCGCTACTTCGCGCCGGCCTGCATTATCGCCTCTGCTAAGCCCTTGCTGTTAAAGCATAAATTGCAGCTACAACAAAAGTTATAAAAAGTTCAATCTTTACGCCGTTAAAATCCATGTCGCCAAACCGCCCTGAACGCCGGCCTGCCGCGCGCCGCCGGTCGGAGTGCCAGCGTCGGCGTTTAGGCTGCCTCGCGGCCATCGTGGTCAAGAACAAGGCTTGGAACAGCGACAACCATGGCCACTTTCAATCAACTCGCGCGAAACCAAATTATTGCCATAATGTCCGAGCGATATTATATTGCCATGCAACTATGAGTTTTATATAACCGACGCCTCATACACGGCCGTTCGGGCGTTGTAATGACGCCGTGACGTGCTGTTGCACAGCGTCGCGCCTCAATAATCGCTTTGCCCACAGGGCAATGAAAGGTGAATGGAAGATGGACGTTATTCCGGTAATTTTGTCAGGAGGCGTGGGCAGTCGGCTGTGGCCAGTATCCAGGGAAGCGCATCCCAAGCCCTTCATGAAGCTGCCGGACGGCCAGAGCCTCCTTCAGAAAACCTTTGCCCGTGCCGCCGGCCTGAGCGGTGTCTCGCAGGTACTGACGGTGACCAACCGGGACCTGCTGTTCAAGACCGAGGATGACTACCGGTCGGTGAACGCAGCGCGCCATGCCCAGAGCTACATCCTCGAACCCTTCGGTCGCAACACGGCCGCCGCCGTCGCCCTGGCCGCGCTTCAGCTGCGCGACAGCCACGGTGGCTCGGCGCACATGCTGGTGCTCTCGGCCGATCATCTGATTCAAGACCAGGGCGCCTTTTCGGCAGCGGTAGAAAAAGCCCTGGCACTCTCCCAGCAGGGCTGGCTGGTGACCTTCGGGATCAAGCCGCAGTACGCAGAAACCGGCTACGGCTATATCCAAGCCGGTGATCAGACCTCGGTGGAAGGCGGCCAGAAAGTCGCGCGGTTTGTCGAGAAACCCGATCTGGAGACCGCTCAGGGCTACGTAGCCGCCGGCAACTACTACTGGAACTCAGGCATGTTCTGCTTCCAGATCGACACGGTGCTGCAACAGCTGGAACTGCATGCCCCGGACGTCCTGGCCGCCGTCACGACGGCACTGCAGAGCTCCCGGCTGGCCACGGCGCCTGCCTACAGCTGCCTCACCGTCGATCCTGATGCCTTCGCCCGAGTACCGGATATTTCCCTGGACTACGCCTTGATGGAGCGCTCGGATCACGTCGCCACTGTGCCTTGCGACGTTGGCTGGAGCGACATCGGCTCCTGGACGGCCGTGAGCGAACTGACCCCGATCGATGACTGCGGCAACCGCTTCGACGGCGAGGTGATGGCCCATGCGTCGCGGAACAACTTCGTTCGCAGCGAAGACCGGCTGACCGCCCTGGTAGGTGTGCAGGACCTGCTGGTGATCGACACGCCAGACGCCTTGCTGATCGGCCACAAGGATCACGCTCAGGACGTCAAACACATTGTCGGCCAGCTGAAAAAGCAAGGGCATACCCTGCACCAGCTGCATCGCACTGTCAGCCGGCCATGGGGGACGTACACGACCCTGGAAGAAGGTGATCGCTTCAAGATCAAGCGCATCGTGGTCAAGCCAGGCGCATCACTGTCTTTGCAGATGCACCATCACCGCAGCGAACACTGGATCGTCGTGAGTGGCATGGCTGTGGTGGTCAACGATGAGCAGACGATCATGCTGGCGACCAACGAGTCGACGTTCATTCGCGCCGGCCATAAACACCGGCTGCAGAACCCTGGAGTCATCGATCTGGTGCTCATCGAAGTGCAAAGCGGTGATTACCTGGGCGAAGACGACATCGTGCGCTTTGAAGACATCTATGGCCGCGCCCCGGCCTGAGGCGCGCCAAGCCTTCGGCGCTGCCTGACCAACAGTGGCTCAACCCTGACCGGGTGAGCCTTGTTGCCAAGGCTTGGGCTCTCCCACCCATTGCCCCTGTACGCCGGCAATCCCCATCTCGCGGATCACCCGCAGCTCCCCTTCCGTTTCCACCCGTTCGGCAATCAAGGGCAGGTCGATGCTGTGCGCTGCGCGCTGGATCGCCTCGATGAACAAACGCTTGTGGCTCTCCTGGTCGATGGCGCGGATGTAGCTGCCATCAATCTTCAGATAACCCAGCCCCAGGTGTGCCAGGTTGCCGATCATGCTGAAACGGCCCCCGAAGCGCTGCAGGCTCAAGCTGTAGCCCAGGCTGCGCAGGCGTCGGGTGAGCTGCTCCAGTACGCTCTGCTCGGGCAACTGCTCTTCGCCGATCTCCAGCGTCAGGCGTGGGCCGTGATTGGGGTACTGGGCCAGCAGCTCGAAGATCCGCTCCAGCGCCTGAGCATCATTGAGGGTCGCAGCCGACAGGTTCAGCGCCACGGGTGCGTCGTATTCCTGCAGATGCCTGAGCACCAATTCGAGCATCAATCGGTCAAGCCGTGCCGACCAGCCGAACCGCTCCAACCAGGGCAGGAAGCGCCCTGCCGCGACGGTTTGCCCTTGTCCATCGATCAACCGCGAAAGCACCTTGTGATGCAGTACGCGAGCGGTATCGACACTGCTGACCACCGGCTGGAAGAACAGCTGGAAACGACCGCTGTTCAGGGCTTCATCCAGCAGCGTGTGCCAGGCGTGGTGATCGTTTTCCACGGTGGCAAGGGCGCTGTGCTCCAGGCACACCCAGCTCTCTTCCCCCGCGCCTTCGGCTTGCGCCAACGCCTCATCGGCCAACTTCAACAGCGCCTGCGGTGCATCACCCGGGCTGTAGGGGGCAAGGCCCACGTGGGCCACGGGCGACAGGTCGCTCGCACCGGTGTCGGCCAGGCTCTGCAACGTCACTTCCAACTCCTGAGCCAAGGCCAGGGCTTCCTCGCGGACCATCCCTGGCGCCAGTACGGCGAACTCGCCACCCCGGCTACGGGTTATCAGATTCTGGGTCTCCGGGTAGCGGGCACAGGTGCGCACCAGCTGCTGACCAATCGCCTGCAGCAACCGGTCCGTCGGCTGGCCACCCAGGCGCTGGTTCAGACCCGCCAGGTCATTGACCCGCAGCAGCAACAAGTAGCCGGCACTGGCCTCCTCCAGATTACTCACCCGCGCATGCAGCTGCATTTCGAAGTAGCGGCGGTTGGCCAGGCCCGTGAGGCTGTCCTGGTAGGATTCGATGCGCAATTTCTCACTGCGCTCGGCCTGCTCGTGGAACAACGCCTTGAGCTTTTCGACCATCTGGTTCATGGCCTGCACCACACGGCGCAGCTCAGGCGTGCGCGGCAGATCGGGAAGACTCAGAAACTCGCGGCGGGCAATGGCGTGGGACTGTTCGACCATGTAGTCCAATGGCTTGAGCTGGCGGCGTAACAGCAGTGCGCCGAGCGCCGCACTGACGACACCACACAACAGCAGCCAGCCGAGGCTGCCCAGGGCGCTCTGCCAAAGCTTGGCCACAGCGAACATCGGGTGACTGACCACCTCGACCCGTGCCGCCTGTTCCCAGCCTCGGCTGACGATGGCGTCGCCACCGGCCGGAGCCAGGCCGATCAGTTTCACGAACCAGGCCGGTACACCACTGCCATCAGGCTGCGCGGCGCGTTCCACCATGACGCTGTTGTCGGCCAGGTTGATGACGCGGATGCTCGCATAGTAGCCGCTGTCGAAAATCGAGCTGACCATCAATTCGACCATGGCCGGATCGTCGATATTGGGCGTCAGGGACAGCGCCAGCGCGGTGGCCGCATCCTGAGCATGGGAGCGCAACTGGTTGACGTACTGAGTGCGCGAGCTTTCCAGGCTGACCATGAAGCTGCCACTGAAGGCCACTACCAGAAACAGACATATAGCGAGCAGCAACTGCTTGAACAGAGACATCGGTGCTCCTGTTAATTATCCGGGCCAGCCGGAAAGCCTTCGGCATTCATTTTCTTCAGCACATCCTGCCAACGGGACAGCCGCTTGGTATCACCGACCTTCTTGTTGCCGCCAGCGCCGGTGAGCCAAAGCCCTTCGCCGTTGAAGGCATAGACGGGCAACAGGTCCTGACGCTGGTTGGCAGGCAGGATAGGGTCCATCAAGCTGTCGAGCACCAGCGGCATGGCCGTGGGCGTCGCGTAATAGGTCAATACCATGTGCGCACGGTTCTGGCGCAATGCCTTGACGTAAGTGATGCGCAGCTTCTGCGCCGGCACGCCAAGGTGACGCAGGCTGAAATACTTGGCGATGGCGTAATCCTCACAATCCCCCGCCCCCTTGAACAACGCCTCGATGGGCGTGGCCCAGTAATCCACCTCATGCCACAGGTCCACATCTTCCATGTACCGCAGTTGGTGATTGAAGAACTGATTGACCACCCGCAGTTGCTCGGCTTCGTCCAACGGTTTCTGTGTAGCCAGCAAACGCTGCCAGGCATCGATGCGCTGGCGGCCCTCGCCCAGAGGCCCATACAGCGCCTTGGCGCGCCGGCTGATCTGGGCGAAGTCCCAGTCGGCATGCAGGCTGCCCAGCCCCAGGCTGAGCAACACCAGCACCGCTGCGGCACAGCGTCTTGTCAGTAGCAACTTCAACCGGTTAGGCAATGCGATGTGTCCGTGACAAGCGTGCGCGGCCTCGCGAAGGTGCGGGCATGCTGCTGAAAAAACAATGGCAGGATGAAATCACTTTTTCGCCTGCCAGGGGAGCTTTTTATCGATGGAGTGCGTGCGCTTCGTCGACTGCCTCACGAACGCACTAACCCTCCATTTGGCGGTCTTTCATTGTGCAGAAAGTTGCGTCAGGATATTTCCAACAATAACAGGGGCAGTTGTAGTGGCCGATAAGTCGCGTGTCCTCGCCAGTATTCTTGGCAGTGAGCCGGTTCCTTCCCATCTGGCTCGAGCCGTCATAGAAGAAAAATTGCGCGCGGCAATATTCGATGGCCGCCTGCCCTGCGGCACGGCGGTGCGCCAGCAGGAGCTCGCCACCCTCTTCGGGGTCAGCCGCATGCCGGTGCGCGAGGCATTGCGGCAACTGGAAGCGCAGGGACTGCTCGAAGTCATCCAGCATAAGGGCGCAGTGGTGGCGCCGCTGGTCACCCATGACTCCAGTGAAACCTACGCGCTGCGTATCCTGTTGGAATCCGAAGCCTTGCGCCTGTCGGTACCGCGGTTGCAATCAGAGGACTTCGAGCAGGCCCGGCGCTGCATCGATGCACTTGAGCAAGAAACGGACTACACGGAAATCAGCCGCCTCAACCGACTTTTTCATCTGGCACTCTATGCCAAAGCCGGAAACAAGCGGCTACTGCGGTTGGTCGACGAAGGCCTGCGCGAAGAAGAACGGTTTCTGCGTTTCAACCTGCAATTCATGGGCCTGGGGAAACTGGCTCAGGATGATCACCGCGAGTTGCTGCAAGCGACCATCGATGCAAACGTGGAATTGGCGGTCACCCTGCTGCATCAGCATCTGCAGCGTGGGCTGGACGCCATAAGCCGCTACCTGGCGAGGCGCGGCGGGAAGTAACCAGCTGTTGCAAAAATCCAGAGGCATGATGACAATGCGACTAATTATCATTAATGCATTCGGTTGCGCACCCGCTCATGCCTACTCGCCACCTTGCCGTTGCAGCGCTCTACAGCTCCCATCATGGTTGGCTCAGCTCGTGGCTACGCAGCCGCCTGGGCAATGCTTCAGATGCGGCGGACCTGGCACAGGACACCTTCATACGGCTACTGCAACGTACCGACCGGCTGGAGCTCAAGGCGCCCAGAGCCTTCCTGCGCACTGTCGCTGGCGCACTGGTGATCGATCTCTGGCGCCGCGAGGAACTGCACCGTGCGTATCTGGAAACAATCGCCCACCTTGCCCCTGAATGCGCACCGTGTCCGCAAACTCGACAATTGGTGATGGATCTGCTCGAGCAGATCGCGCGGATGCTTGAAAGCCTGCGCCCCAAGGTGCGTGAAGCGTTCCTGCTGGCTCAATGTGATGGGCTCAGCCACAAGGAAATCTCGGCGCGCATGGGCATATCCCTGCGCTCAGTCGAACGGCATGTGGCGGATGCGCTGTTTCGTTGCTACCAACTGCGCTATGAGTGAGCCATTGCGGCTGGAACAGCACATCGTCAAGCAGGCCATCGACTGGACGCTGCGGCTGCAGAACAACACCGGCAACCGCGGTCTGCTGCAGCAGTGCGAACACTGGCGGGCCGCCCACGGCGATCATGAACTGGCGTGGCAGCGTGTGCAGACGCTCAACGCCGAGCTTTCCGCCAACCTGAGCGCCCAGCCCGGCACCCGCTATACCCTGGAGACCAGTGCACAACGGCTGGGTAGGCGAAAGGCCCTGAAACTGCTCAGCGGCATGCTGGTACTCGGCTCGGCCACCTGGCTGGGGAGCGAAGCGAACCCGTTGCTCGACTGGACGTCCGACTACGCCACGGCGGTGGGCGAACACAAGCGCTGGACGCTGGCCGATGGCTCGCGCCTGGACCTCAACACCCATAGCGCCGTGGACCTTGCTGTCGGGCCGCAGGTTCGCCAACTGCACCTCAAGCGTGGCGAACTCATGCTCCACTGCGCCAACGCAGACATACCGTGGCAAGTGCGTTCATTGGATACCGTTCTCCAAGCCAACGACGCGCAACTGACCGTGCGCCGCGATGACCACTGCACTCGCCTGGGCGTCATCACCGGGCGCGTGGCCATCCATGTGCCCGGCCGCACGGTGCAATGGGCCGAGCCTGGTCAGCACTATCGCGTGGACCGGTCTGGGGCGGTGTTGGCACAGCCGCCCGACATGGACATGCAAGCGTGGGCAGAGGGCCTGATCGTGACCCGTGGTATGCGCCTGGACGCCTTTCTGGGAGAGGTGAGCCGCTACCGGCCAGGGCACCTCGGCTACGACGCCGACGTGGCCGATATGCGTCTGTCTGGTGTGTTCCGGCTCGCCGACACCGATGCACTTCTGCAGGTGTTGACCCAGACGCTGCCGCTCACTGTTCGCTATCGCACGCGCTGGTGGGCATCCGTGCAGCGGCGGGTGTGAAGATTTTTTGGCGGGTTCCGCACGCACGTTCGGCTAGGACAGTAAGCCACTCATCACGTCCAGATCGGAACCTCGTCATGCCTACAGCGTTACCTACCCCTCCTTCCCCCCTCAGTCGCGCAGTGCGCGTCGCGCTGCTCTCGGCCACCTTGGGTGCCTGTGCCCTCCCCGTTCTCGCCTTTGGCCAGCCGGACACAGGGACGGCCATGGCCACCTACGACATCGCCCCAGGCCAACTCAGCGAGACCCTGAACACGTTTGCCCGGCAGGCCGGTATTACCTTGTCCAGCACGCCGGCTCAAACCCAGGGCTTGCGATCCTCCGGCGTGCAGGGTAACTACAACGTCGAACAGGCGCTGGTACGTCTTCTGTCCGGCACAGGCCTCAAGGCCGTTGACCAGGGGAATGGCGGATACACGCTGACGGTATCGGCGCCCACTTCCCTGGACCTGCCCACTACAGATATCCGCGGCTTCGCGCTGGGTAATGCTCTGGGCAGCACCGACGGGTACAGTGCCACTCATAGCCAGGTCGCCACCAAGACCAGTACCGCGTTGCTCGAAACCTCTCAATCGGTGTCCGTGGTCACTCGCCAGCAAATGGACGACCAGGGCGCACAAACCGTGTCGCAGACCATGCGCTATACGCCTGGGGTACTCACCAATCCCTATGGCGCCACCCACCGCTATGACTACGTGGCCATGCGTGGCTTCAATGACGGGTCCGTGGATAACATCTATCTGGATGGCCTGAAGTCCATGGGTGACAGCGGCACCTACAGCACCATGCAGGTGGACCCCTATTTTCTGGAACGCGTCGACATCCTCAAGGGGCCGTCATCGGTGCTGTACGGCCGCAGCTCTCCCGGCGGCCTGGTCGCCCTGACCAGCAAGAAGCCCTTGTTTGAGCCTTATCACCAGGTTCAGGCCAGCGTGGGGACCCAAGGTCAGCGAGGCGCCGGCTTCGACTTCAGCGGGCCATTGGATAACGACAAACGCATCGCCTACCGACTGACCGGTCTTGCGGACCAGTCCGACACCCAATTCGATCATAACGAGGAAAAGCGTTACGCCTTGGCACCTACCCTGAGCATCGACTTCAACGAAGACACTTCGCTGACGTTACAGGCCTACCTGCAACACGACCCAGAGGGTGGATACCACGCAGGAATGCCCGCGGACGGCGCGCTGCATCAGCGCAACGGACAACGCATCTCCGACCACTTCTTCGAAGGCGAGCCCGGCGTCGATCAATACAAGCGCAACCAGCAATCCTTCGGCTATCAGTTCGAGCACCGCTTCAACGATGTACTGACTGCGCGGCAAAACTTCCGGTACCTGGACTCCAAGGTTACCCTGGACCAGGTCTATGCCTATGGCTGGACCAGCGCCGACAGCAACGCGCTCAATCGGTATTATTCGGGCGGCGACGAGCGCTTGCATGCCTTCATCGTCGACAACATGCTGCAGGCTGAATTCTTCACCGGCAGCGCCAAGCACACGTTGCTAACAGGTGCGGACTATCAACGACGCAAGACCGTAGTGGATTGGGCCAGTGGTGCGCTGTCGCCGATCGACGCATTCAACCCCGTGTATGGCAACTCGGCAATCAGCGAGTACCCGCTGACGAGCTACCTGAGACGGTTGCAGCAGACCGGCGTTTACATGCAGGACCTGGTGGAGCTTGATCAGTGGAGATTCTCCCTGGGTGTGCGTCAGGACTGGGTCAAGACGTCCGATGAAAACCGCCTGGCTGAAGCTGGCCGCCCGGTTGGTACCAGGATCAGCGACGACCGCTCCAAACTCACGGGTCGTGCAGGGATCCTGTATCTGTTCGAAAATGGCCTGGCACCCTATCTGAGCTATTCAGAGTCCTTCAACCCGAACTCTTACTCGGACGAAGCCGGTAACCCCTTGGCTCCCACTGACGGCAAGCAGTGGGAAGCGGGCATCAAATACCAGCCGCCTGGGACCGATGCGCTCTATACCGCCTCGGTCTTCCGAATCGACCAAGAGAACCTGGCGACCAAGCTGCCGCAGGAAAACTATTACAGGGCCGTGGGCGCGGTGCGATCACAGGGCATCGAACTCGAGGCTCATTTCCAACTGACCGATAACCTCAAGCTACTGGGCAGCTACACCTTTACCGACATCGAGTATTCGAAGTCGATGATCAGCACGCTGAGCACCGCTGACAATGTGATCGAGAACAAAGGCAACTCTCCCACTCAAGCGCCCAAGCAAATGGCTTCGGTGTGGGCCGATTACAGGTTTGCGGCAGGCCCGCTGGATGGGCTGCGCCTGGGTGGCGGTGTGAGATATGTAGGCCATAGCTGGGCAGACGCCGAAAACACGATGAAGGTGCCTGCCTATACGCTGCTGGACGCGTCGGTAGGCTACGACCTGGGCAAGCTAGGCCTCAAGGGGGTTGATGTGCGTGTGAATGCGAACAACCTGACCAATGAGAGCTACATCGCCACCTGTGCCAGCCTCAACTTCTGCTACATGGGTGAAGAGCGCAATGTCAGCGCGACGGTCAGCTATACGTTCTGACTACTGCTCGCCAGAAAGCAAAAACCCCTGTCTGCGTCAGCAGACAGGGGTTTTTTATTCAATCTTGACGATGACCTACTCTCACATGGGGAAGCCCCACACTACCATCGGCGATGCATCGTTTCACTGCTGAGTTCGGGATGGGATCAGGTGGTTCCAACGCTCTATGGTCGTCAAGAAATCCGATGTGCCGGGTCGTGGATGTCACGATCAACCAGCGAATTCTTGATGCTTCTACTTAATAGACAAAACCCCCACCTGCTTTC
>NZ_DFUE01000040.1:0-9050 GCF_002379585.1 Pseudomonas sp. UBA4194
ACCGTGCCGTACAAGCAGATCGTGATCGCAGTGGGCGAGGGCGCCAAGGCTTCGCTGGCGGCTTTTGACCATTTGATCCGGACTTCGGCGCCGGAGTGATGGGTTGGGGATCGGTGTTGAATGGTCCCCTAGCTCAACCCTACCTCACAACTGCGGCTGAATGATCTCAACCCAATAAGCATCCGGGTCCTTGATGAACGCGATGCTCTTCATCCGCCCGTCGGTCAGGCGTTTCTGAAAGTCCACACCCAAGGTTTCGAATCGCTCGCAAGCTGCATGGATATCCGGCACTGACACGCAGATATGCCCGAAGCCGCGCGGATCGGTGTTGCCATTGTGGTAGGCGAAGTCGGCGTCTTTCTCGGTACCGTGGTTATGGGTTAGTTCGAGAATGCCGGGCATGGATTTCATCCAGGTGGTACGCGCCTTGTCATCGCTGGGGATGCTGGCTTTGTCGACCAGTGCCAGAAAGTACAGGCTGAACTCCGCTTCCGGGAAGTCGCGTTTTTCCACCAGGCTGAAACCCAGCACACGGGTATAGAAGTCCAGCGACTTTTCGATGTCCTTGACCCGCAACATGGTGTGGTTGAACACGAACTTGGCCGTCGCCGTGTCCGGTTGCGCAGTGACGCCCGGCAGGCTGTTCAATTGATCGAGGCTCATAAGTGCTCCCTTGTATGATTGGGCGAATAAGGGAGCCCATGATACGGAAGGGGGACAACGATGCCAAATGACACTATTGGATTGCCGACATTGCAAAAATGATGGGCAATAAGAAGCCCGCCGAAGCGGGCATTTGGGGCGCTGTTCCATCAGCAGGTTTCATACTGGAACACGGGCTGTGAAAAGGATGTGAAAACGCCGGGCATCTGCCCGGCGTTTTTCATACAGCCGTTTGTGCGTTAGCCGCGCAACCAGGAATCCACGGTGCTGGCGCCGTATTCCTGCTTCCAGGCTTTCAGGCCGCGATGGTTGCCGCCTTTGGTTTCGATCAGTTCGCCGGTGTGCGGGTTCTCGTAAACCTTGACCACGCGGGCGCGACGCTGTTGCTTGGGCGCCGGTGCCGGGGCCTTGGAACTGGTTTTCTGAGGATCGAGAATGGCGATGATTTCGCGCAGGCCCTTGTCATAGGTTTTCATCAAACCCAGAAGTTTTTCTTCGAATTCGATTTCTTTTTTCAGGCCGGCGTCGTTTTTCAGTGTTTCGAGCTGGGCGAGTTGTTCTTGCAACGCCTTTTCGGCGGCACGGAATTCGGCAAGTCTGGACAATGTCATTACTCCAAAAAAAAGCTTGATCAGCCCCGCCTGTCCTCAGGCCGAGCCCCCCCTGCAAACGCTTCAATCACCCCCACACAATAGTGCAAGTTGGCGAGTGCGTAAATAATGCACTTTTTTTGAAATAAAAAAAGGGGAAGTCGGCGCCTTTACCCAACTTATTTAGTTCATCGAGTCCGCGCCTACAGCTGCTGGCGATAGCGGCGGTACACGGATTCGTACGCTGCCGCGCGGATTGGATCGGGCTGGGTCTGGGTGCTGATGTCCAGGCGCACGCAGCGTTGGCAGATCTGCGTCAGGCTTTGCTGTCCCTGGCTCGCGCACCAGGCTGCTTGAATGGCCGCGCCCAGTGCCGCTGCCTCCGTCTGCTCGGTACACACCACGGGCGTGTCCATGATGTCGGCGACCATCTGGCGCCATACCGCGCTTTTCGCGCCGCCGCCAATCAACCGAATCACGCGGCTCTGCAGACCGCCCTCGCGGAGCAGATCCAGGCCGTAGCGCAAACCGAAGGTCGTGCCTTCGACCGCAGCGCGGCATAGATTGGCCGGCGTCAGGTTAGTGGCATTCAGGCCCAACACACTGCCTGTGGCATGGGGCAGCGCCGGCACCCGTTCGCCATTGAGGAACGGCAGCATCAACACGCCCTCGGCGCCGATTGGTGCAGTGGCCACTGCTTGATTGAAGCCGGCGATGTCCAGATGCAGCAGGTCGCGCACGGCAGTCGTGACGTTGGTCAGGTTCATCGTGCAGATCAGCGGCAGCCAACCACCGGACGAAGAACAGAAGGTCGCCACCGCCGGCTCGGCCAGCACCAGCGGCTGATCGGTGAAAGCGTATACGGTGCCGGAAGACCCCAGGCTCATGGTGATGGTGCCGGGATGGATATTGTCGGTGCCGATGGCCCCCATCATGTTGTCGCCGCCACCACTGGCGACCACGGCGTGGGGGTTGATGCCCAGTCGCGCGGCAATGCCCGGGCGGATAGTGCCTACCGCCTCGTGGGACTCGATCAGCTTCGGCAATGCCGCTTCCAGCCGCCCGCTGGGGTCGATCTGGCGCAGCAGCGCCAGGTCCCAGTTCTGCTCACGCACATTGAAGTAGCCGGTGCCTGAAGCGTCACCGTATTCGGCGCGGGCCAGACCCGTGAGCCAGAAATTCAGGTAGTCGTGGGGCAGCAGGATATGGGCGATCTGCTCGAACAGCTCAGGGTGCTGTTCCCGGGTCCAGAGCAGCTTGGACACGGTGTAGCCGGGAGCAATGGCCAGACCCAGGCGCTGCAGGGAGCCGGCGGCGCCCCCCAGTGAAGCGAGCAGACGGTCGTTCTGTTCAGTGCTTTCGGTGTCACACCACAGCTTGGCCGGGCGCAGCACCTGGCCATTCTTGTCCAGGAGCACCAGGCCGTGTTGCTGGCCCGATACGCCTATACCGAGAATCTGCTGGCCATCGATGCCGGCGCTGGCCAGCGCCTGTGCGGTGGCTTGCTCGAAGGCGGTCAACCACTCGCCGGTGTCTTGCTCGCGGCGGCCATTGGCACCGCTGATCATGTGGTGCTGAGCCGAGCCCTGGCCCAGCACCTGACCGGTGTCGGCGTCGAGAATCAACGCCTTGGTGCCTTGGGTGCCGCAATCGATGCCCAGGAACATGGTCGGCTACTCCTTGGCCTGGAGCAGACGCTCCAAGGTACCTTGCACGCCAAACTCGCGCAGGCTGGCCAGGTTGCGTTCGAACGCCGCGACGAACTCGGCCGAGTTCGGAATCTGTGTGCCGAAGATTTCTTCCACGCCGAGCAGGCGTTGAGTGATCAGTACATCATCGGCTACCAGCGCCTGGCAGAACTCCGCGCGCGGGTCGGGGATCGTGTAGTGGCTGCCGTTCTCGTCAACGCCCTTGAGGTACAAGGCCCAGGCAGCCACTACCAGAGCGGCACGATCGGTGGCCTTGCCGTCGGCGATCAGGCGATTGATGGTGGGCACGGTGAACTTGGGAAATTTCGAGGAACCATCGGAGCAGACACGCTCCAGTTGGTCGGCGATGGCCTGATTGGAGAAGCGCTCCACCAGGGTGTCCTTGTAGCCTTCCAGGTCGATGCCCGGCACCGATGCCAGTTGCGGGGTCACGTCGATGTCCATGTAGGCGCGCATGTAACGCACGAACAGAGGATCGTTCATGGTTTCGTGGACGAAACGATAGCCCTTGAGAAAACCCAGATAGGTGAGCGCCAGGTGGCTGCCGTTGAGCAGTTTGATCTTCATTTCTTCGTAAGGGGTGACGTCGTTGGTGAACTGCACGCCTACCTCTTCCCAGGCTGGCCGGCCGTTGCCGAACTTGTCTTCCAGCACCCATTGCACGAACGGCTCGCAGACGACGGGCCAGGCATCGTCGACGCCGTGGCGGTCGTGCAGCTGCTGGCGGTGGGCGTCGCTGGTCATGGGCGTGATGCGATCGACCATGGCGTTGGGAAAGCTGACTTCACGGGCGATCCAGTCGTGCAGTGCCTGGTCCTGGCGCAGGGCGGCGAACGCCAGCAGCGCCTTGCGCGCCACGCCGCCGTTGTGCGGAAGGTTGTCGCAGGACATCACCGTGAACGCGGCGGTACCTGCCAGGCGACGTTTGTCCAGGGCCGCGCAGAGGAAGCCGAAGACGGTCTTTGGCGCCTCGGGATGGGCCAGGTCGTGCTGAACCAGAGGCAGATGCTGCATGAACTCGCCGGTGCTGTCGTCGATGCAGTAGCCGCCTTCGGTGATGGTCAGCGAAACGATGCGGATGGCAGGGTCCGCCAGCTTGTCGATCAGCGCCTGGGGGCCGTCCTCGGCCAGGAGCATGCCGGTGATGGAGCCGATCACCCGCACTTCGGTGTCGGGGGTGTCACCCAGCTCCACCAGGGTGTAGTAGGAATCCTGTTCGGCCAGCGCATCGTGAACCTTGCGGTCGTCGCTGCGCAGCCCGGCACCGCAGATGGCCCAGTCGTGGGCCTTGCCGGCGTTCATCAGGCGGTCGGTGTAGAAGGCCTGGTGGGCCCGGTGAAAGCCGCCGACGCCGATGTGCACGATGCCCTGGCGGGTCGACTCGGGGTTGTAGGAGGGCAGCTGGATGTACTCGGCCAGTTGGTGCAGGTTCTGTTTGTTCAGTTTCATGAGGCAATCCTGTTTCAGGCAGCGGCCTGCAGCGGCTTGGCGACGGCGATGCCCTGGGCATCGAAAAGGTGGCAGTGCTGGGCGTCCAGATGCAGGTTCAGGCGTTCCCCGTACTGGCTGCGCAAATCGCCGCGGATGCGCAAGGTCAGCGGCTCCTGAGAGTCGGTAATCACATGGCAGAACGTGTCGCTGCCCAGGCGCTCGCTGACGTCGGCGGTGACTGCCAGCTGACATTGGCCCGGTTGGGCGAGCTCCAGATGTTCCGGGCGGATGCCCAGGGTCACGGCTTCGCCGACGCTCAGGGTCGGGCTGGTGCGTGGCAGGTAGATGTGGGTACCGGCCTCCAGTGCAACCTCGCAGCCCTGGCCATCGACGCGGCTGACCTGGCCTTTGAGGAAGCCCATTTTCGGCGTGCCGAGAAAGCCGGCCACGAACAGGTTGGCCGGCTGGTGATACAGCTCCAGCGGCGAGCCCACCTGTTCGATCTGGCCACCGTTGAGCACCACCACCTTGTCGGCCAGGGTCATGGCTTCGACCTGATCGTGGGTCACGTAGATCATGGTGGCCTGCAGCTCCTTGTGCAGGCGCGACAGCTCAAGGCGAGTCTGCACACGCAGGGCGGCGTCAAGGTTGGACAGCGGTTCGTCGAACAGAAAGATCTTCGGGTTGCGTACGATGGCCCGACCGATCGCCACACGCTGCCGCTGGCCACCGGAAAGCTGCTTGGGCTTGCGCTCGAGCAGGGCACCGAGCTCGAGGATGCGAGCGGCTTCGGCGACCTTGCTTTCGACTTCGGCCTTGGGTTTGCCGGCCAGATCCAGCGCGAACGAGAGGTTCTTGCGCACGGTCATGTGCGGGTACAGGGCGTAGGTCTGGAACACCATGGCCAGGTCGCGCTTGGCGGGGGTGACTTCAGTGATGTCACGGCCATCGAGCTCGATGGTGCCGCTGGTGACTTCTTCCAGGCCGGCGATCAGGCGCAGCAGGGTGGACTTGCCGCAGCCCGAGGGCCCGACGAAGACCACGAACTCGCGGTCGCGGACTTCCAGGTCGATGCCTTTGATGATCTGCAGGCCTTCAAAGCCTTTCTTCAGGTTTTTTATTTTTAGCGTGGCCATGATGATTCCTGATGATTGATCGGGTTGAGAGAGGTGCAGGTCAAGAGCGCCCTCTCCCTGGCGAGAGGGCCGGGGTGAGGGGACCCTTCACCACAAATCCTATTTCACTGCTCCAAACGAAAGCCCTCGCACCAGCTGCTTCTGACTGATCCAGCCAAATATCAGAATCGGCGCGCAAGCGAGTGTGGAGACCGCCGACAATTTCGCCCAGAACAAGCCTTCAGGGCTGGAGTAGGACGCGATCAGTGCGGTCAGGGGGGCCGCTTGGGAGCTGGTCAGGTTCAGTGACCAGAACGCCTCGTTCCAGCACAGGATCAACGACAGCAGAACGGTGGAGGCCAGCCCGCCCTTGCTGATCGGCAGCAGCACCCGCAGCATTTCCTGGCCCAGAGTGGCGCCGTCCAGCCGCGCCGCTTCGAGGATTTCGCGAGGGATGTCCTTGAAGTAGGTGTACACCATCCACACCACGATCGGCAGGTTGATCAGGGTATAGATGACGATCAACGCCAGGCGCGAATCCAGCAGCCCCGCACCTTTGGCCAGCAGGTAGATAGGCATCAGCACACCGACGGGCGGCAGCATCTTGGTCGACAACATCCACAGCAGGGTCTGCTTGGTGCGCTTGGTTTCATAGAACGCCATGGAGTAAGCCGCCGGCACGGCGATGAGCATGCACAGCGCCGTGGCGCTGAAGGAAATCAGCACGGAGTTCCAGGCAAAGTGCAGGTAGTCGCTGCGCTCCTGAATGTGCAGGTAGTTCTCCAGCGTGGGGGTGAAAATGAACTGGGGCGGCGTGGCGAAGGCGTCGATCTCGGTCTTGAAGCTGGTGAGTACCATCCAGAAGATCGGGAAGAACAGCACGATGGCCACGGCCCAGGCCAGGCAGCCCAGGATCAGGCTCTGTATGCGGCGCGATTGTTGAAGTGTCATGGCGTGGGCCTCAGTTCTTGTCGGTGAGGTTCTTGCCGATCATCCGAACCAGGATGATGGCGGCAATGTTGGCGATGACCACGGCAATCAAACCGCCGGCGGACGCCATGCCGACGTCGAACTGCACCAGTGCCTGGTTGTAGATCAGGTAGGCCAGGTTGGTCGACGCAAAGCCCGGTCCACCGTTGGTGGTGGTGAAGATCTCGGCGAACACCGACAGCAGGAAGATGGTCTCGATCATCACCACCACGGCGATGGGCCGGGCCAGGTGCGGCAGCGTCAGGTGCCAGAAAATCGCCAGGGCGCCAGCGCCATCCAGGCGCGCGGCTTCCTTCTGTTCCTGATCCAACGACTGCATGGCGGTCATCAGCAGCAGGATGGCGAAGGGCAGCCATTGCCAGCTGACGATGATGATGATCGAGAACAGCGGGTAGTGCGCGAGCCAGTCGACCGGCTCGGCGCCGAAAAACTTCCAGAGTGCCGCGAGTATCCCCGACACCGGATGGAAGATCAGGTTCTTGAAGATCAACGCGCCCACGGTGGGCATGATGAAGAACGGCGAGATCAACATCACCCGCACGATGCCGCGACCGAAGAACTCGCTGGCCTCCAGCAGGGCGGCGATCAATACGCCGAACACCACGCTGATCAGCAGCACGCTGCCAACCAGCAGCAGGGTGTTGGTGGCGCCCGGCATGAAGCCGGCGTCGGTGATGAAGAAACTGAAATTCTCCAGCCCGACGAATTCGTTTTCACCCGGATACAGCAGGTTGTAGCGAATCAGCGAAAAATAGACGGTCATGCCCAGCGGCACGATCATCCACAGCAGCAGCAGCGCTACCGAAGGGGTGACCAGAAACCAGCCGGGGTTGGACAGGCGGCTCTTGCCGGAAGCATCGCTGGCTTCGACTCGGGCCTTGGCAGTGGACGTGTTCATGGGTGCGCACCTGGCTTGCAATGCTGAGTTGCGGCGGCTGCCCGCCCGAGCGGGTGGGCAGCACGGCGTTGCGACTTACTGTTTCGGGTAGCCCGCGCGCTTCATGGCCCGCTCGGTCGAGCGCTGCGCATCGTCCAGGGCCTTGTCTGCGGTGGTCTGGCCAGTCAGGGCGCCGGCGAACGATTTACCCACTTCCGTGCCTATGGCCTGGAACTCGGGAATGGTCACCAACTGGATGCCGACGTAGGGCTTGTCGTCGGTTGCCTTGGGGTCGGCGACTTTCAGCGATTCCAGGGTGATGTTGGCGAACGGCGCGGCCTTGAGGTACTCATCGGTGTAGGTGGACTTGCGCGTGCCGGGCGGCACGTTGGCTACGCCATCGGTCTTGGCCACGAGGGCCGCGTATTCCTTGGAAGTGGCCCAGGCCGAGAACTGCTGCGCGGCCTGCTGATTCTTCGAGCTGGCCGGGATGGCCAAGGCCCAGGAGTACAGCCATGCCGAGCCCTTGTCAGTGGTTTCGTGGGGGGCGAAGGTGAAGCCTACGCTGTCGGCGACCTTGCTTTGGGTTTTGTCCATGGTGAAGGAACCGGCAACGCTGGCATCGACCCAGATGGCGCATTTGCCGCTGTTGAACAGCGCCAGGTTCTCGTTGAAACCGTTGCTCGAAGCGCCGGGTGGGCCGGACTTCTTCAGGGTGTCGACGTAGAAGTTCAGGGCCTTCTTCCACGGCTCACTGGTAAACTGCGGCTCCCACTTACTGTTGAACCAGGTGCCGCCGAAGCTGTTGGCAACCGTGGTGATCAACGCCATGTTCTCGCCCCAACCGGCCTTGCCGCGCAGGCAGAGGCCGTATTGGTCCTTGCTCTTGTCGGTGAGCTTTTCGGCGAATCCGGCGATCTCGGTCCAGGTGGGTTTTTCCGGCATGGTCAGGCCCGCGGCCTTGAACAGGTCGGTGCGGTAGTAGGTCATCGAGCTTTCGGCGTAGAACGGCAGGGCGTAGAGCTGGTTATTGACCGACAGGCCTTCGCGCACCGAGGGAAAGACGTCGTCGATGTCGTAGCTGGCAGGCAGGTCTTTCATCGGCGACAGCCAACCCTTGGCACCCCACAGCGAAGCCTCGTACATGCCGATGGTCAGCACGTCGAACTGTCCGCCCTGGGTGGCGATGTCGGTGGTCAGCCGCTGGCGCAGTACGTTTTCTTCCAGCACCACCCAGTTCAGCTTGATGTCCGGGTGTTCGGTTTCGAACGTCTTGGCCAGGCGCTGCATGCGAATCATGTCACTGTTGTTGACGGTCGCGATGGTCAGCTTGGTATCGGCATGGGCGTAGCCGCCGAGGGCGAGGCAGGTGGACAGGCCTGTAGCGACAAGCAAGGGTTTTGCTTTGATCGGCATCTTGCATTCCTCTTCGGCGCCCGCAGGCGTCGACCTTGGTTATTGTTTTTGTGTCTTCGCAGAGGTGAAGAACTGTTAGTGATTACAGACCTGTCCGGGGGATATGACAAATCCTTGGGTGCACTTTTAGTGATACTTTTTTGCAGTGGCTGGATGGGGGAGAGGTTTGGGCTAGAGATGTTGCTGTCGGGTGGGGGGGCTGGGTGGGGGATTGGGAGTATAGGGTTTGGCGTGGGGGCGGGGGTGGATGGTCCCCTCA
>NZ_DFUE01000040.1:9165-33366 GCF_002379585.1 Pseudomonas sp. UBA4194
GGGCTGGGGTGAGGGGACCACCCACCACCGATCCCCAGCCTAAACCCGATTCTCCTCAGTCACCCGCTGCACCGCCAAACGTCGATAATGCGACGGGGTCATGCCCTTGAGTTGTTGAAAGCGGCGATTGAAGTTGGAGATGTTATTGAAGCCCGACTCGAAACAGACATCGGTCACCGCCTTGTGCCCATCGGCCAGCAGTTCGCAGGACTTGCTGATGCGCAGGCGGTTGACGAACTCGACGAAACAGCGCCCGGTAGCCTGTTTGAAAACGCGGGAAAAGTAGGTGGGCTTCATGCCCAGATAGGCCGCCACCTCTTCGAGCGATATCTCTCGGGCGTAATGAGCGAAGATATAATCCACCGCTCGGTTGGTACGTTCGATGGTGTGTTCGTCGGACAACTGCGACGCCGCCGTGCCTGACAGCAGTTGGTAATCGTCGCAGGCTGCCAGCACTTCCATGAGAATCAGAAAGTGCCCGAGGCGGCTGATGCCGCGGCTGTCGGCGATGCGCTGCATCAAGGCCGAGGCCTGGGCAATGGTGTCGGCGCAGCGGAACTCGATGCCGTAGCGTGAGCGCTCGAGCAACGGCGCCAGACTTTTGAGTTCCGAAAACACCTGATGGGCGCTGTCGAACAGTTCATCGGTGAAGTTCACTAGCATGTCGCGCTTGGGTACGACTTCACCTTCTTCGATCTGGCTGATCCAGTTATGCGGAAGATTGGGGCCGGTGAGGAACAAACTGCCAGGGTTGAAGTTGCCGATGTAATCTCCGACGAATACCTTGCCGGAACTGGCCACCAACAGGTGCAGTTCATATTCCTTGTGAAAGTGCCAGCGCACCAGGGGGCAAGGGAAGCCATGCTGGCGATAGATGATCGACAACCCTTCGTGGTCGTCCATCAGCTCATAGGACGGATCGGTGACTCTCGCTGCTCGGGTCATGCCATGGCTGCTTGTTTTTATTGACCAGTGGGGACTGCCTGAGGCCAGCATAGCGGGCAATCCGATCAACGCCAAGCACGCCGGTATCAGGGCAGGTCGTCCCCCGGGAACGTATCGTCAGGCTCGCGCCAGCGCAACTCGAACGAGTGGGCCCTGGCGTCGCTGCGCAGGGTGGTCAACACATCGGCAGGCAACATCGGCGCCGGGTCGCACTGTTCTGGCGCCTGTTGGCGCACTTGCGAGATCAGCGCTTCTATAACCGCCATCAGCCCGACTCTGGAGGTTGCCAATACCGGGTGGGTAGGCGGTACGAACAGGCTCAGCCGGGCGACGGTCGTCAGCGGTGACGCGGGGCAGTCGGTCAGGCTCAACACACAGGCTTTGCGCGATTTGGCAAACTGCGCCAGGCGGATCGTGTCGCGGGTATAGGCGGGCATGGCGATGGCCAGCAGCACGTCGTGTTCGGTGATGGCCGACAGCCGGTGGGCGGCGCCCTCGATGCCGGCATCCATGGCCACGCTGTGCACGCCTGTGCAGAAGGGGGAGAGAGAGGCGGCCAACAGGCTGGCCAGGTGAAAACTGTTGCCCAGACCCACCACGAACACGGTTCTGGCGCCTGCAATGAGATCAGCCATGGTCCGCAGGGTCTGGGCCTCGTTCATGCGCGCGATGTTATCCAGCTGACTCGTGCTCAACGCCAGTTGCTCGACCAGGCCAAACTGAGTGTCGGGCGACAGCTTGACCCTGTTCTCGATGACATCGGCGAGCGATACCACGGCCAGCAGATTCTCCATCAGTGCCAGACGCAGCCCGGTAAAGCCGTTCAACCCCAGCACGTGGGCCAGGCGGTTGACCGCAGCGGTGGAGGTCTGGGTCGCGGCGGCCAGTTCCTCGATATTGAGGGTGGCACTGCGGTAGGGGCTGGCCTGCAGGAAAGTGGATACTTTCTTCAGCGCCGGCTTGAGTTGCTCGTGGTGACGTCGCAGCGCGCGCATCAGATCGGAATCGTAGACCTTGCCGCCGTTCGTGGCTGTCATCGAAGCTCACCCTGAGAATGACCATTGGAATTATGTGCACGTGTGGGCAGTGTAGATAGGCGCTTACCGATCGCCAGCGCTGCGTTATACCAATTTGCTCTTTGCCTCGATCCACTGCGCCAGATACCGGGTGCTCTTGTGTTGATGATGCCGCAACATGGCGCCGGTGAAGTTATTGGCCCGGTGGGCTGAAAGGTTTTCGCGCAGCGCAGCCAGGCGCTGGGCCAGCGTGCGGGCATGTACCTGGAAGGCGAAACCGGCGCTCAGGCAATCCTGCGCCCGAGCCTGGGCGGCGTGCCATAGCGCATCGTCCTCATGCAGCGCCACGGCGGCTTCGGCCAGCGCCGAGGCACTGATGGCCACCGCGCCGGGCCACTGGCCGTCGCAGCGCATGCCCTCGGCGCCAACCGGAGTGGTGACGCTGGGTGTGCCGCAGATCATGGCGTCAAGCAGCTTGCCCTTGATCCCGGCACCGAAGCGCAGGGGCGCCAGGGCGACCCTGGCCTGACCGATCACCTGCAAGGCATCCGGCGCCCAACCCCGTATATGAAAGCCCTGGGCCGGGTTGTGCAGCGCCGTGGCCTTGGGTGGGGTGTAGGCACCGTATACATGCAACTGGGCACGGGGCAGGCGGGCGCGAATCAGCGGCCATAGCTGCTGTTTGAGCCACAGCACGGCGTCCCAGTTCGGCGCATGGCGGAAGTTGCCGATGCACATGAAATGGCTGCGTTGCGCCAGCGGCAGGGGCTCGGCAACGGGCAGATC
This sequence comes from Pseudomonas sp. UBA4194, assembly GCF_002379585.1. Taxonomy (GTDB): domain Bacteria; phylum Pseudomonadota; class Gammaproteobacteria; order Pseudomonadales; family Pseudomonadaceae; genus Aquipseudomonas. The sequence continues at coordinate 11,913 of NZ_DFUE01000040.1, forward strand.
GACCATCAGCGGGCAATCGTGCAAAAGCGCTGCGGGTACGGCAAAGCAGTCGGTGAGCAGTTGGGCTTCGAATGGCGAAATGATCAGGCTCAGATCGCACCGGTAGATCGACGCCACCTCTCGTTGCGTGATATCGGTGCCGCTCATGTGCTCGAACAGGCGATGTGGCGGGGTGTGGAACAGCTCCCCGAAATCATCTTCGGTATCACCTTGCTTGAGGCGGGCCTTGAGCAGTTCCTGGCGGGCATCGCGCAAGCTTTGCAGGTCCGAGGTCTCCAGCACTCGAATGGCATTGGGGCAGTGCTGCTCGACCCGCCAGCCGAACTGTTCCTCCATCATGAACCGCTCGAACAGCACAATGTCGGGCTGCAATCGGGTAATGAAGTGGTCAAAGCTTGCGTTGTTCAGCTCGATGGGCTGTTCGGCGATGCCCAGCGCGGCCAGGTCGGCCTTGTGCTCACCCGGCCCGGCGGGGCTGGCGAAGGTGATGGTCCAACCCTGTGCCAGAAAGCTGTGCAGCAATTGCATGATGTGGCCACTGGCGGCCGACGAGGCAGGCTCTGGCCAGACATAACCAATGACCAGAACGTGTACGGGGGGCATGCAGGCGACTCACTCGAAAACGGGGCGCTCATTAGGCCACGTTTCAGGTCGAGGGTGTAGCGCCCTAAGGCGTAGATCAGGCCGGCAGCATGCCCTTGACCTTGTCACGCAGCTGATCGATGGAGAACGGCTTGCCGATCGAAGCCATGCCCGCGGGCACTTCCAGCGACTCGGCATAGCCACTGGCGAACAGCACCGGCAAGGTCGGCCGCAGTTCCCGCGCCTTGGCCGCCAGTTCCTTGCCGTCCATGCCGGGCAGACCCATGTCGGTCATCATCAGATCGATGCTGCGCCCGGCATCTTCGAGGAACACCAATGCGGTGTTGCCGTCCTCGGCCTCCAGAACGGCGAACTCCAGCTCCTCCAGTACGTCGACGATCAGCATGCGGACGATCGCGTCGTCTTCGACGACAAGTATGGTTTCAGTGGCTTGGGACATCGTTCGGATCCTGGTCGCAAAAGGCGTTCAACGGCGTGCTGCCGTTCACTCGCGGGTATCGATAGGGCAAAGGTCAGGGAAGTTCCCCGGCCCGTAATGGGCGCAGCATAAAGCATGGATAGTGGCCAAACCATGCCCAGGCTGTCGGAAAATTCCTCAATGTTGGCTATGGTATGTGAAAAATCCTACAAGGAGACAGGAAAAGTCCGACCTTTTTCGCCGTTTTACGGCAAAATCCCCGGTTTGATCTCGCCATCTGGGTCCATGGACATGAACAAACCCGCTTCGATCGATGAAAAGAGCTTTCGCAAGCTGTTGAGTCGCAACGTCGGCCTGCCACTGGGAGTGGGTGCGCTGAGTGCCGCTGTCTTCATCGGTATCATCGTGTACCTGTTGTCGGTGATCGACTGGGTGGAGCACACCGACCGGGTGATCAACAACGCCAACGAAGCCACCAAGCTCACCATCGACATGGAAACGGGCATGCGCGGCTACCTGCTCTCCGGTGTCGAAAGTTTTCTGGACCCTTATGAGCTGGCCAAGCCACGCCTGAATGCCGAACTACCAGCGTTGCAGGCGTTGGTGGCGGACAACCCGCGCCAGGTTGACCGCCTGACCCGCATCATGGCTCTGGAGAAAGAGTGGATCGACTACGGGCAGACCCTGATCGACCTCAAGCGCTCCAGCGGTGACTATTCCAGCGGCGTTCAGACCGGGCGCGGCAAGCGTCTGACGGACGAAATTCGCAAGGAATACGAAGCCCTGATCGCCATGGAGCAACAGTTGCGGGTCGAGCGCAGCGAGCAGGTCAGCCGCGCCATCTGGACCTCGATCACAGCTTATGTATCGTTCGTGCTGCTGATCAGTGCGGTTCTGGCCTGGCTGGGTCGCCGCGACATCATGCTGTTGTCCAACTCCTATGCCAGCAACCTGTCCGCGCAGCAGCGCGCCTCGCAGCGCCTGCAGGATCAAGCCTGGCTGCGCACCGGCCAGACCCAGCTCGCCGAGGAACTGCTGGGCCAGCAGACCTTGCAGATGCTGGGGCGCAACGTGTTGCACTTCTTTGCCCAGTACCTGGGCACCGTGGTGGCGGCGGTGTACATCCGCGAGGAGCATGGCAATTTGCGCCGGATAGCGTCCTACGGTTTCTCGCGGGAACGCGAAGGCCAGGCCCAGGTGTTGATCGCCGGGGAAGGCATCCCGGGGCAAGCGGTTCAGCGCAAGCACGTGGTAAGGCTCGACGACGTGCCCGCCGACTACCTGCGCCTGAGCTCCGGCCTGGGGGAGGGCGCCGCTCGCAGTGCATTGATAATCCCCACCAGCAATGACGACAAGATCAATGCCGTGGTGGAACTGGGTTTCCTGCGACCGCTGACCGAGCGCGATCTGGAACTGGTGGAGTTGCTGTCGGACAACATCGGTACGGCCATCGAGGCCGCCCTGTATCGCCAGCGCCTCCAGGAAGTGCTGGCCGAGACCCAGCAGCTCAACGAAGAACTGCAGGTGCAGCAGGAAGAACTCAAGACCGCCAACGAAGAACTCGAAGAGCAGTCGCGCGTGCTCAAGGAATCCCAGGCCCATCTGGAAACCCAGCAGGCGGAGCTGGAACAGACCAACGAACAGTTGGCCGAGCGCACCGATGCATTGGCCGAACAGCGCGATGCGCTGGATCGCAAGAACCTGGAACTCAACCAGGCGCAGGTACAACTCGAAGAGCGCGCCGATGAGCTGCAGCGTTCCAGCAAGTACAAGTCCGAGTTCCTGGCCAACATGTCCCACGAGCTGCGTACACCGCTCAACAGCTCGTTGATTCTGGCCAAGCTGCTGGCCGAAAACGCTCAGGAGAACCTCACGGGTGATCAGGTGAAGTTCGCCGAGTCGATCTATTCCGCCGGCAACGACCTGCTCAACCTGATCAACGACATCCTCGATATTTCCAAGGTCGAGGCCGGCAAGCTGGATGTTCGACCCGAGAACAGCAGCGTGCCGCGCTTGGTCGACAGCCTGCGCATGACCTTCGAACCCCTGGCTGCCGACAAGCAACTGGAGTTCACCGCGCAGATTCTCGCGGACACGCCAGCCATGCTCTATACCGACCGCCAGCGCGTGGAGCAGATTCTCAAGAACCTGCTGGCCAACGCCCTGAAGTTTACCGAGCACGGCACCGTCGAGCTGATCGTGATGCCTCAGCCGAACGAAGGGGTTGCCTTTCAGATTCGTGACACCGGTATTGGCATTGCCGCCGAACAACAGCAGGCGATCTTCGAGGCGTTTCGCCAGGCCGATGGCACCACCAACCGCCGCTACGGCGGCACCGGGCTCGGCTTGTCGATTTCCCGCGACCTGGCCAAGTTGCTGGGCGGCTACATCACCGTCAGCAGCGATCTGGGCAAGGGCAGTACGTTCACTCTGGTGTTGCCGGAGCGCTACGCCGAAACCATCGAGGCGCCCAAGCATGCGCCGGCGCCCATGGTCATCGCTCGCGAGCCGGTGGCGCCCGCTCCCGTACAAGCCCAGCCGCCCATGGCGGTGGCGCGATTTGCCGACGACCGTGACAAAGGACCATTCACCCGCCGCTGCATTCTGGTGGTCGAAGACGAGCCGAACTTTGCGCGGATTCTCTACGATCTGGCCCATGAGCTGGACTACCACTGCCTGGTCGCCCACGGTGCCGATGAGGGCTTCGACCTGGCGTCCACCTTCGTGCCCGATGCCATTCTGCTGGACATGCGCCTGCCCGACCATTCCGGCCTTACCGTGTTGCAACGCCTGAAAGAGCTGGCCACTACCCGGCACATTCCCGTGCACGTGATTTCCGTGGAAGACCGCGTCGAGGCAGCCATGCACATGGGCGCCATCGGCTACGCCGTCAAGCCAACCACCCGCGACGAACTCAAGGATGTGTTCGGCCGCCTGGAAGCCAAGCTGACGCAGAAACTCAAGCGGATCCTGCTGGTGGAAGACGACGACCTGCAGCGTGAAAGCATCTCCTTGCTGATCGGCGACGACGACATCGAAATCACGGCGGTAGGTTTCGCCCAGGAAGCGCTGGACCTGCTGCGCGACAATGTCTACGACTGCATGATCATCGATCTGAAATTACCGGACATGCTCGGCGGCGATCTGCTCAAGCGCATGTCCACCGAAGAGATTCGATCGTTCCCGCCGGTGATCGTCTATACCGGGCGCAACCTGACCCGCGACGAAGAAGCGGAGCTGCTCAAGTACTCGCGCTCGATCATCATCAAGGGCGCGCGCTCCCCGGAAAGACTGCTCGATGAGGTGACGCTGTTTCTGCACAAAGTCGAATCGCAGCTGTCCCATGAACGGCAGAAGATGCTCAAGACCGCACGCAGCCGCGACAAGGTCTTCGAGGGGCGCAAGATCCTGGTGGTCGATGACGACGTGCGCAACATCTTTGCCTTGACCAGCGCCCTGGAACACAAGGGCGCTATCGTTGAAATCGGCCGCAATGGCCGCGAGGCGATCGAGAAGCTGAATCAGGTCGAGGACATCGATCTGGTGTTGATGGACGTGATGATGCCGGAAATGGACGGCTACGAGGCAACCCGCGAAATCCGCAAGGACCCGCGCTGGCGCAAGCTGCCGATCATCGCGGTGACGGCCAAGGCCATGAAGGATGACCAGGAGCGCTGCCTGCAGGCCGGCTCCAACGACTACCTGGCCAAGCCCATCGACCTGGATCGGTTGTTCTCCCTGATTCGCGTCTGGTTGCCCCAACTGGAGCGCATCTAGTGAGTGAACCTTTGGCCGGGCAGACCCCCCGGCCGTTTGCCGAACGCAACATCGACATCGAAATCCGGCTGCTGATCGAGGCGATCTACCTCACCTACAGCTACGATTTTCGTGACTACAGCGGCGCTTCGATCAAGCGCCGCATCCTCCACGCCCTGCGCCAGATGGAGTGCGCCACCGTGTCTGCGCTGCAGGCGCGGGTGCTGCATGAACCCACGGCGTTCATGGAACTGCTGCAGTACCTCACCATCCCGGTGAGCGAGATGTTCCGGGACCCGGAACACTTCCTGGCGATCCGCCGCGAAGTGGTGCCGCTGCTGCGCACCTATCCATCGCTGAAGATCTGGATCGCGGGCTGCAGCACAGGTGAGGAGGTGTACTCCATGGCCATCCTGCTGCGCGAGGAAGGCTTGCTGGAACGCACCATCATCTACGCCACGGACATCAACCCCACCTCGTTGGAGAAAGCCAAGCAAGGCATCTACTCCATGGAGAGCGTGCGCCTCTATACCCAGAACTATCAGCGCGCCGGCGGTACCCGGCCGTTTGCCGACTATTATACGGCGGCCTATGGCAACGCCATTTTCGACAGCAGCCTGCGCGACAACGTGACCTTCGCCGACCATAGCCTGGCCACCGACAGCGTGTTCTCCGAGACCCAACTGGTGTCGTGCCGCAATGTGCTGATCTATTTCAACAAGGGCTTGCAGGATCGCGCCTTCGGCCTGTTCCACGAGTCGTTGTGCCACCGCGGCTTCCTGGTGCTGGGCAGCAAGGAAACCGTCGATTTCTCTGCCTACAGTGGCCGGTTCGATAGCCTGACCCGACCCGAACGGATCTACCGCAAGTCATGAGTCGCTATCAAGCGGTGGTGGTCGGCGCTTCGGCAGGGGGCGTCGAAGCGTTGTTGTCCGTGTACGGTCAGCTGCCCGCCAGCTTCAGCCTGCCGGTTATCACCGTGTTGCACCTGCCGGACGAGCGCCACAGCCAACTGGCCGAGGTGTTCGAGCGGCGCCTGCAACGACCGGTGCGCCAGGCCCGGGACAAGGAGGACATCGAGCCAGGCATGTTCTACTTCGCCGGCCCCAGTTATCACTTGTCGGTGGAGCGGGACCACAGTCTGTCGCTGAGCCAGGAGGACCGAGTGCACTACTCGCGCCCGGCCATCGATTTTCTGTTCGGCTCCGCCGCCGACGCCTATGGCAGCCGGCTGATCGGTGTGCTGCTCACCGGCGCCAATGAAGATGGCGCCAGAGGTTTGGCCAGTATCAAAGAAAAAGGTGGCTTGACCATCGTCCAGGACCCCGCCGAAGCGCGGGTGGCGGTCATGCCGCAGGCGGCTATCCGCCTGCATCGGCCTGACCATATCCTTTCACTTCACGGCATAGGCTCTTTGCTTGCCGAGCTGGAACGAAGCACATGCTAAGCAACGTCCAAGCAAAACTGCTGATCGTCGATGACCTGCCGGAAAACCTGCTGGCGCTGGAGGCGTTGATCGCCAGCCCGGACCGTGCGGTGTACAAGGCGTTGTCGGCCGATGAAGCGCTGTCGCTGCTGTTGCAACATGAATTTGCCATGGCCATCCTCGACGTGCAGATGCCCGGCATGAACGGTTTCGAGTTGGCCGAGCTGATGCGCAGCACCGAGAAGACCAAGAACATTCCCATCGTCTTCGTCAGTGCCGCGGGGCGCGAGTTGAATTACGCGTTCAAAGGCTATGAGAGTGGCGCGGTGGACTTCCTGCACAAACCGCTGGACATGCAGGCGGTGAAGAGCAAGGTCAGTGTGTTCGTCGACCTGTACCGCCAGCGTAAAACCCTCAAGGAACAGCTCGAGGCACTGGAGCGTGCGCGCCAGGAGCAGGAAGTGCTGGTCAAGCGCCTGCAGGTGACGCAAGGCGAACTGGAGCACGCAGTGCGCATGCGCGACGATTTCATGTCCATTGTCTCCCACGAGGTGCGTACGCCGCTCAATGGGCTGATTTTGGAAACCCAGTTGCGCAAGCTGCACCTGTCTCGGGACAATGCCGACGCCTTCACCCTGGACAAGATGCGCGCCATGGTCGATCGCGACGAGCGGCAGATCAAAAGCCTGATCCGGCTGATCGAGGACATGCTGGATGTGTCGCGGATTCGGACCGGCAAGTTGTCCATTCGTCCGGGGCAATTCGATCTGGCGCAGTTGGTGCGCAACCTGGTGGACAGTTTCGCCCCGCAAGTACAGGCGGCCGATTGCAGCATCAGCCTGCGAGCGGACGAAGCGGTCACGGGCAACTGGGACGAATTCCGCATCGAGCAGGTGGTCAGCAACCTGATCTCCAACGCCTTGCGCTACGGTGGCAAGGGGCCGGTGGAGGTAGCGGTGTATGCGCGCAACGGTTGGGGCATGGTGGAGGTGCGCGATCATGGCATCGGCATCAGCAAGGAGAACCAGACGCGGATCTTTCAGCAGTTCGAGCGGGTTTCCGGTAGCCACGTGGTGGCGGGGCTGGGCCTGGGGTTGTTCATTAGCGAGCAGATCGTCGCCGCCCACGGCGGGCGGATCGAAGTGGACAGCGCGTTGGGCGACGGGGCGCTGTTTCGCGTCTGCCTGCCCTTGTAGCAATTACTCACTCTTTGCACGCAACCTCTACCGCCGGCCACGGTCGTATTGGCAGCGAGACACACAGCACATAGGCTTCCCATGAGTTCAGATGCACAAGATGTTGTCCTTATCGTCGAGGACGAACCGTTGATCTTGATGGTTCTGGCGGACTATTTGTCCGGGCTGGGCTACAAGGTTTTGAAAGCCGAGAATGGCGAGCAGGCGTTCGAGATCCTGGCAACCAAGCCACATCTGGATCTCATGGTTACTGACTTCCGCTTGCCGGGCGGTATTTCCGGGGTACAGATCGCTGAACCAGCGGTGATGCTGCGGCCTGAATTGAAGGTGATCTTCATCAGCGGCTACCCGCAGGAAATCCACGACACCGACAGCCCGATCACCCGCAAGGCACCTATTCTGGCCAAGCCTTTCGACCTGGATACGCTGCACGAGCAGATTGAGAGCCTGTTGGCATGACAACCTGAGCCGGCCGCAATCCCTACCACCTCCCGCCCCCATAGGAGCGGGCCCCCCCCCCACTGTGGGAGCGGGCTCTGCCCGCGATGACGTCCGAACCGGCAATGCATGATCTGAATTGTGCAGAGGGCGCACCGGCCCCTTCGCGGGCAAGCCCGCTTCTACAGGGCGTCGGCGTTATCGCGCTGCTGGCAGCGCCATTCCTTTGGGCCAGAGCATCCACACCTGGCCTTCCTGTTTCATGTTGCCCGCGAGTTCCCCTGCGGCATCGCCGGTGCCCCAGAACAGGTCGGCCCGCACCTCCCCAGCAATGGCGCCGCCGGTGTCCTGGGCCGCAACCGGGCGCACTACCGGGCTGCCATCAGGTCGCGTGGTGGACAGCCAAAGCAGGCTGCCCAGCGGAATCACCTTGCGGTCGATCGCGACGCTGTAGCCGGCAGTGAGCGGCACGTTCAACGACCCGCGAGGGCCTTCGTTGCTGTCCGGACGCAGGCTGAAAAATACAAAGCTCGGGTTGCTGGCCAGCAGTTCCGGCACGCGTTGCGGATTGGCCGTGGCCCAGTCGCGAATACGGCCCATGCTGACTTCCTCTTTTTTCAGCAGGCCTTGTTCCACCAGCCAGCGACCCACCGGTTTATAGGGGTGACCGTTCTGGTCGGCATAACCAATGCGCAGTTGCCGGCCGCTGTCCAGTTGCAGCCGGCCCGATCCCTGGATCTGCAGGAACTGCAAGTCCATGGGGTCACGCATCCAGGCGACTACCGGTGCGTTCAGGCCATTGCGCTGGATGGTGCCGGCGTCGTCATAGGGACGTAGCACCTGACCGTCGAGGCGGCCGCGAAGACGTTTGCCCTTGAGTTCGGGATACAGGCTGTCCAACTGCACACTGATCAGGTCGGGCGGCACCCCATAGATCGGCACCGGATGCTGGGCATCGGCCTGCAGGCTGCCGGCGTAGACCGGTTCGTAGTAGCCGGTGATAAGGCCGTGCTCGCCTTTTTCGGCCGAGCGCAGGCTGAAGACATCGAGCTGTTGCTTGAGGAAATCGCGGATGGCGGCAGGGGTGGGCTGTACCGGTTGTGCGGCAGCGCAGGTGGGGCCCCAGACGGCGTCTTTGGCCAACCGTTGACAGGCTGAGCGCCAGGCGTTGAAACCGGCTTGCAGGTCGGCGTCGCTGACTGCAGGCAATTGTTCCCAGGTGGCGGGGGCATAGGTGGCGACGGGTTTGGGCGCTTCGGGAGGTGCCTTGGAGCCGCCATCGCAGCCGGCCAACAGGGCGAACAGGGGCGCGGCGCACAAGAACAGGCGGCGCCAGGGCAAACGGAATTCAGTCACGCATAGCATCCAGGTGGGCAGATAGAGCCGGATACTTTGGTTAAAGTAGCGGCTCAGGTCAAATGCGCTGGTGGTTTTTCGGCGGGGGTTTGGAAGGTGTGTTGGCAGTGCTGGCGTCATCGCGGGCAGAGCCCGCTCCCACAGGAGAGCTGCGTCGTCTGCGCATCCAGCATCCTGCACAGATTTCCTGTGGGAGCGGGTTCTACCAGATGGGCAGATAGAGCCGGATACTTTGGTTAAAGTAGCGGCTCAGGTCAAATGCGCTGGTGGTTTTCGGCGGGGTTGGGAAGGTGTGTTGGCAGTGCTGGCGCCATCGCGGGTAGAACCCGCTCCCACAGGAGAGCCGCGTCGTCTGCGCATCCAGCATCCTGCACATATTTCCTGTGGGAGCGGGCTCTGCCCGCGATGGCGCCAGCCCGGTCAGCCCATCTCTCAGCTGTAGCTGGCGATCCGGCACACCTGCGCCTGTTCCCGGTTCAGGTTCCACTCGCGGTTCAGGGTCTGGAACACATTGCTGACGAACTGCCGATCCGCTGCGGCTTTCTTGCCGACGTAACCCTTGCCGCGACGGTACACCGGCATGCGGGCCCGCAGGTTGGGGTGGCGGCGCTCGAACTCTTCGCCATCGGCATCGTTGGCCAGGGCATCGATGTGCACGTCGCCGCGTTCGCAGACCCAGAGGATATGGTCGTCCAGGGTGTCCTTGCCGGTGGCCAGCAAGCCGGCGAGTTGGTCTACAGTAGGTTGTTCGTTCAAGTTCATGATTAAGCTCCTTGAGCACTCATTGATCTGTCAGGTTGTCAGCTTGAACACGGCACCCGCAGGGGGATGACGTGCTATCCGTCGAGTTCAGTTCTGGCCCGAGCTTGATGTGTGTAGCGTTGATGAAGGCCTGCTACAAGCATGGGTTCGGCGAGGGGAGGGGAGCCAAGGCATGGACGCCACAGGCTGCGGCGGTTGGCCACAAGCATCATGAGGACGTCAAGCCAGCGTTCCCCGTCCGGGCCGGACGTTTGCTGGGTCAGCTTCATCAATCTGCCTTGTGGGCAGCGTACATCAAGAACGGCTCGACGGCTTGTCGAGCCCGCTCAGCCTACTGTTGCCGTACTCCCGATCGGGGAGACGCCTGCACTATGCAAGGACAAAATGCCTGCGTCAATGGTTATGTAGTGGAAAAATAGCTGCACTACATATTTCCCATTCTGACCGACCAGTCACCCTGAAGTCCCGCCGGAGGCCTGATCCAGACCGCCATGCCCTTGATGTCGCTGGCAAAGCTTGATTGTTCAACCCAGGTTCTATATTCATGTTCCCCTTTCGATTGGCAAGACATCCCGCTACGGCGGAGCATCTTCGCAGCCCCCCAGACAACCCGTGGAGCGGTATGGAGTTCAAGCAGAGCCTGAGCCGGCGGATCATCATCGTGTTTGCCTTGATGAGCGCCTTCGTGGCCGGCGTCTTCGCCATCGGCATCGTGGCCACCGTGCATGTGGTGGAGCGCCGCCTGACTACCATGAGCCTAGGCGGCAACCTGCACCGGTTGCTGCTGGTGGATAACGCTGATGACTGGCGTCACCGCCCTGAGAAGGACGAACTGTTCTACATCGATGGCGGCGATGGCGACCTGAGCATGCCCGATGAGCTCAAGACACTACCCATCGGTTTTCAGGAGCTGACCCTGGGGCCGCGCACCTACTTCGCCATGGTGGCCCAGGTGGACGGTCGCCAATACGTGCTGTTGCGCGACCAGGAAGGCATGGAGCAGCGCGCCCACGTGCTGTTCATCGTCGTGGGCGCCGGCTTTCTGCTCAGCATCGCGTTAGCCATCATGCTCGGCGGCCTGCTGGCACGTCGGGTGATGGCGCCGGTGATCCGCCTGGCACGCCAGGTGCGTCATCGCGACAAGATGCTCGGCCTGGCGCCGCCTTTGTCTCCCGACTACGCCGCCGATGAGGTGGGCGAGCTGGCTCGCTCGTTCGACGAAACCCTGAGCAAGCTACGCGCCGCGCTCAATCGCGAGCAGATGTTCACCAGCGATGTGAGCCACGAATTGCGCACGCCGCTGATGATCCTCGCCAGCTCCTGCGACCTGCTGATTGCCAGCGAGCTGGATGAGCGCTCCCGGCGTCAGGTCACCCGTATCGCCCGCGCCACCGACGGCATGAGCCAACTGGTGGAAACCTTTCTGCTGCTGGCCCGCGATCGCGAGTCGGCGGGGCGTGGCAGCAGCAGCGCCACGCTGCGCAAGACAGCGGACGAGCTGGTCGACATCTGGGCGCGACAGATCGAGGCCAAAGGCCTGCAATTCGTCTACGTGCCGAACAATGATTCACCGGTGCTGTATAACCAGGCGTTCCTGCACTCGGTGATGGGCAACTTGTTGCGCAACGCCTGGCACTACACCGACGACGGCTTCGTCAGCCTGACCCTGACGCCAACAGGATTTTTCGTCGAGGACAGCGGCATCGGCATTCCCGAAGAAAAACGTAACGCCATGTTCCAGCCCTTCGTGCGTGGCGACGAGCAGCGCGGCGAAGGCCTTGGGCTGGGCCTTTCGCTGGTACAAAGGATCTGCGTGAACCAGGGATGGAGCGTCAGCCTCACCAGCCGCGAGCCTCACGGCTGCCGCTTTACCGTGGAACTGGCCACGGCCGCAGAGCGCTAAGGCAGCGCGCCAGCATGACGTTTTAATGAACCTTGAGACTTTTCTGCGGTCTTTCAGCTGGCGGCTTGAACCGACGGCATGCCGGGCAATAAGCCCTTCGGGAGATTTCAAGGTTCTCCCTTTCGCAAGTAGTAGCCACCCGTAGCGGTAGTAGCGATCAGCCCTTCGGTACAGGCTCAGCCTGAGTGGACACTCTGCGTCCTTTTTTATCATGGCCCGGTCATCGGGGCCTTTTTCCTATTCATGTGAAGATCGCCATGCCCTTATCCCATCATTTTTCTTCCTTTTTTCATGGCTCACGTGGCGTGGCCACGGGTGTCTTCGCCGGCGTCATCATCGCCGTTACTCCGGTTGCCCAAGCCGAAGAAAGCACTGGCGCGCGTTGGGTCAGTGACAATCTCAGCACCTACGTTCGCAGTGGGCCAACCGATGGTTACCGCATCGTCGGCACGTTGAAGTCCGGGCAGAAGGTCGAACTGCTGTCTACCCAAGGCGACTACAGCCAGGTGCGCGGCGAAGGCGGCTCCAATGTCTGGATCCCCACCAGTGACTTGCAGGAAACACCTGGTCCCGCTGAGCATGTGCCCCAGCTGACCCAGCAAGTGACCGACCTGAGCGGTAAGCTGCAGACCATCGACGACAGCTGGAAAAGCCGCGTGCAGGGCATGCAGGAAACCCTGGATTCGCGCAAGGCATTGATCGATGAACTGGAAGCACGCAGCAAAGCCTTGAGCGCCGAGCTCAGCGATGCCCAGTCCGAACTGCGCACCACCCAGGCCCGCCTGGGAGACGAGAACAAACAGGTATTGATGCGCTACATGGTGTATGGCGGCAGCATCGCCGGCGCCGGCTTGCTGGCAGGGCTGATCCTGCCCGCCATGACCCGTGGGCGTAAACGCAACGATCGCTGGTTTTGACCCCCGCGGCGTGAAGCCCCGGTAAGCGATTGCAGGTTTCAGAGGCGGCCATTATGATTGCAAATATTTCCCATTTGCATCATGGCCTCATTCTCTCTGGAACCTGCCGTGTTCTCGACTTCCGCGCCCCACGCCCCTGTGCAACATCTGTACTTGAGTCATTCGAGCTGGCTGCTGGGCTTTCTGTATCGACGCCTGGGTAACCGGGTGGATGCCGACGATCTGTTGCACGACACGTTCGTCAGGGTCATGGGCCGACCGGCTCTTTTCGATTGTGCGCTGCGCGAGCGTTCCTACCTGGCCACCATCGCCCGTGGCTTGTGCGTCGACCATTGGCGCCGCCGGCAGCTGGAACAAGCCTGGCTGCACAGCCTGGCCTTGCAGCCCGAAGCGGCGCAGCCGTCCCCCGAACATCGCCATCTGATTCTGGAAACCTTGCACGAGGTGGACGGGTTGCTCGCCCGTCTGCCGGGCAAGGTACGCGAAGCGTTTCTGCTGGCACAACTGGACGGCATGCCGTATCGCGTGATCGGCGCCCAGTTGGGTGTCAGCGAGCGCATGGTAAAGAAGTACATGGCCCAGGCGCTGCTGCACTGTGCTTTGCTGGAGGCAGAACTCGACGGTCTGCTGGTGCGCTGAGCCATGTCAGTCAGCCCGGACGCCTTCAGCTCCAGCCGAACCAGCCCAGACACGCTCAGTCACACCAGCCTGCAACAAGCCGCGCAATGGTATGTGCTGCTCGCCGATGAACAGTGCGCACCGCAGGCGCGGGACAAATGGCAACGTTGGCATGCTCGTTGTGACGAAAACCGTGCCGCCTGGCAGTACGTGCAGCGTGTGGGCCAGCGTTTCGCACCGCTGCGAGAGGAGGGTGGTCACGCCGCCGCGGCGCTGCGGGAAACCGGCGCACGCATCAGCCGTCGCCAGGGCCTCAAGACCTTGTTGCTGTTGGGGGCCGGCTCAATGGCCGGCTGGGGCGGCTGGAGGACCGTCCAGGACGCTGGCTGGACCGCGGACCTGTCCACCGCAACCGGTGAAATCCGCGAAACCCTGCTTGCCGATGGCAGCCACCTATGGCTCGCTCCACGCACGGCGGTGGACACGTATTTCGACGATCGGCAGCGGCACCTGCGGCTGCGCTTTGGTGAAGTGCTGATCGAAACCGCCAGCGATCCCCGTCGTGCCTTCACGGTTCAGACCCAGAGCGGTCTGTTGCAGGCCTTGGGGACCCGCTTCGCCGTCAAGCAGGCGGGTAACGCCACACGCTTGAACGTGTATCAGGGCGCCGTGCAGGTGCGTACCGCTGTCAGCGGCGAACAGCGAGTGATCAGTGCAGGCCAGCGTGTCGACTTCGACGCGCTGCGGATCGGTGCCACGGGGCCGGCGCAGACTGCCGGGCAGTCGTGGGTCCGTGCGGTGCTGACGGCAGAAGGCATGCCCCTGGGTGAATTGATCGAAGAGCTCGGACGTTATCGGGCGGGGCACCTGGGCGTACACCCGGACGTCGTGGGCCTGACCGTCATGGGTACTTTCCCGCTGGATCGCAGCGATCAGGCGCTGGACCTGTTGCAGGCGGCGCTTCCGGTTCGGATACGGCGACTGACGTCCTGGTGGGTCACTGTCGAACCCGCCTGAAACGTGCCTTTCTTAGCCTGAAAAAAAATGGTGCGTGGCGGTTCCCCTTTTTCGGTCTCGTTCGGTTTAACCCTCAGCGACCTCATCACAACCCCTCGCCTCGAGCCCGACACTATGCCTTCGCCTCTGCGTTCTTCGTTTCGCCTGGCCGTTACCGCGCCGCTTTCGCTGTTTGCCCTGGCCCCGTTGGTGCTGCCCATGCAGTGTGCCCACGCCGAGCAGGTAACGGCGCAGCCCTATTTCGATATCGCGCCGGGACCGTTGAGCGGCGCGCTCAATCAGTTCAGTAGCCAGGCAGGCGTGTATGTAGTGGGCGACAATGGCCTGGCCTCGGCGAAAGCCAGCAGCGGGCTCAAAGGCCGTTACGACGTCGGCCAGGCGTTGTCACGCTTGCTTCAGGGCACTGGGTTGCGGGCCATCGCGCAGGACAGCAACGGCTTCGTCCTGCAACCGGCGCCGGTAGGCGACGCCCTGCAATTGGACGCCACTTCGATTGTGGGTGCCGGGGCGCTGGCGGCCAATGGTCAGGCGGATACGGGCTACCGGGCAGTGCAAAGCAATACAGCGAGCAAGATCGGCGCCGCCCTGGCCGATACGCCACGTTCGGTGTCGGTGGTCACTCGCCAGCGCATGGACGACCAGCAGTCCCAGACCCTGACCGAAGTGCTCGGCTATGTGCCTGGCATCTTTGCGCCGCCGTTTGCCGCCGGTGACGGTCAGGCCGGCGATCTGTTCTTCGTGCGCGGCTTCAATGCCACCGACTATGGCTACGGGCTGTTGCGTGATGGCTTGCGCGTCCAGGGCAACCGCTACGACAGCACCAGCGAACCCTACGGGCTGGAGCGCGTCGAGGTATTCCGCGGCCCTACCTCGATTCTCTATGGAGAGAACGCACCGGGTGGCGTGGTCAACCTGGTCAGCAAGCGGCCCACTGCCGAGCCTCGGGGCGAGGTGCAGTTCAGCTATGGTTCGCACAATCGCCGGCAATTGGGGGTGGACGTGTCCGGGCCGTTGACCGAGGAGGGCAATGTGCTTGGCCGCCTGGTGCTGTTGGGACGCAACGCCGATACCCAGGTCGACCATCAGCCCGACGACCGTCTCTATGCCGCCCCGTCCCTGACTTTGAACTTCGACGAGGACACCAGCCTGACCCTGCTTTCCACCTATCAACGCGACCGCACCTTGATGGAGCTCGGTTACCCCGCTGCGGGCACTCTGCTGCGCAACCCCAACGGCAAGATCGACAAGGACACGCTGTTGGGCGACCCCGACTGGGACAATTTCGAACGTGAGGCCTGGACCCTGGGCTACGAGTTTTCCCACCGCTTCAACGACACCTGGCAGTTCCGGCAGAATTCGCGCTACACGCAGTCGCGCATCGACCGCAAGGAAATCTGGCCAAGCAATTTGAACAATGGCGGGTACGGCACCACGGTCACCAACACGGCTTATGACCGCTACAACAAGTCCATTGCCTATTCGCTGGACAACCAGTTGCAGGCCGACTTCGCCACGGGCTCGTTCGAACACACCTGGCTAGTGGGCGCGAGCCTGGATCGGACCTCCTTCAATCAAGACTGGAACGCAGGCTCGGGCGGCACCACCAATGCGTTCAACCCGGTGTGGGTTCGCCACCCGACCACGCCACTGCGCGTACAGGATGCATTGCTGGAGCAGACCATGTACGGGGTCTATAGCCAGTTGCAGACCAAGGTCGACAACTGGGTGATGCTGCTGGGCGGGCGCCTGGATCGGGTCAACAGCCAGTACCGCAACCGCCCCGGAACACTCAATGCTGCCGCCGACCTCGACTACTGGGACAGCCAGTTCACGTGGCAGGCCGGTTTGATGTATCAATTCGACAACGGCTTGTCGCCCTACATCAGCTACTCCACGGCGTACTCGCCGACACAGCAGGTGTCGTCACTCAGCGGCCCCCTGGAACCTACTACCAGCGAGCAGTATGAGCTGGGTCTCAAGTACGAACCTGAAGGCTGGAACACCTCCATGACCGCCTCGGTCTACGACCTGCGCAAGAAGGACGATTCGCTGTACGACAGCGTAGTGGGCGATTACCGGCAGATCGGCAGAAGCCGCGCCAAGGGGGTGGAGCTGGAGCTCAACAGCGACGTTACGGAAAATATCAATGTCACTGCGGCGTACACCTACACCGACTCCCGAATCACCCAGGATGCGCCCGGTTCGCTGCTCGAGGATCACCAGATGACGGGGGTGCCGCGCAACCAGGCGTCGGTGTGGGGCAACTATCGCTTCCTCGATGGCAACCTCCAGGGCTTGCGCCTCAGCGCCGGGGTGCGCCATTTCGACAGCACGTTCGCCTACACACCAGCCAGTCTGTACGGCAAGCTCGACAGTGGCGATGTGACTCTGGTCGACGCTGCCATCGGCTACACCCTGGACGCGCACTGGTCGGCGGAAGTGAACGCGCGAAATCTGCTCGACAAGGAATACGTTTCGGGCTGCAACAACGCTGGCCGCTGTTACTGGGGCGAGGAGCGCACCGTGCTGGGCACGGTCTCCTACCGCTGGTAATCACTCTCAGCGTGAGCGGCAGGCCAGAGCGGGGCAGTGGGTGTCAGCCGTGGGGCATGAACAGCTCGCGGCGGGCACCTTCGGTGATGGCGACGATGCCAGGGTGCTTGACCTTGCGCTCCACCGAGATGGCGTAGAACGACTCGGTGACCGCTTCGGTCTGGCCGATCAACTGCACCTGGTATTGAGCCATCACCTCATCGGCAATGACGCTGGGGGCAATGAAAATGCCGCTGCCCGATTGACCGAATGCCTGCATCAAGGCGCTGTCATCGAACTCGCCGACGATGCGCGGCAGCACCTGCTGTTCACCGAACCAGCGCATCAGACGACTGCGCACCACGGTTTCCTGACCCGGTATCAACAGTGGCGCGCCGTGCAGGCACTGCGGGAACGCCCCGCGATGTTCGGCCACCAGTTTGGCCGTGGCGAAGAAGCTGATGCCGCATTCCCCCAGTTTCTGGCTATAGCCCTTGATGTCCAAGTGGCTGGGCATGGGGCTGTCCGAAATCACCAGATCCAGGCGCTGGATCGCCAAGTCGGCCAATAACCGCTCGAGTTTGTCTTCCCGGCAGGTGATGCGCAGCGGCTCGGCGAGCTCCATGGTGGGCGCGATCAGCCGGTAGACGATGGACTTGGGCACCACGTCTGCAACGCCTACCCTGAACAGAATCTGCTGCTCGTTGGGCTGGGCGCGGAGCATGGCTTCCAGCTCACCGCCGAGCTGGAACATCTGTTCGGCGTAGGGCAGGGCCTGGCGGCCGGCCTCGGTCAGCTCCAACTGGCGGCCGACGCGGCGGAACAGGTCCACACCGAACGTTTCTTCCAGCAATGTGATCTGACCACTGATGGTCTGCGGTGTCAGGTTCAGTTGCTCGCAGGCCCGCACGATGCTGCCGGTCTTGGCCACGACCCAGAAATAGTGCAATTGACGGTAGTTAAGCATGGGGAACGACACTTCGTTAAAACCGAAGTATAGCTGGTAAAAATACGAATTTTACAGAGGTGTCGAACTCTCTAGAATCCGTCGCTGTCAATAGGCCAGCTGGTGCAGGCCACACTACTCAACGCCACAGGAATGATTCATGGAATATTTACTGGAACTGGCTTCAAGCCCGACTGCCTGGGTGGCGCTGATTACCCTGGTCGTCATGGAAATCGTGTTGGGTATCGACAATCTGATCTTCATCTCCATTCTGACCAACAAGCTGCCCAAGGAAATTCAGGCGAAGGCGCGCCGCATTGGTATCAGCATGGCGCTGATCCTGCGTCTGGGCCTGCTGAGCACCGTGGCCTACATCGTGCAGTTGACCGAGCCGGTCTTCCAGATCCTCGACCACTGGTTCTCGTGGAAAGACGTGATTCTGATTGCCGGTGGTCTGTTCCTGCTGTGGAAAGCCACCAAGGAAATCCACCACAGCGTCGACCCGACCGAGCAGGAAGAGGCGAAGCTGGGCGATAAGGTCAGCCTGAGCTTTGCGTCGGCCATCGGCCAGATTCTGGTGCTGGACCTGGTGTTCTCCATCGACAGTATCATCACCGCAGTGGGCATGACCGAGCACCTGCCGATCATGATCATCGCTGTAGTGAGTGCCGTGATCGTGATGTTGGTGGCGGCCGAGCCGCTGGCCAAGTTCATCAACGACAACCCGACTGTGGTGATGCTGGCCCTGGGCTTCCTGATCATGATCGGCATGACGCTGATCGCTGAAGGCTTCGGCGCTCATGTGCCTAAGGGCTACATCTACGCGGCGATGGCGTTCTCGGCGGTGATCGAAGGGCTGAACATGATGTCGCGCAGGGCCAAGCAGCGAAAGATTGCTGAGCAGCGCGAGGTCTGAGCACGCTTGAGCCAGTGATGGGCAGCAAAAAGAAGGGGCGGCGTCCGTTGGGCGCCGCCCCTTCCTTGCATTCATGCCCCGGTTGTCAATGGACGGTGGTAGGGCGTTCGATCGGTTTCTCGGCCTCAAGGCGAGGCGGGTGATGCTGGTGGCGACGGGCGATGCGCAGCACGCCCCAGAGCATGGCGGCGGCGACCGCAAGCCAGGCGGTGACCAGCATGAAGATAATCAGTGCAAGGCTCATCAGTGCCTCCCAGTGCTTTCGCATCTTCCTGTTCTCCCTATAGCTGACAGTGTAGCCAAGGCCCTGTTGCAGCCTGTTGACCGAAGGTCACTGGCTTGGGTCGATTGGCGATAGCCAGGCGCGGATTTCATGGTCAGCCGGTATACCTGAGACCGGCGGCGGCCTATGATCGGGACCCATGTCGGGCGGCAGATGCCTGACCCTTCCAACGTGGGCGGAACCAGGGAATATGATGCTGTCGGGATTGATCGCGTTGCCAAGAAGATTACTGTTTGTTGTCAGCCTGGCCGGTGTACTTGCCGGGTGCAGCAGTGTGGGGCCGGCGTTGCCCGGCCTGCCTGATCGGGTGGAGCTCAATGGCATGCCGTTCTTTCGTGGCAACGCCAACCACAGTGGCGCCATGGCCCTGGCCAGCACGCTATCGGAGCGCGGCGTGCGCATCACCCCCGGTTTGCTCGACCCGGCCTTGAAGCTGCCCACCGAGGCGGACAATTTGCACAACAGCATTCCCCGGGTGGCCCGCGAGTACGGCATGGTCGTGTATCCACTGGACGCACAGCTCAACGCATTGCTGGCGCAGGTGGCGGCCGGCAATCCGGTGCTGCTGCGCTATACCGAAGGCTCGGTGCTCTGGTCCGAACCTCGATATGCCTTGCTGGTGGGCTATGACCGCTTCAAACAGCAGGTGCTGTTGCGCGCCGGGATGAGCCGACGTTTGCCGATGGCTTTCGACAGTTTCACCTCGGCATGGAAAAGCGCGGGCAGCTGGGCCGTGCTGGTGCAGGGCCCGGAACAGTTGCCGGCACAGGTGGATCGGCAGCGGTGGCTGGACGCGGCACGAGAGACGGCGAGGGCGGGACAGGAACAGGCGGCGGCGAAGGCGGTGAGGGCGGTTGGCGGGTAGGGCAATGGGTTTCTGGCGCTTGCTCCACCCGCTCGCCAAGCGAACACCGCAAAAAACTCAGCTTTTCATAGAGTTAGCGCTTAAAAAAAGGTTGACAGCCATACCTGATTCCGTAGAATGCCGCCTCACAGCAGGCACGTAGCTCAGTTGGTTAGAGCACCACCTTGACATGGTGGGGGTCGTTGGTTCGAGTCCAATCGCGCCTACCAAACAAAATCCGCTCTGCTGGGCGGTCTGAAAGGGCGATCCGAAAGGGTCGCCCTTTTTGCGTTCAGGCACCGCCTTGCCGAGAAAGCTTTTCCACCAGGATTGCCACTTGCGCCACGCTGTGTTGCAGGCCTTCAAGCAGCTCATGAGTGTCCGAGCCGGTGCCATGGTGCATCAGCCACCGCGTCAGGTCTTCCAGCGCGCCGTCCAATGCCTGCTGGCTCTGCTTGAGCCGCATCAGGTGCAACGCCAACACGTTCTGCTCGAGCATTGTCGCCTTCCCCCATGCTGTTCAGAGCAGACTAACAGTCAGCGGGCACGGGCTGGAATGTTTGCGAATTGGCCCGAACGTTCAAATGATCTTATTGGATTCGCGACGAACGGTAGATCTTCTTCCAGCCCCCGTGGGTAGGGTCTTGGGTCGTTCGTGAAGTTGGCAAACTGGCGAAGCGCCTTCATCCGTTCGCCGGAACGCGGTTTGCAAACCTTTGAACAGCCTCTATAAAACCGGTCGTTATTGCCCATCGTGCTGATCGTACGATTTGAATCTCCGTTTTAGAATAAGGCCGTGCAATGATTGATCTAGCTGTCTGGAATCTCAGTATCCCGGTGGGTTCGCCCCCCAAGACCATCGAAACGCCGCAACTGAAGAGTGGTTACAAGGACAAGTATTTCGATTCCGGCTCGGGTTCACTGTTTTTCTGGGCGCCGGTAACCGGCTCCAAAACCGCCAACGCCAAGTATCCGCGCACTGAACTAAGGGAAACCTTCAAGGATGGGGAGCTGCGCAACTGGAAGTACCCGGAGGCGGACAACAGCCTCAAGGCGACGCTGCTGGTGTCCAAGGTGCCATCGAGCGGCAAGATCGTGATCGGCCAGATCCATGCCTATGAGAGCACCAAACCGATGCTCAAGCTTGAATATCAGTACAGCGATTCCAGCAAGGCTGGGAATATCGTGGCCAAGTTGCGCAAGACGCCGGGTAGTTCCGAAGGCAAGTCGATCATCATTGCCAAGAATGTACCGCTCAATGTCAAGTTCAAGTACGAAATACACCTGAGCAAGAGCGGCGCCCTGGGCATAAGCGCCCGCGATCAGAACCTCACCACTAAAGTGGGGTCGAGCTGGAAGAACAAGTTGTTGTATTTCAAGGCGGGGGTGTATACCCAGGATAATACGGGTTACACGTCGGAAGGCGGGCGGGTTACGTTTTATGCATTGAAGGTCCGGCACGCTGGGTGATATGGCGTGTAGGGTTGGGATTGTGGGTGTGAGTGCGGGCCCCTTCGCGGCTG
>NZ_DFUE01000040.1:33438-33663 GCF_002379585.1 Pseudomonas sp. UBA4194
GCCGCTCCTACAGGGGTGGGGTGCATGGCCATTCACGGGGTGTACGCCTTTTTGACGGGGGGCATATGGACGTTCGGGGTGTGCGCCGTTTCGATGGGGGGGGGGGTGTTCGGGGGTGTGCGCCGTCTCGACGGGGGCGCATGGGTGTTCGGCCGTGTACGCCGTTTCGACGGGGGGCGTTGGGTTCTGGGTGTGGTGGGGGTGACCTGTAGGAGCGGCGTGCAG
>NZ_DFUE01000040.1:33713-91124 GCF_002379585.1 Pseudomonas sp. UBA4194
GTGCAGCCGCGAAGGGGCCCGTACGGCCGCTGAAGAATCAGACCCGGGCGCAGGAAGGGCAGGTCACTCCAGGCCCCGCCATTTGACGTCCGCGAGCCCGCGACGCTGGGCGTGGCGGCGCAGCATGGCGGCCTTGTCTGCGGCATCGCAGCCACCGTAATACAGCCCGACACCGGAATGCAGGGTGGCGTAGTACCAGGCATCTGCATCGTTCATCTGTGTATCGCGTTGAATGAATTGCTTGGCCTCACCATTGAGAACATAACAAATTTCATAGTCCGAAAGCCGGCTGGTCATAGGTTTCTCCCAGTTTCAGGGGAGTCTGACCATGAAGGCGTTTTGCCAGTTCCCTCGGTGATGGCAAAAACCTATCAATCAAGTGTCACAGCGTTTGTTGTATGCTTCGCTGCGCCAACCAGCAGCCCGCGCTGCCATCCCCAAGGAAAGAGGGAAGTCATGAAGAAATGGATTTTTCTTGCCGTACTCGCGGTAATTGCCTGGAAGTTCGCCACCGTTCTCGACCTCGAACGGTTGGTTTACAGCACTCCAGGCACTACCTCAAACGCGAATTGAGCGCTAGCTTGGCTCGTTGGAGCCATCGTCGCCGGCGACATCCGGATCGTCCGGCAGTACTTCTGCTTCATCGGCATCGTTGAGCGGCGATGCATCACCGCCGGTGAATGGCTCGTCTTCGTCAGGCTGGCTGCTGATATGGGGGATGGGATCCAGGTCGATACTTATGGCAAAACCTCCGCAGTGATGGGGGCAATCATGCATTTGGAGGCTGCGCCTGCGTGAGGGGTTCGATCGGTGTACGCGCCATTGATCGCTTCAACGATCGATCGCGTTGAATTCGCAGTAGTCCTCCCAGCTCAGCCCCAAGGCTTCGGCCACTTCCTGATGCACTTCAAGGCGCATCGCCTGGAGCTCCTGCGGGTTTTCGGCGATCAGTTCCAGCGCCAGTTCCCACGGATCGAGCCCTTGAGCCTGGGCCTCGTCTTCGAAGGCCCATTGGATCTGTTGTTGCTGTTCGTGAGCGCTGAGCGCCTTGATCTCTTCTTTCATTTCAGGGCGGGCGTCGATGAATTTCGCCAGGGCGGCTTCGTTACGGTGTTCTTTGGCGATCATGTCGGGGCCTCATTGCCAGGTGACGGTTTCATGGTGGTCATGATGCCATAGCCCCTGTATTTCGCCAGTGCGTCGGGGCCACCGCCGGCATGCCCGCGCGGAGCGGCGGTTAGTGATAAAATCCGCGCCTCGAATTCTGGAGGTAGGCGCGTGCGCAAGTTGACGATGGTGATGGCGGTAATGGTGTTGTCCGGTTGTGGAACCGCCTTCGAGAAGGCCCACGAAGCGGTGGCGCAAAAACTGGAGAACCCCAAGACGGCTCGTTTCACCAACGTGCGCACCACCGACCAAGGCAACTATTGCGGCCAGGTCAAGGGCAAGGACGCTTCCGGCGCCTATGGCCCCTATCAAAGCTACGCGGCCATTCCCCAAGGCAGCGGGTTCGAAGTGGTGATCGACACCGACGGCAACAATGCGAGGGTGCGAGAGGTGTGCGGCAGCGCCGAGGAGCTCACGCCACGGGCAGAGGTGGCCGACGTTGCCGGGCAGCAGTGGGAAGTGCGTATCGTCTCCGGGCGCAACATGGGCTCGGTGACCGACATGGCGGCGCGGCTGGTGGAAAACGGTTTCGTGGCCAGTTTTGTCCAGCGCGACGGCCAGACACTGGTCTACCTGGGGCCGTTCGACAGCAAGGCCCAGGCCGAGAAGGAGCGGGCCCGCTTGATGGGTTCGCGAGGCATTGAATCGGTGGTGATGCCATTCACCGAGGCCGACAAGCCCTGACCCGATCCATGGATAGCCGAGGGCCATCCATCTGTCGCCGGCTTGAGCATCCCAACTGAACGTCTTTGATCTGCCAGCAGTCGATTCTTCAGGTGGCCCTTGCAGAAACACGCCAACGTGTTCGTGGCCCCTGCGGTTTCCCTGACTGGCCTGATCGGAGATGCACCCATGAACGAGTTGTCCGTAAACCCGCTGAGCGTCGAGCCTTTACCTTTCCAAGCGTCTTTCGAACAGATTCCTGATGACGAAGCCGAGACCGCCAAGGAACTGGCCGAGACGCTGCGCGGCATCATGCAGACCACCTTCGAAGACAGCGGTCATGCGGTGCGCAGTGTGCACGCCAAAAGCCATGGCCTGTTGCGCGGGCAGATCACCGTGCTCGATGGCCTGCCGCGTCCTCTGGCCCAAGGCGTATTCGCGCGCCCTGGGACATTGCCCGTGGTGATGCGCTTCTCCACCAACCCTGGCGATGTGCTGGACGACAAGGTCTCCACCCCGCGGGGCCTTGCCTTGAAGATCATCGGTGTGGAAGGCGCGCGCCTGCCGGGCAGCGAGGGCGACCAGACTCAGGATTTCGTCATGCAGAACGCCAAGGCGTTCACCGCGGCCACCCCCAAGGCGTTTCTCAAGACCCTGAAGCTGTTGGCCAAGACCACGGACAAGGGGCCGGGCCTCAAGCGTGCGCTGTCGGCCGTTCTGCGCGGGGTGGAAACCACCATCGAAGCCATGGGCGGGGAGAGCGGTACGCTCAAGAGCCTGGGCGGCCATCCGCTGACCAACCTTTTGGGCGAGAGTTACAACACTGTCGTGCCGCTGCTGTACGGGCCTTACTACGCGAAACTGGCGGTGGTACCCGTCTCGCCCGAGCTGACGGCGCTGACGGACAAGCCCGTCGACCTGGATGACAAGCCCGATGGCCTGCGCGAAGCTGTGGTGGAGCACTTCAGTCATCACGGCGGGGTGTGGGAAGTGCGTATTCAGCTGGCGACCGATATTGAGAAAATGCCCATCGAGGATGCGTCGGTGCAGTGGCCTGAGGATGTGAGCCCCTACGTGACGGTGGCGCGGATCACCCTGGAGCCGCAACCGGCCTGGGACGAAGAGCGCAGACAAGGGATCGATGACGGCATGGCGTTCAGCCCTTGGCATGGTTTGCAGGAGCATCGGCCACTGGGCGGGGTGATGCGTGCGCGCAAGCCTTCCTATGAAATGTCGTCGCAGTTCCGTGCGACTCATAATGGCTGCCCGATGCACGAACCGCGTTGATTCTTGGGTGGGGCTTTTGATCGGTGGTGAATGGTCCCCTCACCCCAGCCCTCTCCCTAGGGGAGAGGGAGCTAAAAGCGGATCGCGGATGTAGGCAACGCCTCCGTACTGCTCCCTCTCCCTCAGGGAGAGGGCTGGGGTGAGGGGACCATTCACCGCCACACTCCCAGCCAAACCCTCAAACCCTCAAACCCTCAAACCACCTGATCTCCCCAAGGCACCGCACGCCCCAGGTCCTCCGCCTTGGGTACCGCCCTATGCAAAGTAACCGGCACAGACTTCGCCGCCGGCACCTTGCTCTTCTTCGCGTAATGCCACAGAGGCACCAACGGGTTGCACTCCGGGTAGTACCCCGCCGCACAATTGATCGGAATGTCATAGGCAATGATCTGCAACGGGCCCACCTCGCGGCGTACGCCGGGTTCTATCGCCGTGCGCACCGATACCCAATCCCCCGGCGCAAAGCCCAGGCGAACGATGTCATTGCGGTTGAGGAAAATCACGCTGCGGGTGCCACTGACGCCACGGAAGCGGTCTTCATAGCCATACACGGTGGTATTGAACTGGTCGTTGCTGCGCAGCGTCATCAGTTGCAGCACATCACGATGACCGGCGTTCTGGGAAATGTCGTCATCCTCATCCAGGGTCGCGGCGGTCACGAACTGTGCCTTGCCCGACGGCGTGGTCCACTTGCGCTCGGCGGCGCCCAGCGGCCGGTGGAAACCGCCGGGTTCCCACATGCGCGTTTCCATGTCGTGGAAAATCTCCGGGTAGGTCAGGGCGATGGCCTCGCGGATCAGCGTGTAGTCGCGGCGCCATTGCGCCCAGGGAATCCGCTCGCCACCGCTCAATGCCTGCTCGGCCAGCCCGGCGATGATCGCCACTTCCGAGCGCAGGTGCTCGCTGGCCGGTGCACTGCGGCCCTGCCAGGCGCGAATGCAACCGGTGCTGTCCTCGGTGCTGTACACCTGATCCACGCCGTCCTGAACGTCCTTTTCGATGCGCCCCAGGCACGGCAGCAGCCAGCCGCTCTGGCCGGGGAACAGATGGGTGCGATTGAGCTTGGTGGCCACCTGCACGTTGAGTTGCAAGCCTGACCAGGCCGGTTCCATGCGATCGGTATCGGGCACCGCGCGCAGGAAGTTGCCGCCCAAGCCAATGAAGGCTTTCACCGAACCCGCAAGAATGCCCTCGCAGGCATCGACCGTGGCCAGCCCTTTGTGCTCGGGAACCTTGATGCCGAACAGCGCTTCGATTTTTTCCACCGGGACTTTCGCAGGGTCTTCGCTGATGCCCACGGTGCGTTGACCCTGCACATTGGAGTGGCCGCGCACTGGACAAATGCCGGCGCCGAGCTTGCCGATGTTGCCACGCAGCAACAGCAGGTTCACCAGCATCTGCACATTCTGCACACCGTGGCGATGCTGGGTCAGGCCCATGCCATAGATGATCATCACTCGCTCGCTGCGCGCGTACACGGTAGCGGCGGCTTCCAATGCACTGCGGCTCAGGCCGCTGCGCGCCTCCAGCGTGGTCCACTCGTGGCTATCCACCTGGGCCAGGAATTCATCCACGCCTTCGGTGTGCTCGGCGATGAAGTCGCGGTCGATGACGCCCGGCTCACCGTTCTCGAGCGCGGCGCGATCCAGAGCCAGTATGGCCTTGGCGATACCCATCACCGCAGCGGTGTCGCCGCCGATGGCGACCTGGTGGTACTGGGTGCTGATGACGGTCGAATCCGGCCCCAGCATCTCTACCGGGGACTGGGGATTAACGAAGCGCTCCAGGCCGCGCTCGCGCAAGGGGTTGAAGGTGATGATCGGCACCTGGCGTTTGCGAGCTTCCTGCAACGGATGAAGCATGCGCGGGCTGTTGCTGCCCACGTTCTGGCCGAAGAAAAAGATGCAGTCGGTGTGCTCGAAATCGGCCAGGGTGACGGTGCCCACTGGCACGCCGATGCTTTCCTGCAGGCCCACCGAGGTGCTTTCGTGGCACATGTTGGAGCTGTCGGGCAGGTTGTTGGTCCCCAGCGCGCGTGCGAACAACTGGTACATGAAAGAGGCTTCCAGCGACGCCCGACCGGAGGCATAGAACACCACCTCATCTGGGGCAAGGCCTCGCAGCTGCGCACCGATTTCCCGATAGGCCTGCTCCCAGGTGGTGGTGCGGTAGCGATCGGTGGCGGCGTCGTAATGCAGTGGCTGGGTCAACCGCCCTTCACGCTCCAGGGCGTAGTCGGTCCAGGTGCGCAGTTCGGTCACGCTGTGGCGGTCGAAGAAATCCGGTCCGGTTCGTAGCGCCGTCAATTCCCACGCGGTGGCCTTGGCGCCGTTCTCGCAGAATTCCAGGGCATGAGGGTTGCCGGGTTTGGCCCAGGCGCAACTGACGCAGGCGAAGCCCTTGGGCTTGTTCTGCTGGATCAGCGCAGCGGGTGCCTTGCCCAGGGCCTGCTGGCGCCAGAGAATGTTCATCACCGAGAACGCCGAGCCCCAGCCGCCCGATGACGATTGGTAGGGCTTGTAGTGAGCGGCAGGGTGAATGATGTTCATGGCTTTCCTCGGTACTTTTTCGGGGGCGTGCAATTACGACGATGCGGCCCTGGCAAAGGTTCGAAGGATCTTGACCGTGCACGCTACTATCGTGTGAAGCCCTCGAATTCATGTCGCACGCCGGTTGCTGCTGTTATGTTGTGGCACAGATTCCACGCACGAATGAGCCCGTCACAACCAGGCAAGACCTTTGGCAGCTTGGGTCATTGGCGTGTATGTTGAATTCCAACTACAAAAAACAAAGGAGAAGGCACCATGAGCACCTCCCAGCAACGCCTCGTAATGATTCCCTTCACCGGCCCGGTCCTGCTGGGCACGCCACTGCTGAACAAAGGCACCGCGTTCACTCAGCAAGAACGCGATGCGCTGCACCTGCAAGGCTTGCTGCCGCAGCAGGTCGAGACCATCGAGCAGCAATGCAGTCGCGCTTATCATCAGTTCCAGGCGTGCGCCACCGATCTGGAGCGGCACGTGCTGCTGCGCTCGATCCAGGATTCCAACGAGACCCTGTTCTATCGTCTGGTCGATGACCACATCGACGAGATGCTGCCGATCATCTACACCCCTACGGTCGGCAAGGCGTGCCAGGAATTTTCGCGCATCTATCGCAGCCACCGCGGCCTGTTCATCAGCATCGAAGACGAAGCGCGGATGGACGAGATCCTCAACAACGTGACCAAGGACAACGTCAAGGTGATCGTGGTCAGCGACTGCGAGCGCATCCTGGGGTTGGGCGATCAGGGCGTGGGTGGCATGGGCATTCCCATCGGCAAGCTGTCGCTGTACACCGCCTGCGGTGGCATCAGCCCGGCCTACACCTTGCCGGTGGTGCTGGACGTGGGCACCAATAACCCAGAACGCCTGGCCGATCCGCTGTACTTCGGCCGACGCGAAGAGCGCGTGCGTGGCGAGCGCTATGACCAGTTCCTGCAGACGTTCGTCGAAGGCGTTCAGCGCCGCTGGCCGGAGGCGATCCTGCAGTTCGAGGATTTCGCCCTGAGCAATGCGATGCCGTTGCTGGAGCGTTTCCGGGATCGGCTGTGCTGCTTCAACGATGACATTCAGGGCACCGCGGCGGTCACCGTCGGAACGTTGTTGGCCGCCTGCAAGGTCAAGGGCCAGCGCCTGTCGGAGCAGACCGTGGCGTTCGTCGGTGCCGGTTCGGCCGGTTGCGGCATTGCCGAGCAGATCATTACCGCTATGCAGCTCGAAGGCCTGACGGATGCACAGGCGCGCAGCCGGGTGTTCCTGCTCAACAGCAAGGGCTTGCTGACCGATCGTCAGCCTGGTCTGTACGACTTCCAGCAGCGCCTGGCCCATGGCAGCGATGCCTTGTCGGCGTGGAGCTTTGCCGGAGACTGGCCGTCGTTGCTGGAAGTGGTGAGCAATGCCAAACCGACGGTACTGATCGGCGTGTCGGGCAAGGCCGGGCTCTTCACTCAGGAGGTGGTGGAAACGCTGTACAGCCAGTGCCGGACACCGATCGTGATGCCGTTGTCCAACCCGACCTCGCAGATCGAGGCCCATCCCAAGGACATTCTGCAGTGGACCGAGGGCAATGCGCTGGTGGCCACGGGCAGTCCGTTCCTGCCCATCGAAGTGCTGGGCAAGACGTTCCCCATTGCGCAGTGCAACAACTCCTATATTTTCCCCGGCGTCGGGCTGGGCGCCATCGCCAGCAAGGCCACGCGCATTACCGACGGCATGCTGATGGCCTCCGCCCAGGCGTTGGCCGACAGCGCGTCGGCGGGGCAGATGTTGCCGCCACTGCGCGACGTGCAGGCGGTGAGCAAGAAAATTGCCCTGGCGGTGGGTCTGGCGGCGCAACGGGATGAGGTCGCCGCGCCGATGCAGGAATCGGCTTTGGCCGAGGCTATCGAGGCTCAGTTCTGGAAGCCGGTCTACAGACTATACGAGCGCCAACCCCAGTAACGTAGCAGCGGCGTGAGCCGCGTCACTGCCCACGCCATTCATACTGTCCAGACAATCCCTGCCCCTGTTTGGTAGTTTGGGGGGCGGGGGAGGGCTTGACGCGGCTTACGCCGCTGCTACGGGTGCTCGTCGGCCTGGGATGGCTTGGAGGAGCTCTTGGGTGTAGCGATCCTGGGGGTGCTCCAGTACCTGGGCCGCTGGGCCTTGTTCCAGCACTTGGCCTTGACGCAACACCACCACCTGATGCGCCAGGCTGGCGACGACCGCCAGGTCGTGGGACACCAGCACATAGGCAATCCCCAACTGCGTCTGCAAGCCGCGCAGCAGGTCCAGGATCTGTGCCTGTACCGACACGTCCAGTGCCGACACTGGTTCATCCAGCAGCAACAGGTCCGGCTTGAGCGCCAGGGCGCGGGCGATTGCGACCCGTTGGCGCTGACCGCCCGACAGCTCTCGGGGCAGGCGGTCGAGAAAGCTGGCGGGCAGTTGCACCTGCTCCATCAACTGGCGTGCCCGTTGCTCCAGCTCCCGGCCTTTGGCCAGGCCGAACGACACCAGAGGCTCGACCACGCTTTGAAAAATGGTAAAGCGCGGGTCCAGCGCCGAGAACGGATTCTGCTGCACCAACTGCATACGCTGGCGCAGCGGCCTGAA
Source organism: Pseudomonas sp. UBA4194 (assembly GCF_002379585.1). GTDB lineage: Bacteria > Pseudomonadota > Gammaproteobacteria > Pseudomonadales > Pseudomonadaceae > Aquipseudomonas. The sequence continues at coordinate 41,966 of NZ_DFUE01000040.1, forward strand.
ATCACCCCAGCTCAAGCCGTTGAGGTCCTGACCGTCGAAGCGCACACGCCCTTCACTGGGCTGCTCCAGGCCCAGAGCGATGCGCAGACTGGTGCTCTTGCCTGAGCCCGATTCGCCGACAATGGCCAGGGTCTGGCCGTGATACACCTGAAAATCCAGCCCCTGCAGTGCCTGGAAACTGCCGGCCTGGCCCTTGTGCCGTGGCAATTGAAAGCGCTTGCCTACCTGCTCGAAGCTCAACAGGGGCGATGCTGCAGTGGCGATGTAGGGTGCCGGTCGCTTACCTGTGGCAAACGCCGGGGCCGCCGCCAGCAAGGCGCGCGTGTAGGGTTGGCTCGGTGCCGACAACACCTGACGCGCCGGGCCCTGTTCCACCCGCTCGCCACCGCGCATCACCAACACCCGGTCGGCCCTGTCGGCGGCAACACCCAGGTCGTGGGTGATGATCAACAGCGAAATGCCGCGGGCTTTGACCAATTGCTCGAGGTGATCGAGGATGCGTTTCTGCACGGTCACATCCAGCGCACTGGTGGGCTCGTCGGCGATGATGACCTGCGGGTTGCCGGCCAGGGCGATGGCAATCAACACCCGCTGGCGCATGCCGCCGGACAGCTCGTGGGGGTACTGGCGGGCGCGCAGTTCGGGGTTGTCCAGCCCCACCTGTTCGAGCAGCTCCAGCACGTCGGCATCCAGTGCGGGATACCGACGGCCATGGGCCTGCACCAGGCTCTCGCCGATCTGCCGGCCCACGCTCAGGGTGGGGTTGAGGCTGACCATCGGGTCCTGGGGTACCAGGCCGATCACCCGGCCGCGCAGTTGGCGCTTGATGCGTTCGCTGGCGTGGCTGATGTCCTGGCCGCCCACGTTCAGGCTGCCACTGTCGATCCGCGCGCTACTGGGCAATAGGCCCAGCAGGGCACTGGCCAGGGTGGTCTTGCCCGAGCCCGATTCGCCGACGATAGCCAGCGTCTCGCCCGCCGCCAGATCGAACGAGAGCCCACGCACCGCCTGGGTGATGCGCTGGCCGCTGTGGTAACTGACGTGGAGGTCGCGGACCTCGATCAAGTGGCTCATCGCTGAATCTCCTCGAAGGTGCGAGCAATGTGGTTGAGGCTGAACACCACCAGCACCAGGAACAAGCCCGGCAACAGCGACACCCAGGGCGCGGTGATAAGGAAATGGCGGCCGTTGGCGATCAGGGTGCCCCACTCGGCGGCCGGTGGCGCTGCACCGAAGCCCAGAAAACTCAAACCTGCGGTGGCCAGGATCGCCGCGCCGAAATCCAGGGTGGCCAGCACCATCACCGGCCCCCAGGCATTGGGCAGCACGTGGCGCAGCAGGGTCCGCGTCCAACTGGCGCCGCCCAGGCGTGCGGCTTCGACGTAGGGCAGGGTCTTGATGCGCAACACTTCGGCGCGGGTGGTGCGGGCAAAGCCGGGAATGATGCCCACCCCGACCGCCACGGCCACGGGCACGGTACCGAAGCCGATGGCGGTGACGATCGCCAGCGCCAGCAGCAGGCCGGGCAGTGCCAGCAGGACATCGATCACCCGCATGATCAGCGCATCGATTCGCCCGCCAATGAAGCCGGCGACGATGCCCAGGCCCAACCCACTGAACAGCGCCAGACCGACCGCCAGCAAGGCTGCCTGCACCGACAGCCGGGCACCGTAAAGCACTCGGGTGTACAGGTCCCGACCCAGCTCATCGGTCCCGAACCAATGGCTGGCGCCCGGCGGCAACAGTTTGGCCGAGGGCAGGGTCGCGTACGGGTCGTAGTGGCTGAACACCCCCGGCAACAGGGCGGCAATCAGCGTCAGCAGCACCATCAGCGTGGCGAGCATGAAGCCCGGCCGGCGCAGCAACGGCGCGGTCTGCTCGACCATACGTTGCCAGCGACTGCGCGGCCGCCATTGGGCTGGGACAGGGGCAGCGGTCGTGCTACTGGTATCGAAAGAGGAGGCAAGGCTGCGGTCGGATGCGCTCATGGTTCAGGCCACCTTTGGTGTATGGGTGATACGCGGGTCGAGGATCGGGTACAGCAGGTCGACCAGCAGATTGATCAGCACGAACGCTGCGGCCGACACGGTGACCACCGCCAGCACCAGCGGGATGTCCTGGCGCAATACAGCTTCCTGCACCAGTCGGCCGACGCCGTTGCGCGAGAAAATGGTTTCCACCAGCACCGCGCCGGAGACCGTGTTGCCCACCTGCAGGCCGATCAAGGTCAGCAACGGCAGCGCCGCGTTACGCAGGCCATGGCGAGCTTGCACCTGGGCGCGGCTCAGGCCCTTGGCGTAGGCGGTGACGATATAGGGCTCGCGCCATACGTCCTGAAAGCCGCGCTGCAGCACCTGGGCGTACACCGCGGCGCTGGGAATGGCCAGGGTGATGGCCGGCAGCACCACACTGGCAACCCCTTGGCTGCCGGTGGCCGGGAACCAGCCCAGGGTGAAGGCGAATACCTGAATCAGCAGCAGGCCCATCCAGAACACCGGGATCGAGAAGCCCAGCGCCGGCAACCGCGCCAGCGCCACCTTGAGCGGCTGCCAGCGCACGTAGGCAGCCAGGTACGCCAGCCCCACGCCACCCAGCAGCGACAACACGATGGCCGAGCCGGCCAGGGCCAGGGTTTGCGGCAGGCGTTCGGCCAGAATGGCGGTGACCGGGCGATTGAGCGTCAACGACTGGCCGAGGTCGCCATGCAGCACGCCCCAGAGCAGTTGGAAGTAGCGCTCGAACAGGCCCTGATCCAGGCCGTAGTAGTGGCGGGCCTTGGCCAGTTGCTCGGCCGACAGCGCGTCAATCTCCATGCCGGAGGCGCTGAGCATGATGCTCAACGGATCACCCGGCAGCAGGTAGAGAATGAAATAGGTAATGCTGTAGGCGCCCCACAGCACCAACAAGGCCTGGGCAATCCGGCCGAGCAGGTAGCGGCTCATGGTTTGACCTCGATATCGTTGAGGAAGGCAAAGCCTTCGGCGCTCCAGCGGAAGTTGTGCACCTTGGCCGAGGTGGCTGCCTGCCAGACTCGCTCATACACCGGGATCGCCGAGGCCCGATCGATCAGCAGATCCTGCAGTTCGCCATAGGCTTGCGCGCGCTGGTCGCTGGCCGTTGCGGTCAGCCCGGTGTCGAAAAGGGTCTGGGCCTTGGCCAGCGTGGCCGGGGTGTAGATATTGGTGGCCAGGGTCGAGCTGTTGGCGCTGCGCGGATCGAGGATGGTCTGCAGAATGATCGGATCGGCGCGGGTCATGTAGTTGTAGGTCAGGTCATAGTTGCCGTTGGCATTGGCGGCCGCCCACTCGGCTTTGGTCTGGACCTTGAGCTGCAGATCGATGCCCACTTTGCGCAGTTGATCCTGGATCAGCACGTCACCGGCGGTTTCTCGCTCGGCGATGTTGTAGGTCAGGCTCAGGCGTTTGCCGTCCTTGTAGCGATAGCCATCGGGGCCTGGCGCCCAGCCGGCCTTGCCCAGAAGCTGTGTGGCCGTTTCGGGGCGGTAGTCGAGCTTGTGACCCTGGCTGCGGAGGTAGGGTGTGGTGATGTCGTACACGCCGTCGACCACCGGGAACGCGGGGTTGTAGACGGTGGCGGCGTAGCTCTTGCGGTCGATGGCCGCCTGGATGGCCTGGCGTACGTCTTCGTCGGCCAGGATGCGGTTGCCGCGGGTGTTGGGGTACAGGTTCCAGGCGGGCCCTGGCAGGGAGCGGCTTTGAATGGTGGCCTGGCGGCTTTGCAGCAGCTGGGTGTCGACTTCGGAGAACGGCGCCCGCGGCCAGAGGATGTCGACCTGACCTTGCAGGAACAGCCCGTTGCGGACGCTTTCCTCCGGTACGTAGCTCACCTCGATGCTGTCCAGGTGCGACTCGCCCTTGTTCTGCACGTTGGCCGAGGCCCACGCGTAGCCGCTGCGTTTGACCAGTTTCAGGCCGGTTTCGGGGGTGTAGTGTTCGAGCACGAATGGACCGCTGCCGATGATCGCCCCCAGCGAGCGTTCCTTGGCACTGTGGCGGTAGCTCTCGGGCGCCAGGATGGCCAGGTTGGTGGTCGAGGTGGCCTGAAGGAAACCGGCATTGGGCCGCGCCAGGACAATCTTGACGGTCTGCGGGTCGATGATTTCGGCGTGGTCGTAACCGGCCAGGTAGGTGGCGCCGAAGGTGGCCGGCAGTTCACTGGCGAAAGCCTTGTTGCTGTCGAAGGCGGTCTTCACGGCCTGGGCATCGAAGGCTTCGCCGTTGCTGAAGGTGACGCCTTTGCGCAGGTGAAAGGTGTACTCACGGGCGTTGTCGCTGATAGTCCAGCTGTCGGCAAGCCAGGGGATGATCTTGCCGGTTTGCGGGTCTTGGTCGGTGAGTGATTCGACGACGTTGCGCAGCACGACGCGGTGTTCGAGCCAGTAGACCTGGAATGGGTCGAGGCTGACCAGTTGCGTGTTGTCGCCGAAGAAAGCGATTTTCAGGGTGCTGGCGGCGTTGGCGTCGGCATCGCTGGGTGAGCAGCCCGGCAAGGTCAGGCCCAGGGCCATCAGGATGGCCGCGCTGGCCAGGGTGCGTTGGAATTTCATGGGTGTTCCCTTAGTTGAAATGTGTGTTGTGTGCAGCGGCCATCCTCAAAAATCGTATGCAATCTTGCTGTACCAATACCCACCCCCGGGGTAGAACGGCGGGTTGCCGTAGGCCGCCAGGCCGAGGTTGCTGTACACCGCGTTCTTGTCCGGACGCTTGTCGAAGATGTTGGTACCGCCCACGCTCACCGTCAGTTGGTCGAAGAAGGTGTAGGCGATGTCCAGATCGGTAATCCACTTGGCGCCGAAGCTGCGATCCCCGCTGGGGTTCACTGCCAGGGTTTTCACCGCGCCATAGCGCGTGGTCTGCAGGTTTACCGCCAGGTCAGCGACTTTCCAGTTGGCACCCAGGATCCACTTGGTTTTCGGGCTGGCCTCGGTCAGGTCGCCTTCGCGATCCCGACCCACCAGGTTGATCCCCGATCCGGCCAGGCTCGCGGGCGTATCGCGCACGCCTTCGACGGTGGTCTTGTTCCAGTTGAAGGCCAGGCTCCAGCGAATGTCGCCGTAGTTGTCGAAGGGCGTGGTGTGGTCGGCGACGATGTCCAGGCCGCGGGTGCGGGTATCGAAGGCGTTGGTGTAGTAGTTGACCCAAGTGCCGCTGGCCACGCCCTGAGATTGCAGGATGTCGGTGATCACCCCGTTGCCACGGTCGTAGATATTGCTGGTCAGGGTGATGCGGTCATCGATGTCGATCAGGTAGGCGTCGGCGGTGATGCTGGTGCGCGGCGCGGGTTGCCAGGTCAGCCCCAGGCCCAGGTTGCGGGATTTCTCGGGCTTGAGGTCGTCGCCACCTAGGGCCTTGGCCAGATCGCTACCCGAAGGCGTCAGCCGGGTCACGGCCGGCACCACGTTGCCGTTGGCGTCGGTGTTGACCCGGTTGTCAGCCACGGTGTAGCCGATCTGGGTCAGTGACGGCGCGCGGAAACCGGTGCCGACCGTGCCGCGTACGGCCACGGTGTCGGTCAGCTCGTAGCGCGAGTTGACCTTGAGGCCGAAGGTATTGCCCGAATCGTCGTCGTAGTGCTCCACGCGCCCGGCCACGTCCAGAAACCAACGGTCGGTGAGGTCGAAGCCCAGGTCCAGGTAGCCGGCGTAGTTGTTGCGGATCAGGCTGACTTCGTCCTCGGGGCGGATGGTCACCGCGGCCTGGGCGCCGGTGGCGGCGGGGTAGGTGCCGGTGATATAGGCCTCAGGGTCGCCGGCGAACGTGCTGAAACGTTCCCAGCGATGCTCCAGGCCCGCCGACACCTGTACCGGTGACGTCAGGTTGAACAAGCTGTCGTAGCGGCGGGTGAGGTCGAAGTTGTTCACCCACTGCTCGAAGCGAAAGGTCGCCAGGTTGTCGAACTTGGTGGGCGAGGCAGTGCCCAGCGAAGGGTTGATGTTGAGGTCGCTGGAATGGTGGACGTTGTTGCGCCCGTAGGTGGTGCTCAGGTCCCAGTTCCACTCGGCCAGCTCGCCCTTGCCGCCAAACAGGAACTGGTAGTCGCGATCCTTGATGTTGTTCAGCGGGTAGTAGCCGTCGGGGAATACTTCGGGAACCGATGCGGTGCCGGTGGGCAGACGAAAATAGTTGGCGGCTTCGGCATCGCGTTCGCCGTAGGTCGAGTAGGAATACAGGGTCAGGTTGTCCAGCGGCAACTGGGCGTTGTAGGCCAGGTTGAATGCCTTGAGGTCGGGATCGCCGTTCTTGATCGCAACGCGGTCCCAGGCGGCTTCCTTGATGGGGTCGCTGAACGCCCGGACGCTGCTGTCGGCCTTGCCGTTCCAGGAGGCATCGCCACGCCGCCGGGCGTCGGCGGCCAGGTGCACGAAACCGCCGTCGCCGAGAGCGAAGCCCTGGTCGCCGGCAAACTTGATGGTTTCCCCTTCGCCGGAATAGAGCTTGCCGTAGCTGCTCTCGACGTGGCCCCCGGAGGCGCCGGTCTTGAGGATGATGTTGATCACGCCGGCGACGGCGTCCGAGCCGTATTGAGCCGCGGCGCTGTCCTTGAGCACTTCGATGTGATCCACGGCGCTGACCGGAATCAGATCGATGTCCACCGCATTGGCGCCACTGTTGTCGACGTTGCCGCGTTGGCCGACGGCGCCATTGTGGCGGCGTTTGCCGTTGACCAGCACCAGCGTGTAGGCCGGGCCCAGGCTTCGGTTGCTCAGGGGTCGGGTGACCGAGTTGTAGCCGGCGATGTTGGTGCCGAAGTTGAACGACGGCAGCAGCTTGGAGATGGCTTCGGAGAGTTCTGCGCGACCGGTCTTGAGTAGCTGATCGCTATTGATCACATCGATGGGCGCGGGGCTGTCGGCAACGGTACGTTGCTGGCCACGCACGCCGGTGGAGATCACAGTGACTGTGCCCAGGGTGGCACCCTCGGTAGCGGCCTGGGCCTTGGGCGTGAACTCGCCCAGCAGCAGCGCGCAACTGATCGCACCGAGCAGGAAGGTCTTGTGGGAACGAGGGTAGAAAGTGTCTGGCATGTTGGGCGTGGTCCGTTAGAACTGGCCCTGGCCCTTGGTGCGGGTGCAGGTGGAAAAAGCCTGGCTGATGGGAGAGGAAGGGGAACGATGTCGTCTGGTTTTGATGGTATTTGTATAAGAAACCAATTGGAAATTCTATTTGGGTATATGAATATTATGTAAATGATGAATATAAAAGTTGGTTTTGATGCGGGTGGAGAATAAAAAGTGGGGGGTGGGTAGGGGTTGGGAGGGATGGGTTTTGGGGGGGGCGCATTCGCGGCTGTACGCCGCTCCTACATAGGGGGCGGCGTATGGGGGAACGGGTTAGTCGCGGTAATCGGTTCCTTCGCGGTCCAGTTGGCGAATCAATGCATCCCAATGCCGTTGGATGCCTGGATTGCTGCCGTCGATGAACGCCGCGGTCTGCTGGCGGACTTTCTCGATGGCCGCCTCCGGGGCATGCAGCAGATCGTCATTGCCGCCTGCCTGCGCAGCGATCTGGATATTGCACGCACGCTCAAGACCATGCAGTTCGCGAAAGGCATGCTCTACGCTGACGCCGCCGGTCAGCAGCCCGTGGTTGCGCAGGATCAGAATGTTGCTCTCACCCAGGTGCTCCACCAGTCGCGCCTGCTCGTCCAGGTCCAGCGCTACCCCTTCGTAACTGTGGTAGGCCACGCGGCTGTAGTACACCAGCGCATGTTGGGACAGCGGTAGCAGCCCGTTCTTCTGCGCCGACACGGCCGCGCCGTCGCGGGTGTGGGTATGCAGCACGGCCTGCAGATCGGGCCGGGCGCGGTGAATGGCGCTGTGGATGACGTAGCCGGCCTGGTTGATGCCCACGCCCAATGGGTCATCGATGATGGTGCCATCCACGTCCACCTTGACCAGGTTGGAGGCGGTGATTTCATCGAACAGCAAACCGAACGAGTTGATCAGGAAGTGCTCTTCCGGCCCCGGTACGCGGGCCGAGAAGTGCGTATAGATATGGTCGGTCCAGCGAAACAGGGCGGCCAGGCGGTAGGCAGCGGCGAGTTTGACACGCACTTCCCATTCAGCGGCACTGACCCGTTCGCGGGTGGTGCTCTGGTGGGCAGTAGACACAGCGGACAAAGCGGACATCGGTTGGCTCCTCGGGCGCGCCAGGGCGCCCTCAAGGTCGAGAATAGGGGTTAGGGGGTCACGCTCAGGGCATTGCGGCCCACGCTGCCGAACACGGCATCGTCTTGCGGGGTATGAATGCGGCTGCAAAGCACGTTGCGGTAATGGCGTTCCAGCGGGTTCTGCCGAGACAGGCCTGGATTGCCGCTGGCTTGAACGGCGAGTTCGACCGCGGCGATGGCGTTCTGGCTGACCAGTTGCTTGAGCTGCACGGCGTGCCTGGCATCGATCCCGCCGTTGACCGCCGAATCCAGCAGCGCGCGGTTGTTGAACAGCAGCGTGTCGATACGACCGACCACGTCTTCAAAGCGCGGCAGGCTGGCCAGCGGTTTGCCCAGGTGGGTCGGTACCCGCTGTTGCAGAAACTGCACCAGCCAGTCCCGTGCGGCGTGGGCGACCGCGTCGTAAAGGGTGGGCAACAGCACCGACATCCACAGCAGCGTCTGGCCGTCGAGTTCGGCCACGGGGGCATCGGCAGGGCTGACCGAGACGGCGTTTTCCAACGGCAACAGAACGTCTTCGAATTCCACTCGATGGCTGCACGTGGCGCGCATGCCCAGATGGTCCCACTCCTCGACGATGCGAATGCCGGGGCTGTCCTTGTGCACCAGGAAACCGCCTACCAACGGCTGCGGATCGTCGCTGCGGGCCCATACCACATACCAGGTCAGGCCGTGGCTGCCGGTCGAGTACAGCTTGCTGCCGGACAGCCGCCAACCTTCAGCGGTGCGCCTGGCCACGGTGGCCGGCAGACCGCCGCGGGCCGGGGTGCCCAGTTCGGGCTCGACGCGAAAGGCATTGATCAGGGCGCCGTGCTCGACAGCCTCGCGTCCCAGTTGCTGGCGCAGGTGCAGCGGCCAACGGCTGTCGTCCTGCAGGCGAAAATGTTGCAGATACTGCATCACCAGAATCAGCGCGGTAGACGGTTCACCCTTGGCCACGGCGGCGATCACCTGGCGCGCCGTCGCCAGGTCCGCGCCGCCGCCGCCCAGCGCGGTGGGCACCACCAAGCCCAGCAGGCCATGGCGTTGCAGCAGAGCAAAGTTGGCCGCTGGAAACGCGCCGCTGCGATCGTACTCGGCGGCACTGCTGGCCAGCTCGGAAGTGACCTCGGCCAGCACGCTGGTCAGGTTGCGTGGGTGCAGCGCGATGGTGTTGTGGGCTGCGGCTGTCATCGGGCGCTCTTTACGGCATACACCGGGCTTTCCAGTTCAGCCACCCGCTGACGAATCCGCGGCAGCAGTTCCTGGCCATATTCCACGGCATCGCGCAGCTGATCGAAACCACGGAACAGGAACGTACTCACGCCGAGCTTGTAGTATTCCAGCGCCGCTTCGGCGACCTGGTCGGCAGTACCCACCAACGATGTGGAGTTGCCGGCCGCGCCGGTGAGTTCGGCGATGCCGGTCCAGAGGCGGGTGTCGTGGACGCTTTTCTGCGCGGCGATATCCACCAGGCGCTGCGATCCGGCGTTGTTCTTGCCCGTGTTCAGCTCGCGGCGCTTGCCTTTGCGTTGGTCGTGGAGCACGCGGGCATCCTGCAGAATCCGTTCGGCACGGGCCCAGGCCTGTTCTTCGGTGGCGCCCAGGATGGGACGCAGGGAGAGGCTGAAGCGGATGTGTTTTTCCCGGCCATAGCGCGCAGCGGCCTTGCGTACCTGAGCGATGCGCTCGTGGATGTTCTCCAGCGGCTCACCCCACATCATGTAGACGTCGGCATGTTTGGCAGCGGCTTCCACGGCGGCATCGGAGGCGCCGGAGAAATAGATCGGCACGTGCGGCTGCTGAACCGGCTTGACCAGGGTCAGGTTGTCTTCGACGCGGTAATGAGTGCCTTGATGGCTGAACGGCTCGTTGGCGGTCCAGACCTGCTTGAACACGTCCAGGTACTCTTCGGTGCGGGCATAGCGCGCATCCTTGTCGAGGAAGTCGCCGTCACGCTGCAGGTCGCCGCTGTCCGCGCCCGTGATGACATTGATCGCTGCACGGCCACGGCTGAGCTGATCGAGGGTGGCGAACTGGCGCGCGGCGAACGTAGGAGCCTGGAAGCCTGGACGGTGCGCCACCAGCAGACCGAGTTTTTCGGTATGAGCGGCCACGTAGCTGGCCAGGATCATGGAGTCGGCAGCGCTGGTATTGACGGCCAGCAGCGCCTGGTCGAAGCCGGCGTATTCCTGAGCCTGGGCAAAGGCCTTGATAAAGGCCAGGTCTACACCTGGGCCACGTGGGGCTTGAGATTCGCTGCTTTCCTGCGGGCCGATCAGGCCGATGAATTCGAGGCTCACTGAGGGGGCACTCCTGGATAGGTATAAGGGGGCCTCCGCCAGGAAAGGGGTCGGTCTGGATAGACCTTATGCCGGCTCAAATCCGCTGTAAAAGCATTTTTGGTTCTATGCTAATTATGCGATTAGAGAATCACGATCTTCATCAATATAAAAATAATCGATTTCAGGCGAGTGCCTTCGTTCTGTTCGTTCATTTGACGCCCGTGGGCGGCTGATGCACCTTGTGGTCATCGATGATTGGACAGTGAGAACACGTGTGAATGAATTCATCGCCCCGGTGGAATTGGCCAAGGCTTACCGGTTGCTCAACCACGGACCCACGGTGCTGGTGTCGGCTCGCTACGGTGACACTCAGGATGTGATGGCCGCTGCCTGGGCGTGTGCCCTGGACTTCGTGCCGGCCAAGCTCACGGTGGTACTGGACAAGGCTACGGTGACCCGTGGGCTGGTCGAGCAGAACGGCCTGTTCGTGATTCAGGTGCCCACCGTGGCGCAACTGCGGCTGACCCACGCGGTGGGCAGTGAAAGCCTGGCCGAACAGCCTGAAAAGCTGGCCCGCGCCGGGGTCGAACTCATCCAACTGGGCGACCAGCCGCTGCCGTTCGTGGCGGGCTGTTCGGCGTGGCTGGCGTGCCGCTTGATCAGCGAACCGCACAATCAGCAGGCGCACGACCTGTTCATTGGTGAAGTGATCGGTGCCTGGGCGGATACGCGGGTGTTCGAAGGCGGGCATTGGAAGTTCGAGCAGGCCGATCCGCAGCTGCGCAGCTTGCATTACGTGGCAGGTGGGCATTTCTACGCGATCGGGGAGGCGATGGATGTGCCTGGGGTGGATTGAGATCGGGGGGGATGGTCCCCTCACCCCGGCCCTCTCCCTGGGGGAGAGGGAGCAAAAAGCGGATCGCGGTGGTGCGACTGACGGTGATCAGCTCCCTCTCCCTCAGGGAGAGGGCTGGGGTGAGGGGACCTGTCACCACAAATCCCCAACCCTGCGTCAACACGCCTCTTAAGGAACACCGCCCCGTGCCGATAACCCCATCAGGTATCTGCCGCTAAGGCAATTTCCGCCCCCTGGATACTTACTCCCCCTGACAGGATTTGCACCTTGGCGTACAACCAGAAAAAATTTCTAATCGTCGACGACTTCTCCGATTTCCGCAGCTCGGTCAGGTCGATGCTGCGCGATCTCGGGGTCAAGGACGTGGACACTGCCGACACCGGCGAACAGGCGCTGAAGATGTGCGCGCACAAGCGTTATGACTTCGTCCTGCACGATTTCAACCTGGGTGACGGCAAGAAGAACGGTCAGCACGTGCTCGAGGACTTGATGACCGACAAGCTGCTCAGTCATGAAAGCGTGTTCATCATGGTGACTGCCGAGAACAGCCAGGCCATGGTGATGAGCGCGCTGGAGTGGGAGCCGGACGCCTACCTGACCAAGCCTTTCAACCGTGCCGGCCTGGCCCAGCGCCTGGAAAAGCTGGTGCAGCGCAAAACCATGCTCAAGCCGATTCTTCAGGCGCTGGACAAAGGTGTACCGAGCCAGGTGCTGGACGCGTGTGCCCAACTGATCGAGCAAGACCCGCGCTATGCGCCACTCTGCCTGCGCTACAAGGCCGACGCGCTGCGTGACCTGAACCAGCACGAGGCCCTTGAGGCGCTGCTCAAGACGGTACTCGCCGACCGGCCGACGCCTTGGGCGTTCCGCGCCCTGGGCAGCCTGTTGTTCAAACGCAAGCGGTTGGCCGAAGCGCAGGGCATCTACGAACAGGCCTTGAAAACCTTTCCCAGTTTCCCGGCGCTGTACGACGGCCTGGCCGATGTGCTGGTGGCCGGCGGCGATGCCAAGCGCGCGCAGCGCGTGCTGGAAGACGCGGTGCGCCTGTCGCCATTGGCGGTGCGCAGGCAAAGCCTGCTGGGGCGCCTGGCCTATGATAACGAAGACTTCGAAAGTGCCTCACGCGCCTACCGGCATGCCGTCAGCCAAGGCCAGCATTCGCGCTTCAAGGACCCGGAAACCAACCTCGGTTTCGCCCAGGCCCTGATGAGCAAGCACGGCGATCAAGGCCTGGATGCGCGCAGCCGCATCGAACTGAACCAGACCCTGGCTGAAGTCGACAAGGACCACGGCCACAACCCTGGCCTGCAAGTGCGCACCCGTCTGATGAAGGCCAGCAGCCTGGCGCAGTCCGATCCCGAGGCGGCGGCGAAGTTGACTCAGGAAGCCGTGGCGAAGCTGCAGGGCCTGGACGAGTTTCTCAGTGCCAATGCCGCGCTGACGGTGGCTGGGCAGTTGCAGAAGCTGGGCCAGGAAAGCGCCGGTGCCGGTGTTCTGCGTACGTGCGCCGAGATCTATGGCGACGACCCGGCGGTGATGCAGAATATCGCCAGCAAGACCAGCGACCCCAGTATTCTGGGTGCTGGCAAGCTGGCCATGGACCTCAACCTGCTGGCCGTGCGCAGTTTCAAGAATGGCGAAGTCGATCAGGCCCTGGCGGCGTTCCGGCGAGCATTGCAGTTGCAGCCCAAGAACATCAGTATTGCCTTGAACCTGGCCCAGGCCTTGCTGGCCGGCAAAGGCGCCTCGGTCGATGCAGCCATGCTGCAGGAAGGGCAAGCCTGCCTGAGCATGATCGGCACGATGCCCGAGACCGATGCTCGCTACGAGCGTTATCAGAAACTGCGGAACAGGGCCTTTGGTGCATGAGCGACGAGCAGGAAGGTCTGAATTTCTCCATGGTCATAGCCTCCACGGTGCATGACATGAAGAACTCGCTGGCCACGGTCATGCAGGCGCACAACGACTGGCTGCAGCGCCTGCCCGAGCCTCTGCGCGAAGGTGCCCAGCGTGGCGTCATCGACTACGAGTTCGCGCGTCTGAACGGCATGATGGTACAGCTGCTGGGTCTGTACAAACTGGGGGTCAACCAGTTGCCGCTGCGGCCGGACTATCACGAGGTGGACGATTTCATCGAATCGCAGTTGGCCTTGCACCATGAGGTGCTGGGCAGCCGTGGCGTGGTGGCCAGCTTCGAGGTGGACGACCTGTGTCCGCTGGGGTTCTTCGACCGCGAGTTGATTGGCTCGTTGGTGGCCAACGTCATCATCAACGCCATCCGCTTTGCGCGCCACGCCATCGAGATCAAGGCGTGGGAGGAGGGGGGGCAGTTGCTGCTGAGCATCAACGACGACGGTCCCGGTTACCGCCCCGAACTGATCGAGCTGCAGTCGGATTTCGAGCAGGGCATCAATACCGTCAGCGGCAGCACCGGGCTGGGGTTGTATTTCGCAGCGCGGATCGCCGAGCGGCACCAGCGCAATGGTGTCAAGGGCACTATCGAACTGGCCAATGGCGGGCGGCTGGGCGGCGGCTTGTTCATCCTGCGTCTGCCGTGACGAGGAATTGCCCGGTTATTTGGCCACGCCGCGCAGCACCTGATCCTGGATGTACAGCAACCAGCGTTCGCGCGCCTGAGGTGCGCTGAGGTCCTGGCCGAGGAATGCGCACAGGGTGTGCAGGTTGGAAAGGTAGAAGTAGCACAGCGAGGAAATCATCAGGTAGGTGTGGGTCAGGTCGATGTCCTCGCGGAACCGGCCCTGGGCCTGGCCTGCACGGATGATCGGGGCCAGGTTGCCCAGTGCCTGACCGGACAGCGCCGACAGGTTCGCGGATTTTCTCGAGTGCCGCGCCTTGTGCAGGTTCTCCGTGTTGAGAATGCTGACGAACTCGGGGTGTTTGAAATAGTAATCCCAGACGAAGGCCACCAGTTGTGTCAGCGCAGTGCTGGCGCAATCGAGTTCGAACCGTTGCTTTGCCTCGGCGAGATTGAACTGCTCGTAGGTGTGTTCCAGCACTTGGATGAACAGCTGCTCCTTGCTTTTGAAGTAGTAGTAGATCATCCGGTCGTTGGACTTGGCCAGGCGCGAGATCTTCTCGATACGCCCGCCCGAGTAGCCGTCCTGGCTGAACACGCGGATCGCCGCTTTGAGAATGCGGGCGCGGGTTTCGTCCGCTTGCTGGGCGCGCACGCCGGTGTTCCTGGTGGCCATGGGTCGGAGCTCCTTGTGATGGGGGGATAATAGCGGGGTTTTGTGGTGAATGGTCCCCTCACCCCAGCCCTCTCCCTGAGGGAGAGGGCTGGGGTGAGGGGACCATTCACCACCGATCCCAACCCTGCCACGTTGACATCATCCACCCTCAACACCACCATACCCCCCACACCCCTACAACCAGATACCCCATGCCTTTAGCCCGCCTGTTCACCCTTTGCTGCTGCCTGCTCATGACCCTGCATACCCAAGCCGCCGAATCGTTCAGCTCCGATCGCCTCACCGTCGAAGTGGTCGGCCAGGGCCCGGACGTCATCCTCATTCCTGGTCTGGCTTCTTCCCGGGAGGTCTGGCGCCCCCTGGCCAAGCGCCTGGCGGCCGACCACCGACTGCACCTGGTGCAACTGTCGGGCTTCGCCGGTCAGCCCTGGCAGCATGGCGACGGTCCACTGCTGGAACCGGCGATGCAGGAGCTGGACCGTTATATCCGTGACTCGCAGCTGCAACAGCCCAAGCTGATCGGTCACTCCCTGGGTGGGTTGATGGCGCTGCGCCTGGCACAGGCCCATCCGGGGGACGTCGGGGCAGTGATGACGGTGGACAGCCTGCCGTTCTACAGCGCGTTGTTTTTCCCCGGTGTCACGGTGGAACAGGCACGCCCGGTGGCCGATCGTGCGGCGGCAGAAATCCTCAGCCTGGAACCGAAGATATTCGCCGAGCGTCAGGCCGCTGTCGCTCAAGCACTGACCCATGACCCCGCCACCCGCCGCGCCATCGTCGACTGGTCGCTGGCCAGTGATCGGCAGGCCATGGCCACGGCGTTGCACGAAGCGATGATCACCGACGCGCGGCAGGGGTTGGCGGCCATGACCACCCCGGTGACGGCGGTCTATGCCGATGCCGGGCGAGAACCGGCGCAGGTGGATGCGCTGTGGGAGCAAGGCTATCGCGACTTGCCCGGGGTCAAGCGGGTGCGCATCGAGCGTAGCCTGCACTTCATCATGAGCGATCAGCCGCAGGCGTTCGATAAGGCCGTTGACGAGTTTTTGCGCCAGCCTTGATGCGCCATTGCGGCTGTACACCGCGACTACGCCTATAGGGGGGGCGCGGCGAATTCGATGCGCTCGGGGATGCGGTTCATCAGAACCTTGCCCGCGCGGATGGACACCCGTGCCTTGGCTTGCTGGCGCACGGCTTCGTAGTCGCTGTCGGCACCCAGAATCACCAGGTTCGCCGGCCGTCCCACGGCGATGCCGTAGCCCTCGCCCAGGTTCAGGGTGCGGGCGCTGTGATCGGTGACCAGGTCCAGACAGCGTTGCAGGTCATCGAAGCCCATCATGTGACAGATATGCAGGCCAGCGTCCAGCACCCGCAGGATGTTGCCGTTCCCCAAGGGATACCAGGGGTCCTTGATCGAATCCTGGCCAAAGCAGACGTTGAGGCCGGCCCGGTCCAGCTCGGCTACGCGGGTGACGCCCCGGCGCTTGGGAAAGGTGTCGAAACGCCCCTGCAGGTGAATGCTTTCGGTAGGGCAGGAGACGAAGTTGATGCCCGACTGCTTGAGCAGGCGAAACAGTTTCGAACAGTAGGCGTTGTCGTAGGAACCCATCGCGGTGGTGTGACTGGCCGTTACCCGGTCGCCCATGCCGCGTACGCGAGCCTGCTCGGCCAGCACTTCGAGAAAGCGCGAGTGAGGGTCGTCGGTTTCGTCGCAATGCACATCCACCAGGCAGCCCGTGCGCTCGGCCAGGTCCATGAGGAACGCGATCGAGCTGACCCCTTGCTCGCGGGTGTTCTCGAAATGCGGAATGCCGCCCACTACATCGGCGCCCATGGCCACGGCGCGCTCCATGAGTTCGCGGCCGCCGTGGTACGACTCGATGCCTTCCTGGGGAAACGCGACGATCTGCAGGTCGATCAGGTGGCGCGCTTCTTCGCGCACTTCCAGCATCGCCTTGAGCGCCCCCAGGGTCGGGTCGGTGACGTCGATGTGGGTGCGCACGTGCTGGATGCCGTGCTCGGCGAGCATACGAATGGTGGTATGGGCGCGCTGCTTGGTATCGTCGTGGGTGATGGTTTCCTTGCGCTGCCCCCAGCGCTCGATGCCCTCGAACAGGGTGCCGCTCATGTTCCACTGCGGGTCGCCTGCGGTCAGCGTCGCGTCCAGGTGGATATGGGGTTCTACCAGCGGTGGAATCAGCAGTTGGCCGCCGGCATCGATATCGCCGTCAGTGGCGGTGACGCGGGCGGCCTGGAGATGGATGGCGGCAATGATCGGACCGTCGCAGACGACGGTGTGCAGCCCGGGGACTTTTCGCAAGGTGGCGTTGATGATGTTCATGCAAGGTCCTGTTCCGAGGTCGGGATGGACCGATCTTGCCATAAACCCGCAACGCGCACATCGCGCACGGTCAGCTCAGTTGCAACCAGATCGGCGCGTGGTCCGAGGGCTTTTCCATGGCGCGCAGGTCGTAATCCACGCCCGCGGCCTGAACCCGCGGCAGCAGGCCGGTGGAGGCCATGATCAGGTCGATGCGCAGGCCGCGCTTGGGTTCGTCTTCGAAACCGCGGCTGCGGTAGTCGAACCAACTGAAGCGGTCGGCCACGTCCGGGTGCAGGTGGCGGAAGCTGTCTACCAGGCCCCACCCCTTCAAACGTTCCATCCACTCGCGTTCCTCGGGCAGGAAGCTGCACTTGCCGGTTTTCAGCCAGCGCTTGGCGTTGTCGGGGCCGATACCGATGTCGCAATCCTGGGGGGAGATGTTCACGTCGCCCATCACCACGAGGGCCTGGTCCTGGCTGAACTGGTTTTCCAGCAGCGCTTGCAGGTCGCTGTAGAAGCGTTGCTTGGCCGGGAACTTGGTGGGGTGGTCACGGCTTTCGCCCTGGGGGAAGTAACCGTTCATGATGGTCACCGGCTGGCCATTGGCATCGGCAAAGGTGCCCCAGATGAAGCGACGCTGGGCGTCTTCTTCGTCGGTGCTGAAGCCTTTGTGAATGCTCAACGGTTTGGCGCGCGACAGCAGCGCCACGCCGTAGTGACCTTTCTGGCCGTGGTAGTGCACTTCATAGCCCAGGGCCTGTACGTCGGCGAGGGGGAACTGGTCGTCCGACACCTTGGTTTCCTGCAGGCCGATCACATCCGGCTGGTGCTTCTCGATCAGCGCCGCCAGTTGATGGGGGCGTGCACGCAAGCCGTTGATGTTGAACGAGACGATTTTCATGGTCGCGGGTCCTGGCAAAAGCGCGATGCTAACGGAGTGGGGGGCCGGGGGCCAGCCTGATGTGGTGTGTCAACGCCGGCCCCTCGCGGGCAGAGCCCGCTCCCACACCAGATCTGCGTGTAACCTGAATATTCCGACTGACACTCCCCCTGTAGGAGCAGGCTCTGCCCACAAAATGGCCAACCCTGACACCCCACACCCCCGGCCCCACCCCCAATCCTGTAGGAGCGGGCTCTGCCCGCGAAGGGCCGGCACTACCAACGGAACCCTCATCGACCGTCACCGTCCATTGTGTACCCTGCATGACTTGCACAAGGATCGCCGCAATGCCTCATACCCAGACCACCGCTGCAGAAGTTCGTCAGCTCGATGGTGGTTACGCCCGCGAGACCCGCGCGCTGCTGTACCAGACCTATATGCTGGACCCCACCTTTGCCTACCTGTTCGAAGCCCAGCGCCCCGGTTTCGAACGGCGCGTACGCTCCACCGTGCGCCAACTGGTCAATCAGCATTTTCTTCAGGACCAACCCGCACTGGGCCTGTTCGTCGATGATCGCCTGGCTGCCGTGGCCCTGATCGCCCCGCCCCAACGCCGCCTCGGCATTACCGAAAGCTGGGCCTGGCAGTGGCGGATGATGTTGGGCACCGGTGTGGATGGCACCCGGCGCTACCTCGACTACCACCACGCCGTGCAAGCCTGCCTGCCGTCCGACGCGGTACACGTACTGCCGTTGATGGGCTTGCATCCAGAGTTCAAGACCCAGGCCATGGCTGAACAGCTGCTCACCGCAGTCCACAACTGGTGTGCCCAGGACCTCAGCTCCGAAGGCGTAGTGCTGGACACCGGCAACCCCGAATACCTGCACTTCTTCCAGCGCCAGGGCTACACCCAGATTGGCGAAGTGCCTCTTGGCCCGGTAATCGAACACGTGTTCTTTCACCCCAATCCTGAAACGCTGGGTTACAGCGCACCGTTGAATTTGAACGGTTAATGTCGCTGGCAAGGTCCAAATCGACACACTCGCCGTGATAGCATCCGCCTATGAAATATTCAGGACGATTGGCCGGCAGCCTGACGCTGCTGGTCGCAAGCATGGCGGCCCAGGCACAGAGTGTGCTCGATGTGCGCGTCACCCCCGCCAATTCCGAGCTCAAGGCAAATGTCGAGGGCTACATAGGCAGCCTTGGCGATCGCAACGAGGAGGCCCTGTTGCGGTTCAGTCGCGGTGCCGAGGAGCAAGCCCAGAAAGCCGCGCAGGCGCTGGGCTACTACCAGGCCAGGATCGACAGTGAGGTACAGCCGGGCGAATCGCCGCGGCTGCTGCTGAAGATCGAACCCGGGGAGCCCATTCACCTGCGCAACGTCACCGTGCGTGTCGAAGGCCCGGCCACCGAGCTCAAGGCTTTCAGGGTGCCCAAGAGCACTGCACTGGCACCCGGCGCGGTGCTCAATCACGGTCATTACGAAGATGCCAAGCGTCTGATCCAGAACCAGGCCTCGCGCTACGGCTTCTTCTCCGGCACCTTCAGCAAACAGCGTCTGGCGATCGATCCGCAGGCCGGCGTGGCCGACATCGAACTGGTCTACAACAGTGGCCCGCGCTACAAGCTGGGCAAGGTCCACTTCGAAGGCGACACCCCGTTCGATGACGAACTGCTGCAGCGCATGGTGCCGTTCAACGAAGACACCCCCTACGATTCGGAACTGGTGGCAGAACTCAACCAGGCCCTGCAATCGAGCGGCTACTTCGAAGGCGTGCGTGTCGACGCGGCGCCCACCGCCGCTGCCCAGCGGGTGATTCCGGTGGAGGTGCAACTGACTACCCGCAAGCCCCGTACCATGGGCCTGGGGCTGGGCTTCTCCACGGACGTCGGCCCGCGCGGCAAAGCCAACTGGACCCGTCACTGGGTCAATCCACAGGGCCACAGCTACGGCGCCGAAATGGAGTTGTCCGCTCCCCGGCAGAACGTCGGGCTGTGGTACGACGTGCCTCTGGATCCTCCGCTGACCGACAAGCTGCGCTGGGCTGGCGGCTATCAGTACGAAGAAATCGCCGATACCGACAGCCTGAGCAAACTGCTTACCTTCGGCCCCGAATGGCACAGCAAGTTGCCCAGCGGTTGGCAACGGGTGATTTCGTTGAAATGGCAGCGGGAAGAGTATCGCCTGGGCGATGACTCCGGGCTCAGTACCCTGTTGATGCCGGGCATCAGCTACAGCTACCTCAAGAGCGACAACAAGGTCGATCCGCACAATGGTTATCGACTGCAGTTCGACGCCCAGGTGGCCAAGGAAGGGTTGTTGTCCGACACCAACCTGTTGCATGGCAACGTATTGCTCAAGGGCTTGACCACCGTGGCGCAGAACCACCGTTTTCTGGGGCGCGTGCAGTTTGGCGGCAGCGCGACCAATGGCTACAAATCGATTCCACCGTCGCTGCGCTTCTTCGCGGGCGGCGATCAGAGCGTACGCGGCTACGACTATCAGACATTGTCCCCGGAAAACGCCGATGGCGATCGGGTAGGCGGCCGTTACATGGTCGCCGGCAGTGTCGAGTACCAATACTCCATCGCCGAGAAATGGCGGGTAGCGACCTTCATCGACAAGGGCAACTCGTTCAACGACCTCAAGCTGCCGAGCCTGAAGACCGGTGTCGGGGTAGGGGTGCGATGGGTCTCGCCGGTGGGGCCGATCCGTCTCGACCTGGCCCACGCAATGGACGATGACGGTGGCGTGCGCCTGCACTTTTCCATGGGGCCGGAACTGTGAAGCCTGGCGTGAAGAAGGGTTTGAAAATCGGTTTGGCAGTGCTGTCGGGCCTGGTCATTCTATTGGTTGCCGGGATCGGTCTGGTGCTGGGTACCGAGTCCGGCAGCCGCTGGGCGCTGGCGCGTGTGCCGGGGCTGAGCGTGGAAAACTTCCACGGCAAGATCGGCGGCCATTGGCGCGCCGACCGCCTGGTTTGGCAGCAGGACGCCACTCGCGTCGAGGTGCTGGCGCCGGAGTTCGACTGGTCGCCAGGCTGCCTGCTGCGCATGACCCTGTGCATCGATACGTTGCACAGTGGTGCCGTGAGCCTTCAATTGCCCGCCGCCGAGGCTGACCAGAGCAGCGGCCCGATCACATTGCCGCAACTGCAGTTGCCTGTGGCCATCGAGCTGGGCGACATCCAGATCGCCAGCGTGCAACTGGATGGCGTCGAACAGCTCAAGGGGCTGCAACTGGCTGCCCACTGGACCGCCGCTGGCCTGAAAATCGACAAGGCCAGTCTGCAGCGCGATGACCTTTCCCTGGAACTTACCGGGACCCTGCGCCCCGACGGCCAGTGGCCAATGGACGTCAGTGCTCACGTGCAACTGCCCGAAGTGGATCAGAAGCCCTGGAGCCTGGACCTGGTCGCCAAAGGTGATCTGTTGGCAACGCTGAACCTGCAAGGCCAAAGCCAGGGCTACCTGGAAGGTCTGGTCAGCGGTGAACTGCAACCGCTGGCCGAGCATTTGCCGGCCCAGCTGCGGATCACCAGTGATGCCTTCAAACCCGGCGCGGATCTGCCTGATACCTTGGCCTTCAATCAACTGGAACTGCTGGCCAAGGGTGATCTGCAGGCTGGCTACGCCATCGACGGCCACGCCAGCCTGCCCGCCGAGCAGGCACCGATGAACCTGCTGCTCAAGGGGCGTGTGGATGCCAAGGGCGCCATCATCGAAACCCTCGATATTGCCGCCAGCGATGCCCAGCATCTGAAGGTGAGCGGCAGCCTGGACTGGCAGACCGGACTAGGGGCCGACGCCAGGCTCGACTGGTTGGACTTTCCCTGGCACCGGCTGTACCCGGTGATCGAGGAACCCCAGGTCAAGGTTCAACGGTTCAAGGCTGAAGTCAGCTATCGCGACGGCAAATATCTGGGCAACTTCAACGGTGCTTTCGATGGCCCGGCTGGAGCCTTCACCTTGCTCAGCCCGTTCAGCGGCGACCTGGGTCAGGTGTTCCTGCCGCAGCTGGAGCTGGTAGCGGGGCAGGGCAAGGCCAGCGGGCATTTGAACCTGCAGTTTGCCGATGGCATTGCCTGGGACACCGCGCTCGACCTCAGCGCCATCGATCCGGCCTACTGGGTTGCGCAGATGCCCGGCAGCCTGGCCGGGCCGTTGCGCAGTAAAGGCAGTTACAAGAATGAACAGTTGAACCTGGACGCCGACCTCGATCTCAAGGGGCGCTTGCGGGGCCAACCTGCGGTGCTCCAGGCCAAGGCCCAGGGTGCCGGGCAGCGCTGGACGCTCGGCAACCTCGACGTACGCCTGGGCGACAACCGCATCAATGGCAGCGGCAGTCTGCAACAACGCCTGGCCGGCGCGCTGGATCTGAACCTGGCGCGCCTGGGTCAGCTGTGGCCAGGGCTGCAAGGGCAAGTCAAGGGCCAGCTGCAACTGGCAGGTACGTTGCAGGCGCCTCAGGGCCAACTGCAGTTGCGCGGACATCAAGTGGCCCTGGACGCCAACCGCATTCAGGGCCTAACCCTGGATGCCGCTGTCGATGCCCAGCAACGCGGCACCCTCGCCCTGAGTGCAAGCGGGATCCGAGCCGGTGAGACCGAACTCGGTACCTTGACCGCCAAGGGGCAGGGCGACGTCAAGCGTCAGCAGCTGCAACTGGGACTCAAGGGCCCGACGGCCAATCTGGCGTTGGGCCTGGACGGCAGCCTGGATCAGGGTAACTGGCGTGGTCGTCTGGCCAGCGGTGATGTCCAGGTCGGTGGCCAGGACTGGCGCCTACAGGGCCCAGCCAGGCTTGAATACCTTGCCAATGGGCAGATCAACTTCGGTGCGCACTGCTGGCGGTCGGGTCAGGCCAGTCTGTGCGGCGAAGACCAGCGGCTGGCGCCCCAGCCGCGCCTGCGCTACCACCTCAAGCAGTTCGAGCTGCAAAGTCTGGCCCAATTCATGCCCAAGGATTTTGCCTGGCAAGGTTTGCTCAACGCCGATGTCTCGGTGGACATCCCGGCCGCAGGGCCCAGTGGTCAGGTGGTCATCGATGCCGGCAATGGCACCCTGCGTGCACGCAGCAACGATCAGTGGGTGGACTTCCCCTACCAGACTCTGCGTCTGACCAGCAAACTGACCCCAAGCCGCATCGACACCGAGCTGGATTTTCGCGGTAACCGCCTGGGTGAGTTGCAGGTGAGCACCCAGATCAATCCGCTGCCGGCCAATAAACCCATCACCGGCAGTTTCCGACTCAACGGCCTGGACCTGTCGGTGGCCAGACCGTTTGCGCCCATGGTCGAAACCCTTGCCGGACGCCTGGATGGCAGCGGCCAGATCAGCGGCGGCCTGCTGGCACCTCAGGTCAATGGCACGGTCAACCTGAGCGGCGGTGAAGTGTCCGGCGCCGAGCTGCCCACCACGCTGGAGGCACTGCAGGTGCAGGCGCAGATCGCCGGTGAAAGCGTGCAGCTGCAGGGCAGCTGGAAGAGCGGCAGCAGCGGCCAGGGTTCGTTGGCGGGCACCATCGGCTGGGCCAATGCGCTGGACGTGGATGTGCAGCTCAAGGGCAGCCGACTGCCGATCAACGTGGAGCCCTATGCCACTCTGGAAGCCGCACCGGATTTGAGCATCAAGATGAATGGCGAGCGGCTGGCGGTGGCTGGGAAGGTGTTCATTCCCAAGGGCGCTATCGTCATTCGTGAGTTGCCGCCGTCTACCGTCAAGCTGTCCGATGACGCGGTGATCGTGGGTAACCAGACCGAAGAAGGCAAGACACCGCTGCCGATGGCCATGGATATCGATGTCGAGGTTGGGCAGGAGAAACTCAGCTTCACTGGCTTTGGTCTGACCGCCAATCTGGCAGGGCATGTGCACATCGGCGACAACATGGATACCCGTGGCGAACTGGCGCTCAAGGACGGCCGCTACGCCGCCTATGGCCAGCGGCTGACCATTCGCCGCGCGCGTCTGCTGTTCGCCGGGCCCATCGACCAGCCTTACCTGGACATCGAGGCGATTCGTACCACCGACGATGTGATCGCTGGTATTCGCTTGACCGGCAACGCCGAGCAACCTACCAGTGAAGTGTTCTCGGAGCCGACCATGAGCCAGGAGCAGGCATTGTCGTACCTGGTGCTCGGACGCCCCTTGGGTAATAACGGTGAGGATAATAACGTGTTGGCGCAAGCGGCCCTGGGGTTGGGGCTCATGGGCAGTTCCGGTGTCACCAGCAAACTGGCGACTGACCTGGGCATCCAGGATTTTCAGCTGGATACCCAGGGCAGTGGCGATGCCACCAGTGTCGTCGCCAGCGGCAACCTGTCGGAGAAACTCAGCCTGCGTTACGGCGTTGGCGTGTTCGAGCCCGCCAACACCATTGCGCTGCGCTATCTGTTGAGCAAGCGGCTGTACCTGGAAGTTGCCAGCGGCGTAGCCAGCTCACTGGACTTGTTCTACAAGCGCGATTTCTGACCGAAGTCAGCCCAGGGTGGGGCGCGGGGATGTGGCGCCGGTCAGCGGCTTTGCCAGCCGGGGCCGGGGCCGCCGTGTTGGCCGCCACCGCCACCGCCACCGTGGCCACCGCCACCACCATGACCGCCTCCGGGCGGCATGAACAACCAGCAGCCACTCAGGCTCAGGGTCAACAGAAGGGGAATCAGCAGGGTGATTCGACGAAGCATTCGCAGGTCCTCATGATAATGAAACGCCAGCCCGTGTCGGGCAAATGCGCTGTAATATGAGACCGCACAATGGTCGAGGCATCCCGGTACATGGGTATGCGCTTGGCATGCACGAAGATACAAACCGGATACAAAGGCCGGTCAACATGAACGTCAGGAACGCAGAATGACCCAAGCACAACGCATCAAATACTCCCTGCTGATTGCCATCGCCGTACTGCTCATCATGCTGGGCCTGTCGTGGCTGCAAACACAGGGCACCATCACCGAAAAAATGTTCCAGTACATCGCCATGGGCGTTGCGGTGTTGGTCGTGGTGATCAACGGTGTGATGCGGCGCAAGGTCAAACGCCCCTGAGCCGCACCCTAGACCCGATTCAGTCCAGCATCTGCCGGGCGGCTGGGTCCAGGCTGTAGGTCTTGTCCGTGTTGAGGGTGATCACGCCTTCAGCGCATAGCCGCTTGAGCACCTCGCGCACGCTGAGGAACGACAGCGGGATGTCCAGTTTCTCCAACTGGCTGTGCACGCCGCGTACACCGATGTTCTGCCCCTCACGCGCGGCGCCATGCAAGGCATCGATGACCTTGAGGCGAATCAGGCTGGTGCGCAGGCCGTAGGTGCGCAGCAGTTCCTTGATCTGCTCGTTGCTGCTGTTGTCGTGCGCCTGCGTCCGGTTTTGCGGCTGTGCAGGCCCAGCTCGGGTGCCCGGGGTGGGGTGTGACGAATTCTGCATGCGAAAACTCCTTTTCAGAAACGGTTCCTGTCGGTGAAAAAGCTGCTCACCTCTATTAAGACGTTTGAGCAGGGTAAATCGTGAAAATTGTTTGTGTAAATTTTGTAAATGGGGTGAGGGGACCATTCACACCCGGTATCAATCCGTGCAGAAAACCCATCCAATCAGCGCTGAACTATCTTTCCCACCTCATGCTCCAAAATGACGCAACGTAAAATCAATAACGTGTGTTGGAGTAATTTATGTTCAAGAAGACATTGGCTGCCGTTGTAGCAACTTCCGCTCTGCTGAGCGCCGGCGTGGCGCTGGCAGACAAGCCAGGTGCCGGCTGGATCACCATTGAAAAAGCCATCGAAACCGCCAAGGCCAAGGGTTACACCGAAGTCTGGAAAATCGAGGCCGACAACGACGGCTACTGGGAAGGCGAAGGCAAGAAGGCTGACGGCGTGACCTACGAGTTCCGTATCGACGGCGCCTCGGGCAATGTCCTGCGTGACCAGAAAGACTGATGCTTGAACCGGCCGGAGCTGCATGCTCCGGCGACCCACCTGCCCAGTCCTGCGGCAGGGCTTGCCGACCGGCATCGGGCTATGGCGTACTGCGGCCTTCGCGATCTTCAATAAGGTAGCCGCCGATGTCCGCGCCACACGCTGTCGAAACCGAATCCATCTCCTTCGTCGACCTTGTGCAGTTGCTGCGCGAGATCTTCCTGCGCCACGGTACCTCGCCAGAGGTCGCCCGCATCCTTGCCGACAATTGCGCTACGGCGCAGCAGGATGGCGCCCATAGCCATGGCACCTTTCGCATACCGGGCTACCTGTCGACGCTGGCCAGTGGCTGGGTGGACGGCAAGGCAGTGCCGGTGGTCGAAGACGTGGCCAGCGGCTATGTCGCCGTCGATGCCGCCGGTGGTTTTGCCCAGCCGGCTCTGGCGGCGGCGCGAGACCTGCTGGTCGGCAAGGCGCGCGACGCGGGTATTGCCGTGCTGGCCATCCGTAATTCCCATCACTTCGCCGCGCTATGGCCCGATGTCGAGCCGTTCGCCAACGAAGGGTTGGTAGCCCTGAGCGTGGTCAACAGCATGACCTGTGTGGTGCCCCATGGGGGCAGCAAGCCGTTGTTCGGCACCAACCCCATCGCCTTCGCGGCGCCGTGTGCCGGTCAACCGGCGCTGGTGTTCGACATGGCCACCAGCGCGCTGGCGCACGGGGATGTGCAGATCGCTGCGCGCACTGGCCAGACCCTGCCGGCGGGTAGCGGTGTGGACCGCCATGGCCAGCCGACCCTCGATCCCAAGGCGGTTCTGGACGGCGGAGCACTGCTGCCGTTCGGCGGGCACAAGGGGTCGGCATTGTCGATGATGGTCGAACTGCTGTCGGCGGCGTTGACAGGCGGTCATTTCTCTTTCGAGTTCGACTGGAAGAAGCATCCGGGGGCACAAACGCCTTGGACCGGGCAACTGATCATCGTCATCGATCCGAGCCAGCGTCAGGGACAGGACTTCGCCAAACGCAGTCGCGAATTGGTGGAGCGCATGTATGAAGCAGGTCAGACGCGGCTGTCGGGCGATCGTCGCTATCGGCAGCGGGCAAAGGCGCAGAGTGAAGGCATCGCTATGCCTGCCGAGGAGCTTGCAAAGCTCAGAGCGTTGGCGGCGGTATAGATGAGATAAGTGTGTTTCAAGGGGGTGAAGCCGTGTGATCAAGGCGGCTCAGGCGTGTCGCTGAATACACCTGAGCCGCACTGGGGGAGGCGGGCCTGCAGAGGCCCGCGTCGTCACCCGATCCAGTATCGCCTGATCAGTTACGGCGACCGATCAGCAGCCCCACCACCAGGCCGAAGCCTGCCGACAGTGCAACGGTCTGCCATGGGTGGCCGCCGATGTACGTCTCAGTGGCATCCACCACAGGCTGCGCACGCTTGCGTACACCACCGACCGAGTCAGCGGCTTGCTTGAGCTTCTGGCTGACCTGCTCGCGCAGGGTGTCGGCTTCCTCACCCACCAGCGACGCGCTGCTCTTGAGCAGCTTTTCCGATTCTTCGATCAGGGCTTGCAGCTCACTGAAGGCCTGGTCCTTGATTTGGTCTTCGGCCGCTTGCGCGGCGGTCTTACGGGCCATTTCACTACTCCTGGTGTGTATTTAAGGCAGTAATCAGTTGAGTCCTGGGCCGTAAGAAAGTTGCAGCCTGCCAGGCTCCGTCGCCCTCGGTCCTACAATGTTTCATGTTGGGCGGTGTAAGATGGCGGCTGTTTTTTCCAGTGACAGGTACCTGTGCAATGAGCTTCAACCTCGCCAACCGCTCCCTCGCCGAACGCGCCATGATCGAGGACGAGAAGGCCCGTCTCTATGAGCTGTGGCAGAGCAATCTGGGCAAGGCCAAGGCCGATGCGGCTCGGCTGATAGGCGAAAAAGCCAAGCGCAAGGGCAAATGGGCAGAATGGGTGCGCACGGAACTGGACGGCATGTCACCGCCCGAATACGCCAACATGGTACGGGCTGAAGTGAACAAGCTGATGGCCGCTGCCCGCTGAAATGGCAGGGCGGTTCAATACCCGGTAGCCGCCGGCAGGCTCAGCTTGCCGGTGTCACTGAAGCGTACGGTGCCCAGCAAACCGCCGGCCAGCTTGCCGCGCAGTTCATAGGGCAAGCCCTCCAGGCTCTGAGTGGCGCTCAGGCCCACTGCCTGACGCAGCGCCGAAAAGGCCGAGACGCTGACCGGTACCACCAGCAGCCCCTCCGAAAACCCCTCGATCCGACCGCCCTGGTTACTCACGCCCGCCGCTAAGGGCTGGCCGTTGACCTCCAGGTTGAGTGCCACGCCGCTGTATTCAATGGCGCTGTCGTTCGGATTCTGCACCCTCAGTTTTACAGCGAAACGAATCTCCAACTCTTGCGCGGGCAAAGGCTCGATGCCCACCAGGTTGATGGTCACCGGATCACGCTGAGGAAACAGCGCACAGGCGCTCAGGCTGATGAACACAAAGGCGGCGATACAGTGGCGCAGGGCACGGGGCATGGTGGCGGCATCTCGCTGGGTCGGGTCGTGTGCATTGCGCTCGGCCATCGGAGCTGAGCGTCGGGGGCATTGTGTGCGACCACGACAGGGACCTGCGGTTTCATTCTCGGGCAGTGCGTGGCTCAGTGATTGGAGGCACTGCGCCATTGACGAGGGCTGACGCCGAACCAGCGGCGAAATGCGCGAGAGAATGCGCTCGTTTCCGAGTAGCCCAGCAGCGGGGCCAGCTCGGACACACTCAAATCCTGCTGGCGCAGGTGTCGCAGCGCCATCTCCTGACGAATCTGGTCGAGCAGTTGGGTGAAGGTCACACCGTGTTCGCGAAGCTTGCGCTGGATCATCCACTGAGGCAGTTGCAAGGTGCGGGCGAGGCGCTCAAGTGACGGCTCGGCCAGGTGCAGGGTGGTGCTGATCGCGTGGCGGGCCTGGGTCAGCAGATCATCGCCGGTACGGCCTTTATCGCCCAATTGGCGGATGGCATCCTTGACCACCATCAACAGCATCGGATCGCTGCCGGGCATGGGTTTGCCGACAATTTCATGCTTGGGGATCAGGATCGAATTGAACGGCTGGGCGAAGCTCACGTCGGCCTGGAAAACGTCGCGATGTTCCTGCCAGTCCTGAGGCCTTGCGTGCTCGAAGGCCACGGCGCGCGGTGCCCAGTGATCACCCAGGACATGACGGACCAGGTTCATCGCCATGCCCATGGTCAGCTCGGCATCCTGGCGGCGCTTGCCGATGGCGCCGTGCTGCACCAGGTAGTCGAAGCTGTAGCACTCGCCTTGATCGACCAGACGGATGAGGGTGCTGTGCTGGTGATAGGGAAAGGCTTGGGCGAAATTGGCCAGGGCTTCTTCCAGTGTGGCCGAGCACAGGCCCACGTAGCCCAGCAACCCGAGGGCCTTGGGTTGAAACTGCTGGCCATAGCGCAACCCGAAGTTGTCACAGCCGGTTTGCCGGGCAGCTTCCTCCAGAACCTGGCAATAGTTGGGCAGGGCCAGGCTCAGGGTAGGGTGCAACAGTTGTTCGGGATCGATGCCGGCATGGCCGAACACCCTGTCCAGATCCCCGCCGTGCCGGGTGATGAAACTGTCCAACCCGCTGGCTGCCGCCGATAACACCCCTTGATGGTTGCTGCGTGTGAAGGGTTGCAAGAGGGCTTGGGACATGAGGGCAGGGCACCGTACAGGGATGTATGAAAATATTTCAAGCAAATAATGTTCCTCCTTCACGTCCCCCGGCGATCCCACCACCCCCATCGCGGGCAGAGCCCGCTCCCACAAGAATGCCGTAAAACCACCACCCCCCCCCTGTGGGAGCGGGTTCTACCCGCGATTGGCCCTACCAGCCACTGCAACCCCCCGATCCACCGGCGATCCCACCACCGCCATCGCGGGCAGAGCCCGCTCCCACAAGTATGCTGCAAAACCACCACCCCCCCCACCCTGTGGGAGCGGGTTCTACCCGCGATTGGCCCTGCCAGCCACTGCAACCCTCGCATCCACCGGTGATCCCACCACCGCCATCACGGGCAGAGCCCGCTCCCACAAGTATGCTGCAAAACCACCACCCCCCCACCCTGTGGGAGCGGGTTCTACCCGCGATTGGCCCTTCCGGCCACCGCAGGCCTTGGATCTACCGGCGACCGCATGGCCACCATCCCGCTTCAACACTGATCCGATCTGGGGCGTTGGTGGGCGGTTTGCCCCGGATTTGCGCACGGGCTTCAAACTTGACCGCAAACGACTATTCTCGTGCGGTGCGGTCAAGTCTTGCCCGGGAAGCTATGGTTATCCTGCCAGCCAGGCACCTTTTCGCCGATCCGTCTTCGAGGGCACACCCCATGACCGTTTCGCAACTCAAACCCACCTTGGGCACCTTGCACCTGTGGGGGATCGCCGTTGGCCTGGTGATTTCCGGTGAATATTTCGGCTGGAGCTACGGCTGGGGCACTGCGGGTACCCTGGGCTTTCTGTGTACCACCCTGATGGTGGCGGTGATGTACACCTGCTTCATTTTCAGCTTCACCGAACTGACCACCGCCATCCCCAACGCCGGCGGCCCATTCGCCTACAGCCTGCGCGCCTTCGGCGCCACGGGCGGGATGATTGCCGGGTTGGCCACGCTGATCGAATTCGTCTTCGCGCCGCCCGCCATCGCCATGGCCATCGGCGCGTACCTCAACGTCCAGTATCCGGGTCTCGACCCGAAATGGGCGGCAGTCGGCGCCTATGCCGTGTTCATGACACTGAACATCGTTGGCGTCAGCATCGCCGCCACCTTCGAACTGGTGGTGACCATCCTTGCCGTACTCGAACTGCTGGTGTTCATGGGCGTGGTCGCGCCGGCCTTCAGTTTCAGCAATTTCGCCCTGGGCGGTTGGTCGGGTGCCGACAATTTCAGCCTGGGCGCCCTGAGCGGCATGTTCGCAGCCATTCCCTTCGCGATCTGGTTCTTCCTTGCCATCGAGGGGGCGGCGATGGCCGCCGAAGAGGCCAAAGACCCCAAGCGCACCATTCCCCGTGCCTATATCGCCGGCATCCTGACGCTGGTCACACTGGCCATCAGCGTGATGATCTTCGCCGGGGGCGTGGGTGACTGGCGGGCCTTGTCCAACATCAACGACCCTCTGCCTCAGGCCATGAAAGGCGTGGTCGGCGAAAACTCCAACTGGATGCACATGCTGGTATGGATCGGCCTGTTCGGCCTGGTCGCCAGCTTCCACGGCATCATCCTCGGTTACTCGCGGCAGTTCTTTGCCCTGGCGCGCGCCGGCTTTCTGCCCAGCAGCCTGGCCAAGCTGTCGCGCTTCCAGACCCCGCACCGCGCGATCCTGGCGGGCGGCGTGGTCGGCATCGCGGCGATCTTCAGCGACGGCCTGGTCAATCTGCAGGGCATGAGCCTCACCGCAGCCATGATCACCATGGCCGTGTTCGGCGCCATCGTCATGTACATCATGAGCATGCTCAGCCTGTTCAAGCTACGCCGCAGCGAGCCTGACCTGGAACGTACCTTCCGTGCTCCCGGGTATCCGCTCGTACCCGCCATTGCCCTGGTGCTGGCGCTGGTCTGCCTGGTGGCCATGGTCTGGTTCAACGCGCTGATCTGCGGCATATTCATCGGCCTGATGGTCATCGGTTCGCTGTTCTGCATGCTGGTGCGCAGTCGTGCTCCGGCGGCCACGGCACTGGTCAACGAATGAAGGAGAACGGCTCATGAGCTTCGTGCACAGCGTCGCCGGGCAAACCTGGCGCTTCGACAGCCTCAAGCAGCTGATGGCCAAGGCCAGTCCGGCGCGTTCCGGCGATTTTCTCGCCCAGATCGCCGCAGACACCGACGCCGAACGCGCCGCGGCGCAAATGGCGCTGGCCGATGTGCCGCTCAAGCGTTTTCTCGACGAAGCCTTGATCCCCTATGAAAGCGATGAAGTGACCCGGTTGATCGTCGACCGCCACGACGCCGCGGCCTTCGCCCCGGTCAGCCACCTGACCGTGGGCGGCTTTCGCGACTGGCTGCTGGGTGATCAGGCGACCGAGGCCAGCCTGCGCGCGCTGGGCCCAGGCGTGACCCCGGAAATGGCGGCGGCGGTCTCCAAGATCATGCGCGTGCAGGACCTGGTCCTGGTCGCCCAGAAGATCCGCGTAGTGACGCGCTTTCGCAACACGGTGGGCTTGCGCGGACGCATGTCCACGCGCCTGCAACCCAATCATCCCACCGACGACCCGGCGGGCATCGCCGCCAGCGTGCTCGACGGTCTGCTGTACGGCAACGGCGATGCCATGATCGGCATCAACCCAGCCTCGGACAGCCTCAGTGCCATCAGCGAGTTGCTGAAGATGCTCGATGGCGTCATCAGTCATTACCAGATACCCACCCAGTCCTGCGTCCTGACCCACGTGACCTCATCGGTGGCGGCGGTAGAGCGCGGCATTCCTCTGGACCTGGTGTTCCAGTCGATCGCCGGCACCGAAGCGGCCAACAGCAGCTTCGGCATCAGCCTGTCGGTGCTTCGCGAAGGTTACGAAGCGGGCTTGAGTCTGAACCGCGGTACCCTGGGCAACAACCTCATGTACTTCGAGACCGGACAAGGCAGTGCGCTGTCCGCCGACGCCCACCACGGCGTTGACCAGCAGACCTGCGAAGCCCGCGCCTACGCAGTGGCGCGCCACTTCGATCCGTTTCTGGTGAACACCGTGGTTGGGTTCATTGGTCCGGAATACCTGTACAACGGCAAGCAGATCATCCGCGCGGGGTTGGAAGACCACTTCTGCGGCAAGCTGATGGGCGTGCCCATGGGCTGCGATATCTGCTACACCAATCACGCCGAAGCCGATCAGGATGACATGGACATGCTGTTGACCCTGCTCGGGGTGGCCGGCATCAATTTCATCATGGGCATCCCCGGCTCCGACGATGTCATGCTCAATTACCAGACCACCTCTTTCCACGATGCCCTGTACGCGCGCAAGACCCTTGGCCTGCGCCCCGCGCCGGAATTCGAAGCGTGGTTGGCGCGCATGGATATTCTGCAGCAGGGTGATGGCCAGCTGCGGCTCGGCAGTGGTGTGCCGCCGCTGTTTCGCAAAGCACTGGCCCAGCTGAAGTAGGCGCCTGGGCGCCGTCGACACCAAAGGACAGCCATGAACGACAACGAACAGCCCCCAAGCACCAGCCAACCCGATCCCTGGCGCCAGCTGCGTGACCTTACCCCAGCCCGCATTGCCCTGGGGCGGGCGGGCACCAGCCTGCCCAGCGCCGCGCAACTGGACTTCCAGTACGCTCATGCCCAGGCCCGCGATGCGGTGCACCTGGCGTTCGACAGCGCCGGCCTGGCCGCGCAGTGTGAGCAGAGTCTGAAGTTGCACAGCGCCGCGGCCGACCGGCACACGTACCTGCAGCGTCCGGATCTGGGGCGCCGGCTGGACGCAGCCTCGGTAGAGCAGCTGCGTGACTATGCCGGCCACCACGCTGCAGGGTTCGATCTTGTGGTCGTGGTCGCCGACGGGCTGTCGGCGCTGGCCGTGCACCGCCACGCGCCGCCGATGCTGCAACGCATCGAAGCGCTTGCCACGGCCGAGGGCTGGAGCCTGGCGCCGGTGTGTCTGGTGGAGCAGGGGCGGGTGGCGGTGGCCGACGAAGTCGCGCAATTGCTGGGTGCACGCATGGCCTTGATGCTCATCGGCGAGCGCCCCGGTCTGAGCTCCCCCGACAGCCTTGGCCTGTATTTCACCTATGCGCCGCGGGTGGGCTTGAACGATGCTGCGCGCAACTGCATTTCCAACGTGCGTCTCGAAGGCCTCAGCTATGCCACTGCCGCACACAAGCTGCTCTACCTGATGCGCGAGGCCTGGCGACGCCAGTTGTCCGGTGTCAGCTTGAAGGATGAAGCGCAGGTGCCGGTGCTGGACGGGGACTCCAGCGTGCGGCCGGGGAATTTCCTGGTGTAGCCAACACTCGCTGCCTGCGGCGCGCAGGCACTCAAGATATCGGAGACTTGGCCGATGCTCTGTTTGAACACCCTGGCCTGCTTCGCGCCTGGCGCGCTTTTTCTGCCGAGTACCCGATGATGTTCCTGAGCAAATCCCTGAAGGCGCAAATGCTCGCCTTGATCGGCGCGAGCTTGCTGGCCATGCTGCTGATCGCCCTGGCCAGCTTTCATTTCCTCTCCAATGGTGTTCAGCAGTACCGTCAACTGGTCCAGGGGCCGCTGCAGACCTCCCAATTGATCGATGAAGCCAACCTGCAATTCAAGATTCAGGTCCAGGAGTGGAAGAACGTGCTGCTGCGCGGTAAGCAGCCAGCTGAGCTGAACAAGTACTGGGGCCAGTTCCAGGATCGCCAGCGTGACGTACAGACGATTCTGGCCAAGCTGATTGCCTTGCCCAGCACTGACGAGACGTTGCGCAGCAGCCTGACGCAACTGGCCAATGATCACCGCGCATTGGGCAGCGCCTACGAGAAAGGCCGCGATGCCTTCGTGGCCGCGGGTGCCGACCCGCTTGCCGGTGACACTTCGGTCAAAGGCGTGGACCGGGCCACAAGCGAGCGCATGAGTGCGCTGGTCACCCAGATCCGCGAGCAAGGCACGGCGCAAGCGACTGCAATCAGTGCGGCCGCCGAGCAGACCGTCTGGATCGGGCTGCTGGTGATGTTGCTGTCGGGCCTGGCGATTGGCGTTGTCAGTGTGTGGCTGGTCAGCCGGTACCTGGTCGCACCGATCAGCCAACTCATCGACTACGTTGCCGATCTCAGCCGTGGCCAGTTGCAGCAGCGTGTGCAAAGTGACCGTCAGGACGAGCTGGGCCGCCTGGCGGTGGCCGCCAACACCTTGCGTGACTTCCTGGCGGAAACGTTCAGCCGCCTCAAACGCAACGCATCGGAGCTGGATGGGGCCAGCAGCGAGTTGCATCAGATAGCCCGGCAAATGTCCCAGGGCACCCAGGATCAGTTCGAGCGTACCGACCAGGTCGCCACGGCGATGAGCGAGATGTCTGCCACGGCCATGGAGGTAGCTCGCCACGCCGGTGAAGCAGCGCGCGCCGCCGATGAGGCAGACGAATCGGCGCATCAGGGCGGTGATGCCATGCGCGCGACCATTGCGACCATTACCGACATGCGTGGCGAAATCAGCACGACCGCCGAGGTTATCCGTCGTCTGGAAACCGACAGCGGGCGCGTGGGTAAGGTGCTCGAGGTGATCCGTGGAATCGCCGAGCAAACCAACCTGCTGGCACTCAACGCGGCCATCGAGGCTGCACGTGCCGGTGAGGCCGGCCGCGGCTTTGCAGTAGTGGCAGACGAGGTGCGCAGCTTGGCCCAGCGCACCGCGTCATCGATCAGTGAAATCAACCAGATCATCGATGCTGTCCAGCTCGGTGCCACCGATGCGGCGCGGGCTATCCACAGCGGTCAGGCACGCAGTGAGGAAAGCGTGCACCAGGTGACCCGCACCGGCGAAGTGCTGCAACGCATCACCGGCGCGGTAGAGGCGATTCGCGACATGAACCGCCAGATCGCCACCGCCGCAGAGGAGCAGACTGCCGTGGCTGAAGACATCGCGCGTAACCTGACCGACATCACCACGATCGCCAGCAACAACCAGGACAACGTCAAGCGCACAGAGGCTGCCAGTACTCGGTTGCACGACCTGTCGGCGCAACTGAACGATGTGACTGACCGCCTGAGCGCGTAGCCGAGTGGCGCACGTTTTCTCGCGAATCCGGCGCCGCCGTGCCACTGCTCGATATTCGTGCCCTTTAGACAGCGCAATGCGGGGGTAGAGGGCTTGGCAGCAGGTGGGCACAATGTTATTTTGCCACCATCGTTGAACGCCCTTGGTCTCTCGCAGGAAGCACGAGCCTGTCATCAGCAGGAATGGTTCATGCCCGATCCCACCTTGTATGCTGCGAGAGCCCCGCTGGCGCCGGTCAATCAGGCCAGTGGAGTGCCTGATCGAGCGCAGTTTCTGGCGGATCTGGACGAGCTGCTGTGGCAATGCCCCGACGAGCGCCGCTACCTGGTGATGATCGATGCGGTGGACACCGCCTGGGCCCACGACATGACCCTGGCCATGGGCCTGAGTCCATTCGAAAGCCTGATGCGCTGCATTGCCGGCCGGCTGGTGCGGTTGCTGGCTGGTCAAGCCATCATCTATCACATTGGCGTGAAGCGTTTTGCCTTCGTGATGGATGGCGATTATCTGGACCTGGACGCTTACCTGGACACCTTGATCCGCGCCTTGCGCTGTCCCAGCGTGATCGAGGGCATACCGGTCAGGCCCACCGTGCGTGCGGGCATCACGCCCTTTCGCACCACCGTGGAAAGCGCGGGCGATGTCCTGCGCCAGGCCATGTATGCCGCAGAGCTGGCCGTACAGGACGGACGCGTCTGGGCCTGGTACGACCCGGTTCGCGACAGCGCCTATCGCCGCGCCTTCAACCTGGCTTCCGACGTCAATATGGCCATGAGCAGTGGCCAGCTACGGCTGGTGTTCCAGCCGCGCTTCGCCTTGCCCGAAGGCGACCAGGTCAGTGCCGAGGCGCTGCTGCGCTGGGACCATCCACGCCTTGGCCCGGTGTCTCCGGACGAGTTCATTCCGGTGCTGGAGAAGAACGGATTGATTCACGGCGTCACTCGGTGGGTCATCGATTCGGCGCTGGCCATGCTGGCCCAGTGGCCGGTGGCGACCTTGACCAAGCTGTCGCTGAACCTGTCGCCACAGGATTTCGACGGCCATGACATCACCGCCGTGATCCATCAGGCCTGCCTGAAGCACCGTATCGACCCAAACCGCCTGGAAGTGGAGATCACCGAAGGCGAATGGCTGCGCTCCAACCCGCGAGTATTGGGGCAGTTGGCGGGCATCCGGCAGTTGGGCGTGGACGTGGCCATCGATGACTTCGGTACCGGCTACAGCAACTTCTCCTACCTGCACGAGATACCGGCCAACGTGGTGAAGCTGGACAAGTCGATGATCACCGACATGGAAAGCAATTCACGCCACCAGACGATTGTGCGTTCGGTGCTGCAG
This sequence comes from Pseudomonas sp. UBA4194, assembly GCF_002379585.1. Taxonomy (GTDB): domain Bacteria; phylum Pseudomonadota; class Gammaproteobacteria; order Pseudomonadales; family Pseudomonadaceae; genus Aquipseudomonas. The sequence goes on from NZ_DFUE01000040.1 coordinate 78,656, forward strand.
TTGGCGCGCGAGTTGGGTTATCGCACCGTGGCCGAGGGTGTGGAGACGTTCAAGTGCATGCAGTTGATTCGCGCCCTGGGCTGTGACGAAGCTCAAGGCTTCTACTTCGCCCGCCCCATGCAGGAGCAGGAGTTCGTGGGCTGGAGTTGTGCTTCGCGGTTTCCGCTGCGCAAGGTGTGAGCGGGGCTGAAGCCTTCGCGGCTGTACGCCGCTCCTACAGGGATCGCGGTGCCCCTGTAGGAGCGGCGTCCTAGCCGCGAAGACGTCAAACCCGCCGACTCAAAAAGCCCGTCCAAACACCGTCTCGATAGCCCCCGCTGCCGCCATTGCAGCCTCGCCATCCACCAATGCCCGCCATCCATCCTCCCCAGGCAACGCTCGCGCCGCCTGCAACAATTCGGGCCATAGCGCGGCGTCAGGCATGGCCGGCAGGCCAATGGCCACACCCAGCCGAGTCAATTGCTGCGCCTGTATGACCTGCTCATCGAACGGCCGATTTTCGGCGATGGCGATGTATCGCTTGCCCAGGCTGGCCACCTCTGCCAGCACGTTGTCGCCGGCGCTGCCGACCACGATCTCGGCCTCCAGCAGTTGTTCCAGCGGATCAGGCAGCCGGCCCAGCAGTTGCAGGTTGGCGGGCAGCGGCGCCGCAGTTCGAGTGAGTGGGCCGGCTACCCGAAAATCGAATCCGGGGCAGGCCAGGGCGATCTCGGCCAGTGCTACGGTGCTGAAAGCAGTGCCGCCCTGACCGACCAGCACCAGCACGCGGCCCTGCCGTTCGCAGCTGGCGCCGCCGGCGTGTGTGGCGAAACGTGAAATCCAGCCGCTGTGGCAGGTTTTGTCGATCATCCACGCGGGGGTATCGCTGGCTTCCATGGGGGCGGGGTAGGGTGCCAGCAGCATCGACGCCGAGGCATAGGCTTGCAGGTGGGCCGGGTCGCAGCGCAGGCCGTGCTGGCGCATGTACACGCACGGCACGCCGAACAGCCGCGCGAGCATGGCCACCTCCACCGAGACATCGACCACCAGCACACAGGGCCAGGCCTGGCGCATCCAATCCGCCAGCAAGCCCATGCGCTCGCGCAACCCGGCTACCGCCAGCGGCGCGTAGTGCAGGGTGGCAAAGCTCTCCACGTTCATTCCCGGCGCGGTGTCCCCCGGCAACGGCAGCGTGCGCACATTGGCCGGCATCGGCACGTCGGGCAATTGGGAGCCGATCAGGGTCACGTCGCAGTTCAAGTGGCGAGCGATGGCCAGCGCGCGCATGGCATGTCCGGCACCGTGATGATGCACGTAATAGCCCAGTTGCGGTCGTTCAGCCACGGCCCGCCACCCGATGCAACAGCGACTCGTAGCGATCCAGCATGGTCGCCTGGCCCCAGTGGGTTTCGGCGTGCAGGCGACAGGCCAGACGCGACTTGCGCCGTGCCAGGCGGATGGCCTGGGCCAACCCGTCGACGTCGTCCGGGCCCGCCAATGCGCCGGTGGCCTCAGTCAGCAGGTCGGCAATCGCGCCGCGGGCGAATGCTGCCACGGGGGTGCCGCACGCCAGCGCTTCAGCGACCACCAGGCCGAAAGGCTCTTCCCAGCGCGGGGTCACCAACGCCACGCAGGCACTGGCGAGTTCGGTGGCCAGCTCATCCCGTGAGAGATGCCCCAGATAGCGGCATTGGTCGCTCAGACGCGGTTTGATGTGTTCGTTGAAATAGCCCTGATCCACGGCTTGTCCGGCAAGGCGCAAGGGGATGCCCGCCAACTTCGCCGCATCCATGGCCAGGTGCGCGCCCTTGTCGGGCACCAGCCGACCGAACCAGATGGCATGCTCGCCCGGTGCATCGCGTGGCGTCCAGGTCTGCAGGTCGATGCCGTTGGGGATGACCTCGCACTCGGGCAGCAAGGCCTGCCACTGCCTGGCATTGGCTGCAGAGATGGTCGCAAAATGGCCAGCGCGGCGGTCGCCACTGTAGGCATTGATCAATTCGAAAAAGGGCGGGGTGTGCAACACCGTGAGCATGGGGGTGCGGATCATCGAGGCCATGGTAGCGGGCACGTAGTGCAGGCTGTTGTTGAAAATCACATCCAGGCCACGGTCATCGATGCCCTGCATGACCTTCAGGTACGCGTGGTGCTCTTCGATGTACTCGGAACTAAGGCAGGTGCGGCGGCCATCCTTGTAGTTGCTGTCGTCCCACATGGGCACGATGTTCAATGCGGGGTCGCTGCCGGAGCTGGCGAACAGCGTGACGTCGTGCCCGCGGGCTATCAGGCCGGCGGTCACGTCATGGGTAAAGGCTTCGAGGCCGCCGGCAAAAGGCTGGCGAACGGGGTGCTTGATGTGGGTAAGCACACCAATGCGCAACGGGCTGGGGGAGGGCATCGCAGGGGCATTCCTTGGGCAGATGCAGGTTTGAGGCTTGGGGCGGGGAATGGTTGCATAGTTGTTGCGGGGTGTCAGGTGGGAGGGAGCAGGGGGGTGGTATTTGTGGGGAATGGCCCCCTCACCCCAGCCCTCTCCCTGAGGGAGAGGGAGCCGTACGTGGGTGTTGCGGATATACGCGATCCGCTTTTAGCCCCCTCTCCCCTAGGGAGAGGGCTGGGGTGAGGGGACCATCCACAGCCGATTTCCAGCCAACCCCACCCAACCTCCCTAGGGGAGAGGGAGCCGTAGGTGGGTGTTGCGGATATACGCGATCCGCTTTTAGCTCCCTCTCCCTCAGGGAGAGGGCTGGGGTGAGGGGACCATCCACAGCCGATTTCCAGCCAACCCCACCCAACCTCACCCCTGCAAATACACCACATGGCTATGGGTGTACTCATACAACCCATGCTTGCCATCCGCCCCGCCGATCCCGGATTTGCGCACGCCGGCATGAAACCCTTGCATGGCTTCGAAGTTCTCCCGGTTGATGTAGGTCTCGCCAAAGTCAATTTCGCGCATGGCCTGCATCGCCTTGCCCAGGTCCTGGGTATAGATCGACGAGGTCAGCCCGTACTCGCAGTCGTTGGCCAGGGCGATGGCTTCGTCCAGACCGTCGACCACCTGGATCGGCAGGACCGGGCCGAAGATCTCCTTGCGCATGATCTCCATGTCGGCGGTACAGCCGGCCAGTACGGTAGGTTGATAATGAAACCCGCTGGGCCGATCCGCCACCTCGCCTCCGGTCACCAGGCTGGCCCCGGCGCTGACGGCAGTGCGCACCTTGGCCGCGACGCTGTCCAGGCCCTGGCGATTGATCAGCGGGCCCATTTCCACCGAGTTGTCGGCCAGCGGGTCACCGTAGCGGGTGGCGGCCATGGAGGCGGCGATGCGCTCGATGAACTGGTCAGCCACGGACCGCTCCACATACACCCGCTCGGCACAGTTGCAGACCTGTCCGGTGTTGATGATGCGCGAATCACGGATGGCCTTGATCGCCACGTCCAGATTGGCGTCGGCCAACACAATGGCGGGCGCCTTGCCCCCCAGCTCGAGGTTCAGCTTGGTGATATTCGCGGCGGCGGCGGTCATGATCCGCGAGCCGGTTTCCACGCTGCCGGTAAAGCTGATCATGTCCACCTGACGGTGCGCACTCAGAGCCGCGCCGACGCGACCGTCACCGCACACCACGTTGAACACGCCCGGCGGCAAGTCGGTTTCGGCCACCAGACGGGCGAACTCGAAGCAGTTGTTCGGCGTTTCCTCACTGGGCTTGATCACGATGGTGTTGCCGGTGATCAACGCCGGAGCCATCTTGCGGGCGATGAGAAAGAACGGAAAATTCCAGGGCAGGATGCCGGCCACCACGCCCAGCGGCTTGCGAAACAGAAAGATATTCTCGCCCGGACGGTCACTGGTGATGATCTCGCCTTCGATGCGGCGCGCCCATTCGGCCATGTAGTCCAGGTAGTCGGCGGTGAAGTTGACTTCCACCTCGGCCAGGGCGCTGATCTTGCCCTGCTCCAGGGTAATGGTGCGCGCCAGGTGGGCGACGTTCTCACGCAACTTGCTGGCAATGCGTCGCAGATGGCCGGCGCGTTCGATGGCCGGCTTGCGGGCCCAGTCTTTCTGCGCCTGCCGGGCGGCGTGCAGGGCGTCGTCGACGGCGCTGTCATCGGCGGCAGGCACCTTGGACAGCACGGCGCCGGTGGCCGGGTTGAGCACATCGAAATGCTCCCGAGCCTGGGTGAACTGGCCGTTGATGTAGTTCTGGTAAGTGGGTACGGACGGCATGGCGGAGCTCCTGTTGTTCTAGTCGTTGGTGAGCGGCTCAATAGGTTCGCGACGGTGCGGCGACGTTTTCGGGTTCGCGGTAGCGTGCCAGGTTCTGCAAGGCGGCCTGACGCAACAGGCTGATATCGATGCCCACGGCGATGAACTGGCAACCCCATTGCTGGTAGCGCCGGGCGTCCTCTTCCTGGGGGGCGAGAATGCCGCAGATCTTGCCGGCGGCCAGCGTGGCGTCCACCGCGTGGCGGATCTGCTTTTGCACCTCGGGGTGCGAAGGGTTGCCCGCATAGCCCATGCCGGTGGACAGGTCGGCAGGGCCGATGAACACCGCGTCGACACCTTCGACGGCGGCGATGGCCTCGACATTCTCGACGCCGGCGCGGGACTCCACCTGCACGATCAGGCACAGCTGTTCCTGGGCGTGCTGCAGATAGTCAGGCACGCCATCCCAGCGAGTCGCGCGGGTCAGCCCACCGCCTACACCACGCACCCCCTGGGGCGGGTAACGCATTGCCCGCACCAGCTCGCGGGCCTGTTCGGCGGATTCCACCATCGGCACCATCAGCGTCTGCACGCCAACGTCCAGCAGTTGCTTGATCAGCACCGTATCGCCGGTGACAGCCCGTACCACGGGCGCGGTGGCGTAGGGTGCCACAGCCTGCAGCTGGGCCAGAATGCTGGGCACGGTATTGGGCGCATGCTCGCCATCGATCAGCATCCAGTCGTAGCCGAAACCGGCGACGATTTCGGCGGCGTAGCCGGTGGCGAAGCCCGCCCAGATGCCATATTGCGGCTGGCCTTGGCCAAGGGCGGCCTTGAACGGGTTGATGGGCAGTTGCATAGGGAATCCTTTTGGCGGCGATCGATCAGTGGGTATACGGGCGGTGCAGCTGGCACTCGGGGTTCAGGGTGACCCCGAAGCCAGGCTGGTCGAGCCGCGACAGACGCATGCGACCGCGCTCGGGCACTGGCTCGCCCAGCAGTTGCGGGTGGAACATCGGCACCACTTCGTCCGCCTTGGGCGCCATCATCAGAAATTCGGCGAACGGACTGTTGGTGCGCGTCGCGACGAAGTGATAACTGTAGACGGAAGATCCGTGGGGGATGACCAGTGCATTGTGGGCATCGGCCAGGGCGGAGATCTTCAGCAGCTCGGTGAGGCCGCCACACCAGCCGACGTCTGGCTGGATAATGTCGCAGCAACCCATCTCCAGCAGCATGCGAAAGCCCCAGCGCGTGGCCTCGTGCTCGCCGGTGGTCACCAGCATGCCGCTGGGCACAGCCTTGCGCAGGGCGGCGTAGCCCCAGTAGTCATCGGGTGACAGCGCTTCTTCGATCCATTTCAAACCGAACTGCTGTGCGCCGTTGGCCAGGCGGGTCGCATAGTTCAGGTCCAGGCTCATCCAGCAATCGAGCATCAGCCAGAAATCTTCGCCAACCCGTTCACGCATGGTGGCCAGTTCTTCCAGGTTCTTGCGCAAGCCTTCCTCGCCTTCGGCCGGGCCATGGTGCAGGGGCAGCTTGCCACCAATGAAGCCCATTTCCTTGGCCAGGTCCGGTCGGGCACCGGTGGCATAGAATTGCAGCTCGTCGCGTACCGCGCCGCCGAGCAACTGGTGCACCGGCTCCTGACGGACTTTGCCGAGCAGGTCCCACAGCGCCAGGTCGATGCCCGAGAGGGTGTTGATGACCAGGCCCTTGCGTCCGTAGTACTGGGAAGACAGGTACATCTGGTCCCAGATCTTTTCGATGTCAGTCACCCGAGCGCCTTCGACGAAGCGTGCCAGATGCTTCTCGACGATGTAGGCGGCAGGTTCGCCACCGGTGGTCACGGCAAAACCGACATTGCCTTCGCTGTCTTCGATTTCCACCACCAGCGTACCCAGCACATTGATGCCGAAGCTGCGCCGGCTCTGGCGGTATTCCGGGTACTTGCTCATGGGCGTGGCGATGTGATCGTCGATCCAGTGGCCGTCGCCCTGGTCGTGATAGTCGGCGCCGCCGCCCCGCAGGGTGAAGGCGCGCACGTGTTTGATGGTGGGAATACTCATGGGGGTCTCCAGGCAATCAGCGGAAGTTGGCAATCAATGTTGGTAGGTCGCGCGGTTTTGCGGCGCGGCCTGTCTGGGCGCTTGAATCCCCAGCACCAGCGCGGCGGCAATGAACGTGGTGCACGCCAACAGGTAAAGGCCGGCAGCCGGCGAATGGAAGGCGCCTTCGGCCCAGTTCTTCAGGATCGGCGCAATGAAGCCGCCCAGCGCGCCGAACGAATTGATCAGGGCAATGGCGGCAGCGGCGGTGCTGCCCGCCAGAAAACCGGTAGGGAAAGTCCAGAACACCGGCTGCACGGAAATGAAGCCCGAGGCTGCAAAGCACAGTGCGATGATGCCCAGCAGTGGGTTGGCAAACGTCACCGAGGCGGCGATGCCCAGGCCCGACACCACCAGGGTCGCCGCCGCCACGCGGCGTCGTTGCCCAGTACGATCTGCCAGCGCCGGCACTTTCCAGGCGGCGAACAGGGCGCACAGCCAGGGAATGGCGCTGACCACACCGACCAGCAAGCCGACCTTGGTGCCCAACAGTCCGGCAACCTGGCTGGGCAGGTAGAACACCACCCCGTAGACGCTGGCCTGGATCAGCAGGTAAATCAGGCACAGGTACAGCACTGCCGGCTGGCAGAGCACCTTGAGCAGACGCCCATGGGACTGTTTGCCGCTGTCTTCTTCATCCAGCACCTGCTGCAGTTGCTGACGCTCGTCGGCGCTGAGCCACTTGGCATCGGCGGGACGATTGTCCAGGTAGAAGTAGGCCCAGATGCCTACGGCGGTAGCCATCAGGCCCTCCACGGCGAACAGCCATTGCCAGCCATGGGCGCCCAGCAGGCCGTCCATTTCCAGCAGCAGACCGGACAGTGGGCTGCCGAAGATGAAGGCCAGCGGCGCACCGAAGTAAAAGAAACCCATGGCCTTGCCGCGCGAGGCATTGGGAAACCAGTAAGTGAGGTAGAGGATGACGCCAGGGAAGAAACCCGCCTCGGCCACGCCCAGCAGAAAGCGCAGGACATAGAAGGTGGTTTCGTTGTGGGCGAACATCATCGCGGCCGAGACCAGCCCCCAGGTGACCATGATGCGGCACATCCAGAGCTTGGCGCCGACCCGGTGCAGGATGAGGTTGCTGGGTACTTCCAGCAGTGCGTAGCCGGCGAAGAACACCCCGGCGCCGAAGGCGAAGGCGGTGTCACTGATGCCGGTGTCGGCCTGGAAAGCCTGTTTGGCGAAGCCGACGTTGGCGCGGTCGAGGAAGGCCATGATGTACATCAACAGCAGGAAAGGCAGCAGACGCCAGGAAACCTTGGCGAGCAGGGGCGCGGGGAGAGTCTTCACGGCAGTAGTCCTTTTGGATTTATATGCACTGCGTGGATGCCGTCGGAATGCGAAGCCTTCGGCGGTTTTTGTTGTGCAGCGACTGTATGGCCAGGGCGGTATGCGCTACAAATCGAATTTGGCTTAGGAGTGATACCTTGAGGGTATCGATGCGGCGGTGGGGCTTTTCGCGGCTGGACGCCGCTCCTACAGGGGGTTGGTGGTGGCTGCTGCCGACCGGGCGCTGTGACCTGACATATAACTGGACACCCCATGACTACTCCACTGTTCAACCGCCTGCGCTACAAACACCTGCACATGCTGGTCGCCCTGGGCAGCAGCGAGAACCTGCACCGTGCTTCCCAGACCCTCAACATGTCCCAGCCCGCGGCCACGCGCATGCTCCACGAAATCGAGGACATGTTCGGCTGTGAGCTGTTCGAGCGCTTGCCCCGCGGCATGCGGCCCACCGCCCTGGGCCGAGAGCTGGTGCGCTTTGCCGAGAACGCGCTGAGCGGCCTCGACCGCTGCGCCGAGGACCTGGCTGCGCGGCGTCTGGGTGGCTACGGCTATCTGGCAATCGGCACCATCATGGGCGCCGCGCCGGGCCTGGTGATGGACTCCATCGCCGAGATCAAACGGCGACACCCGCAATTGCGTATCCGCATCACCGGGGACACCAGCGACCAGGTGATCCAGCAACTGGAGCAAGGCCGCATCGATCTGGCCATTTGCCGACGCAGCGCCAACACCGACAGCCAGCACTACCAGTTCGAGGAACTGGGCAACGAGCGACTGCTGCTCGTGGTACATCGGGGCCACCCCCTGGCCGATCGCCCGGAGCTGTCCTTGGCCGAGTTGGTGGATGACTGGCCGTGGATCCTCCAGCCTGAAACCAGTCCGGCTCGCATCGCCCTCAATCAGGCATTGGCGCGGCAAGGGCTGTCGGCACCGGCGGATATCATCGAGTGCGGTTCGGTGTATTCGATGCAGCAGCTTATCCAGCTGACCGACGCGATCATGGTGCTGTCGGAAACCGCACTGCGGGACTACCTGAGGATGGGATTGGTGACGGCCTTGCCTGTCGACCTGCAGGAAACCATGGAGCCCTACGGTTTGCTGCAGCGTCGAGGTGAACCGGTCAGTCGTGAACTGGACACGTTCATCGGCATGCTCAAGTCGCGAGCGGCGACTTTATAGCGCTGAATGAAGCAGGCAGGGGGGTTCAGGCTGACGCCTTGAGCGACTGGGGCGGAATGAACGATTCGAGTTCTGCTTCCACAGCTTCGATGATGCGTTCCACATCGGCAGCGTTCATGACCGAAGCGCAGGGCAGGCCGGCGATGGCAATCAGGGTTTCCCCGGAGCTACGATCGAACAGCCGCGCGACCATGCTACTGGGCGCGTCCATGCTGCCTTCGAACCCCATGGGGTGGAAGTGCCAGCGCATGACCTGGCATGCATTGGGGAAAGTCATTTTGTTCATGCCGCCCACCTTTTGCACACTGCAACCGCCGGTAGGGAGGCGCCCGACAGAGCGCCCCAATGAGCTGTAAAAGTAGCACCGGGGTCGTGACATTTGTGCGTTTATTTTATTCTTTATCGAACTTTCATCCAGACTTTTGATGCAAGTCATCGTTACGAGAATAATTTCATAACAAAGCGATTTCTCCACTATTCGCTTTATCGATTCATCCCCTAAAGCCCAGAAACCCGACCCCGCGCACCCCCCCCTCCTGTGGGAGCGGGTTCTACCCGCGATGAGGCCCGCAACGACACCCCACCTCTCCGATCAATCCCCGACACCCGCTTGTGGGAGCGGGTTCTACCCGCGATGACGCCCGCAACACCACCACACCTCTCCGATCACTCCCCGACACCCCCTGTGGGAGCGGGTTCTACCCGCGATGAGGCCCGCAACGACACCCCACCTCTCCGATCAATCCCTGACCAGCCCCAACCGCTCATGCCACTGCGCAATGGACTCCTCGGGATACTGCTGAAACTGCTTATCGCCTTTGGCAACCTGTACCTCCACCCACTCAGCCTTGGAATCGAGCAGCAAGTGAGTGTGTTCCGGCGGGACGGGTAGCGGGGTGTCGATGGCACTGGCGAACGGATGAATCAGCTCCGGCCAAGTCGGGTCGTACAGCCACAGCGCGCTGGCGCACACGTGACAAAAATGCCGCTCTGCGCTGCTGGCGTGGCGGCGGCTGGCGCCTTCGTCCCGCATCATCGCGTGGTAGATGGAGATATTCTTGCGCCCCGTCACTTTCAGGCTTTTGGCATCGCCGCCCAGATTGATCGCATAGCCGCCGCCACCCTGAGTCTTGCGGCAAATCGAGCAGTAGCAGCGTTGATAGGGGTAGGGGTGGGCGCTGTCGAGGCTGAACTTGACCGCGCCGCAATGGCAGGAACCTTCCAGGTGCATGGCTGATCTCCGGTGAGTGGAATGTTCAGCGTAGACCGTAGTGCCTGCCGTTCAGTTTCGAAGAAACCGCCCGCTGGCGGCGACGAACAACAGCAGCACGATCAGTACCGCCAGCGCCACCGACAGCGCACTGGCATGGGCGACGAAACCGATGAACGCCGGCCCCACCAGAATCCCCGCATAACCCAGCGAGGTCATGGCCGGGATTGCCGCGCTCTGGGGCATGGTGGTCTGTCGGCCTACTGCGGTGAACAATACCGGTACGATGTTCGAACATCCGGCGCCCACCAGGGCATAGCCGATCAGCGCTGCGGACCAGTGAGGTACCACCAGGGAAATGGCCAGTCCCACCGCGGCGCACACCCCACCGAGGATGGTCACACGGGCTCCGCCCATGCGCGCCACGATGCGGTCGCCGGTCAAGCGGCCGATGGTCATGGCCGTGGCGAAGGCGGCATAACCCATTCCGGCGTAGGCCGAATCCAGCCCCCGTTCGGACACCAGGAACACGCCGCTCCAATCCAGCATCGCGCCCTCGGTGAGGAACACGATGAAACACAGCACGCCCAGAAACAGCACAACGCCATGAGGGACTGCGAACAGCGGGCCGTCCTTTTCATTGCCATAAGGCAGCAAATGGGGCGCTGCCTTGATGACGGCAGCCAGGGTGATGGCGACCACGCACAGCACCGCCTGCAACGGCGACAGCCCTAGTGCCAGCAACGCCGTCATGCCCGCCGCGCCCAGAATACCGCCGACACTGAACAGGCCGTGGAAGCCGGACATCATCGGTCGCTCGCTGGCCTTTTCCACCAGCACTGCCTGGATGTTCATGGCGCAGTCGATGCCGCCCATGCCGGCGCCGAACAACAGTACGCCAGCGATCAGCCAGGGTAACGTCGCGGCGCTGGCCAACAGGGGCAACACCAGGCAGATCAACAGTCCCGACACGGTGATCACCCGCCGGCAACCGAAGCGTGCGCACAGGTAGCCTGCCAGAGGCATGGCCAGAATCGAGCCCGCGCCCAGGCCCAGCAGCAACAAGCCCAGGGAGCCGTCGCTGAGGTTGGCGCGGGCCTTGGCCAGCGGCACCAGGGGTGCCCAGGCAGACATGGCGAAGCCGGCAATGAAGAAAGCGATACGCGTGGAATATTGCTCGCGTTTACCCGGTAATGAAGTGGCGTAGGTGCTGCTGGAAGACATGGTGCAAAGCCTTGAGGTGGGGGAGCGCGATACCGTGGACACTACGGCGGCGCGGTGACGTCACTGTCAGTGGTACGAAGGTGAAACCTGCCGACCAATCCGTCAAGGAGACGAACTTGCCTGGCAAAAATCGATCAGTCAGAGGTGTACCGACCAATAGAGCGACCCGCATTGTGTTCAGTTCCCCGGCAAAATTCACCCTGTTGTTGCTGTCTCTGCTCCTTAGCCTGAACCTCTACGCCGCCGATCCGCCCGCCACCGATGCTCCGGCCACCGACCCCGAACCGGAGGCATTGGTGCAGGGTGGACTGCTCGGCGCGATCACTTCCGGCATCGATGATGTGCAGGATCAACTCAACCTCGATGACCACATTCTCGACACTTGGCGGCTGCGCACCGATCGCGCCGCCGACGAAGTCGGCCGGCTGATCGACAAGCACTCGCGCTCGGGGCTGAGTCTGGCCGCCGACTTTGCCGTGTTGAGTGCCTGTTGGATGAGTGTGTTCCTGTGCCTGCACTTTCTGGGGCGTTTCATCGTTGGCCGGGCAGGCCAGCGGCGCTTCGTCCGGGAGCGGCCGCGTCTTCACAACTTGCTCGGCTATATGTTGCCCTTTACCGCGCCTGCCTTGATCAGCTTGCCGGTGACGCTGTATGCCAGCCATTTTCTCGACCCGTCCATTGCCCGGGCGTTGGCGCTGTGCCTGGCTTACGCCACCAGCAGCGGGGTGTTTTCGACGTCGGTGATCATGTGCGTGATCACCCTCTTCGACAGCGACCACAAGCGTGCCGCCGTGACGGTGCTGCGTCGCTATGCGCCTCGTCCGTTGTTCATGATCGGTTTCCTCGCGGCCTTGAGCGATGCCTTGACCAGCCCGCAGATTGCGCGCCAGTTCGGCACCAATATCACCGCCAGCCTGGCGGTGGTCGCTGGCCTGCTTGCCACGCTGTCGTTCGCGGTACTGGTGGTGCGCATGCGCCGCCCGGTCGCCCATCTGATTCGCAATCGCTCCCTGCACCAGCGCACACAGCACCGGGCAGTGCAGGAATCGCTGCGGATTTTCTCAGGGGTGTGGTACCTGCCCATTCTGCTGATGATCCTGGTGTCGGCCGTGCATTTGATCGGAGCGGGTGAAGAAAGCCAGAAGGCGTTGCAGAGTGCTTTGCTGACCACCATTCTGCTGATCGGTACGGTGTTTCTCAGTACAGTCATGCAGCATCTGGTCAAACCTGCGCAGGGGGTACCTGCTCCGCAGTTGCGCCCTTATA
>NZ_DFUE01000075.1:0-2777 GCF_002379585.1 Pseudomonas sp. UBA4194
GACTTCGGCACCGGCTATTCCAGTCTCAGCCAGCTGCACGCCCTGGCACTGACCAAGCTCAAGGTCGACCGCAGCTTCGTCGCCCGGATCGACGAGAAACCGGCCAGTTTCAAGATCGTCAAGTCGCTGCTGGCGCTGAGCCAGGACATGGCTCTGGACTGCATCATCGAGGGAGTGGAAACCCCCCAGGAGGCTGCGGCGCTGGTCGGCCTGGGCTGTGAGTACGTACAAGGCTACCTGTTCGCCCGACCCATGTCGGCCGAGCAGACTTACGCCTGGCTGGCCGAGCCGCTGCCGCGACGTTGAGCAAAGCGCTGGCGTTGCGGCCGGCGCCGGTGGCACAGTAGCGCACCCCGTTACTCAGGAATACGCGCCAAGATGGCACAGCAACCCACCCCTCGCGAATCTTCCTGGAACAACCTCTTCCCCCTGGCGACCGTGGTCATCTGGTCAGGCAATACGCTGGTCACCAAGCTGTCCAGCGGGCTGATCGCGCCAGCCTCCATCACCCTCTACCGCTGGGGCCTGGCGTTCCTGGTGCTATCGGCGTTCGTGCTGCCGGGCCTGTGGCGCACCCGCCAGCAATGGTGGCGGCAGTTGCCGCAACTGCTGGTGCTGGGGTTGCTGGGGATGGTGGCGTATCAGGGGCTGGCGTATCAGGCCGCGATATCCACCAGCGCCACCAACATGGGCATTCTGCTGGCGCTGTCGCCCCTGCTGTCGGCCTTGCTCAGCAGTTTTCTGGCGCGTGAACCCTTGACCTGGGGGACCGTGCTGGGCGGTGCCATCTCGTTCTTCGGGGTGATCTGGCTGATGACCGAGGGCCACCCCGCGTTGATCGTCCACCATGCTTTCGGCGGCGGTGACGGCCTGATGTTGCTGGCGGTATTGGCTAACGCGATGTATGGCGTGTTGCTGCGGCGCTGGACCTTCGCCATGGGCAACTGGAGCCAGCTGTACCTGCAGATCGGCTGTGCGCTGCTGGTACTGATCCCCTGGTACCTGGCGAGCGAACCCAGCCCGTTGACCGCGCAGAACCTGCCGTTGGTGTTGTACGCCGGCATCATGGCCTCGATCATTGCGCCGTGGCTGTGGATCAGCGGCGTGCGAGCGGTCGGCGCCAGCCGGGCCAGCCTGTTTCTCAATCTGATACCCGTGCTCGTGGCGCTGGCGGCTACCGCCTGGCTGGGTGAGAGCCTGCACCAGCACCATCTGGTCGGTGGCGCCATGGCCCTGTTGGGGGTGTGGTTCGGCCAGAGTTTGCGCCGGCCCCTGCGCTCGCAGCCGGCCTGAACCCGACCGTTACTCGAGTAACCCTTTGCTTTCCTTGCACAATCTTGGACAATCACGCCCCTTTTCAGGGCCGGGGCGCTGCCAGCTGTACGTTTTTCCCGCTACCGGCCGATGAGTGACCCAACCGGCAAGCGGAGATTCGACCGGATGAACGATCAGGCCAACAGCCTCGACGAACGATATGCCACGGCCCCAGCGACACTGTCGCCCTGGGACCGCCACGACACCACCTGGATGCTCGGTCTGTTCGGTACCGCCATCGGCGCGGGCACCTTGTTCCTGCCCATCAACGCTGGCCTGGGCGGTTTCTGGCCGTTGCTGATCCTGGCGCTGCTGGCGTTTCCCATGACCTACTATGCGCACCGCGGACTGACCCGTTTCGTGCTGTCGGGGCGCTCGGGTGGCGACATCACCGAGGTGGTAGAAGAGCATTTCGGCCTCAAGGCCGGGGCGTTGATCACGCTGCTGTATTTCTTTGCGATCTTCCCCATCCTGCTGATCTACAGCGTGGCCCTCACCAACACCGTGGGCAGTTTCATGGAGCACCAGATGGGCCTGCAGCCGCCGCCACGCGCGCTGCTGGCGCTGGTGCTGATCCTTGCGTTGCTGGCCGTGGTGCGCTGTGGCGAACGCTTCATCGTCAAGGCCATGAGCCTGATGGTGTATCCGTTCATCGTTGCGTTGCTGCTGCTGGCATTGTTCCTGATTCCCCACTGGAACGGCGGCATTCTGGCCACGGCCGGTCAGGTGCCGGAAACCTCGGCGCTGCTGCATACGCTGTGGCTGGCGATTCCGGTCATGGTGTTCTCGTTCAACCACTCGCCGATCATCTCGGCCTTCGCGGTGGATCAGCAACGCCGCTATGGCATCAACGCCGAAACCCGTAGCCGGCAGATTCTGGGACGCGCCCATGCGCTGATGGTGGTGATGGTGCTGTTCTTCGTGTTCAGCTGCGTGCTGACGCTGTCGCCAGCCCAGTTGGCGGAAGCCAAGGCGCAGAATCTGTCGATCCTGTCGTACCTGGCCAACCACTTCAGCAACCCGACCATTGCCTTTGCCGCGCCGCTGATCGCCTTTGTGGCCATTGCCAAGTCGTTCCTGGGCCATTACATCGGAGCCAGCGAAGGACTCAAGGGCCTGGTGCTCAAGACCGGCCGCCGGCCCAACGCCAAGGCGCTGGACCGGGTCACTGCCGCGTTCATGCTGGTGGTGTGCTGGTTGGTGGCGACACTCAATCCCAGCATCCTGGGCATGATCGAGACCCTGGGCGGGCCGATCATTGCCGCGCTGTTGTTCCTGATGCCTATGTACGCGATCCGCCGGGTACCGGCGATGCGTCAGTATTCGGGGCAGATGTCCAATGTGTTCGTGACGTTGGTGGGCTTGGTGGCGATCAGTGCGTTGGTTTACTCGCTGGTGCCGTGAACTGTGTAGGAGATCCAGATCCTGGGGTGGGGGCGGGTGACGCTTTCGCGGCTGTACGC